>JAZOWX010000028.1:0-43238 GCA_045659405.1 Eubacteriales bacterium | reverse complement strand
CTGAGGCATTTTTTCGATGCTCTCAATGGCTGAGTTAAGGTACATAAGAGGGGCAAACCTGAAATTCCCCTTTGAAATATTGACAGCTCTTATCTTCCCTGCGAAATCGTATATATCCGAAAACAGAAAGGCGTGTATTTTTGAAAGCGCATCAAAAGTTCCCGAACGTAGTGTGGAGAGAAAATCCGTTTCAAAAAGCGCAATTGCGCGCGTTTTGCTTATGCGCTCTTCTTCTCGCGCAAGCTCTGCGGAATTGCGGATGCCCAGTTTGTTTTCAAGCGCCATACGTTCTCCTTTCGCGGTTGGTGTTTTTTGAATTCTTACTTTTATTATATCATATTTCGGGCAAAAAGTAAAGGTTTTTTGCGATAATGTCAAAAGAAAAAAAGAGCCACAAGAGCGGCTCTGCTTTCTTTGGCACCCGCAACAGGAACCGAACCTGTAACTACCCCTTAGGAGGGGGTTATTATATCCATTTAACTATGCAGGCGTATTATTTAATTGTGATTTTTCGCTCGCTGTAATAGTTTAGCACAAGTGCGAAAAAAAGTCAACCGCTTGGGCGCAAAAAGCTTCATTTAGATATAAAATACATATAAAAGTAAATATAGCAAATCTGCTTGACTTTGCCGAAAGATTTATATATAATAAGGTCAGTATGGGATTGATATCCCGAAAAAATGAATTCTACGAGGACAAAGAAGATGCAAAACGTAAAGCAGAATATGGAAGCGCATCTCAAGGAAATGTGCTTGAAGTTTTCGACCTATCACGCAGCATCACCTGGCGAGCGTGACAGAGCCAACTATATAGAGAAGACCTTTCTCGAATACGGACTCAAGGTGCGCCGTGAGGAATACAAGGTTCGTGGCTGGGATTTCAAATCCTTCAACTTTTTTGACGTAACCGCAGGAAAAGAAGTTCCTAACGCTGTTTGTGAATATTTCTCCTGTTCTGTTAATTTTGAGGGCAAGCTGCTTGTCGTAACTCCCGAGCAAGTGCCCGAGATAGATAAAATGGACGTAAAAGGACAGGTAATTTTCCTCACGAAGCCGCTCGGCACTTTTGAACACGGATATTTTGCACAGAAGCTCGAGGAGCTTGGAGCTGTCGGACTTATAGTTGCTCATTACGGTTATGCTCACGGTGAGCCACACACAAAGGTTATCAGATGCCCATATATAGATCATATTGCGACTTGTGCTGTCGGAGCTATCGGAACGCTCTATATCGCAACTCATATTGACCACACTTATTGCCTCGTTGTTGATGCAACCTGCTACGATACTGTGACGGATAACGTTGTAGGCTATGTTGAGGGTGATGATACAAAAATGGTATTTGGTGCGCACTATGATTCCGCTCCGCTTGCCCAGGGTGCTGGTGACGATGCATCGGGTACAGCTATGCTCTTGGAAATGGCACGGCTTCTTAAGGATTGTGGCAACGGCCACACGCTTGAGTTCGTTGCATTCTCTGCTGAGGAGTATTGCGATAACCCACCCCCAAGAGGCGCAAAGGGAAGCAATGAATATAACAAGCTACACGCAGGTGAGAATATAGCCTGGTATATGAATTTTGACGATTTTTCAGCAACTCCCCTTTATGCAACAGGTAAACTTTGTGTTGGACACAAAGAAAAGCTTCCACAGATAGATTGGCCTATGCCCACGTCAAAGGAGTGCCTTGCAGGAGATGACGTTACGTTCTACGACAGAGGCTATCCCGTTGTATGGTTCAGCCAGGCAAGAGAGATTCCGGTGCTTCACTCCATACACGACAGCCTTGATTTGATAGACTTCAACGCTATGGAATACTGCGCAAGGATTATGTATGACATTGCAACAAAGCTTCTTGAAAAGTCGTAATTTGACAACATAAATTTACAATAAAAGTAAAAAACACGGTTGAAATCGAAAAATCAACCGTGCTTTTTATTTTAATCATCTGCTGTTTTATTCAGCAAATATTCGTGTATTGCTGCTCTTGCCTCCCTCGTGAGGGAGGTGGCGCGGCATTGCCGCGACGGAAGGAGTCCTATGCAGATTAAAGCGTTTATTTATTCGACAAGTATTCGTGTATTGCTGCTCTTGCCTCCCTCGCGAGGGAGGTGGGGCGGCATTGCCGCGACGGAAGAAGTCCTGCGCCACTCAAAGCATTTATTTGTTCGACAAGTATTCGTGTATTGCTGTGGCGGCAGCCTTTCCTGCTCCCATTGCAGAGATAACCGTAGCAGCTCCCGTTACAGCATCGCCACCGGCATAAACGCCTACTCTGGACGTCATAGCGTTTTCGTCGATTATGATTCCGCCTCGGCTGTTGACAGAGAGACCCTGTGTTGTATCCTTGATAAGCGGATTTGGGGAAGTACCGATAGAGATTATAACCGTGTCTACGTCAAGCGTGAATTCAGAACCGGGAATTTCTATCGGGCGACGTCTGCCACGCTCGTCGGGCTCGCCAAGCTCCATTTTTATGCACTTCATACCCGTGACAAAACCGTTCTTTTCGTCTCTTGGATTTTCAGGGTTGTTGTAGCCTAAAATCTCAACGGGATTATTAAGCAGCTTAAAGTCGATACCCTCCTCGATAGCGTGCTCGATTTCCTCGTGTCTTGCGGGAAGCTCATCCATAGAGCGGCGGTATACGATATAAACCTTTTTTGCACCAAGTCGCAACGCTGTTCTTGCGGCATCCATTGCCACGTTGCCGCCGCCGACAACCGCAACCCGACCACCCTTCATAATAGGCGTTTGCGGATTTTCTCTGTATGCTTTCATAAGGTTGCTTCTTGTCAGGAACTCGTTTGCGGAATATACACCCTTGAGCGATTCTCCGGGGATTCCCATAAAGTTCGGGAGTCCGGCACCCGAGCCGATAAATACAGCCTCATAGCCCATTTCAAAAAGCTCGTCGATAGTGAGCGTCTTTCCGATTACCACGTTAGTTTGTATATCAACGTCGAGCGCACGAAGTCCCTCGACCTCTTTTGCAACGATAGCCTTGGGCAAACGGAATTCGGGAATGCCGTAAACCAGAACACCGCCCGCAGTGTGCAGAGCCTCATATACCGTAACAGAGTAGCCAAGCTTCGCAAGGTCGCCGGCACAGGCAAGTCCCGAAGGGCCTGAACCTACAACCGCAACACGTCTGCCGTTTGATTCGGGTTTTGTCGGTACTTGGTTTGAGAAGGTGTTGTGCCAATCCGCAACAAAGCGTTCAAGTCTGCCAATTCCCACCGACTCGCCCTTTAAACCTCTTACGCATTTTGATTCGCACTGCGTTTCCTGCGGACAAACTCTGCCGCAAACGGCAGGAAGCGAGGAGGAGCGTGAAATTATTTGGTACGCACCCTCAAAATCTCCCTCTTTTATCTTTGATATAAATTCGGGGATATGTATTTTTACAGGACAGCCTCCAACGCAGGGCATATTCTTGCAGTTCAGACAGCGCATTGCCTCGTCGATTGCCGTCTGTTCGGTATATCCGAGAGCAACCTCGTCAAAATTGTGCGCTCTTACGCTTGGCTCTTGCGAGGGCATCGGGTTTCTTTTTGGTGACATATTGAAGTTTGCCATTTTCAGTTTGCCTCCTTCTTGAAAAGGTTGCAGGTGGCTTCGTATGCGTGACGCTCAAAGTCCGAATACATTCTTCCGCGAGACATAGCCTCGTCAAAATCCACCTCGTAGCCGTTGAAGTCCGGCCCGTCAACGCAGGCAAACTTCGTTACTCGTTTACCGTCGACGTTGAGAGAAAGACGGCAGCCGCCGCACATTCCCGTTCCGTCTATCATAATCGGGTTCATAGAAACGGTAACCGGCACGTCAAACGGCTTTGCCGCAGCAACTACGAACTTCATCATAATAAGCGGACCGATTGTTATAATCATATCGAACCTTTCGCCGTTCTCAAGCATTTCCTTAAGCGGCACGGTAACGTTTCCGCCCCTGCCGTACGAGCCGTCGTCGGTCATAACGATAAGCTTATCTGATGCCGCACGGAATTCATCCTCGCATATAAGAAGCTCGCTGTTTCTGAAGCCGATTATGCTTGTAACGTCAGCGCCCATTTCGTGAAGCGCCTCGGCAATAGGCATAGCAATGGCACAGCCCACGCCGCCGCCTATAATACATACCCTTTTGAGCCCCTCAAGGTGTGTGGGCATTCCGAGCGGACCTACGAAATCCTGTATAAAGTCCCCCTCGTCAAGCTCGGCAAGCTTTCTTGTGGTCGAGCCAACTATCTGGTATATAATTTTAACAGTTCCAAGCTCACGGTTAACTCCCGCAACGGTCAGCGGTATACGCTCTCCGTCCCCGTCAACTCGCAGAATTATGAATTGTCCGGGTTTTGCTTTTCTTGCAACCAACGGAGCTTCTATATGAAGCTCGACAACCGTCGGATTCAAAACCTTTTTCTTTGTTATTTTGTACATAAGCTTTTCCTCTTTGTTAATATGCACGTAAAACGCTGCGTGCAGAATACAAACAATAAAAAAATTATATCACGTTTTTCGCTCTTGTTCAAGTAGTGACGAAAAAAATACCGTGGTGTAAGTTTTTTATATTAAGAATACAACATTTCGATACGAAAATCAAGCTTTTTCAAATCTCGGACAGCGGAAAAATATGCCGAACCTGCAAAAATAGTTATTAATATGCAATATTTCAGCATAAATATGCATAATTGTGCATAACGGGCCTGTAAAAATGCCAAACGCAAAACTACATTATATATTAATATTGTGCAAAATGGCAAAAAATAATTTTTTTTGCAAAAACTATTGCATATTTATTCCATATGTGTTAAAATATCGACATCAACAAAAAATAAAACGTGTTCGGAGGATAAACACATGGACAAGACAAAAATTAAAAAGGTAGTACTCGCCTATTCGGGAGGACTTGATACGTCTATCATTATTCCGTGGCTTAAGGAAAACTACAACAACTGCGAGGTTATCGCTGTTTCGGGTAACGTTGGTCAGGCTGATGAGCTTGAAGGACTTGAGGAAAAGGCAATCAAGACAGGCGCATCAAAGCTTTATATAGAGGACCTTACGGATGAATTCGTTGACGACTACATCATCCCTACCGTTAAGGCGGGAGCTCTTTATGAGGAATATATGCTCGGTACGTCGTTTGCACGTCCCGTAATAGCAAAGAGAATTGTTGAAATCGCAAAGGCAGAGGGCGCTGACGCAATATGCCACGGCTGTACCGGTAAGGGTAACGACCAGGTTCGTTTCGAGCTTACTATCAAGGCTTTTGCTCCCGATATGCCGATAATCGCTCCCTGGCGTGAGTGGGATATCAAATCCCGTGAGGAAGAAATCGAGTATGCCGAGGCGCACAACGTTCCTCTTAAGATTAACCGTGAAACCAACTATTCGAAGGATAAAAACCTCTGGCATCTCTCTCACGAGGGACTTGACCTTGAGGATGCGGGTAACGAGCCTCTTTACGACAAGGCAGGTTTCCTTGAAATGGGTGTATCTCCAATGGCAGCACCTGATAAGCCTACCTATGTAACTCTTGATTTTGAAAAGGGTGTTCCCGTAAAGCTTAACGATAAGGCAATGAGCGCAAAGGAAATAATACTCGAGCTCAACAAGCTTGGCGGCGAGAACGGTATCGGACTGCTTGACATAGTAGAAAACCGTCTTGTAGGTATGAAGTGCCGCGGTGTTTATGAAACCCCCGGCGGAGCAATTCTTTATGCCGCTCATAACTATCTTGAAACTGTAACTCTTGATAAAATGACAGCTCATAAAAAGAGTGAGCTTGCAATAACCTTTGCCGAGCTTGTGTACAACGGTCAGTGGTTTACACCTCTGCGTGAGGCGCTCTCCGCATTTGTTGACAAAACACAGGAGAACGTAACCGGTAAGGTAAAAATGAAGCTCTACAAGGGTAATATTATAAAAGCTGGTGTATGGAGCGATTATTCGCTTTATTCCGAGGAAATCGCAACCTTTGGTGAGGACAACGTATACAATCAGGCAGACTCTGCAGGATTTATCAATCTTTACGGTCTTCCTATCAAGGTTCAGGCGCAGGTAAACGCAAAAAACGCAAATAAGGTAAAGTAAAGTATGAAAAAAATGTGGGCGGGAAGAACGGACGGTGCATCTGCAAAGCTTGCTGATGACTTCAATTCTTCTATTCGTGTTGATTCCAAAATGTACCGTCAGGACATACTCGGCTCTATTGCACATGCCGAGATGCTCTGTTCGGTGGGAATAATATCCGAAGCTGACAAGGAAACTCTTGTTCTTGGACTTTCCGGAATTCTTGAGGATATTGAGAGCGGAAAGCTCGAAATATCCGAGGATGCCGAGGATATACATATGTTTGTCGAGGCGGTGCTTACCGAGAGGGTAGGCGACGTTGGAAAGCGTCTTCACACCTCAAGAAGCCGTAATGATCAGGTAGCGCTTGACATTCGTCTTTATATGCGTGACGAGGTAGCGAAAATCAAGTCGCAGATAAAGGAGCTTCTCATATCCATATACGAGGTAGCATCAGCTCATAAGGATGATATAATGCCGGGCTACACGCATCTTCAGCGTGCGCAGCCGATAACATTCGGACATCATCTGCTTGCTTATGCACAGATGCTCATAAGAGACAGAGAACGTCTTGACGATGCGGTAAAGAGAATGAACTACTCGCCCCTTGGAGCTCTCGCTCTTGCGGGAACAACATATCCGATATCGAGAAGAATGACAGCCGAGGCTCTCGGCTTTACAGCTCCGACGAAAAACAGTCTTGACTCGGTTTCCGACAGAGATTTTTGTGTTGAGCTTCTCTCGGCGTTTTCGCTTATAATGATGCATCTGTCACGCTTTTCCGAGGAGCTTATACTCTGGTCAAGCTGGGAATTTTCCTTTGTGGAGCTTGACGATGCATATACGACAGGCTCGTCAATAATGCCGCAGAAGAAAAACTCGGATATGGCAGAGCTTGTAAGAGGAAAAACAGGCAGAGTGTACGGCGATCTTATGGGAACGCTCACGATGCTCAAAGGACTTCCGCTTGCTTATAACAAGGATATGCAGGAGGATAAGGAGTCGCTCTTCGATGCGGCAGAGACGGTGAAAATGTGCCTTGAAATCTTTGCCCCGATGATAAAGACGATGAAAGTAAAGTCCGAGAATATGTATCGAGCCGCACAGCGTGGATTTATTAATGCTACCGACCTCGCAGACTATCTTACAAAGCAGGGTATGCCTTTCAGAACAGCTTACAAAACCGTGGGAAGTATAGTTGCTTACTGTATTTCGTCAAATACCGTGCTTGATGAAGTTCCAATTGAAAAGTATAGGGAGTTTTCCGAGCTGTTTTCCGATGATCTTTATTCGGAAATATCGCTTGAAACCTGCGTTAAAAAGAGAATTTCCGAGGGCTCGACAGGCCCTCTGTCGGTTGCAAATCAGCTCTGTGAGCTTGATGCTTACATAAAAAATCTCGATTAACTTTGGTGAAGGAAATGAAGAAAATCTTTATAGACGGAAAGGCGGGAACAACAGGTCTTCGCATTGAAGAAAGACTCGCCTCCCGCCGTGACGTAGAAATAATATCGCTTCCCGATGCGCTTCGCAAGGATACCGAGGCAAGACGGCAGGCTCTTAACAGTGCTGACGTTGTATTTTTGTGTCTGCCTGATGATGCCGCAAGAGAAGCTGTGTCGATGATAGAAAACGCTACGACAGCGGTTATAGATACCTCGACAGCGCACAGAACAAATCCCGAATTTGCATACGGTTTCCCCGAGCTTGGCGAGGAGTTTGCCGAGAAGATAAGAAAGAGCAACCGTATAGCAGTACCTGGATGCCATGCCTGTGGATTTATAGCTTTGATACATCCCCTAGTAAAGGCGGGAATACTTGCCCCCGACACTCCGCTTACCGTTCATTCGCTTACGGGATACAGCGGCGGAGGTAAAAAGATGATAGCCGAGTATGAGGCTGATGACGTATCCCCATATCTTCTTGCACCAAGACAGTACGGAATAGCGCAAGCTCATAAGCACATTCCCGAAATGATGAAGATTTCAGGAGTTGAGAAAGCTCCGATATTCTGCCCGATAGTTTCAAGCTTCTATTCAGGCATGGAGGTGACCGTGCCGCTGTTTGCAGACAGTCTCAAATACGGCACAGCTTCTGATATCGCTGAAATTTACAGGGCAACCTACAACACCCCGATTGTAAAATTCAGAGGCGCTAACGATGAGAGCGGATTTTTGAGTGCCGCACGTTATTCCGGGCTTGATACAATGTCTGTTGAGCTTTACGGCAGCGACGAGCGAATTCTGCTTGTTGCGAGGTATGATAATCTCGGCAAGGGAGCATCGGGAGCTGCGGTAGAGTGCTTAAATATGAAGCTCGGTTGTGAGCTGACAGAGGGGCTTGAAATCTAATTTATGCAAACGAAAGTTGTCAAAAACAGCAATATTTGCATTGGAATGGAGAAAAAATGAAAATTATAGATGGCGGTGTTTGTGCCGCGAAAGGCTTTAGTGCGGCAGGTATACACTGCGGCATAAGAAAGAATAAAATCAAAAAGGATTTGGCGCTTATATACTCCGAGGTGCCCGCTGCGGCAGCCGCTGTATATACGACAAACAAGGTAAAGGGAGCACCGCTTACCGTTACGAAGAACAATCTTGAAAACGGTATTGCGCAGGCTGTTATATGCAACAGCGGAAACGCAAATACCTGCAACGCAAACGGAATAGAGATAGCCGAGGGTATGTGTCGTCTTACAGGTGAGGCGCTTGGAATTTCCGCCGGGGACGTTATCGTAGCATCAACAGGTGTTATCGGACAGCCTCTTGATATTACTCCCGTACGTGAGGCTATGCCCGCTTTGGCTTCCTCGCTTTCCGTCGGCGGTAGCGAGTCGGCGGCAGAGGGAATAATGACAACCGACACGAAGCTTAAGGAGATAGCTGTGAGCTTTGATATCGGCGGTGTAGAGTGTAAAATCGGCGGTATAGCAAAGGGCTCGGGAATGATACATCCCAATATGGCTACGATGCTTGTGTTCATCACTACCGACTGTAAAATCAGCAGCGAAATGCTGCAGAAGGCTTTAAGCTCGGATATTGCCGACACCTTTAATATGGTTAGTGTTGACGGTGATACCTCGACAAACGATATGGTAAGCGTTATGGCAAACGGTATGGCAGGTAATGCCGAAATCACCGAGGACGGTGAAGCCTTTGCCGCATTTATGCAGGCGCTTAATACAGTTACAGTATACCTTTGCCGTAAAATTGCGGCAGACGGTGAGGGCGCAACGAAGCTTCTCGAATGTGAGGTAGAGGGCGCAAAGGATATCAAAAATGCAAAGATAATAGCAAAAAGCGTTATCTGCTCATCGCTTGTAAAGGCGGCAATGTTTGGCTCTGATGCAAACTGGGGCAGAGTGCTTTGCGCTATCGGATACAGCGGTGCAGAGGTAGACGTTTCGGGAATCGGTGTTTCGTTTGAATCTGCGGCGGGAGTCATACCCGTTTGCTCCGGCGGTGCGGGAATTGATTTTTCCGAGGAGCTTGCGAAAAAAATTCTCACAGAGGATGAAATAATTATCAAGGTTACTCTTTCCGACGGAGATGCGAAGAGTCGGGCTTGGGGCTGCGACTTGACCTACGACTACGTTAAAATAAACGGTGATTACAGAACTTGAGGTAAAATATGGCACTTGAAATAACGAATGCACAGCGTGCGGAGGTGCTTACACAAGCGCTCCCGTATATTCAGAGATACAACGGACGCATAGTGGTGATAAAATATGGCGGAAACGCTATGATAAACGAGCAACTCAAGGAGCAGGTAATGGAGGATATCGTCCTTTTGCACCTTGTCGGAGTAAAGGTAGTGCTTGTACACGGTGGCGGCCCCGAAATCACCGATACACTCAAAAAGATTGGTAAGGAAAGCAAGTTTTACAACGGACTTCGTGTAACCGATAAGGAAACCGCAGACGTTGTGCAAATGGTGCTTGCGGGCAAAATAAACAAAACGCTTGTAAATATGCTTCAGCTTAACGGAGGCCGAGCTATCGGTCTTTCGGGCTTGGACGGTCATATGATACAAGCAGAAATGAAGGATGAAAATCTCGGATACGTGGGAAAAATAACCGGTGTGGACGTAACTCCTATAAACGACGTGCTTGAAAAGGGATATATTCCGGTAATTTCAACCGTCGGATGCGACAATGCGGGTAATGTTTATAACATAAATGCCGATACTGCCGCAGCTTACATAGCAGGAGCTATGAAGGCATCCAGACTTATCACTATGACCGATATAGAGGGAATTCTGCGTGATAAGGACGATCATACCTCGCTTATTTCCTGCATAGATATAAAGGAAACCGAGGAGCTGTTTAAAAGCGGCATAATCTCCGGCGGTATGATACCTAAGGTTGAGTGCTGCATAGATGCAATCCGCCTCGGTGTAAAAAAGGTTACGATACTTGACGGAAGAGTGCCTCACGCACTTCTGATAGAAACCTGTACCGATGAGGGTGCGGGAACAATGGTAATAAGGGATAAAAACGATGACACTGATTTCTGATACCAAAAAAAAGGACAAAGAATTCATAGCCAATACCTACGGCAGATTCGATATAGAAATTGTATCCGGTGATGGCTCGTACGTATACGACGATAACGGAAAGAAATACATCGACCTTGCTACGGGTATTGCCGTAAATACCTTTGGTGTTTGCGATAAGGAATGGATAGCGGCCGTAACCGAACAGCTTGGACTTTTTCAGCATACGTCGAATCTCTATTATTCCTCACCTATGGCAAAGCTTGCCGAGCTTCTTTGCAAAAAGACTGGAGCGAGCCGTGTTTTCTTCGGCAATTCGGGAGCTGAAGCAAACGAGTGCGCTATAAAGGTCGCACGCAAATGGGCGCAGGATACTAAAGGTGTTGGCGATTACAATATAATCACTCTGAAGAACAGCTTCCATGGCAGAACGATAACCACGCTCAAAGCTACGGGCCAGGATGTTTTTCATAATGATTTCGGTCCTTTCCCGGAGGGATTTCTCTATGCCGAGGCAAATGACCTTTCCTCGGTTGAAAAGTTACTTGCAAACAACAAGTGCTGTGCTGTAATGTTTGAACCGGTGCAGGGCGAGGGCGGTGTATTGCCGCTTGAGCAGGACTTTGTATTCGGGCTTTCCAAGCTTGCTGAAAAATACGACGTTCTTCTTATTGCCGACGAGGTGCAGACCGGAAACGGCAGAAGCGGTACGCTTTATGCTTATATGCAGTACGGTATAACACCCGATATTGTCACAACGGCAAAGGGACTTGGCGGCGGACTTCCGATAGGAGCGGCAATGCTCTTTGAGCGTGTTATGGACACGCTTACTCCTGGCTCTCACGGTTCTACATTTGGCGGCAACCCGATAGCTGCGGCAGGAGCTGTTAATATCATAAGCCGTCTTACGGACGAGGTGCTCCTCGGTGTGCGTGAGCGCAGTAAGCTTATATTTGATACACTCACGGGCGCACCCGGAATAAAATCCGTCAGCGGACTCGGACTTATGATAGGTATAGAAACTGCGGGTGATTCTTCAGCGGTACTCGCCGCTTGTATGGAGCGCGGAATTCTTCCCATAAAGGCGAAAAACAAAATAAGACTTTTACCCGCATTGAATATACCGATTGAGCTGCTCCGTGAGGCTCTTGAAATTATAAAAGCTGCGGCATCAGAACAGGAAGGGTGTAATTTATGAGTAAAATAGATTTGAAGGGCAGAGATTTTCTTAAGCTTCTCGACTATACAACCGAGGAGATAGAATATCTTATAGAGCTTGCAGCAGAGCTGAAGGCTAAAAAGAAAAACGGTATTCCTCATAAGCTTCACGAGGGTAAAAATATTGCTCTTATTTTTGAGAAAACCTCAACGAGAACACGCTGTGCCTTTGAGGTAGCGGCAAGAGATCTCGGTATGGGTGTAACCTATCTTGACCCAACAGGCTCGCAGATCGGCAAAAAGGAAAGCATTGCGGATACAGCAAGGGTTCTTGCGGGAATGTATGACGGAATAGAATACCGCGGCTTCGGACAGGAAATTGTCGAGGAGCTTGCGAAATATTCAAAAGTACCCGTCTGGAACGGACTTACAAACGAGTTCCACCCGACACAGATACTTGCCGATATGCTTACAATAAAAGAAAAGCTTGGCGGACTTCGCGGTAAAAAGCTCGTCTATATGGGTGACGCAAGGTATAATATGGGCAATTCGCTTATGGTAGGTGCGGCAAAGCTTGGACTCAACTTTGTAAGCTGCGCCCCCGAAAAATATTTCCCCACAGAGGAGCTTGTGTCACAGTGCCGTGAGGTAGCAAAGACAACCGGCGCTACGATTTCCTTTGAAACAGACCCGAAGATTGCAGTATCGGGTGCTGACGTTATTTACACCGACGTTTGGGTTTCTATGGGCGAGCCTGCCGAGGTTTGGCAGGAGCGTATTGACGACCTCTTACCCTATGCGGTAACTTCGGAAATAATGGGATATGCAAAAGAGAGTGCGATATTTATGCATTGTCTGCCTGCATTCCACGATAAAGAAACGGGTATAGGTCGTGAGATTGGCGAGCGCTTCGGTCTTGATAGCCTTGAGGTAACAAACGAGGTGTTTGAGAGTGCGGCATCGGTTGTGTTTGATGAAGCCGAGAACCGTATGCATACGATAAAAGCTGTAATGGCAGCAACACTTTAAGATGGCAAAAAAAGCAACCAAATGACAACATAACTTGTCTTTGGGTTGCTTTTTTGCTTTTTGCGGTGATTTTTGCGACTGCATTTTTGTTTGGCGCAACGGCTTCAAAAAGGTTGAGTCTCTGACGAGCCTTAAAAGGTTGGATTTTGTGATTTTTTCTGAACACTTGACATATTCTTCCGGAAGTGCTAAAATATTTCCAATAATATAACCTGTATTCAAAATCAACTGTACTGTTTGGTGCTGAAGATTATCCATTATGAAAAAAGTACGCAAAATTACATTCACATACTGCTTATTCTGACGGTGCTTTTATCCCACTACGGCTTGTCTGTGTGGCAAAGGTAGAGGGGAAAAGGTTGCCGTATTAAAACTCTTACGTTAAAAATCTAAAGGTGGTTTACAATGAAAATCGTTATTATAGGCGCAGGCGGCGTCGGTACTGAAATATGCGCAATGCTCGAGGGCGAGGGGCACGATATAACTCTTGTCGATATGAATGCACATGCGCTCGAGGAAGCGGAAGCTAAATATGACGTTGCAACCGTAAAGGGAAACGGAGCTGAAATTGCCACCTTGCGTCGCGCAGGTGCACAGAGTGCAGAGCTTCTTATAGCTATGACCTCTTCGGATGAAATTAATATACTTTGCTGCACCGCCGCTAAAAAGCTGGGAACGAAAAACACGGTTGCTCGTGTAAGAAACCCGGAGTATAACGAGCTTATGCACTTTATGAGAGAGGATATGAATCTCTCTATGACGATAAATCCCGAATATGCTGCGGCAAGAGACGTTTACAGAATGCTTCGTTTTCCTGCGGCGACCAAAATCGAAAGCTTTTATCACGGAAAGGTAGAGCTTGTCGAGTTTTGTGTAGGCGAGGACTCGCCAATGATAGGAAAATCCCTGTATGAGCTCAATGCGAAGCTTAATATGAAATTCCTTGTTTGTGCCGTGCTTCGTGACGGCGAGGCTCATATTCCGAGCGGTAATTTCTCGGCAGAGGCGGGCGACGTAATATACGTTACCGCTCCCGAAAACGAAATATCCAAATTTTTCAGAGCGGTTGGTGCTTATGAGCATCCCGTGCGTGACGTAATTATAGCCGGCGGCGGACGTGTGACCTACTATCTTGAGGCTTTGCTCAAAAACACAAAAATAAGGTCTGTGGTTATAGAATCAAATAAGGAAAGATGCCGCAGCCTTGCCGAGCTTTATCCCTGTACCGTTATATGCGGAGACGCTACAAAGCAATCTCTTCTTCTTGAGGAGGGAATAGAGCGTGCGGATGCCTTTGTTGCTCTTACCGATTCGGATGAGGAAAACGCAATAGTATCTATGTACGCAAAATCTGTAAGCGATGCGAAGGTTATCACGATGATAAAAGCGATATCCTATGCAGAGCTTTTCAAGAACGTAGGTCTTGAGCGTATGATATCTCCGAAATCTACGACAGCATCATATATTTTGAGATACGTTCGCTCTATACTCAATGCGGGCGATTCGAAAATAGAAACGCTTCATAAGCTTATGGATGATAAGGTTGAAGCGCTCGAATTTCTTATCAAGGACGATATTGATAATCTTACGGGTATACCGCTTAAGTCTTTGGGACTTCGCAAAAACATTCTTGTCGCTTGTATTATAAGAAATGAGGAAATAATAATTCCGTCAGGTGATGATGCCATCAACAAGGGTGATACGGTTATAGTCGTTGCCCTTGGAGGACAAATAAAGGACGTTAAGGAAATTTTGAAATAATGAACTTCAGGATGATAATATATCTTCTCGGAGTTATCCTTTTGCTTGTATCGGCACTGCTTGTTTTGCCAATGCTTGCAGCCATTGTGTTTGAGGAGAGTGTGATGCCGTTTGCGCTAACCGTAGCGGTTGGACTTGCCGTAGCGCTCCCTGCTGTGATATTTAAGCCTAAGGATACGAGAATTTATTCGAAAGAGGGCTTTATAACCGTAGCTTCGGCTTGGATAATTCTATCGCTTTTCGGAGCTTTGCCTTTTGTATTTTCAGGCGCTATACCAAACTATATAGATGCGTTTTTTGAAACAGTTTCCGGCTTTACCACAACAGGCGCAACCATCATAACCGATATCGAGGGTGTTTCACGCAGTATACATCTGTGGCGCACTCTGACGCATTGGATAGGCGGTATGGGAGTGCTTGTGTTTATGCTGGCAGTGCTGCCGTCAGGCGGTGGCGGACAGGCAATACATCTTATGCGTGCCGAGGTTCCCGGAACGGATAAGGGTAAGCTCGTGCCTAAAATGCGACAGTCGGCTCTGATACTTTACGGAATTTACGTTGCGCTGACGCTTATCGAGGGAGTGGCACTTCTTTTTGCAGGGCTTTCCTTCTACGATTCTATTGTCGTTTCGCTTTCAACGGCGGGTACTGGCGGATTTTCCGTGCTTGGTAGCTCTATTCAAGGATACGGAAATGTTGCGGCGGAATGGATAGTTGCCATATTTATGTTTTTGTTTGGCATCAACTTCAATATGTATTTCTTTATTTTGCTCGGTGATTTCAAACGGGTTTTAAAAAGCGAGGAGCTTCGCACGTATGTAATCATCGTTTTTGCGGCAGCCGCATCAATTACCTTAAGCAACCATTCGCTTTATACCGGCATATCCGATTGTATCAGAGACGCCTTCTTCCAGGTAACTGCGCTGATATCAACAACCGGATTTGTGACGGCAGATTATATGACGTGGGGTGCTTTCTCGCAGGCTGTGCTGGTTTCGGTTATGATTATAGGCGCTTGCGCAGGCTCAACGGCGGGCGGATTTAAAATATCCCGATTTTTGATAGCTGTAAAGAGCGCGCTTCGTGAGGTTCGTCACACAAGACGTCCGAACTCGGTAAATACCGTGCGTTTAGAGGGCAAGGTAGTGAAAGAGGAATCTGTAAGAGCTGTCGGCTCTTACGTGTGCATTTACGTTATTATGCTTTCTGTGTCAACTCTTTTGATTTCTATTTTTGATGCATACTCCTTCGAAACCAATTTCAGCGTTGCGCTTACGACGATTAATAATGTCGGACCGGCGCTCGGCTCTGTTGGCGCTTTTGGAAATCTTGCGTCTTATTCATATTTTTCAAAAATAGTTCTTGCATTTAATATGCTTTTCGGCAGACTTGAAATGCTTCCTATGCTTATACTTCTTTCTCCCAGAACCTGGAAAAGAGGATAATAATGCACAATAAAAAGCCGTATTGACGGTAACAGGCTGTCGCAAATACAATTTGCGACAGCCGCCTTTTTATGTATAAGCTTGACTTTTTTTGAGAAAAAATATATAATATAGTAGTTGAATTAATGATAGAGGTGTCTTATGTTGAAAAAAGACGGTGGAAAATTGAGACTTGATAAAAACGAGATTCTCGGCCAGGCGAAAAACATATTTTTGGTTATTCTCGGAACTGCAATTCTCGCATTCGGTGTCGGTGTTTTTATTATACCGTTTGACCTGGTTTCGGGCGGAATGCCGAGTATGGCGATTGTGCTGGACAAGCTTATACCGCTTGAATTTTTAACCGTTGACCTTTATATGACGGTGCTTACCTGGCTGTTCTTCTTTATCGGTCTTTTCACGCTTGGCAAAAACTTTGCTATGAAAACCATAATATCAACTATATTTTATCCGCCGCTGTCCTCTCTGTTTTTGAAGCTCGCATCCCCTGATGCGTTTGGCGGATTCTTTTATCTTCTCGGCTCGGAACATAGCGCTATCGCAATTCTTCTTGCCGCAATCTTCGGCGGTGCTGCTGTGGGAGCGGGCTGCGCTGTTACGTTTCTTGGCGGCGGCTCTACGGGCGGTGTCGATATAATAGCCCTGTCGATTGCAAAGCATCTTAAAAGAATAAAAAGCTCGCATATACTTTTCGTTACGGATGCGACTCTTGTAATACTCGGTATGTTCATAATAAAGGATTTTGCGATATCGCTTCTCGGTATTGCATCGGCTTTCGTGTCAGCTACCGTAGTTGACAGAATTTTCCTTGGCAGAAGCCGTGCCTTTATTGCCAATATTGTTTCCGAGCACTATCTCGAAATAAACGATGCGATAATTCAAAACGTACACAGAACGACAACCGTCATACCTGCCGTCGGTGGGTACACAAAGGCGCAAAAGCATATGCTTATGGTGTCCTTTACGATGCGCCAGTATGCGGAGCTTATTGCAACAGTCAACAAAATAGATAAAAGTGCCTTTATAACCGTACACGCAGCGCACGAGATAAACGGTGAGGGGTGGACGTACGGAGAGCACGATTGACGGTAGTATAACAGTTTATCGGCAATCTTAAACGGTTGAAAAATCAAAAAAATAAATCGGGAGGGAATTATGCAAAAGCGTACTTATCGTATAGACTTTTCTAAAAAGAGCGGAAAAATCAAGCCTATGCACGGAACAAATCTTTCGTTTGAGCATAATACTCTCGGACAAGAGCCGATAGACGTGCTGCTTCATACCTACAAGCCGCCGATTGTCGGACTTCGTGACGTCAATTATCCGTACGGACAGAATCAGTATATAGATATTCACTGTGTATTCCCTGATTTTTCCAGGGATAGCGCCGATGAGGGAGCATATAACTTCGGTCCTACCGACGAATATATCTCAAAAATCCGTGACAGCGGTGCGGAAATAATATTCCGACTTGGCGAATCGCGCGACAGCTATGCGGTAAAGCCATTTTTAAATCCGCCGCAAGATATTGAAAAATGGGCTGACGTGGCATTACATATCATTATGCATTTCAATGCAAAGTGGGCAAATGGCTATAAATGGAATATAAAATACTTTGAAATATGGTCATCTCCCGATACAAAAAACGGTTTTTCGGGTGACGTAAACGATTATATTGCGCTGTATACCGCTTGTGCAAGAAAAATAAAAGAGGTCTTTCCAAAGGTAAAGGTTGGCGGCTATTCCTCGTTTGGATTTTCTGCTATGAACAGAGTTACCGACAACGACGAGGCGCTGGGCTCTTATCCGTTTATGCAGAGCTTTTTCTCGGCTGTTACAAAATCCGATATGCCGATACCATTTGATTTTTTCACCTGGTGTGCTAATGTGGCGAGTGCCGAGGAGCTTTCGCTTCACAGTAAGTACGCAAGGTCCATTTTAAAGGACTGTGGACTTCGCTCGGCAAAAAGTGTAGTTTCGGAGTTTGAGCTTTCCGAGCGTAGCGACGCTTCGGCATCAGACTATCTATCTGCAATGATAACAGCGCATAAGTGCGATATAGACGTTATGCTGTATAAGCATACTTCGATATGCGAGGAAAAGCAGCTTGCGGATGCTGTTTATTCGGCTGTTTACGGCTCGGATTCCGTAGCGCTTTCGGAGGACTACCGAAAAGAGCTTTATGCTCTTGCCGCCGTAGCCGATAGAAAGGGTACGGTTGTTCTGGCTTCGCCTGCGTTTTTCGGCGCTGTTGAGATAAGTGTTGTCGGCTGTGATTTTTCTTTGTTCGATATAACCGAGCTTTCTGTAAGCGAGGACGGCACGTATTCAAAAGCGCGCCTTTCAAACATTGAAATAAAGAATAACAGAATTGTATTCGGTGCGAAAAAGAAAGCTTTGTATATATTGAATTTAAAGTGATTTGAGTGCGTTTTGTAAACAACTATTGTCAGCAAAACGCACTTTTGCTATATTTGGACGATTTTTGCATTACAAAGACTTTTAAAAAAACGCAGTTTGTTGACGAAAAATGCTTTTGCTTGCAGACTGCCGCTCTCTTTTTGCGTTGTTCAAATATTACAAAAAATATATGGTTGTCTTGGTTAATATTTTATAGTAATATAATTAAAAGCTATTGACACGGGCGTCATTAATATGTTAAAATATTATCGTTAAATATTTCGGTTTGGCAAGGCTTAAGTTTGAGACACCGTGTTTGTGTGTCTTTTTTTGCTTTGACACAGTAAGGGAGAGTATTATGAAAAAAGTTGCAATTATAATGGGTAGTGACAGCGACCTTCCGATAGTGGAAAAGGCGTTCGCTGTACTTGACGGATATGGAATTCCTTATGAGGTACACGTGTATTCGGCGCACAGAACACCGGCGGCGATTTCAAAGTTTGTATCCGAGGCAAAGGATAACGGCTTTGGTGTAATGATTGCCGCAGCGGGAATGGCTGCTCACCTTGCGGGTGCGATAGCGGCTAACACCGTGCTTCCTGTTATCGGTATTCCGATTTCCTGCAAGAACACAGGAGGTATAGATGCGCTTTATTCAACGGTGCAGATGCCCTCGGGTATCCCCGTGGCTACCGTAGCGATAGACGGTGCGGCAAATGCTGCTCATCTTGCGGCACAGATGCTTGCGATTTCGGACGCTTCGCTGTATGAAAAGCTTGCGGCAGTCCGTGCCGAAGCATCAGAAAAGGTGCTTGAGAAAAACCGCGCGGTAGAGGAAAAGTATAACAAGTAATTTAGGAGGTCGTATGGGACTTTTCGGAATAATCGGAGATGAAAGTGTAAATGTTGCTTCGAGCGTCTATTACGGACTTTATGCGCTTCAGCATAGGGGGCAGGAAAGTGCGGGAATCGTTGTTAACGACGACGGTGTTTTCAAGGCATACAAAAACACGGGTATCGTAAACGACGTTTTTACAGATAAGCGCTTGCGTGAGCTTGGCTACGGAACAATGGCGATAGGACACGTAAGATACGGAACGCTCGGCACACGGGGTACGGAGAATGCAGAGCCTATCGTTGTAAATCACGTAAAGGGCAGACTTGCTCTTGCCACCGAGGGCAAGCTTGTGAATGCGGATCAGCTTAAGCGTGATCTTGAGCTTCGCGGTATGATTTTCCACTCGACAAGCGATGCGGAAATAATTTCGTATATAATCACAGCAGAAAGACTTACAGCGCCATCTATTGAGGAGGCTGTAAACCGTGCGATGGATAAGCTCCACGGCGGATATTCGCTTCTTCTTATGTCACCGCAGAAGATGATAGTGGCAAGAGACGAAAACGGTGTTCATCCTATGTGCTACGGCAAGCGTGATTCGGGACAGTACGTTGTTGCAAGCGAGAGCTGTGCGCTTGATTCGGTAGGCGCTGCGTTTATAAGAGAGATAAAACCCGGAGAGATAGTTGTATTTTCAAACGAGGGCGTAAAATCCATAACAGACCACTGCAATAAAAAGCCCGAATCTATGTGCGTGTTTGAGTATGTATATACGGCGCGCCCTGATTCAATTATTTACGGAAAATCCGTTCATGCGGCAAGAAAACGTGCAGGTGCGCTTCTTGCGGAGGCTCATCCTGTTGAGGCTGACGTTGTCGTCGGAGTTCCGGATTCGGGACTTGATGCTGCTCTCGGATATGCAGAGGCTACGGGAATCCCTTACGGCATAGGTCTGATAAAGAACAAATATATCGGCAGAACCTTCATAGCGCCCGGTCAGGACGTTCGTGAGGATAAGGTTAAAATAAAGCTCAATCCTGTCAGCGAGACAGTCAAGGGCAAAAGAGTTATACTTGTCGACGACTCGATAGTCAGAGGAACAACCTCGGCAAGAATCGTGCGGCTTTTGCGCCATGCGGGTGCTAAAGAGGTTCATTTCCGCTCATCCGCTCCGGCGTTTCTCAACCCCTGCTATTACGGCACGGATATAGAGTCCAAGGAATCTCTTATAGCGTGTCATCACTCTGTTGAAGAGATTGCAAAAATTATCGGCGCTGACACTCTTGCTTATCTTAAGCTTGAGGATGTCAAGAAAATAGCCGAGGGCAGCAGCTGCGGCGGATTTTGCTCGGCCTGCTTTGACGGTGTATATCCCACCGAGCCACCTGTGAAAATAAAAAACAAATTTGAAAATAAAATATCCGAAAGTGAGAAGTAACAGTGAAAAATTCGAGATCTGAGAGCTACGCTAAGGCGGGCGTTGACATTACTGCCGGTTACAAGGCAGTGGAACTTATGAAGGCACATATCGCACGTACACGCAATGAGGGCTGTCTTGATGACCTTGGCGGCGACGGCGGCTGCTTCGGTTTGCCGGGGGGTATGGAGGAGCCTGTCCTCGTTTCGGGAACCGACGGATGCGGTACAAAGGTAAAGCTTGCGATACTTTTGGACAAGCACGACACTATTGGTATTGATGCCGTTGCAATGTGCGTAAACGACATTATCTGCTGCGGTGCTAAACCTCTTTTCTTCCTTGATTACATCGCTTGCGGTAAAAATACTCCCGAGAAGATAGCTTCAATCGTTTCTGGTGTTGCAGAGGGCTGCGTTCAGTCAGGCGCGGCGCTCATCGGCGGTGAAACTGCCGAGCATCCCGGTCTTATGCCTGTTGAGGACTATGACCTTGCGGGATTTGCAGTAGGTATAGTGGATAAGAAAAAAATGATAGACAACACTACAATGAAAGCAGGAGACGTTATTCTTGCGCTTCCCTCAAGCGGTGTTCATTCGAATGGATTTTCTCTTGTAAGACGTGTGTTCGATATCGAGAATGCCGACCTCACCTCTGCTGTTGCAGAGCTTGGCGGCAAGAGCCTCGGCGAAACGCTTCTCACCCCCACAAGAATATACGTAAAATCCATACTTGCGCTTCTTGAAAAGGTCAGCGTAAAGGGAATTTCTCATATCACGGGCGGCGGCTTCTACGAGAATATTCCGAGAAGCATTCCCAAGGGCCTTGGCGCAAAGATAGCAAAGAGCGACGTACGTGTGCTTCCTATTTTCGACCTTATCGCAAAGGTTGGAGATATTCCCGAGCGTGATATGTACAACACCTTCAATATGGGTGTTGGTATGAGTGTTGTTGTGGCTAAGGAAGACGTTGATGCGGCACTTGCAGTACTTCGTGCGTCGGGCGATGATGCTTACGTTCTCGGAGAAATAATAGAGAGCGAAGACGGTGTTGTTTTATGTTAAAAACTAAAATAGCAGTTTTGGTTTCAGGCGGCGGCACTAATCTTCAGGCGCTGATTGATGCCGAGAGGGAGGGGATTATAAAGAGCGGTAAAATTTCGCTCGTTATATCCAACAAGGCTGATGCCTACGCTCTCGAACGTGCAAAGCGTGCGGGAATAGACACGCTTGTCATAGAGAAAAAGTCCTATCCCACAGCAGAGGATTTTGAGGCGGCTATAATCAAAGCTCTTTTTGATAACGGTATAGAGCTTATAGTCCTTGCAGGATTTATGTGCATACTCAGTGAGAATTTCACAAAGACGTTCAGGGACAGAATAATTAACGTGCATCCCTCGCTTATTCCCTCGTTCTGCGGAAAAGGCTTTTATGGGCTTCACGTTCACGAGGCGGCACTTGCATACGGTGTTAAGGTAAGTGGCGCAACCGTGCATTTCGTCAATGAGATACCCGACGGCGGAAAAATAATAATGCAAAAGGCTGTCGAGATAAAAGAGGGCGATACCCCCGAGGTGCTTCAGAAGAGAATTATGGAAGAAGCGGAGTGGAAGATACTTCCGCTTTCCTGTGAGCTTGTATCGGCACAGATTGCTGAAAATAAATAACCGAAAGGCGAAAAAATGAAAAATATTTACGATATCAATAACATTGGAGAGCTTCTTGCGGCTAATACTTATCCGGGCCGCGGAATAGTTATAGGTAAAAGTGAAGACGGAAAATCTGCAGTTTATGCTTATTTCATTATGGGCAGAAGCGAGAATTCGAGAAACAGAGTTTTCGTTGAAAAGGACGGAGCGGTGTTCACCGAGCCACACGATTACAGTAAGGTTTCCGACCCCTCGCTCATCATCTATGCCGCAATAAGAAATCATCAGAATAAGACCATCGTTACAAACGGTGACCAGACAGATACTATCTACGAATACGTAAAGAACGGAAAGAGTATGAACGATGCTCTTAAAACCCGTGCGTTTGAGCCTGATGCGCCCAATCTCACCCCCCGTATCAGCGGTATGCTCACCTTTGAAAATAAGGATTTCTATTACGATATGAGCATTCTCAAGAGCGGTGATGCCGTTGGAAGCGTTTGCAACAGATATTATTACGAATACACAGCAATTTCGGGTCTTGGACACTTTATTCATACCTACGTTACCGACGGCAATCCCATTCCCACATTCCAGGGCGAGCCCGAGCGCGTAGCAATTTCATCCGATATTGACGAGTTTACCGAAACTATCTGGAACAACCTTAACGAGGCAAACAAGATTTCTCTTTACGTGTGCTATACCGACCTTGAGAGCGGTGAGCGCAAGACGAGAATGATAAACAAAAACAAGTGATAAATCTTCAATAAAAAGGAACGGATAAACGGATATGAAAGAATTTGAACTTAAATACGGCTGTAACCCTAACCAGAAGCCGTCAAAAATATTTATGACGGACGAGCGTGAGCTTCCTATCGAAATACTTTCCGGAAAGCCGGGATATATAAACTTTCTTGACGCATTCAACTCCTGGCAGCTTGTAAAGGAGCTTTCCGAGGCAACAGGTCTTGCGGCTGCAACTTCATTCAAGCACGTAAGCCCTACGTCTGCCGCAGTTGGAGTAAAGCTTAGTGAGCGTCAGAAGAAGGCGGCTTTCGTTGACGATATAGAGGGTCTTGACAACTCTCCCCTTGCTTGTGCATACGCAAGAGCAAGAGGCACAGACCGCATGTCCTCATTCGGTGACTGGATTGCGCTTTCCGAGGTTTGCGACCTCACAACCGCAAAGCTCATCAAGCGAGAGATTTCCGACGGTGTTATAGCTCCGGGATATACAGAAGAGGCGCTCGAGCTTCTCAAAACCAAGAAAAACGGCAACTACAACATCGTAAAAATCGACCCGAATTACGTTCCTGAGGAAATTGAGCGTAAGCAGGTATTCGGTATTACCTTTGAGCAGGGAAGAAACAATTTCAAGATAGACAAGAGCCTCTTCGAGAATATCGTTACAGAAAACAAAAACATTCCCGAGGGTGCTATCCGTGACCTTATAATTTCGCTTATCACACTTAAGTATACACAGTCAAACTCGGTATGCTTTGCGTATGACGGACAGGCTATCGGTGTTGGCGCAGGTCAGCAGTCGAGAATACATTGCACCCGTCTTGCAGGTACAAAGGCTGATACTTGGCATCTTCGTCAGTATGACAAGGTGCTTAACCTTCCGTTTTTGCCTACTCTTTCCCGTCCCGACAGAGACAATGTCATTGACGGTTACATAAACAAGAACGAAGAGGACGTATGCGCAGAGGGCGTATGGCAGAAATATTTCACCAGCCGTCCCGAGCCGCTTACTGCCGAGGAGGCAAGGGCATACCTTGACACTATCACAGGCGTCAGCGTAGGCTCTGATGCATTCTTCCCGTTCGGTGATAACATTGAGCGTGCAAAGAGAAGCGGTGTTTCCTACATTGCAGAGCCCGGTGGCTCTGTTCGTGACGATATCGTTATCGACACGTGCAATAAGTACGGTATAGCTATGGCATTTACCGGAATGCGTCTTTTCCACCACTAATACAAGATTAAATAAAGCCGAAGCGCCACGGCAAAGGTCGGGCGGCGGCTCACTCTGATTGGAGCTTTTATGAAGATAATGGTTGTAGGCGGTGGCGGCAGAGAGCACGCCATCATAAAGAAATTAAAGGAAAACAAGAAGGTTGATGAGATTTTTGCTCTTCCCGGCAACGGCGGAATGGCAAAGGATGCAACTCTTGTTAACATAGGTGCAAAGGATATCGACGCAATAGTCGCTTTTGCCAAGGAAAACAAAATAGATTACGCTGTCGTAGCACCCGATGACCCGCTTGTGCTCGGTTGTGTCGACCGACTCTCCGAAATCGGCATACCCGCTTTCGGACCTCGTGGAAATGCCGCAATAATTGAGGGAAGTAAGGTATTTTCTAAAAACCTTATGAAAAAATACGGTATTCCGACTGCAGAGTATGAGGTGTTTGACAATGCCGAGGCGGCACTCGAATACGTTAAGAGCGCATCGCTTCCTACGGTTATAAAGGCTGACGGACTTGCGCTTGGTAAGGGTGTTATAATCGCAACAACGCTTGACGAGGCAACAGATGCTATAAAGTCTGTTATGACCGATAAAAAGTTTGGCGATAGCGGAAATAAAATAGTAATAGAGGAGTTCCTTACAGGACCTGAGGTTTCTGTGCTTTCCTTTACCGACGGAAACGTAGTAAAGCCTATGGTATCCTCGATGGACCACAAGCGTGCGCTTGATAATGATATGGGACTCAATACGGGCGGTATGGGTACGATAGCTCCCAATCCCTACTATACCGACGATATCGCAGCCCTTTGTATGGATACTATATTCCTGCCGACGATAAATGCGATGAAGTCGGAGGGCAGGGAATTCAGAGGATGCCTTTATTTTGGACTTATGCTCACACCGAAAGGCCCAAAGGTCATAGAGTATAACTGCCGCTTCGGTGACCCCGAAACTCAGGTTGTGCTTCCGCTTCTCGAGTCTGATTTGCTCGAGGTTATGATGGCGACGACCAACGGAACTCTCGATAAATGTGAAGTTAAGTTTGCAAACGGTAGCGCTTGCTGCGTTATTATGGCATCGAAGGGATATCCCGAGAAATACGAAAGCGGATTTGAGATAACCATTCCCGATGAGCTTGCAGATAACGTTTACGTTGCAGGTGCAAAGCTTTCGGACGGTAAGCTTCTCACTGCGGGTGGCCGTGTGCTCGGAGTTATCGGAAAAGCCGAAACGCTCGGCGGGGCTATTGATGCGGCATATAAAAACGTATCAGGCATCACTTTTGAAAATGCATTCTACCGTCACGACATAGGCGCTCGTGCAATGAAGAAAATCGGAGGCTAATAATGGTATACAGAATATATGTTGAAAAAAAGGAAGCGCTTGCCAATGAGGCACGTGCGCTGCTTTCCGAAATACGCACGTTTCTCGGAATTTCGAGTGTTGAGCGTGTTAGAGTTATAAACCGCTACGATGCCGAAAATATAGACAAGGAGCTGTTTGACTATGCAGTCGGCACTGTATTTTCAGAGCCGCCCGTTGATAACGTATATACAGAGCTTGAGGATGACGGTGCCCGTGTATTTGCTACCGAATATCTTCCCGGTCAGTTTGACCAGCGTGCGGATTCTGCGGCTCAGTGTATACAGCTTATCTCGCAGGGAAATAAGCCCGACGTAGCAAGCGCAAAGGTTTATATGCTCTACGGCAATATAAGCGATAGCGAGTTAAGTGCAATAAAGCACCACGTAATAAACCCCGTGGAGTCAAGAGAGGCTTCTCTTGCTCCGAGAGATACTGTAAAAATCGAATATACTATCCCCACCGACGTACGGGTTCTCGACGGTTTTACCGAGCTTGATGATAAAGGTCTTGCGGAGCTTATTTCCGAGCTTTCCTTGGCTATGGACCTTGACGACATCCGCTTCTGCCGTAACTATTTCATAAGCGAGGGCAGATGTCCTACTCTTACCGAAATCCGTATGATAGATACCTACTGGTCGGATCACTGCCGTCATACCACCTTCCTCACTACAGTTGATGAGGTCAGATTTGAGGACGACGTGCTTAACCGTGCATACCACGATTACGTGGAAGCCCGTGACTTTATCGGCAGAAAAAAGCCGCAGAATCTTATGGATATAGGTACTATTGCGGCAAAATGCCTTAAAAAGCTTGGCCGTCTTGATAAGCTTGACGAGTCCGAGGAAATAAACGCTTGTACTGTAAAAATCACAGTAAACGTTGACGGTGTGGACGAGCCTTGGCTTCTTCTTTTCAAGAACGAAACACACAATCACCCGACTGAAATCGAGCCGTTTGGCGGTGCGGCAACCTGCATCGGCGGTGCTATAAGAGACCCGCTTTCGGGACGCTCCTACGTATACGGTGCTATGCGTCTTACCGGTGCTGCCGACCCCTTGAAGCCTCTTGAAGAGACTATCGAGGGTAAGCTTCCTCAAAGAAAGATTGTAACTACCGCTGCTGCCGGTTATTCCTCATACGGTAACCAGATAGGTCTTGCTACGGGTATCGTAGACGAGATATACCACGACGGCTATGCGGCAAAGCACATGGAGGTTGGTGCGGTAATCGCTGCAGCTCCTGCAAAGAACGTACGTCGTGAAGTACCCGCAGCAGGTGACCTCGTTGTACTTCTTGGTGGAAGAACAGGCCGTGATGGTTGCGGCGGTGCAACAGGTTCATCAAAATCACACAACCTTAAATCGCTCGAAAACTGCGGAGCAGAGGTGCAAAAGGGTAATGCGCCCGAGGAAAGAAAGCTTCAGCGTCTTTTCAGAAACAGCGAAGCTTCACATATGATAAAGCGCTGTAACGACTTTGGTGCGGGCGGTGTTTCTGTTGCGATAGGCGAGCTTGCCGACGGTCTTTTCATCAACCTTAACGCAGTTCCCAAAAAGTACGAGGGACTTGACGGAACAGAGCTTGCAATAAGCGAATCGCAGGAGCGTATGGCTGCCGTTATCGAGGCAAAGGATAAGGACCGCTTTATGGAACTTGCATACGAAGAAAACCTTGAGGCAACCGTTGTTGCACAGGTGAAGGCAGAGCCTCGTCTCACTATGGAGTGGAACGGTAAAACCATTGTTGATATCAGCCGTGACTTCCTTAACTCAAATGGTGCTGAAAAGCATATAAGCATAAAAGCTCCCAAAATCGAGGATTACAGAAAGTCTATTCCCGAGAGCTTTGAGGGCGGAATGCTCGCTTTGGCAGACGGACTCAACACCTGCTCCAAGCGTGGACTTTCCGAGCGCTTCGACAGCACAATCGGTGCGGGAACGGTGCTTATGCCCTTTGGCGGTAAGTATCAGCGCACACCCATTCAGGCAATGGTACAGAAGATTTCTGTTGAGCAGGGCCACACAGACCTCGCATCCTTTATGTCTTGGGGATATAACCCCGACATTTCCTCAAAGAGCCCCTACCACGGTGCATATCTCGCTGTTGTCGAGTCGGCAAGTAAGCTTGTAGCTACGGGTGCTGAATTCTCCGATGTGTATCTTACGTTCCAGGAGTACTTTGAGAAGCCGGGCAAAAATCCCGAAAGATGGGGCAAGCCGCTTGCAGCGCTTCTCGGTGCTTTCAAGGCGCAGATGAACCTCGGCATTGCAGCTATCGGCGGTAAGGACTCTATGAGCGGAAGCTTTGAAAAGCTTGACGTTCCCCCGACGCTTATCTCCTTTGCGGTTACAACAGACAATACGTCCTCTGTAATTTCTCCCGAATTCAAAAAGGCGGGTAGCAAGGTAGTGCTTCTCTCGCCTGAATATGATAATGACAATCTTCCCGTGACCGATTCTCTTCTCGCTCTTTACAGTAAGGTTACAGAGCTTATGAGAGCGGGTAAGGTAAGAGCGGCATACACTCCCACAATAGGCGGTGTTGGCGAGGCTGTTATGAAAATGGCTATGGGTAACGGCTTCGGATTTGATTTCAGCAATGAGCTTTCGCTTTCGGATATATTTGCTTACCATTACGGCTCGTTCATACTTGAGCTTACAGCGGATGAGGATATCGGAACGCTTATCGGTTACGTTACCGATAAGAATTGCGTAACCTATTGCGGTGAGTCCTTGGCTATTGATAAGCTCTTCGGTACTTACGAGGATAAGCTTGAGAGTGTATATTCCTGCAATCTCAAGATCAAGCTTCAAGCGCCCGAAACCGTAAGCTACAGCGGCAAGTCAAACAGAAGCGCTCATATCAAGTGCGCAAAGCCTCACGTGCTTATTCCCGTATTCCCCGGTACAAACTGTGAATACGACTCTGCAAAGGCAGTACTTGATGCCGGTGCAGATCCCGAAATATTCGTTATAAACAATCTTACCGCAGACGGAATACAGAGAAGCGCTGAAAACTTTGCAAAGAAAATTGCAAATTCGCAGGCAATCTTCGTGCCCGGTGGATTCTCTGGCGGTGACGAGCCTGACGGATCAGGAAAATTCATTACCGCATTCTTCCGCGGCGCTGACGTAAAGGCGGCGGTTACCGACCTTCTTGATAACAAGGACGGTCTTATGTGCGGTATCTGTAACGGATTCCAGGCGCTCATAAAGCTTGGTCTGCTCCCCTACGGAAAGATTATGGATACTGATGAAAGCTGTCCGACTCTTACCTTCAACGACATAGCACGTCACCAGTCCAAGATTGTAAGAACAAGAATAGCTTCCAATATGTCACCGTGGCTCTCTCTTTGCAACGTTGGCGATATTTACAACGTTCCGATTTCTCACGGAGAGGGTAAATTCCTTGCATCTGACAAGGTGCTTTCCGAGCTTATAGCAGGTGGACAGATTGCAACGCAGTACGTTGACCTTGACGGTCACGCAACCTATGATATCGACTACAACCCCAACGGCTCTGCAATGGCAATAGAGGGTATAACCTCTCCTGACGGCAGAGTATTCGGTAAAATGGGTCACTCCGAGCGTATCGGTGCAGGTCTTTACAGAAACGTTGTCGGTGATTACGATATTAAAATGTTCAAGTCAATGGTTAATTATTTCAAGAAATAAAAACCAAATAAAACAAAAACGAAGCATTGCAACCGCAATGCTTCGTTTCATTTTTATTCGGATTTTTCTTTCGGTTTTCTTATCAAAACGCCCTCATCGGTAATTATCATTTCAAGCGGTGCATTTAATTCAAACCCAAGCTTTTTTCGGATATCCTTCGGTATTAAAATCCGTCCGAGGTTATCAAGCCGCTTTTCTATCCCTGTTTTTGTCATATAAATCCCCATTTTTTAGTTTTGTCTTATGATAGGACAACATTTTTGTGAATATAGTATATCATAAGATATGTCCTATGTCAAGACAAACGAGGAGAAAATATGGCAAGAATAATAGATACCGATAAAAAGAATCTTATAGGCGACAACCTTAAAGCTATAAGAAAAAAGTTACACATAAGCCAGCAGGCGCTTTCAAATAAGCTTGAGCTTTACGGAGTATACGTTTGCCGTGGCTCGGTATCCAGAATTGAGGATTATTCAAGGACGGTAACCGATATAGAGCTTTATGCGATAGCAAGGGCTTTGGGGGTTGAGATAACAGAGCTTTTGAAATCCGACGATTGAGAATTCCTTGAAAAAATAAAAGCAGCATTGCAATTTGCAATGCTGCTTTTGTGTTTATATGTAAACATATATTTGAAAAAACTCACTTTTTCGAGGGGAGCTTATCAAGAGTAGCCAGATGTCTGTACTTATCAAAGCTTTCGGTAAGATTGTCCATATCGTGGCAGTCCGAACTTAAAATTGTGTCACGGCCATTCTTTAGTATAATGTCGAGAAGATTCTTTGACGGGTAGGCGGAAGTCCTGTGACCTCTTGCAATAGCGCCGGTGTTTATCTCGAAGATGACAGGCTTTTTTACTAGCACCTCGAGCGCCGCTGTTGCCGCTTTTATATACCTTGGGTGAGTTGTATCGAAGAGCTTGTCACCCTCGTTGTATTTGGTTACAAGGTCAAAGTGTGCAACGATATCGCATCCCGTTTTATCATAAACCTTTGCTACGGTTTCGTAATAATGCTCGCAAAGAGAATAAATATCGCCGCCGTAGTACTTGTCCGCAAGCGGTAAAAACAGCTCTTTTGTATGGTCAAGCGAAAATCTCTTTCCTTGCAATTCAAGATAATGAACACCACCTATAACGTAGTCGTATTCGGAGGTATCAACTTCGGAAAAATAGTCGTACTCAATACCGAGCTTTACGCTTATCTTGCCTTTGTATTTTTCCTTTAGCTCACTAACGGCACGTCGATAGCTGTCTATATCTGGGCATAAATCGCTATGAGCGCTGAAGCCTATCTCGTCCATACCCAGCAATATTGCCCGATTTACAATTTCCTCGGGGGTGTTTTTTCCGTCACAGAATAATGTGTGGGTGTGGTAATTTGTTAAGCTCATTTTGTCATTTTTTCCTGCTTTACTTTGTGGTCTATAACATGACGGCTTGCAAGCTCACGCTTGATGTCATCAACACTAATACCCATCTGTACCATAAGCACCATAACGTGATAAGCAAGGTCTGCTATCTCGTAAACGGTTTCCTTTTTGTCATCCGCTTTACCGGCAATTATAACCTCGGTACACTCCTCGCCAACCTTTTTGAGAATTTTATCTATACCTTTTTCAAAAAGATAGGTAGTGTAAGAGCCTTCGGGCTTGTCGTTCTTTCTGCCGAGCAAAAGCTCGTAAAGTGCGTCAAGCGAAAATGCCGAATTTTCATCACTCACGAACACCTCGTTTGTAAAGCAGCTGTCAGAGCCTGTGTGGCAGGCAGGGCCGTCCTTTTTTACCAAAACGGTAAGAGCGTCAAGGTCGCAGTCGGCTGTGATAGAAACTATGTGCTGATAGTTTCCGCTGGTTTCACCCTTCAGCCAAAGCTCCTCTCTTGAACGGCTGTAAAAGCAGGTAAGCCCCTTTTCCATAGAAATCTTCAGGCTTTCCTTGTTCATATATGCGAGCGTGAGCACCTTTTTAGTCTCTGCGTCAACAACAATAGCAGGGATAAGACCCTTTTCGTCAAATTTTAAGCTGTCAATATTTATCATAATTTTTGCCTCTTTTTAAATTCTCATATTTATGCCGTTTTCACGAAGCGTCATCTTAAGGTCGGGTATCTTTATTTCCCCGAAATGAAATACCGATGCCGCAAGCCCTGCGTCAATTTCGGGTATTTTTTTGAAAAGCGTTATGAAATCTTCGACGCAACCCGCACCGCCTGAGGCGATAACGGGAACCTTTACCGCATCGCAAACAAGACCGAGAAGCTCAATATCAAAGCCTCGTTTAACACCGTCGGTGTCGATAGAGTTGACAACAATCTCACCGGCTCCAAGCGATACGCCACGCTTAATCCACTCAATAGCATCCATACCCGTATCAATTCTTCCGCCCTTTGAGAATACGTGAAACTCACCGCCCACACGCTTGATATCCGCAGATAAAACAACGCATTGGTCGCCGTATTTTTTAGCAGCTTCTTCGATAAGCGCAGGGTTTCTGATAGCACCCGAGTTTACACTAACCTTGTCAGCACCGCATTTGAGCACTCTGTCAAAGTCCTCTACCGTGTTTATGCCGCCGCCGACAGTCAGTGGGATAAAGATGTTTTTTGCAACCTCTGTCAGAATATCGGTGAAGAGCGCACGCTCCTCGTATGATGCGGTTATATCATAAAATACAAGCTCGTCAGCGCCGCTGTCCGAATAGTATTTAGCAAGCTCTATGGGAGAAGCGACGTCCGAGACACCCTCGAAATTCGTACCCTTTACAACACGTCCTGCCCGAACGTCAAGGCAGGGAATTATTCTTTTTGTAATCATTTCGCCACCTCGATTGCCTCGGCAAGATCAATTGCACCGATATAGTAAGCCTTACCTATAATAGCGCCGTAAATATCAGCACGGCGAAGCTCCGAAACGTCCGAAATAGAGCTTACACCGCCGGATGCCGTGATTTTTAAGGAGTATTTTTTCGAAAGCTCACGGTAAAGCTCAAGGTTTGCGCCCTTCATTGCTCCGTCTTTTGAAATATCGGTAATAATTACGTTATCAACCGAAAGCTCCGCCATTTCCGTGAGGAATCTTTCAAGAGTGTATTCGCTGATATCTATCCAGCCCTTGATTGCGATGTATCCGTCACGAAAATCAGCTCCAACGGCTATCTTGTCACCGAAGCGTTCAAGCGCTTCTTTAAGAAAGGCTCTGTCGGTTACTGCCGCCGTTCCGATAATAACTCTGTCAACTCCGATGTTGATATATTTTTCAACCGTTTCAATATCACGGATTCCACCGCCAACCTCGCAAAAAAGCGACGTATTGTTTACAATTTGCGCTATTACGTCGATGTTCGGGGTTGTTCCGAGCTTCGCACCCTCAAGGTCAACGATGTGAATAAATTCAGCACCTGCAGCCTCAAGCTTTTTTGCAACCTCAAGAGGACTATTGCTGTATACGGTCATTTTTTGGTAGTCACCGTGTAACAGACGTACCGCACACTTGTTATACAAATCTATAGCAGGAAGTATTTTCATTTTCAAACCTCCAAGAAGGCTTTAAGAATATTAAGTCCAACCCTGCCGCTTTTTTCGGGGTGGAACTGACAGCCCATAACGTTGCCGTATTCGACGGTTGCGGTTATCGGATAACCGTATTCCGAAACCGAGCTTATATATTCATTCGGTGTTCTTGCAAAGTAGGAATGCACGAAATAAACGAAATCACCGTTTTTCACGTATTTGAGAAGCTTTGAATTGCGCTTGATATCAAGGGCATTCCAGCCAATATGCGGAATTTTCAGCCCCGGGGTTATATAATCGCCCATATATTCAACGCTGCCTGGTATAAGACCAAGTCCTCGATGAACACCGTATTCGTGGCTTTCTTCAAACAAAAGCTGCATACCAAGGCAAATTCCCATAATGCTTTTTCCCGATTTAGCCTCGTCGCAAATAACAGTGTCAAGACCGCTGTTACGAAGCTTTCTTGCTGCATCCGAAAATGCGCCAACACCCGGTAAAATCAACTTGTCAGCACGCTTGATTTCTTCTGCATCGCCTGTGATTTTAACTTCCTTGCCGATATAAGAAAATGACGATGAAAGTGAGAAAAGATTTCCCACACCGTATTCAATAATTGCTATCATCAGAGTGTTCCTTTTGTCGAGGGGATTTTATCCTTGTTTTTTTCGTCTATCGAAAGTGCTGTGCGCATACATCTGCCTGCCGCCTTGAACGCCGCCTCAATTATGTGGTGCGTGTTCTTTCCCGCAAGCTGTGAGATATGCATAGTGATGCCTGCCTCACGGCAGAATGCTATAAAGAATTCCTCGCAAAGCTCTGTGTCAAAGTCGCCAACCTTAAGCACGGGAAAGTCGAATTTTGCAAAGAGCGCACCTCTGCCCGAGATATCAACAGCGCACATAACGAGAGATTCATCCATAGGCAGAATTATATCAGCATAACGGGTAATACCTTTTTTGTCAGCCATAGCCTGTGCCATAGCCTTGCCAAGACAAATACCTATATCCTCTGTCGTGTGGTGATAATCAACTTTTGTGTCACCGTCACACTTAACAGTAAGGTCCAAATTGCCGTGTTTTGCAAAAAGGGTGAGCATGTGGTCAAGAAAACCGCATCCGCTGTCTATATTGGAGCTTCCCGAGCCGTCTAACTGAAGCGTAAGTTCGATATCGGTCTCGGCTGTCTTTCTTTTAATCTCGCTGTATCTCATTGAGCAATCTCCTTTAGTATCTGTTTTGTGGCGCTGATAAGCTTTTCGCATTCTTCCTTTGTTCCTACGGTTATTCTGTTGAAATCGGAAATCCTGTCCTTTTCAAAGTGTCTTACAAGTATTCCCGCATCCTTAAGACGTCGGTAAAGCTCTCCACCCGAAATTCTGTCGCTGCGGCAGAAAATAAAGTTTGCAAGTGACGGGGTCATAACAAATCCAAGAGCTGAAAGCTCACCTGCAAGCCACTCGCGATTTTCGATTATTTTCTTGCAGTTATCCATATAATAATCGTTGTCCGAAAGTGCCGCACAACCTGCAATTTGAGTACATCTGTTTACATTATATGGGTTTGTGGAGTATCTTATCGTGTTAAGGTCGGAAATAAGCTCGGCTGAACCTATTCCGAAGCCAAGTCTTGCGCCCGCCATTGAGCGTGACTTTGAGAAGGTCTGTGTCACAAGAAGATTATCATATTTTTTGGTAAGAGCAACAGCGCTTTCTGCGCCGAAATCAACGTAAGCCTCGTCAATTATAACCACGTTTTCGGGGTTTGTAGAAACTATTTTTTCAATATCCGAAAGCGAAAGCGCAATGCCCGTCGGTGCGTTGGGGTTTGCTATTACTATGTTTTTACCGATGCCTATGTAATCGTTTATATCAATGCTGAAATCATCCTTAAGCGGTATTTTTTCGTAGGGAATGCCGTTAAGCTCGGCAAAAACCTCGTAAAATCCGTAGGTAATGTCGGGAAATACTATCGGATGCTCCTTATCCGAAAAAGCCATAAAGGCAAAGTTGAGCACCTCATCCGAGCCGTTTACCATAACCACGTTTTCACGTCCGACACCGTAAAGCTCTGCGCACTGGTCAACAAGGCTGCGACACTCGGGGTCGCAGTAGAGCTGGAGCTGTTTTGCCTCGGCACTAACCGCACGCAACACACCGTCAGAGGGTGGGAAAGGCGACTCGTTTGTGTTAAGCTTTACGTATTTGCGCTCCTTTGGCTGCTCACCCGGAGTATATGGGGTAAGAGATGAAAATTTACTGCTGAAAAATTTACTCATATATCAGTCCTCAAAGCGTATTGTAGCGCTTTTTGCGTGAGCGGTGAGTCCCTCTTTTTCTGCAAAATATGCTACCTTGTCACAGACCTGCGACAGCGCTTCTTTAGTGTAGTATGTGAATTGAGTTTTCTTAACAAAATCATCTACCGAAAGTGGGGAAGAGAATCTTGCCGAGCCGCCCGTGGGCAGTGTGTGATTAGGCCCTGCAAAGTAATCGCCGAGAGCCTCGGGGCAATAGTGACCCATAAACACAGAGCCTGCGTGCTTCACACGGTCAAGATAATCAAACGGATTTTCCACCGCAAGCTCAAGATGCTCGGGAGCTATCTCGTTTGCAATATCAAGCGCCAGCTCAAGGTTATCCTCGGCTACGATAATCTTTCCGTTATTATCTATTGACACTCTCGCTATTTCCGCACGTAAAAGCTTCGGTATCTGTATTTCAAGCTCTGCGCTTACCGCCTTTGCAAATTCAAAGGAGTCACAAACAAGAACAGCACTTGCGTTTTTGTCGTGCTCTGCTTGTGAAAGCAGGTCTGCGGCAACGTTCTTCGGATTTGCGCTCTTGTCTGCAAGCACGAGTATTTCACTAGGTCCTGCAATCATATCTATCGAAACTGCGCCGAATACCTGCTTTTTAGCTTCGGCAACGTATGCGTTTCCCGGGCCTACTATCTTATCTACCTTCGGTACGCTTTCCGTACCGTATGCGAGTGCGGCTATTGCCTGAGCACCGCCAAGCTTGAAAATCTTGTCAACACCTGCGATTTTTGCCGCTGCAAGTATTACGGGATTGATTTTTCCCGAGGCTGCGGGCGGTGTAACCATAACCAGCTCACGGCAGCCTGCGATTTTTGCGGGGATACTGTCCATAAGCACGGTTGAGGGGTATGCCGCTGTGCCGCCGGGAACGTAAAGTCCCGCCTTTTCTATCGGTGTAATCTTTTGTCCGATAACAGCACCGTTTTCGGTCTTTATCGAAAATCCCTCTCGAAGCTGCTTTTCGTGAAATATGCGGATATTTTCGGCGGCCTCTTTAAGAACCTCTATGAATTTCGGCTCAACTGCTGCAAAAGCCTCGTCTATTTCCTCACAGCTTACAAGAAGCGTGTCAAGTTTTGCACGGTCAAATCTTTCTGTGTATTCAAAAAGGGCAGAGTCACCGTTTTTTCTTACGTTTGCAATAATTTCCTTAACAGGCTCCTCAACGTTTCCGCAAACGTCGTTTCTTGCGAAGATTTCCTCGTTTGCAACCTCGCCCCATTTATAAATTTTAATCATTTTTGTTTACCTGTTCTCCGACTTTAGTAACTATTTTTTTGATTGCTTCGTTTTTGAACTTAAAGCTTGCCTTGTTTGATATAAGTCTTGCGCTTATATCCAGAATCGTTTGCTTTACCTCAAGGTCGTTTTCTTTGAGTGTAGTTCCTGTCTCCACTATGTCTACAATGACGTCGGACAGGTCAAGAATCGGGGCAATCTCTATCGAGCCGTTCAGCTTTGTTATGTCTATATCACGGCAAATTCCCGCATAGTAATCTGTTGCTATCTTTTTGAATTTTGTCGCAACTCGCAGAGTTCTCTCACCGTCGTCGTAAAAATCACGCTTGGCGGCAACAGCCATTCTGCATTTTCCGATACCAAGGTCAAGAAGCTCGTATACGTCGGGCTCGTATTCAACAAGAATATCCTTACCCGCAACGCCGATATCCGCCGCCCCTCTTTCAACGTAAATGGTAACGTCGGAGGGCTTAACCCAGAAATATCTGATACCAAGCTGCTCGTTTTCAAAAATAAGCTTTCTGCTGTTTTCCTTTATTGCGGGGCACTCATAGCCTGCACGCTCGAACATCTCGTAAACACGCTCGCCGAGTCTGCCCTTCGGAAGTGCTATATTTATCATTATTTGTCACCTCCCAAGGATACAAGCTCACGGTAGCGAAGCCTTTCAGGCATACTTTTTTGAACGCTGACACTCTTGCCGGCCTCGGTGTAGTCGAAAACGGCACTTGCAATTTTTTCAGCCGGGGTATTCTCGTCGCACAGCAGCAGTATATCAACGTCATAATCAGAACGCTTGCCGATGCTTTCTATCTGGTCAAGATAAATAGCAAATCCGATAGCCGCACCCTGCTTTCCCATTTTGGATAAAAGCTTGTCGTATCTTCCGCCCGCCAGCACACAGCCGGGTAGGCCGTCAATGAATCCGCGGAATACAACGCCATTATAATAATCCATATCGTTTATAACCGAAAAATCGAACATTATTTTTTCACGGTATTTGTCACCGAGCAGCGAAGCGAGCGTTTTAAGCTCGGATATAGCAGGGCAGTCCTTTCCTGCGAATTCTTCAAGCTCGGGTATAACGCCAGCGAGCTTTCCGCCAAGCGAGGCGTATGCGACAAGTCTGTTTGACGCTTCCTTTGAAACGTTATATTTCACGCACAGCTTTTCTAAGTCGTGCGCATTCTTCTCCTTAATGCACTTAACAGCTTCCTTTTTGAAGGCATCATCGCAACCTGCGCTATCAAGCGCCTCTCCAAGAATATCAAGCTGTGAAATGTCAAGCACAAAATCCTCGCCGATTGCCTCAAGGCTCTTTGCGGCGAGCAGAATGGTTTCGTAAATATCGTAAATGCCTATATCACCGACACATTCAACACCTGTCTGCATTATTTCCTTGTATTGCTTTGCGCCGCCCGAAACTCTGTATACGTTTTCGTTGTAGTATACCTTGTGCTTTGCGCCTGGGGTCTCATCGGCATTCTTTATTATAGAAAGGGTAACGTCAGGCTTGAGCGCCAACAGCTTTCCGTTTGTATCGTTGAAAGTAATTATTCTGTCAGAGAGCAAAAAATCCTTGTTTTTGAGATAAAAATCATATTCCTCGAATTTGCTCATCTTATACGGCATATAACCGTATTGCTTATATATACTGCGCAGGGTGAGTATCGCCCGCTCGTCACTCTTTAAAATGGAAGTGTCTATCATTTTTTCTCCTCCACACGTTCAAGGATTTTGTTATATCCCGAGCTTCCGTATTCAAGACATCTGCTGACACGGCTTATCGTAGCCGTGCTTACTCCGACCTCTCGGCTTATGAGCGCATAGCTGTTTCCCTCGCGGAGCATTTTTGCAACCTTAAGTCTTTGTGCTATGTCAAGTATTTCCTTTATGGTGCAGGCATCAGAGAAAAATTCGTAGCATTCCTCCTTGCTTTCAAGGGTCAGAATAGCCTCGAATAACTCATCAACCTCTTTTGTATGCCAATTACTCATAACTGCCTCCGCATATCGCTTTATTGCTTTATCACTTTACTGCACTAAATTATATCACTGCGTAATATATTTGTCAATAGCAGATTTGTATTTTCTTTCTATGTTACAAAATTAAATTTCGGTTTTTTGCCGCTTTGGTATGTTTTTTACAAAAAATCAGGTCAGCGGCAGGTGTGAAGCTCTCCTTGGCGGATATCAAGCTCGTCAAGCTTTGCCTGTATCATAGCAAGTAAAGCGTTTTTATCCTTGTTCCACATCGGTGCTAGGAGCATATTTTCGGGGCAGTCACCTGTGAGTCTGTGAAATACCGTTTCGGCGCTGAAGCGTCTTACCGCATAACAAACACATTCTACGTATTCCTCGATTGAGGGCGGTGTGTAATCACCGCTCTCATAAAGCTGTGCAAGTCTTGTACCGCTCATAACGTATATAGAGTGGAGCTTTACTCCGAAGCCACCGAAGTCTGCAACGTAGTCTATGGTGCGTTTTATATTTTCGACACCCTCACCCGGCAGACCGATAATTATGTGAGTGACAACCGGGATGCCGTATTTTTCAAGAATTTCGACAGCTCTTTTGTAAACCTCTGTCTTATATCCTCGGTTTATAAGCCTTGCCACCTCGTCATCAGCGCTTTGCAGTCCAAGCTCTACCCACACGTCAACTCTCTGCTTATAGTCTGCAATAAGCTTTGCAATTTTCTCGTCTATACAATCAGGGCGAGTGCCTATTGCCAGTACACGTATCCGCTTGTCAAAAAGGGCAGCGTCATATCTTTCTTTGAGAACGCTTGTCTCGGCATAAGTGTTTGTAAAATTCTGAAAATAAGCAACGAATAAATCATCCTCCGTGCTGTTTGAAAGCCCAAGCTTTACCTGCTCCTCAATCGAGTTGCCTATATCTATATGCTCACCCGAGCCTCTCTCACCGCAGAAAATACAGCCGCCAACACCTGCCGCACCGTCACGGTTGGGGCAAGTGAATCCACCGTCTATGCAGATTTTTTTCAGGCGACGTCCGTATTTTTCTCTGAAATATGAGCTTAAATTACGATATCTCATAAAACCCCACCGCAAAATAAATAAAATATACTTCTAAAATTACATTTTATCACAAAGTAATTCTAAAAGCAACAGAAAAAAGAATAATTTTAAATATTTTGCGCAACATATCCGTAAACGGCACTCATAGCCGTTTTCAGCAAAATGCGCTTTGTGAAGGGTATAAATTTGCAAAAAGCGCTTATGAAAGGTGAATGCTTATGAACAATCACGAGGCAGATAGCGGCATCCTGCCGATACTTGAGCAAAGACAGCTTCCGGGGCTTCCTAACGCCAGCATTGGTATAAACACCCCCGAGATATTTCCTCCGGCACAGAATCCTCCCGTTCCCAACAGAGCTTGGACGGCAATGAAAGCGGGGCGTGATATCGAGGAGCTTTCCGAGGAAGAGAAAAGAGACCTGTATCTCGGTCACGACAATATGCTTTAATTTGATAAGACCAAATCCGAAACGGTAGTGCAAAAGTGTTTGTAACTGCCGTTTTTTTTTGCGAAAAGTTATTGAAATTTGGATTCTTATGTGATATTATGGTACTGTAAAATACGAAAAGCGTATAGGAGACGGTTATGCTTCACGAGCGAATATTCCTTGACGAAACCGACGACAGAGTTTTCATAGATACCTACGTCGCAAATGACAAAAGCTATAAAAGAGATGCGATAATAGTAATTCCGGGCGGCGGATACGGAGCTATATGTACGCAAAGAGAGGGTGAGCCTGTTGCTCTTGCTTATATGGCGCACGGCTTCAATGCCTTTGTTCTCAATTACAGAACGGGCGGCAAGGATGATTTGTACCCCAAACAGCTCCTGGATGCAGGACGTGCGATAATGTGCATAAAGAAAAACGCAGTCCGCTTCGGAATAGACCCGAATAGGGTGTTTACCGTAGGCTTTTCTGCGGGCGGCCACCTTGCGGGTAGCTGTGCGACAATGTACAATTTGCCCGAAATAAGGGAGGCGCTCGGAATTTCGGGTGAGGAAAACAAGCCGTGTGCCGCAGTGCTCGCATATCCCGTCGTAAGCGCAAATACCGCAGTTACCAATCGCAAGACTTTTGAAAATCTGCTCGGTAAGCCCTTTAACACTCTTACTGCTGAAGAACGCAAAAAATTCTCGCTTGAAACTGCGCTTGATGAAAACAGCACACCTATGTTCATCTGGCATACGGTAGAGGATAGCTGTGTACCGCTTGACGGAACGCTGTTATTGATACAAGCGGCAAAAAATGCGGGTGTCAATGTTGCGGCTCATATATATCCCTACGGACCGCACGCCATAGCTCTCGGTAATAAGATAACCGAGTACGGCATTGAAAATTCAAATCAGCCTCTTGCTGAACGTTGGCTTTCCGACAGCGTAGAGTGGATTAACACGCTGCAATAAAAATTTTTATTAGGTTAAGGAGCTTTTTATGATAAACGAGAAAATTTATCTCAATGAAAATGATGAGAGAATCTGGATTGAAACCTATATCAATGATGATAAGTGCGTAAGACCTGCAATTCTTGTAATTCCCGGCGGCGGATATATAAGCATCAGCCACTTTCTTGAGGGCGCTCCGATAGCAAAAGCGTTTTTTGAGCGAGGCTACAATGCTTTCGTTCTGAATTACGGAGTCGGTGAGGAGCGTGACGTATTCCCGAAGCATCTTATTGATGCGGGCCGAGCTATGATATACATAAAGGAAAATGCAGAAAAACTCTTCGTTGACAGGGAGCGTGTATTTTCGATAGGATTTTCTGCGGGCGGTCACCTTTGCGGAAGTATCGCAACAATGTTCGACTATCCCGAGGTTGTAGCCGAATTCGGAGAAAAAGCGGAGCTGGTGCGTCCGCGCGGTGCTATACTTTCTTACCCTGTCACCGTTGCGTTTGAGGAAGCGCACAGAGGAAGCTTTGTCAATCTTTTCAGAAAGCATTTTGAAGATATACCGCTTGCCGACTTGAAGCGTGCGTCGCTTGATTATGCGGTAAATTCAAAAAGCTCACCGATGTTTATATGGCATACAAGAGAGGACGTGGTAGTACCGGTTGAGGGCTCGTTAAAGCTCGCACTCGCAGCCTCAAGGTGCGGTCTGCCGCTTATGATGTCGGTATATCCTTACGGACCGCACGCACTCGGACTTGCTACCGAGGCGTCAGCCCGCTCTCAGGCTTGTAATGTTCAGCCGCTCGCAGCAGTGTGGGTGGATACGGCTTGCGAGTGGATGAAGACGCTTTGAGTCCTGACCGTAAAGTGTAAAAACATTTATTTTCCGTGTACGGGTATTGACTTTTTAATATTTGTGCTATAAAATAATATAAGTAAATCGTAGTTTCCGAAAGGATGTTTAATATGGAAAGAACCTATATAAAAGACGTGCAGCCCGGCATTTGCCGTGTTTCGGGATTTGTTGAGAATTTCCGCAACAAGCGCACAATGGCATTTATAGTAGTTAAGGATAAAACAGGAAAGCTTCAGGTAACCGTTGAGAAAGAGAAGCATCCCGAAATGCTTGAGATGCTCGATAAGCTCACCATTCACTCGGTCGTCAGCTTTGAGGGCGAGGTAGTACTCAGTGAGTACGTAAAAATGGGCGGAAAGGAAATGTATCCCTCAGCTATGAAAATAGAGTCGCTTGCAGAAGCGCTTCCGATTAAGGACGACTCTGATATCGACTGCCGTATGGACTATCGCTGGATAGATTTGCGCCGTGATAAGAACCACCTTATGCTCGAGCTTCAGACAACTCTTACCGCCGCAATGCGTGAATTTCTTCTCGAGCGTGATTTCGTTGAAATACACACACCCAAGCTCATAGGTGCGGCAAGCGAGTCAGGCTCTGACGTATTCGAGGTTAAGTATTTTGATACAAAGGCATATCTTGCGCAGTCGCCTCAATTCTATAAGCAGATGGCTATGGCTTCAGGACTTGAGCGTATATTCGAAACAGGTCCTGTATTCCGTGCGGAGAAATCGTATACCAACAAGCATGCAACCGAGTTTTCGGGCTTTGACCTTGAGTTTTCTTATATAGACAGCTATGAGGACGTTATGAAAATGGAAGAGGAGCTTTTGGCTTATGCTCTTGGCAAGGTTAAGGAAAAGCACGGTGAGGCACTTGCCGAGCTTTACGGCGTTGAGCTTACAGTACCCACTCTTCCTTTCCCGAGAATGAAGCTTGCAGACGTATACCGTGCGCTTGAGGAAAGATACGGATATAAAATTCCCGATGAGCTGAAGGGTGACCTTACAACGGATGCCGAGCGTATGACACGTCAGCTCTGTATGGATAAATTCGGTCACGAATTCCTCTTTATTACCGATTACGATGCTAAAGAACGTGCCTTTTATCATATGAGAGACGAGGCGGGTGTTCCGCAGGGCTACGACCTTATCTGGCGCGGAGTAGAAATTACAACCGGCGCACAGCGTGAGCACAGATATGACGTGCTTCGTGCGCAGGCTGAAGAGAAGGGCCTTGCAGAGGACGTTAAGTTCTATCTTGAATTCTTCAAGTACGGCTGTCCTCCTCACGGCGGCTTCGGTATCGGTATAGACAGACTTACCATGCTCTTCCTCGGACTTTCGATAAAAGAGGTACAGTTCCTCTTCAGAGGTCCTAACCGCTTAACACCGTAATAAATTAAATGGAGATATAGAAATGAAAATAGCACTTATAAACGAAAACAGCCAGGCGGCTAAAAATGCGCTTATATGCGACACTCTTAAAAAAGTAGTTGAGCCTATGGGACACGAGGTGTTTAACTACGGTATGTATTCTGCCGAGGATAAGGAGCAGCTTACCTACGTTCAGATTGGTATTCTCTCTGCAATCCTTCTTAATTCGGGCGCTTGTGACC
>JAZOWX010000027.1:0-19048 GCA_045659405.1 Eubacteriales bacterium | reverse complement strand
TGTCGCCGTCGCGCTCATATACGTAATTGCTACGGCAGTCGGCATCGCGGTTTATAGAATGCTCGATTTGAGCTGGTGGTTATCTCTCTTGATTGCCGACGTAGTATCAACCGTTGTAACGTTTATATTCAGCGTAATTTTGGGAAACGCATCGGTTTACGATCCCTATTGGAGCGTTCAGCCACCCGTTATTTTGATAGCTTTTGCTATAGGAAAGAAGCTGACCGTCTTTGGCATTCTGCTCCTTATAGTCGTATCGTATTGGGCGATTCGTCTGACGGTGAATTGGGCGTACACCTTCGGGGGCCTCGATCATCAGGATTGGCGATATACGATGCTGAAGGAAAAGACAGGAGTATTCTATCCTATCATCAACTTCGTAGGCATACATATGGTTCCTACGCTTGTCGTATATGGTTGCATACTGCCTGCGGTTTGGGCTGTGATAAACGGTGTAACTGCCAACCTTGGTAGCGTGCTCTTTCTCTGCTTGTCGCTTGGTGCGGCTACGATGCAAGGAATAGCAGACTACGAAATGCATGCGTTCCGTAAAAATAAGAACGGCGCGTTTATACGCAACGGTTTGTGGAAATATTCCCGTCACCCGAACTACCTCGGAGAGATACTGATGTGGTGGGGAGTGGCTCTTTCTGTGATTTGTGCAGCTCCGAATGCGTGTTATCTTGCGGCAGGCGCTCTTGCAAACACGGTGCTGTTCTTTGCGGTCAGTATCCCAATGGCAGACGGCAGACAGTCAAGGAAAGAAGGCTTTTCCGAATATAAGCAACAAACGAGAATGCTGTTGCCGATTAAGAAGTAATAATCGAATTCCAATTTGAAATTGAAAAACCTCTTTTTCGCCTTTCCGAAATCTGTTGACACGGCAGGTAAAGTGGGTTATAATTTAATAAAAAACAATAAGAGGAGAAAAACAATGGCAAACGTATGTGTTATAACAGGCGGCGGAAGCGGTATGGGGCTTGAGGCTGCAAAGTTTATGCCTAAGGACAAAATAATCGTTATATCAGGAAGAACTCTTTCAAAGCTTGAGGGTGCGGTGGCAGAGCTTCAGGCGCTCGGATTCGAGGCTTACGCAAAGACCTGCGATACCTCAAACAGAGAGAGCGTGAAGGAGCTTGTCGAGTTTGCGGCATCGCTCGGCACTATAAAAAACGTAATAAATTCAGCAGGTGTCTCACCTGCAATGAAGGGCACACAGGAGGGAATACTCCGCATAAATGCGCTCGGCACTGTTTATATAAACCAGGAGTTTTCAAAGGTTATGGAGGCGGGCAGCGTTATCGTTGACGTTTCCTCAAACTCGGCTTACATTCTTCCCTCATTCATTATAAATACCAAGGTTTATGAGCTTGCTGAAACCGACGAGGAGCTTTTCTTAAAGAAGCTTGTGAAAAAGAGCAACCTTGCTCGCGGCGAATATCAGCGTAAGGGCTTTGCTTATTCGCTTTCGAAAAACTTTGTCGTATGGTATGCGGCAAAGTGCGCATTCGAATACGGAAAGCGTGGTATACGTGTAGTTTCCTTAAGTCCCGGACTCATCGCAACCGATATGGGCAACCTCGAAAAAGAGGAGGGTGGAATGCTTATCCCATTTTCGGCAGAGGAGAGAATGGGCAAACCCGAGGAGCTTGGCTTTGCACTTGCAACGGTTGCAGACGAGCGCAACGGCTATCTTGCGGGTGTTGACGTTCTTTGCGACGGCGGAAGCACAAACGGTATGAAGAAGTTCAAAAAGAAAAAATAATTCAAATTGCGAATTCAAGCTTTAGTACATTCCTTGAAATGCAGTCCGAAGCGATACCTCTGTAAGTATGTAGGCTCGGACTGCACATTTAAATATGCAGTTGACATTTTCATATAAGGAGTAATATTATGCATTCAATATTCGGAACTAAACATTTGATAATTGTGGCAATATCCGTATTGCTTATCGTCGGTCTCTTTATTTTAGCAAGGCGTGTTAAATTTGATAAGCTTTGTAAGATAATGCTGTACGTTGGCATAGTGTCGGAAATAATCAAGATTTTCTATTACACCGTTCAGAATGAGGAAAAATACGGCGGTGTGCTTCCAAAGAGCGATTTGCCGTTCCACCTTTGCTCTATACAGATAATATTTATCGTGATACTGAACCTATCGGCAAACGAAAAGCTGAAGAGATTTCTTTTGAGCTTTATGTTCCCGAGCTGTCTTATCGGCGGCTTTGCCGCAATACTTATTGCGACAAGCTCCTCTCTTAACGGTATGTGGATAATTACAGCGCAGTATTTCCTCTACCACATAGCTATTGTCGTTTTCGCTCTCAATATTGTCGCAAACAGAGAATTCAAGCTGCAGCTATCCGATTACTTCAGCTGTCTTAAGCTTCTGCTTATTATGATGTTCTTTGCTTTCTATATAAACAGTATAGTATATGACGGGTATAGCAACATAAACTTTATGTACGTTGCATCTCCGCCGCAGTCAGGTCTTCCGTATCTCAACGAGGACGACGGCTGGCTTGCTTACATAATCCGTTATGCAATACTTGTAATCGGCTGCGTAACACTCTGTTATATTAAACCTATAATTGTCGCTATCAGAGAAAAAATCAAAAGCATAAAGGCGAACAAAAACAGCGATATGCAAACTAAAGTAGGCAAATAAAGCAAAGCTTCGCTGTTTTTGAATGCTGAATTAAAAACATATACGAGGTATTTCAATGCAAAATGGTGCGAAAAGCCGCGAGCGTGCCGGCGCTGTTGCCGGTGTTGTCGGAACGCTGGTCAATCTTTGCCTTGCTGCCGGAAAAATTGCAGTTGGCGCAATATTCGGTATAGTTTCTATCCTTGCTGACGGACTTAACAATCTTATGGACTGCGGCAGCAGCGTTTTATCCGTGCTGTCCTTTAAGCTTTCGTCAAAGCCTGCTGATAAGGAGCATCCGTTCGGACACGAGAGAATAGAGTACGTTTTCTCTATGGCTGTCGCCTTCATAATTCTGCTCGTTTCCTTTGAAACGGCAAAGGAATCCTTTCTCAAAATTTTAACACCCGAAGCGCCTGTGTTTTCCTATTTTGCCGTAGGCGTGCTTACGGCATCAATAATCTGCAAGTGCGTTCTTTACGTATATTATAAGCGCACAGCACGGGCGATAAATTCCGAGATACTTGATGCGGCGGCAGCCGATAGCCTCGGTGACTGTGTTTCCACCTCGGTTGTTCTGGCAACTCTTGTAATTTCGAAGCTTTCGGGATTTAATATTGACGGCTATGCGGGTCTTTTCGTTGCAATCTTTATAGCTATGGCAGGTATCGGAGTATTAAAATCGGCATTTTCAAATCTTATCGGCAGAGCGCCCGATGAGGATATGCTTGCCGAAATCAAGACTAAAATCGAGAGCTACTCGGGCGTGCTTGGCGTTCACGACCTTACCGTATACTGCTACGGGCCGAACAAATATTTTGCCAGCGTGCACATAGAGGTTGACGCAAACGTTGACGTGCTTGTGTCGCACGAGCTTGTCGATGAGATTGAGCGTGATTTTATTGAGAATACCGGTATTATCCTCACAGGGCATCTCGACCCGATAGTGATTGACGATGAGCGTGTAAATGCGCTTCGTACCTATATAAATTCGGTAGTCAAGGCTATTGACGAGCGCTTCTCGCTCCACGATTTTCGTATGGTATTCGGTGAGCGTCGCACAAACGTGCTCTTTGACGTGGCAATCCCCTATGATGCCGAGATTCACCGTGATGAAATCAAGGCAATAATCGAAAAAAAGGTAACAGAGGCAGACAAGAGGTACAGCCCGATTATTACTATTGAATACTGTATTTAAAGATTGAAAAGCGGGGTAAAAGGAGTTTTTACCTTGAAAAATAAAACCGAGAGGACGAGAACGTTTTATGCGCTCTGTCCTCTCGGTTTTATTTGAGATTACCCCTCGGAATTTATATCCGAAATGGTTAAAGTCGGGTTATTTTTGCGGCTACAATCTGCGGAGGATAACTCAACATTACCTGACCGCTGTACTGTATTTTTACGCTGTCACCGATTTTAATATCCTCTTTTGTGATTTTTTTGCCTGATTTATCATAAAATTTCGTATCTGTGATAATGACCCAATGCGTACCAAAGGTATATTCGCTCTCGGTCACCTCGACTGTGAGCTTCTCGCCAACCTCTGTTACGGTTGCTACCATAGACACACCGTCGCCCGGGCGGTTTGCACTACTGCAGGAAAAAAGCATTCCCGAAATGGCTAAAACCAAAGCACTTTTTAAAATTTGTTTATTCATAGAAGCCTCTTTTAAAATTAAAGACTATATAAGTTGCATAGCACGTTATGACAACTTATATGTACATATTTTGTTTGATTTACTGATTTTGATTCTTTTTAGTCTTGTTGTAGAGGAGTACGCCCATACCGCCGAGCATCACGGCTGCAAAGACAATCAGATACCACAGATTATCCATTTTGTGGCGGAGAATACTTGCCGTAACCATAATTGCGACACCTGCTATCGAAAGGGCGGGCAGAACAAATCTTTTTACTGCTCCAAGCTCCTTTTCCTTTATCATATACCGAATGAGCATAGGAAGATACAAGGGGTAAACGGTTATAATAGGAAGCTCGGAGGAATCAAAGGCATACTCGCCAAACCAACCGAAGAATTGACCGCCTATAAAGTACACAAACCACACGGTGCAGATGAGCAGGCCGAGCGCTGCGGAATTGTGCGGCATATTTGTTTCTTTGTCAACTTGAGAGAAAATTCTCGGAGAAATGCCCTCGCCTCTTGCAGAGAGTGCGTACGTAGAGCGTGTGGTTGCTACCATAAGACCGTTGAGTGTGCCCAGACAGGAAATGATAATCAGGAAATTAATAAGCGTAGCCACCCCGTCACCGAAATACTTGAAGGCAACCGACGTGCCCTCGCTGATAAGAACGCTGCTGCTCTCAAGACCGAGAACACCTACGTAGTAAAGCGTGTAAATCAGCACGGTTATAATCGCTCCGCCAACGAGCGCTATCGGAAGATTGCGCTTTGCGTTTTTTATTTCGGCATTTATCGTTGTGGCGATTATCCAGCCCTCGTAGGCGAAGGCTGTCGAGCATATAGCGGTAAACAGTCCGCCGCCGCCCGTAACGTCTGTGACGGTTTGGACATAATTCAGGTTTTCGCTCATCCTGCCGTTTATGATGCCGATTACCGTGCCGACGAGGGCTATGAAAATGAGCGGTATCAGCTTGATAACCGTGGTTGAGACCTGAATTTTGCCTGCAAGCTTTGGCGAAAGTGCGTTTACAAAATAACTGAAGATAAGATAGAAAACGGCGATTGTTATACACTCGGGACTGTAAAGCGCATCAGGACTTGCGGACGGATATCCGAATACCGCAACCATGGTATATCTCGCCGACACCCAGGCGAGGACCGACGTCATAGCAGGGTAGTATATGAGCGACAAAAACCAGCCGACAAAATAAGCGTAAGTCTTGCCGCAGGTTGCTTCTGCGTAGTCTACGACACCGCCGACCCTTTCGTATTTTGTTGCCATAACCGCAAAGGTTGCGGCAAGTACAATCATAATAGCTCCGCCTATAAGCCAAGCCAAAATTCCATCAAGCATATTGCCGCCGGTTTCGTACAGCACGTCCTGCGCTTTGAAGAAAACGCCCGAGCCGATAACAATTCCGACAACCATGCATATAGCTGTTATAAGACCGTATCTTTTTTGAAGAGTATTCATTTTTTCTCCCATACCGCCGTCAGCGGTTTATGCTTTGCGCCGCACGATATTCGCTCGGGGTGCAGTTTTTGTATTTTTTGAAAAGTCGGTTGAAATATGAAACCGAGGAAAAGCCAAGCTCGTAGGATATCTCAAGAATGCTTTTTTCGCTGTGCGAGAGCATACGCTCACTTTTGCATATTCTGACGAAATTGAGATAATCGACAAATCCCGTGCCGCTCGCCTTTTTGAAAAGACGGCAGAAGTATGACGGTGCAAGTCTTTGCACGGCGGCTATTTCGTTGAGAGTTATCTTTTCGCTGTAATGCTCCTCTATATAAGCTATTGAGGGGAGCAGCTTGAGTATCGGCTCGGTGTAGGTTATGTTGCTGTTTGGCAGAATTCCCTCTCTTATCAAGAGCGCAACGACGTTGTACACAAGCCCCTTTATCACGAGAATATATTCGGTTTTCTTTTCTTCATATTCAAGAAAGATATTGTTCATCACCGAGCACAAGGCTTGGCTTTCAAACACGGTATAAGGCACGGAGGCGCTCTGTATAAAGCGGTTGAAATATTTTCCTACGTTTATATTATCGCCAAGATAATTTTCCAGCCTGAACTGAAGCATTTTGTAACTTCCGCCGCCCTCGGCAAATCTCGTTGCGTGCGGAATTCTCGGTGAGAGCAGCATAACAGAGCCCGCCTCGATGGCAATTTCGCTTCCGTTTACACTTACAAGCAAAGCTCCCTTGTAAACGTAAAGAATTTCTATTTCATCGTGGTAATGCGGAGGACTTAATTGTGCTGCAAAGTCGTAGCCGGTCATGCCGAGGTGAACGTTTTCGTTCTCAAAAGACGGCTTTACAAGCTGATTGAACATAGTTTGTACACCTTCCCCAAAAGTCAATATCGTGCAAGTATTGGTAAATATCGGTATAGAGCTTATCGCACGATGCGTTATATAATTTGATTGTACCACTAACAATACAAAATGTCAATATGACAAAATATGACAAGGAGAGATAATTATGGCAGGAAACAATAACAAATTGCTCGATGCCTTCAAGGAGGACCACACCGTAGAAAAAATCGACACAGACAAAAAGGTTCGTGTCGGCATTATTGGCTGCGGCTGGATTGCAGAGGCTCACATCAAGGAATATCTGCGTATGCCCGACGTGGAAATAGTCGCAGGTGCTGACCTCATTCCGGGTAAGGCGGAGAAATTCTTCCGTGACAACGGAGTTGTAGGCGCTAAATGCTATCCCGACCACAAGTCTATGATTGATAATGAAAAGCTTGACGCTGTAAGCGTTTGTACGTATAACCGTACACACGCAGAGTGCGCAATATACGCTCTTCGTGCAGGAGTTGCGGTGCTTCTTGAAAAGCCGATGTGTGTAACACTTGAGGAGGCTGTGGAAATCCTCCGTGCGGAAAAGGAAAGCGGCTCGCTTCTTTCGATAGGCTTCCAGCCCAGATTTGACCCGAATATGAAGATGATTAAGAAGATCGTTGAGTCGGGCGAGCTTGGTGATATTTATTATATTCAGACAGGCGGTGGAAGAAGACATGGAATCCCCACCCCCTTCGGTACAACCTTTATTGAGGAGTCTACCGCAGGTATCGGCGCTATGGGTGATATTGGCTGCTATTCGCTCGATATGGTTATGAACGCAATCGGATATCCGAAGCCCCTTACCGTCAGCGGCTATAAGTCGAGCTTCTTCGGTAAGAATCCCGACTACTGGAAGAATTCCGGCAAGCCGGAAAATTATGCAGAGCTGTTCGGAGTTGAGGACTTTGCGGCAGGCTTCGTTCGTCTTGAGGGCGGAATCATACTTGATTTCCGTATCGCTTGGGCGATGAATCTCGACACCCCCGGTGATACAATCATTATGGGTACTAAAGGCTCGCTCCGCATTCCCTCAACCGAGTGCTGGAACGGTACTGTCGGCGGCGCTATGAAGATATACCACGACGTTGCAGGCTCGGGCGTTGTAACCGAAATTCCGATTATCACCGATAACTCAAAGGGACTGTTCTATGAAAAGATTCGTTCCTTCCTCAACGCTCTTAAGAACGGAACTGCTTCTCCCGTTCCCTCAAGCCAGATTATAATCAACCAGGCTATCATCGACGGAATTATAAAATCGAGCGAGCTTGGCAAAGAAATAACCGCTGAAATCCCCGAGGTTTAATAAGGGTTTGCTCCGGGAAAACGCATATTATGCAAACTAATATAGTCATAATATGACAAAATCACAAGAAAACATCGCTTGCGAGCTCGAAATCGCAGGCGGTGTTTTTTGCTTTAATTGCTTCGTGATCGGGGGGAGGGATAATTGAGCCTTGTCTTTGGCACGACTGAATTTCGCATTTGCAGTGGAGCTGTTGATGGCTTTTGCTTTGAGGCTTGGGTCGTGATGAGGTGTTTTTTTGCGACACGTGGCATTTACACATTTCTTTTGGTGAAACTGTCAATAAAAAATGACAATATTAAGGCATTTTGCTAAAATTTATCATAATAGGGTGAACAAGCGCCAAAACGACTTGACGAGCCTATTCTAATATGATATACTTGTAGGAGTAATATTATTTTTATTATTTTGTTTATATAATCAAATCGGTGCTTCTGACGACTTAATTCAGAAGCCCGTACAAGACATTTAAGGAAAAGAGCACGGAGGAAAAGTCTATGCCTAATATCAGTCGTAATATCCCTTTCAGCCCACCCGACATCAGCGAAAATGAGATAGCGGAGGTTTGCGCTGCGCTTCGCTCCGGCTGGATAACCACAGGCCCGAGAACAAAGCAGCTCGAAAAGAATATTGCCGAGTGGCTCGGCACGGAAAAGTGCGTTTGCCTTAATTCGCAGACCGCTTGTGCTGAAATGGCGCTTCACGTTTTGGGCGTCGGTGCGGGTGACGAGGTAATCACAAGTGCGTACACCTATACCGCATCCGCATCGGTTATAGCGCACGTCGGCGCAAAAATCGTTTTGGTTGATACGCAAAAGGATAGCCTTGAAATGGATTATGATGCGCTCGAGTCATTGATTAACGAGAGGACCAAAGCGATAATCCCGGTTGACCTTGCGGGTATACCCTGCGACTACGACAGGATTTTTGAAATAGTCGAGAGAAAGAGAGCGCTTTTCCGCCCGAAGGGTGAAATTCAGGCGGCACTCGGCAGAGTAGCTGTAATGGCGGATACCGCTCACGCATTCGGTGCTGTCCGTCATGGCAAAATGATAGGCTCGGTTGCAGATTTTTCAAGCTTCAGCTTCCATGCGGTAAAGAATTTAACTACCGCAGAGGGCGGCGCTCTCACCTGGAGAACAATCCCCGGCATAAGTGACGAGGATATATACAAAAAGCTTCAGCTTTTGAGTCTGCACGGGCAGTCAAAGGACGCACTTGCGAAAACCAAGCTCGGAGCGTGGGAGTATGATATTGTAGGCACTTATTACAAGTGCAATATGACAGACGTCTCGGCGGCAATCGGACTTAAGCAGCTTGAGCGCTATCCCGAAATGCTGAAGCGTCGCCGTGAAATTATTGAAAAATACGATGCGGCTTTGATTCCGCTCGGTGTAAAAACGCTCCGTCACTACTCCGACGAGTATTCCTCGTCAGGACACCTTTACATAACGAGAATTCCAGGTATAACCGAGGCCGAGCGTAACGAAATCATCATAAAAATGGCAGAGCGCGGCGTTGCCTGCAACGTACACTACAAGCCCCTGCCTATGCATACCGCATATAAGAACCTCGGCTTCGATATAAAGGACTACCCGAATGCATACGCAAATTATGCGTGCGAGGTCACCCTGCCTCTGCACACCTGCCTTTCCGACTGTGACGTGGCCTACGTGTGCGAGAATTTTGTTGATATCATTGGAGAGTACATAAAATGATGCTGAAAAAGTGGGAGGAGCTTCCCCCCGAAATGCAGACCGATGAGGTCAGACGCTATTACGACATTCTGAAAAAGAAAAAGGCGGCGCTTTTTTTCAAGAGAGCCTTTGATATTGCCGTATCGGCGGTTATGCTTGCGGTGCTGTCGCCTGTATTTTTGATTCTTGCGATAGCTATAAAGCTTGACAGCCCCGGGCCTGTTTTTTTTCGTCAGGTAAGGGTGACGCAGTACAACAAAAAGTTCAGAATATTCAAATTTCGCTCAATGGTACAGGGGGCGGACCGAGGCTCGCAGGTTACCGTCAGCGGCGATGCGAGAATCACGAGAGTGGGAAGATTCGTCCGCAAATTCAGGCTTGACGAAATAAGTCAGCTTATAGACGTGCTGCGCGGAACGATGACCTTTGTGGGAACGCGCCCGGAAAGCTTGAAGTACGTAGAAGCGTACAGCCCCGAAATGATGGCAACGCTTCTTTTGCCCGCAGGCGTTACCAGCCTTGCCAGCATATACTTCAAGGACGAAGCAGAGCTGCTTGACTCCGCAGAGGACACCGACAAGGTATACGTGGAAAAAATTCTGCCTGCCAAGATGCACTACAACCTCCGCGCCATCGAGAAATTCGGCTTCTTCGGCGACATCAAAATCATGTTTATGACCGTCTTTGCCGTGCTCGGTAAGGAGTACCGCGGGGAGCTTGATACGGCTGAAAATGAGAATACGAAAGAAACGGCAGGTAAAACCTAAAGTGGAAAGTATAGCAATTAGAAAAGTAAAAGAAAATGACAAAAATGCCATAAAACAAATTGTTGATATACATCTTGCGACATTTGAGGGCTTTTTCCTGACTTTCATGGGCAGAGGCTTTTTAAAACAAATGTATACGGCTTACACAAAGCATACTAAATCTGACATTTTTGTTGCGGAAAAAGACGAAAGAGTGGTAGGCTTTTTGGCGTACTCGGAGGATATGAGCGGATTGTACAAATATATGATTAAGCATCGTTTGATACAATTTGCGTGGTATAGCTTGGGCGCTTTTGTGCGCAAGCCTAAGGTTTTTATGCGACTGATAAGAGCCTTTTTAAAGCCGAGCGAATCGCAGCGTAACGAAAGTTATGTGGAGCTGGCATCTATCGGTGTTCATCCTGACGCTAAAGCTAGCGGTATTGGCAGCTCTCTTATAGAAGCCTTGAAGAATGCGGTTGACTTTGAAGCATTTGAATATATAACGCTTGAAACCGATGCTCTCGACAATGAGGCAGCGAATAAATTCTATACAAAAAACGGTTTCCAAATTGTTCGCGAATTTGAAACTCACGAAGGAAGAAAAATGTATGAATACAGGTATGGAAAATCAAACACCGAAAAGGCGGAAGCTTCTTTACATACTTAACGTCGCTAAAAAAATCAACAGCTTTTCTTATGCAAGTATGATAGCCGCTCAAGAATTGGGCATGGATTTTCATATTGCCGGCAACTGGTCGTATGCTTCGGATGAAGAGCGCGCCGAAGATGAAAAACGGTATGGTATAAAAATACATCAAATTGATTTTATTCGTGCGCCGTATCACCCCGCAAACAAAAAAGCATATGCACAACTGAAAGAATTGGTCAAAAGGGAAAAATACGACGTAATTCATTGCAATACGCCAATCGGGGGTGTGCTCGGAAGAATAGTCGGCAATCAGTGCAAGGTAGAAAAGGTAATTTACCAGGCGCACGGATTTCATTTTTATAAGGGCGCACCAAAGAAAAACTGGCTGCTTTATTACCCTGTGGAAAAATGGTTGGCACGTTACACGGATGCGCTTATCACAATCAATAAAGAGGATTTTGAGTTTGCAAAGAATAAACTCAAGCTACGTGGGGACGGTGCGGTGTACTATGTTCCCGGTGTTGGCATAAACACAGCGCAGTACAATATCGAAAAATCCTGCCGTGAAAGCAAGCTGGCAGAGCTGAATATTCCGAATGACGCTTTCCTGCTTATTTCCGCAGGTGAGCTTAATGCAAATAAGAACAACGGCGTGATAATTGCCGCTATGGAAAAGCTTAAACGAAAGGATATCCACTATATCCTATGCGGTGTAGGCGAGCTTGAATCCGAGCTGCGAAATCAAGCTGATGCGGCGGGTCTTTCACAAAACGTGCATTTTCTTGGGTACAGAAATGATATCCGAGAGCTTTACGCTGCGGCGGATTGCTTCGTTATGCCGTCATACCGAGAGGGACTTTCCCGTTCGATTATGGAGGCGATGTCAAGCGGTTTGCCCTGTATCGTGAGCAAAATCCGAGGCAACGTTGACTTGGTAGCAGACGGCAAGGGCGGATATTTGTGTAATCCATCCGATGTCGATGCGTATGCCGAGTCAATTAAAAAAGTTGCAGATGGTGCAGCCCTGAAAAAAGCTATGAGCAGCTTCAATCTTGAAAAGGTGGCGGAGTTCGATTCTTCTATTGTCACAGTTGAAATGAAAAAGGTTTATTCGCAGACGTTTAAATAATCTGTGTAAATCTGATGAGGAGTTAACGATGAAAATTGTATTTTTTATAGGCAGCATGGGCAGTGGCGGAGCTGAAAGAGTTCTGTCTATTCTTGCCAATCATTACACCTTGGCGGGCTGGGACGTTGAGATTGCTTTGCTACTTAAAAATAAAGTAGCGTACAAGCTCGATGAGCGAATAAAAATCGTTGACCTTTCGGGAAAACACGCATCCTACTTCAGAAATCTTCCTCTTTGGATTGTTAACATAAGAAAATATCTCAAAAAATCAAAGCCTGACAGAGTCGTGTCCTTTGTAGGAAGAATAAATGCGCTTGTGCTTATGTCAACTCTCGGAATGAAGCTTCCCGTTATCGTTTCCGAGCGTAACGACCCGAAGCATGATGGAAGAAGCAATTTTATGCTCGGAGTGTGCAATAAAAGCTACGGATTTCGGCATTGCAAGGCGGTTGTTCATCAAACAAAATACGAGCAATCCTGCTTTGACTCGTCGCTTGAAACCAAAAGCCATATAATACCAAATCCGATTGAAGTGAATGCCGAAAGAACGAAATCTGACGTGTTCAGAATTGTTACGGCGGGCAGACTTATCGAGCAGAAAAATCACAAGATGCTGATAAATGCAGTATCAATGCTTAAGGACGAGTTCCCACGGCTGTCGGTGGATATTTACGGTGACGGCGGACTTAAAGACGAGCTTCAGTCACTCATAGACGATTTGGGTATGTCTGACAGAATTATACTCCGAGGGAATGCAAGTGATTTGCACAGCAAAATTTCGGATGCCGGAATTTTTGTTATGACAAGTAAATTCGAGGGACTCTCGAATGCGCTGCTCGAAGCTATGATGCTTGGTATTCCGTGTATTTCAACAGATTACCCGGGCGCTGACGAGTTGATTTCGGACGGTGAGGATGGGTTGTTAGTTCGGATAGACGACACAGAAAAGCTGAGCGCAGCCATAAGACGCATTTTCACAGACGAAGAATTAAGAGAGCGGCTTGGCAGACAGGCGCTGAATAATTCCCAAGCTTATAAAAAAGAAAACGTTCTTAAAAAGTGGGATAGCGTTATAGAAGCCGCAAAATAAACAAGTCAAAAAACGCTTCTTGGAGGAAATAATGAATAATAAAATTGCAAAGGTTCTCGGTTTGATTCCCGATAGACTCTATCTTCGTATGAGATACTTTATGTATACGAAGAAGCTTCTCGGATTGCGAAAACCGAAAAGATTCAACGAAAAGCTCCAATGGCTTAAGTTATATAATCGCAAGTCCGAATATACCGTAATGGTCGATAAATTTCTCGCAAGAGAGTACATAAAGAATACAATAGGCGAAGAATATCTTATCCCGCTTATCGGTGCGTGGGACAGTGTTGAGGAAATAGACTTTGATGCGCTTCCCGACAAATTTGTTATAAAATGCAACCATAATTCAGGAGAGGGAATGTATATCTGCCGTGACAAATCGAAAATGGACGTAGAAAAGGTTAAGGCAGGACTGAAAAGGGGACTTGAGCAGGACTATTATCTGTGCGACAGAGAATGGCCATACAAAAACGTTCCGAGAAAAATCATAGCAGAGCAATTTCTTGAGGACGGAAGCGGCAAGGATATAAACGACTACAAGGTCTTTAATTTTGACGGTGAGCCTTATATTATCCAGGTTGATTTTGATAGATTTTCCGGTCACAAGAAAAATCTTTATACAACCGATTGGAAGCTCTGTGATTTCGAGTTTAATTATCCCTCTCATCCCGAAATAGAAATACCAAAGCCCGAAACGCTTGACGAAATGTTAAGTCTTTCAAGAAAGCTTTCGGCGGGAATGCCGTATTTGCGTACCGACTTTTATTCGGTAAACGGCAAGCTTTATTTCGGTGAGCTTACCTTCTTCCCGGCCTCGGGATACGGAAAATTCACACCGGATGAAATGGATTTTGCGCTCGGTGATAAAATTACGCTTCCGAAGAAAACAAAGAGCAAATAATGTACTTTGAGGTATCGGTTTATGAGTGATAAAATAAAGGTTTTATGGGTAACGAATGCGCTCGGCTGCGGCGGTGCAGAGCGACAGATGTTATATATGTATGATATACTCAGCAAGTATTCCAATCTGGATATTACAATACTCTATTACGCAAGAGTGGGAGACGAGCTTAATTTAGACGGTGTTAAGACTGTGTTTATAGATAAGAGCAAGGTTGGAAAATTGAATACCGTTCGAGAAATATCAAAATATATCAAAGAAAACGGTATACAGATAATGCACGCCTTTGGAGGCTCATCAGCTAATATATACGGAAGATTCGGCGCAATGTTTACAAGGGCAATCCCTGTTGGTGCGGTGCTTGGAAAACGGCATTTTGTGAACCGCGGAATTGCTATGGCAAACTCGTTTTTGAATATGTTTGGAAATTGGTGGACTGTCAATAACGTAGCGCTTGTTCCTATACTGAAAAGAGATCTCGCCTTTGTAAATCCCGATAAGATAAAGCTTTTGCATAACGGCTTTGTTCCCGCTGACCTTATAGATTATCAGATAGGCGAGAATACCGAGTACGATACGGATAAAGAGAACAGTTTCGTTTTTGCTGCTGTCGGCAGACTTCAGCCTGTAAAGAATTACGGTCTGTTTTTGCGTGCGGCAAAAAAGCTTTCTGAAAAGTATGAAAACGTGCGCTTCTGGTTGATAGGAAACGGTAGCGAATATGAGAGCCTTGTCGCACTTTCGGACGAGCTTGGACTTGGCGAAAAGATTCGCTTTTGGGGTTATCGCACGGACATTGATACTGCTATGTCACGTGCCGATTGCTTTGTTCAGACAAGCTTCACAGAGGGCTCTCCGAATACTATAGCCGAGGCGATGCGTGCGGCAAAGCCTATTATATCGACAAACAGCACCGACCTTTCCGAAATGATAGATGAGGATAAAAACGGATACGTTGTGGAAAGCGACAACTGCGACGAGTTGACCTTGGCAATGGAGCGTGTGCTCCTGAAAAATCGGGAAGAATACGACAAAATGTGCGTTCGCTCAACCGAGCTTTTCGAGAAGAATTTCCTTGACAAAACAGTTGCTGCGGAATTTGACGCTTTCTATAAACAACTCATTAAGGAGAAAAAATAAAAATGTACGACATTCCTATCCTGATGTTACATACCGTAAACAACGAGCCGTCTCTTAATCCGCTCGGTGAGCTTTCGGTTTCGTCAAAAGGACTTGATGCTTACCTGAAGGTGTTCAAAAAGTGGAAGTATCAGATGATATCAATGGATGATCTGATAAATAAAAGATATGATGAAGAAAAACCGTACGTCGTTCTGACCTTTGATGACGGATACAAGGATAATTTGACGGTTGCATTGCCTATTTTGAAAAAGTATGATGCCAGAGCTACGATTTTTGTAAACCCCGCTTACGTAAGCGATAAGAGCGATCCACAGAGCGATTGGGGCTTTATGACGTGGGATGAGGTAAAGGCTGCGGCAGATAGCGGTGTGTTTGATATTCAGGCACACACAATGACTCACGAGTTTATTTTCACCTCGGATAAGGTGGTAGATTATTATACGCCCGACAAGTTCAAAAAGTATTATTGGCTTGCGTGGATGCTTTTCCCGGATTCTCCTCGCTCCTGGGATTCTACGGCTATGGAATACCGTGATAAGATACCGGTGGGATATCCTATATTTGAGCATGGTCGCAGACTTTCCTATCCCGCCTTTAAGCCGACATCCGATTACGTGGATTATCTCATAAAAGGCTACAACGAGGGAAACACCGATAAGGCTGATGATTACGAGGGTGATCGCGGTGAGTACGAGACCGCAGAGCAGTTCACAAGCTATGCTCTTTGGGAGCTTGTGGAGTGCAAACGGGTGCTCGAAGAAAAAATCGGCAAAAGCGTTCATACGCTTTGCTTCCCGGGCGGCGGATATACCGATGAGGTGCTTGATATTGCAAAAAGCAACGGATATAAATGCTATATGAATGCAAGCAGGTTGCGTGTAGGAAACAATCACGAGCATCTTTCGAAGCTTTATGACGGTGAGTTCGTAGGCTTTAACCGCACGTCATTCTCGCTTATCCATCCCGGAGTATTTTCGGATAGCTTTTACGATTACTGGGTGGCAAAGCTCAGTATTGCAAGCTATCAGAGAAAGCAGCCGTACGTGTTTATCAAAAGGCTGTTCTCTTTCATCTTAAGAAGAGGCTAAAATCATTGTTTAAAAGAGGTATATTCCTTGAATAACTTAAAAATAGCAATCTGCATCCCCTCACTCGGCTCGGGTGGTGCAGAGCGGGTAACTAGCATTTTGGCGAATAAATTAGTCGAGCACGGATATGACGTAAACATAGTAATGCTGACTCGCATGCTGTGTGTTTATCCGCTGTCTGATAAGGTAAAAACGCAGTCTCTTGATTGTGATGGCGATGCAAATATGCCTTTTGTGAAAAGGTTTGCCGCAAGGCTCAAAAAAATCAGGGGCGCTATCAAAAATCTTTCGCCTGACGTAGTTATAAGCTTTATGTCAGAGACGAATATTGACGTTTGCCTGGCACTTCTCGGAATTAATATTCCGGTTATAGTAAGTGAGAGAAATGATCCGGCGGTAGACCCAAGATCGAAGGTAAAGCAATTTATGCGTAAAATTGCTTATTTAAAGCCACGAGGTTTCGTTTTTCAAACCCCCGATGCCAAGAGCTATTTTTCAAAGAGAATACAAAAGAAATCCCGAATAATCCTCAATCCGCTATCCGGCACATTGCCACAGACGCATGAGGGAGAAAGAGAAAAGCGCATAGTTGCCGTCGGAAGACTTAATAAGCAAAAGAACTTTCCTATGCTCATAGATGCTTTTTCAGGATTTGTCGGAACTCACCCGGAGTACGTGCTTGAAATATACGGTGAGGGCTTGCTTGAAGAAAAGATAAAGTCTTATATATGCAGTAAAAATCTTGACGGTAAAGTTTTGTTAAAAGGCTTTTGCCGTGACGTTCATGAGAGAACGAATTCTGCCCAAATGTTCGTTATGTCGTCCGATTTTGAGGGTATGCCAAATGCTCTTCTTGAAGCTATGGCACAGGGGCTTCCGTGCATTTCTACCGATTGCCCCTGCGGAGGTCCGAGAATGCTTATCGAGCATAATGAAAACGGATTGCTCGTTCCTGTAAACGACGGTGAAAAGATGCTCGAGGCTATGTCGTATATGGCGGAAAACCCCGAAGAGGCGAAACGGATGGCACAGAATGCAATCCGCATAAGAGAGAGGACCGACGTAAACGCAATTACAGAACAATGGTTGGAAATGATAAATTCGTGTAGGGAGAGATAAAATGCTTACTCTGAAAAAAGAAAAAGCAAAAAGCGGAAGAAGTATCATACATACGTTAGCTTGTCTTTCCGTATTCGTATATATCGTCAGTGCGGTTGCTTTTGAGATGACACCGGAGACAGCATACATATCCACACTAGCCATCTATCTCGTGTTCGCTGTCGGTATGATTTTTTTGCTTCAAAGAAATAACGGTATAATTGTAAATGAGTATTTACCTTTGGCGCTGTTTTTCTGTATGTTTGTCTATCTTCGGAACGTAGCGGAAAATGCATCAAGATCTATGGGTATGCAGATAGCCTATTGGACTCTTACGTGCTCTATACTATGTTTGCTCGTTTGCTGGATGACGGCAAAGTATACGGATATTCTTACGTTTGCGATGTTTGCGTATATTCTTGGCGCTGTGATATTATCTGTCAGAATTGTTATTGCGTACGGTGGAATAAGCGAAATTATAGAGGATGCATCCTCGCTTGGCGAAAATCGTATCGGCGGACTTTTGGGAAATGAAAATGCAATAGGATTGTTCTTGGCGAACGGAATTTTGAGCAGTCTGTTGTTCCTGATAAAGGATAACAGAAAGCTTGTAAGAATATTGATGCTGTTTTCTATGCTTCTGCTTACAACAATGCTTTTGCTTACAGGATCAAGAAAGTCACTTGCGTTCGTTCTTCTCGGTATCCTCTTCATTCTCTATTTTAATTACAGAAAAGCAAACATTGGAAAAAAGCTTTTCATTTTGCTCATTGTTGTGGCAGGATGTATATTGCTATACAATGTTATCACTACGCAGGAAATGTTTTCTACCATAAATGAACGTTTGAAGTTGCTTTTTGAGGGAGTTTTCGGCGAGGGATCGTCATACGAAACTGACCAAATGAGAAAAATAATGATTTCAGAGGGGTTAGAGGCCTTTTATGAAAATCCCATTTTCGGTAACGGCACGGGTTATTCTTACAGTCTTTTCGGAACATATTCACATAACAATTTCGTTGAGCTTCTGATGAATTACGGAATAGTCGGCTTTGTTGCATATTACGCTATCTATTTGTGCCTTTTGTTCAAGCTTTGGCCCTTGGTAAAGAGCAGAAATTTATATGCGATTTATTTCTTCGTATATACCAGCGTTCAGCTTCTCCTTGGTATCGGCTGGGTTAATTATTATGAAAGATCTGTTCAGATAGTAACAGCTCTTGCATTCGGATATATTTTCACTGTTAAAAAACAACAAAAAAATAGGAACTGAAAGTATGAAAATAAAAAGTCTTTTTAGTCTTAAAAAATGGATAATGTATTATCTGGGGAAGCCGTCTGCAAGGAATTTATCAGATGAAAAATATATAAAATTGAAATTCTACGCTTCTTTAGGTGAAAAGCTCAATCTTGACAATCCCAAAACTTATAACGAAAAGCTGCAATGGCTCAAGCTTTATTACCGCAATTCCGAGTATGTTGCTATGGTTGATAAATATCTGTCTAAAGGCTACGTTGCCGAGCGCATAGGCCGGGAGTACGTTGTTCCGCTGTACGGTGTTTG
>JAZOWX010000026.1:0-33415 GCA_045659405.1 Eubacteriales bacterium | reverse complement strand
CCTACCACGGTCCGGGGCAGGCGCACGGACTTTGCTTTTCGGTTAAGCGAGGCATTCCCCTGCCCCCATCGAACAAGAATATTTTCACAGAGCGGCATTCCGAGCTTGCCATACCGCCCGCCGGATGCGGTGAGCTTGTCGGGTGGGCAAAGCAAGGAGCTTTGCTTCTTAACACTACCCTGACGGTTCGTGAGGGATTGCCCGGGAGCCACAAGGGTCAGGGCTGGGAAATCCTCACAGACAAAATCATATCCCTGATGAATGAAAAGATGCGCCCTGTTGTATTTATCCTTTGGGGCTCTAACGCAAGAGCGAAAAAGGCGCTTATCACAAATCCAAACCATCTTATACTCGAATCAGCGCATCCGAGTCCGCTTTCGGCTTACAACGGATTTTTCGGGTGCAATCATTTCAAGCTGACGAATGAATTTTTAAAAGCTAAAGGTGAGCCGGAAATAGACTGGGCACGAATTAACGAATAATCAAGCGCTTTTTGCAAAAGCAATATCAAAAAAAGATGAGATGCTGTGATACCGCATCTCATCTTTTTTTAGGTTTGTCAAATTATTTAAAAATGAAATATAAAAATACAAGTAAACCGAGAGCTATGCGATAAATTCCAAACGGAGCAAAGCTATGACGGCGAACAAACTCCATTAAGAATTTGATAGCTATCATCGAAACCGCAAAGGCGGTAATGCATCCTACCGCAAGAACTATCCAAGCATCAAACGGAACGGCAACTGCAGCCTCCGAGGTGTACTCGAAAAATCCGAGAAGCTTTATAAAGCTTGCTCCGAGCATCGCAGGAATTGCCATAAAGAATGAAAATTCAGCAGCTGTGGGTCTGCTGACACCGATAAGCATCGAACCGAGTATGGTAGAGCCTGAACGAGACGTACCGGGAATTATCGCAAGCATCTGAAATACACCGATAACAAAGGCGCTCTTCAGGCTTATCTCGGAAAGAGAGGTTATTTTTGCATTTTTATTTTTATTGAAATGCTCGATAACTATAAACAGAATACCGTATACGATAAGAGCCGCGGCAACAACGTAAGAGTTGTAAAGCCAGCCGTCTATATCCTTGCCGCTGAACTTTTCGAGCAGCTTGTCAAAAACGAGACCGACAACGGCGGCAGGCACGCTGGCTATTATCACACGCAGCCAAAGCGCGAGTGTTTGCTTTCTCTCTTGCTCGTTTTTTGATTTTGATATCGGATTTAATTTGTTAAAGAACAGTACGACAACAGCAAGTATCGCTCCAAGCTGTATCACCACGTTGAACATCTCAACGAACTGCTCCCGAAAGACGGCATCGTCAAGTCCGACGTTAAGCTTCAAAAACTCATCAAAGAGTATCAGATGTCCTGTCGAGCTTACGGGAAGCCACTCGGTTATTCCCTCGACTATTCCCAAAATCACAGCTTTTAAAATCTCTATAAATTCCATATTCGCCTCCTAAAAAGCAGTTATATGTCAATATTTATTGTCAAAATAGGTCATTTTGCTCTGATTATATCACCGATTTTAAATTCAGCATCTGCCGCTATTTCAAACGTCATATACGGATGAGGAGTACTTTCTATTGAATTGCCGTACTCATCGTAAAGCTCTTTGATTTCTATATTTGCGCCAACCTTTCCGGGGGTCAACAGCTCGATTTCATCAGCGAGCGTCATCTTGTTTCGCTGTGAAAATTTAGCACGTCCGACTCCGCCCTCGACACACACTGCAAGGTAAGCTTTATCCTTTATATAACCATTATTGGAAGCAAGATTTGCATCACGTCTAGGATCTGAAAAATAGTAGCCGGTTGCATATTCTCTATGGCTCACAGATTCGAGCTCACCGTACCATTCGGGACGGTATTCATAGCTACCCGAAAAATAAGAATCAAGCGCCATTTTATAAGTGTTGGTCACCACAGCCGTGTAGTAAGCGGATTTCATTCTGCCCTCTATTTTAAAGGAATTTATCCCCGCCTCTACAAGCTCCGGAATATGCTCTATCGTACAGGTATCACGGCTTGCAAGAATAAAGGTTTCCCCGTTTATTTCCTCGATAGGCATCGAAAGCTCGGGACGCTTTTCTTCCTCTATTTCAAATCCGCGGAGCGTGTAATTCCAACGGCAGGGCTGGGCGCACATACCACGGTTTCCGTCTCTGTCCACCATGTGATTTGAAAGCAGGCATCTGCCGCTATACGACACACACATAGATCCGTGTATAAAACATTCTATTTCAAGCTCCTCGGGAATATTCGCTCTTATAGCCTTTATTTCCTCAAGTGACAGCTCTCTTGCAAGGACAACTCGCTTTGCACCGAGCAGATGCCACGCCCGACACGTCTCGGAGCTTACGGCATTTGCTTGAGTTGAAATATGTATATCAACATTCGGCAAAATCCGCTTCGCAAGAGTTAAAACACCGATATCGGCAATAATAAGCGCATCGACGGGTATTTCCCTCAAATTTTCGAAATATTTTTCAAGATAAGAATATTCATTTTCCCGCGGCATAGTGTTGACGGTAAGATACACCTTAACGCCACGCAGATGCGCATATTCGACAGCCTCTTTAAGCTCACAGAGCGAAAAATTATCCGCCGCCGCTCTCATACCAAACGACTCACCCGCAAGATACACGGCATCAGCTCCGTAGAGTATCGCCATACGCATTTTTTCAAAATTGCCCGCAGGAGATAAAAGTTCAGGTCTTTTCATTTTCTTCACCTCTTATATCAGATGATTACATTCTGCAATACAGATTATATCACGTCAAAAATGCTAAAAAAGCAAACTTTATTTTACAATTAAATCTATTTCCCACGCAGGAAGACATTTTGTGCGACGCAAAAACATACTACGCCCGTGATACCTTTCATCAATCAACAGCGGCAGCTCAAAGATGTCTCGGCTTTTGTGATAAAGTGACGCCAAAAGCACGGGTGAGCATTTTTTGATAGTATTATGACTGCCAAGAAGCGCTTCATATTCCGCTCCCTCTACGTCATATTTTATATAGTCGGGGGAAAGCTCTAACGAATCGACGGTAATAAGCGGCACGACGTCTACCCTGTGCTCGTATGATGCGCTCGAGGCGATAGAAGAATTTCTGTTTCCGCTTGAAGAAAAGCTTGCGACACCGCACTCGCTGTGCGCTGCGGCATTTATAATTTCAGGTCTTGGCAGGTCGCATTCCTCCGAATATTTCATAAGCTTCTTGAAGTTTCTTTTGTCAGGCTCTATTGCAACTATTTTTTCAAGTTTTCCGAAATAGCGCTTCATTTCCCTAACGGTATCACCGTTATACGCCCCGACGTCGAGCGCACACTTTACGTTATCGCACCCGATAAGCGAATAAATATCGTCGGTGTCAGAATAAGCTCCAAGCAGATATTCCATACGACCTGTGAGCTTATAATTGAGGATAGCGGCATAGCAGTTTTTCGAAATCTCATCGCCAAGAAGCTCATAAGCTCTGACTATTTTTTCATAATTTCGGTTATAAAATTCCCTATCAAAATATATTTCAGCATCAGCCACCGGCATATCGGGGATATAGACGTCGTATTGATTATTTATTGCAGAAAGCATATCTATAACCTCGGGCCTCGAGGATGCAAAGGATATTACTATTACAAAATCAGAATAGGCTTCCTTTATTTCGGAGAAGCTTTTAACTCTCACACCACGGTAGCTGTGCCCACGCACGAAGCCGTCAGAGGCAAAAACATCTGCCGCCCGAATTCCGTATTTTTCAAACCTGGAAAAAAGCTTGTCCGCACCGTTGCCCATACCGTAGACGACTATCGGACGGTCTTCGGCGGCAAGTATATCCCACATATCCGCAGATACCGGATATTTTGGCAAGTCATACTTATTATACGGCATACGTCGGCTCCTTTTTTGAAAATTTAATTGATTTTTGCTGTATATTGTGATAGAATAAAAATAAAAAGGATTTTTACTATGGATTGTTTATTTTGCAAGATAATTGCCGGAGAAATACCGAGCAAAAAGGTCTATGAGGATGACTATTGCTACGCTTTCTGTGACATTGCCCCGCAAGCTCCGACTCACATACTCGTTGTCCCGAAGCTGCACATAGCATCGCTTGACGAGGTTACCGAGGAAAATGCAGAATACGTAAAGCAAATCTCGATAGCTATACCGAAAATAGCGAAGCTTTCGGGACTTGATAACGGTTACCGTGTAATCACCAACATTGGCGAGGACGGGGCGCAGAGCGTAAAGCATCTTCACTTCCACATTCTCGGCGGTAAGAAGCTCTCCGAACAGATGGCATAATTTAAAATAAAAATAACCGCTGTAATCAGCGGTTATTTTTATTGCGGTGCACGAAAAAGACTTAAGCCTTTTCCTTAACCTTTGCCGCCTTACCCACTCTGCTGCGCAGATAATAGAGCTTCGCACGACGAACCTTACCCTCGCGGAATACTACTATCTTGTCAACGTTGGGAGAATGGATGGGGAAAGTCTTTTCAACACCAACACCGTAAGAAACGCGTCTTACAGTAAAGGTCTCGGAGATTCCGCCGCCATGCTTAGCGATAACGGTACCCTCGAAGAGCTGAATTCTCTCCTTCTCACCCTCGGTAATACGAATGTAAACCTTTACACCGTCTCCGATTTTAAACTGAGGAACATCAGTTTTAAGCTGCTCATTTACAAAAGCCGTGATTTTTTCCATCTTTATGGCCCTCCTGATACTACGAACATTCGTGCAGAGCGATGCAGAGGACTGTTCTGAATTTCAACCGGTATGCCGAAGGCACACGCACAGTTGTAGCCATTATATCACAGATAAACAAAAAAATCAATAGTTTTTTGGATATTTTTTCGAGATTTTTTTAGTGAAATATTTTTGAGGTAATTTCACATAATAAGTTTAATTTATTCTTGAAAAATATGTTAAATTTAACATTGTATTTTCTTTCGGAATATGATAAAATAGTGTGTAAAGATGTTTTCAACCGACGAAATAGGCAAGAGAGTATAATACAAACTCGCTCCAAATGCTGAATTTTCAGCGCTTTAGGCACTTACCGCTCTTGCAAAGTCCGCACTTGGCGGCAAGCGCCAAGTACCAAAATCATCAAAAAATTAAGGCTTTAGAGTTCTGCGAATTTTAAAGATAGCAGATTTTCGTAAGGCAAGGTTAAAGTTCGAGATAATATGCGGATATTATAAGGATTTTTACCGAAGTGTTACGCAAAATATGCAGCTTTAAAACAAGTTCGTATTATTCTCTCTTGCCTAGGAGGGTTTCATATGAACGAGGATATGTCAGGGCATATAGAAGACGCTGAAAACGGCAACGTCTATCCCCAGCACGAGGACACCGCAATTTTCCCGATAGACGATGAGTTCACCGCAAGAGATATAACAGCGGATACGACAGCCGTTCGTTTCAATTCCGACAATAACGAGCAGACGGAGAACGACGGGGATAATATTCATCAGTCGTCAATCAGCGAGCTTGACGACAGAATTCCCGAGGAAGCCGATATCAAAGAAACCGTGGCGGTTGATATTCCCGAAGAGGATGATGACGAGAGCATCTCTCCGATATCAAAGGAGCCGTCAAAGAGCGACGCTGACAAAAAGGAGCGTCCGATAGACAGTCGCTTCGATTTTCTTGAGCTTTTCGTTTTTACCATGGTTACCGTGCTTATACTTACAACCTTTATATTCAGGCACTCGATAGTTGACGGCGGCTCAATGGAACAAACACTTTACAACGGAGAGCATCTTATAATTTCGGATTTCTTCTACACTCCAAAGCGCAGCGACGTTATAGTATTTCAGGACTACTCAAAGGCTGAATACAGCAAGGACCTTACCGTGCCGCTCGTAAAGCGCATTATTGCTATCGGAGGAGATACCGTAAGAGTGTACCGTGACGGCAGAGTTTACGTAAATGATATGCAAACACCGCTGGATGAGAGCGAATATGTCTATTCTCGCCCCAACGTGTGGCATTTGGAAAACTTTTACGGCAAGGAAATTCCGAATTTCACCTTCTACCCAAGCAACAATTTTCCGGAATATATAGAATGCAAGGTTCCCGAGGGCGAGGTCTTTGTAATGGGAGATCACAGAGATGCTTCGACAGATTCAAGAGTTTTTGGAACTGTAAAGGAATCGACAATTCTTGGCCGTGTACTCTTCCGCTTCTATCCGTTTGAGGTATTCGGAAAGATAGACTAAATTTCAGGACGGTAAAATATGGCACAAAATCCAATACAGTGGTTCCCCGGTCATATGGCGAAAACAAGACGGCAGATGAAGGAATGTCTGCCTCTTGTGGATATAGTTCTAGAGCTTATAGATGCAAGAATCCCTTACAGCTCAAGAAACCCCGAGATATCAGAGCTTCTCGGAGATAAACCGAGGGTTACAGTTTTTACAAAATACTCGCTGGCAGACCCTGCACTTACCAAAAAATGGTATGATTTATACACGGATGCCGGACAGATTTGCGCAATTATTGATTCACAAACGGGCTACGGTCTTGACGAGCTACCGAAGATAATAAGGTCGGCGCTTTCCGAAAAGATAGAAAGATACCGTGCAAAGGGTATGGAAAACCGAGTTTTGCGCGCTATGATAGTCGGAATTCCCAACGTAGGTAAACCATCGCTGATAAACAAGCTCGCAAGGGGCAAAAAGGCAAAGGTTGAAAACCGCCCCGGCGTTACTCTTTCGAAGCAATGGGTACCGACGTCAATAGGCTTTGACCTTCTCGATATGCCCGGTGTGCTGTGGCCGAAGTTTGAGGACAGCACGGTAGGTGAAAATCTTGCCGCAACCGGCGCTATTTCGGATAAAATCCTCGACACAGAGGAGATTGCAATGCTGCTTTGCGCAAAGCTTATGTCCTGTGCAAAGGATGCGTTTTTGGCAAGATACAAGCTTACCGAGGATGAGTGCGAGGGGCTTGACAGCTATGACCTTTTCGAGCTTGTCGGAAGGCGGCGCGGACTTCTCATTTCGGGTGGCGAGGTCAATCACGAGCGCTGTGCGGACATGCTGCTTGAAGAATTCAGAAACGGAAAAATCGGCAGAATAACGCTTGATTTGCCGAGGTGATAATATGCCGACATTTGACATAGAAAATGAAAAATATGCCGAGGGGTATACTGCCGTGTGCGGCTGTGATGAGGCAGGCAGAGGGCCTCTTTGCGGTCCTGTCGTTGCGGCGGCGGTTATTCTGCCGAGGGATATCGTAATCGAGGGGCTTAACGACTCAAAAAAGCTTTCAGAAAAAAAGCGTGATGCCCTGTTTGATATAATCAAAGAAAAGGCTATTGCATACGGAATAGCCGAGGCTACGCCGGAGGAGATAGACGAGCTTAATATACTCAACGCTTCTATGCTTGCAATGCGACGAGCCGTGGATATGCTAAAGGTTCGTGCTGATTTTGCCCTCATCGACGGAAACTGCTCAAGAGGTTTTGAAATTCCGACAATGACGGTTGTAAAGGGCGATGCAAAATCGGCATCAATTGCCGCAGCTTCAATCCTTGCCAAGGTAACCCGTGACAGAGGCTGTATAGAGCTTGATAAGGAATATCCTATGTACGGTATAGCCAAGCATAAGGGGTATCCCACAAAGGAGCACATGGAGGCTGTAAGGAATTTCGGTATAGCTCCGATTTACAGAAAAAGCTTCCTTAAGTTTTTAGATAAATGAATATATTAAAGGTATTCACAAAGCAAAGGCAGCTCGCCGATATCGGTGAGTGCGCAGCAGCGAAGCACTTGAAAAAGCACGGCTATAAAATTCTTGAAAAAAACTACGTAGCCGCCGACGGTGAGATTGATATAATCGCAGAAAACCGTGAGTATACTGTTTTTGCCGAGGTTAAAACCAGGACATATTCCCCGGGCGGCACAAGCTGGGAATCACGCCCCGCAGCTTCGGTGAATTACGAAAAGCAATCAAAAATTATAAGGATAGCAAAATGCTATCTTGCATACAACAAAAGAAACAAGCGTGTGCGGTTTGATATTTTGGAGGTTTATGCCGACCGTGACGGCAAAATACTCAAAATCAACCACATAGAAAACGCTTTCAGACAAGAGAGGAGAACTTTTCAATGAATTACATAAGCACAAGAGGAAAAGATAATAAAGGCGTAAGCTCTGCATACGCAATAAAGACAGGTCTTGCAGCTGACGGCGGACTTTATATGCCCGAGCAGATACCAAAGATATCCTACGAGGAAATAAACGAGCTTCTTTCCGCTGACTATCCCACACGTGCGGCAAGGATACTCTCACGCTTCCTTACCGATTATACATACGACGAGCTTTATGCCGATGCTACGGGTGCTTATGCTTCGAATAAATTCGGCGAAAATCCCGCTCCGGTTACAAAAATAGACGATAGCGTTTATATGCTTGAGCTTTGGCACGGTCCTACCTCGGCTTTCAAGGATATGGCGCTTCAGATAATGCCGAGATTATTCGCTCGCGCACTTAAAAAATGCGGTGAGGAAAGATGCGCTATGATACTCGTTGCGACATCGGGAGATACGGGCAAGGCGGCTCTTGAGGGCTATTGCGATATCCCCGGCACGAAAATCAAGGTGTTCTACCCTGTCCACGGTGTAAGCCGTGTTCAGAAGCTTCAGATGCAAACTCAAGTTGGCAAAAACGTTTCTGTTGACGGAATTGTCGGCAATTTTGACGATGCACAGACGGGTGTGAAAAAGATATTCTCCGACCCAAAAATCGCAGATGAGCTGAACAGCTGCGGAGTATTCCTTTCAAGTGCGAACTCCATTAACTGGGGCAGACTCGTACCGCAGATAGTGTATTATATATCCGCTTACTGCGATATGGTAAATTCGGGTGCGATAAAGCTCGGTGATAAAATCGACGTATGCGTTCCGACGGGTAACTTCGGTAATATTTTTGCAAGCTATATTGCAAAGCTTATGGGTCTTCCGATAGAAAAGCTTATCTGCGCTTCCAACTCGAACAAGGTTCTTACCGATTTCCTTGAGACGGGAACATACGATAAAAACAGAGACTTCTATACTACTATTTCCCCGTCTATGGATATTCTTATATCCTCCAACCTCGAAAGACTTCTTTACGTAACCCTCGGCGCTGAAAAGACCGCCGGATATATGGCATCGCTTAACGAGACAGGTTGCTATACACTCTGCCCCGAGGATCTTTCGAAGATCAAATCTTCATTTGTCGGCTACTTTACCGATGAGGATAAGACAAAGGCTACAATAAAGTCGCTTTTCGAAAAGAAAAACTGCCTTGTCGACACGCATACAGCCGTTGCACTTAATGCAACAAACGAGTATATGCGTGACTACAAGACAGAGAGAAAGATTCTGACGGTTTCCACAGCGTCGCCGTACAAGTTTGCGAATGACGTTTACAAGGCGCTGACAGGTAAGACTCCCGTCGACGAGCTTTCAGCCCTCTGTGAGCTATCACAGCTTACGGGTGTTCCCGTGCCGATGCCGCTTTCCGGACTCGAAGCCCGTGAGGTGCGCTTTGTAAGAACAATCGAAAAGGGCGAGATGGAAAACGCCGCCAAGGAATTTGCCAAAGCTTAAAATTCCTTGGGCTTAAAGGTTGCGCAAACCGTATCAGCTGAAGATTCAGCATTGCAGGGACCTACGCAGATGCATCCTGCATAGCACTCGTTTTTACCGTTATGATATGCGCAGTGCTCAACGTTACACATAATACCCTTTATGTGCTTATCCGCATCGCATTTGCACTCGTTTTTCTGCTTGTTCTGTTCCATAATAATTCTCTTTTCTGCGGGCATATTGCTCGCATTCGGTATTGTAACCGATGCTCTCAATTTTATACGTCACGGAGAAAAATAATGGCGCTTTACACTATCGCCGACCTTCATCTTTCAACGCACGACACAACCGACAAATCAATGGAGGTTTTCGGCGCAAGATGGTTGAAATACACCGAAAAACTGAAAAACAACTGGACTCGGCTCGTGGATGATGAGGATACGGTAGTAATCCCGGGAGATATTTCCTGGGCGCTCGCACTTGAGGAGGCCGAGGAAGACCTGCTCTTTATCGATTCTCTGCCGGGCAAAAAAATTCTCGCCAAGGGCAACCATGATTTCTGGTGGTCCACAATGAGAAAGCACGAGCAGTTTTTGGATAAAATCGGTGTAAAATCAATATCATTTCTTTTCAACAATGCACACTATGCCGACGGTTTTATTATCGCAGGCACACGTGGCTGGTATTACGATGACGAGGCAAACGGCGTACCCGACAATGCAGATTTCACCAAGATAGTTAACCGTGAGGCGCAAAGGCTGAAGACCAGCCTCACAGCGGCAAGAAAGCTGAAAGAGGAGCATCCGGATGCCGAAATTATTGCGTTTATGCACTTCCCGCCCGTATTTAACGGCAGAGCCGTGGATGAATTCCTGGACATACTGACCGAATTTGACGTTAAGCGCCTGTTTTTCGGTCACATACACGGACTTTATTCCATAGAACCGTCGTTTGAATACCGTGGAATTAAAATGAGTATTATTTCTGCGGATTATCTAAACTTTACCCCAAAACATATATCAAAAGCAGAATAATTCAAAAAATTAGCAAAATTTATTCTAAAATCTGCCAACCGCTCTTGACAAACGAGTTTTTTTGTTATAAAATAATACGGTTAAATTGACTAAATTTAAAATTATATATCATATTTTTCGGAGGAAGAAAAATGAGCCTTATCAAAAAGGAGCTTACAGAAAAGTCGGGCTTTACAATGGAGTTTACGGTAAGCAAGGAAGTTTATGAAAAAGCTGAAAACGAAGCTTACAAGAAGAATGTTAAGAAAATGAACGTTCCCGGCTTCAGAAAAGGAAAAGCGCCCAAGAGCATAATCGAGAAGTATTATGGCAAGGGTGTATTCTTCGAGGATGCTATTAACGCTTGTATTCCCGAAGCTTTCGATGAAGCTGTAAAGGAAGCCGGTCTTGATGTTGTTGGAATGCCCAAGTTTGACCTTGTTTCCGCAGAGGGAGATATAGTACTCAAGGCAGAGGGATTTGTTAAGCCCACAGTTACCATCGAGGACTACAAGGGTATCAAGGTTAAGAAGGACGTTAAGCCTGTTACCGACGAGGATATCGAGAGCGAGCTTAACAAAGCAAGAGAAAGAAACGCAAGAACAAGCGAGGTTACCGACAGAGCAGCTGCTATGGGTGACACCGCTAACATAGACTACGAGGGTTCTGTGGACGGTGTTGCATTTGACGGCGGCGCTGCAAAAGCACACGACCTTAAGCTCGGTTCGGGTTCGTTTATCCCCGGCTTCGAGGAGCAGATTGTAGGAAAGAACATCGGTGAGGAGTTTGACGTTAACGTTACCTTCCCCGAGGAATATCACGCAAAGGAGCTTGCAGGTAAGGCTGCTGTATTCAAGACAAAGCTCAATGCTATAAGATGCGAGGAGCTCCCTGCTCTTGACGACGAGTTTGCAAAAGATATTTCCGAATTTGACACTCTTGATGAATATAAAGCAGACCTCAAGGCTAAAATGGTAAAGAGAAACGAGGAAGCAGCTGACGCTGAAGTTGACAATGCTCTTGCAGAGGCTCTTATGGAAAAGCTCGTTGCTGAAATTCCTGAACCCATGTTCGAGGCTGAAACCGAAAACTACGTTCGTGACTACGACTCCAGACTCCGCGCTAGCGGTCTTGACCTTTCCACATACTTCAAGTATACAGGTCTTACTCTTGATTCTCTTCGTCAGCAGATGCGTCCGCAGGCAGAGCGTCAGGTAAAGGTTAGACTTGCTCTTGAGAAGATTGCAGAGCTTGAGGCTCTTGTTGCAACAGAGGAAGAGGTAGCTGCGGAATACGAGAAGATTTCCAAGGCATACAACGTACCCGAGGATCAGGTTAAGAGCATGATAGCTAAAGAGGACATCGAAGCTGACATTCGTGTTGCAAACGCTATGAAGCTTGTTAAGGATAACGCTAAAATAACAAAGCCTCGCGCTAAAAAGGCAGAGACTGCCGAGGGTGAAGCTGAAGCAAAGAAGCCCGCAGCAAAGAAAACCGCGGCTAAAAAGAGCGCCTCTAAAGAATAAGACGCCAAATCAAGCGTAAAATCCGAGTAAATTCTACTATTTCAGCCGACAGCATTGAAAAACTGTCGGCTGTTTTAAAACATACCAGAGGAGGAAAAAAATGGCACTTGTACCAGTTGTTGTAGAACAGACGTCAAGAGGCGAACGCTCTTATGACATCTATTCCAGACTTTTAAATGACAGAATTATATTTCTTTCGGACGAGGTAAATGACGTAACTGCCTCACTCACCGTGGCACAGCTTCTCTATCTTGAAGCGCAGGACCCCGAAAAAGACATATATCTTTACATTAACAGCCCCGGAGGCTCTATTTCTGCGGGAATGGCTATTTACGACACAATGAATTACATCAAATGTGACGTTTGCACAATATGCGTAGGAATGGCAGCTTCAATGGGCGCATTTCTGCTTTCAAGCGGAGCAAAGGGTAAGAGATTTGCTCTTCCCAACGCAGAGGTTATGATACATCAGCCGCTTGGCGGAATGCAGGGTCAGGCATCGGATATTAAAATCCACGCAGACCATATTTTGAGAATACGTGCAAAGCTCAACAAAATGCTTGCAGAGCAAACGGGTAAGCCGCTTAAAACTATTGAGCGTGATACCGAAAGAGATAACTATATGACAGCAGACGAGGCATGCGCATACGGCCTTGTTGATAAAGTAATCACCAAAAAGGAACTTTAAGATGTCGGAAACTTCAAACAATATGAGCCGCCATTGCTCCTTTTGCGGAAGAGGAGAGGGCGAGGTTGCTATACTTGTTCCTGCAAGAGACGGAAAATGCTACATTTGCGATAGCTGTATAGAGGTTATTTCGGATTTTCTCGACGAGCAGTACCAAGCTACTGCGGGCGATGCTGCGCAAGCGGAGCAAGGCGAGCTTACATTTGATACGCTCCCCAAGCCTAAAGAGATAAAAGAAATGCTCGACGAGCACGTTATCGGGCAGGATGCGGCAAAGATAGCTCTTTCTGTTGCGGTTTACAACCACTATAAACGAATACTTACGCTCGACAAAAACGAGGGCGAGGATGACGGAGTTGAAATTCAGAAATCCAACGTTCTTCTGCTCGGTCCTACGGGTGTCGGAAAAACCTACCTTGCACAAATTTTAGCAAAAAGCTTCAAAGTTCCCTTTGCAATCACAGATGCTACAACGCTTACAGAGGCGGGATACGTCGGTGAGGACGTAGAGAATATTCTTCTGCGACTTATCCAAGCAGCGGACTTTGATATAGCTAAAGCTGAACACGGTATTATATATATTGATGAAATAGATAAGATATCACGCAAGGGCGAAAACCGCTCTATCACCCGTGACGTTTCGGGCGAAGGTGTACAGCTAGCACTTCTCAAAATTCTGGAAGGCACGGTTGTCAACGTACCTCCGCAGGGCGGAAGAAAACACCCCAATCAGGAATTCATACAGATAAACACCAAAAACATACTGTTTATCTGCGGCGGTGCTTTTGACGGAATTGAGGATATAATCGAGCAGCGCCTTGGCACACAGCAGATAGGCTTTGCAACAGATTCTAAAAACAAAAAGGTAAAGGTTGAGCGAGGAGTTTACCGTGACGTTACCTCGCACGACGTTGTAAAATACGGTCTTATACCCGAGATTGTCGGAAGACTTCCTATTATCGTAGCGCTTGATAATCTTGACGAGAATGCGCTTGTCAGAATAATCAAAGAGCCGAAGAATGCGCTTTTCAAGCAGTATAAGAAGCTTATCGGAATGGACGGCATCGAGCTTGAATTTGAGGATGCGGCATTCCACGCAATTGCTAAACGAGCTATTGAGCATAAGACGGGTGCCAGAGGTCTTCGGACTATACTCGAGGAGCTTATGATGAAGCCTATGTTCTCACTCCCCTCGGACAAGGATATAGAAAAGGTTGTAATAACCGCAGGCTTTGTAAACGGTGAAGAAGAGCTGAAAATCATCAAAAAAGCAAACTAATATTGTCAAATAAGCTCGATAATATAAAAAACCTTACTGTTTATGCAGTAAGGTTTTTTTATATTTACTTGCAGGTATCAGCGTTTGTCAGCAAATTTCCCGTTGTATTCCTTTTTGGAAAGCGCCGAATTGTCTGCTAATATGCGCTTTGAATTTTATTTGGCGCTCTTTCTGTAATTCAGGGGACTCGTCTGCATATACTGCTTGAATATTTTATGGAAGTAGTTCGGGTTGGCAAAGCCGACCTGCTCGGCAACCTCACCCATTTGCATATCGGTTGTAAAGAGCAGCTGCATTGCCTGATTTATGCGCAGACCGTTTATATAATCAATCGGTGTTTTTCCAATGCTCTCTTTGAACATTTTAGTAAAGTAGTCGGGAGATACGGTTATCATATCCGAAAGCTTTTCAATGTATATTTTTTTTGCGTAATTGTCATTTATATAAGTAATTACCGAGCGAAGTCTCAATACGTTATGGTATATTACCCTATCCTCTTCGTCCTTTGAACCGCAGTAATAACGCAAAAGCTCGGTCATCATAAGATATATGTTCGCACGCATTGGAAGCATATAGCAAACGTCCTTTGACATATACTCGTCATACGCACCCGACATACAGCGGCTGAGCGTCGGATACACGGGATGCGAGGGGCCGAAAACCGTGATACGATTTACCGACTGAACGTAAAACATATAGAATATCTCGCTCTCGTGACTGTGCATATTATCCCTTACAACCGACGTGTCGAATATCATACCGCGCACGCTTGCATATCCGTCTGCACTGTCAACACGGAATACCATTTTCGGGGGTATATAAAGGAAATCCCCGGCCGTTGCCTGTACAAGCTCCGTACCTATCTGTATTATGACGTCTCCCTCGGTGACCTCTACTATTTCCATAGAATCCGCATTGCACCTGGAGTTGATTATTCTGCCGTCCGCTCCCTTTACATACATCTCAAACGGGAACTTCGTCTTTTCACTCATTTCATAATCCGCCTTAAATCACTTATAAATGTTATAATCAATAGAATGTTGCGACTTCGGGATCAGGCTTTTCTGCCTTTTCAATTTCGCTGACGTAAAGAATCGGGCCCTTTGCTCTGTAAAGAGGTGAATACTCCTCCTTCAGCTTGCCCTTGACAGTTACCCAGTCACGTGTCTTCAGCTTAAGACCGCCCATACCGACAGCCACTACACCGCGGTATGCAATATCTGCCTCACAGCAGGTCATTATATGTCTGCCTATGGCAAACTGCTCACGAGGAAGGCTCGAATCGAGCGCTATGATACCCTTGAATTTTACAGTTTTACCCTTGTACTTTGAGAAATCCTCGGTCATATCACGGTAGAATATAGCGAAATCTATATCTTCTATTTCGATTACGTCGCTGTTTATATCAAACGGAAGCGGGTCCTCTATGTTATCGAACTCGATTTCGCCTGACATATCCTCATAGCATATATTCGCACGTCTTGATATACCGCGCACAAGCTTATGGAGCGGCATTTTATCACAGTCAGGTGAAACTCTGTTGAACACAACCATTTCAGCGCTTGTCAGCTTATCGACAACAAGCTGACGCATATTTGCGTTGTAGGAATTTATAGTCGTAGCATCAGCTATGAATATCTCCTGATATACAAGCCAGTTTTCGGGAAGCGAATTATAGAATTTATCAAGAGTCCACATACCGTTGTATTCAACAACGACTACGTCCGCCCCGGCACGCTTTTGCTGTGCTGAAAGTCTGTCCGGTGTAAGCTTGGACTCATCATCAAAGCTTACAAGCTTGACGTTATCGCCAAAATCCTCCGGATCAAGCTCCTCTTCTCCGTCCTCGCACTGAATTATAAGATATTTTTTCTGACCGTCATTGAAATTCGGGTCACGCATCGTTTCGGTAATGAATCTTGTTTTTCCCGCTTCAAGAAATCCCGTAAACAGATAAACACAAACTTCCATTTAAAATCCTCTTAAATTAAATTCCGAAAAGCAGCTTAATTTTTTCCTTATCAAGCCCTGCGCCTATAACGCAAAGTCTACCTACAACCGCAGCTGCACCGTATCTTACGTTAGGCTCGCCGGGAACGTAGTCAAAGTGAATGAAGCGTCCGTCGGTAGCCTCTACTATACCCTTTGCACGAAGAACCATTCCAAAATCCGAATCCTCATCAAAGGCATTAAGCGCATTTTCAATTTCTTCTATATCAAATTTCTTTACAGTTTCAACTCCAAAGCTTTCAAACACCTCGTCTGCGTGATGATGACCGCCGTGACAGCCGCATTTGCAATCCTCACCGTGTTCGTGGTGATGCTCATGGTGGTGCTCATGCTCATGGTCGTGGTCGTGACAGCCGCACTTGCAATCCTCACCGTGCTCGTGGTGATGCTCGTGATGTTCATGGTCATGGTCGTGGTCGTGGTCATGACAGCCACACTTGCAATCCTCACCGTGCTCGTGGTGATGCTCGTGATGTTCATGGTCATGGTCGTGATCGTGATCGTGACAGCCGCACTTGCAATCCTCGTCGTGTTCGTGATGATGCTCATGGTGGTGTCTATGCTCTGCCTCAAGGAGCTTGAGTGCCTCCTCGAGGGTGTTTTTATTTTCCATAGCCGAAAGTATTTCAGCACCCGAAAGCTTATCAAGAGCGGTTGAAATAATGACAGCCTCCGAATTATGCTCCTTTATGAGCGATATAGCCTCTTCAGCTCTGCCGGGTTTAGCAACGTCAATATGCGAAAGTATTATAGCAGATGCGTGCTCCACCTGGTCGTTGAAGAATTCGCCAAAATTCTTCATATACATTTTGCATTTTCCTGCATCTACCACAACGGCAAGACAGTTGATGACAAGGTTATCCGAGTTTACCGCCTTTACTGCCCGTACAACGTCGGAAAGCTTACCGACACCCGAAGGCTCGATTATTATTCTGTCGGGAGAAAGCTCTCTTTCCACCTTGGCAAGAGCCTCGGTAAAATCACCTACAAGCGAGCAGCATATACAGCCCGAGTTCATTTCGGTAATTTCTATTCCTGCATCGCTGAGAAATCCACCGTCTATTCCTATTTCGCCAAACTCGTTTTCAATAAGAACAACACGCTCTGCCGAATACGCTTCTTTTATAAGCTTCTTTATAAGTGTGGTCTTTCCCGCACCGAGAAATCCCGAATATATATCAACCTTTGTCATAGCAAGTCCGCCCTTATGGGCGCTCCTCTCAATTTTAAATACTTATCTTTATTATTATAGTTTATATGACATCAAAAGTCAAGTACGCAAAAGAGTAAAATTATAAAAAACCGAACTTTTTCGGTAAAATCCTCGCAAAAAAGCGGCTAATAATACAAATTATTTTAATTTCTCCGAATTTCACCGGGGAAATATAACACTCCGAGCCAATAGTACTATGCCAAAATTTAACAGTTGTCGGAAGGCAAAAATTTCGCTAATTACAAAGGTCAGGCTCGTTTTGCTTTTATCAAAACCGTTCGTTTCAAGCAGTCATTTTTTGAAAACTAAATCTCGAATTCGTTGAGAATTTTTGATTTTTTTAGACAAAAAGAAAACTAAACTTGTCATAACCCGACATTTCTTTTGGTTTTCGGGAAAGCATTCGTCCCTTTGCATTTTGCAAAAATCAGTCGATATCAAACAAAAAAGAGCGGGTGATTCAGCACTCCGCTCTGACTTTCAGTTATTATCACAACGAAAGCTTTCCTTTTGTGGAAAAGCCATCAAAACCGCCCTGCCTCAACGCTTCATAGACGGCTATCGCCACGGCATTGGAAAGATTAAGGCATCTGAGTGTCGGAAGCATAGGTATTCTTACCGAGCACTCCGGATTTTCGCTTATGAGCTGCTCGGGAAGCCCACGGGTTTCCGAGCCGAAAACAAGGTATACGTCATCGGGATATTCAACGTCCGAATATACGACGCCCGCTTTGGACGAGAAAAACCACATTACGGCATTTGGATTTTTAGAAAGAAAATCCTCGTAATTATCGTAGTAGCTGACGTTCAGCTTGTCCCAATAATCCAAGCCCGCACGCTTGAGCGTTCTGTCGCTTATCTCAAAGCCTATCGGTCTTATTATGTGAAGATTTGCACCTGTAACTGCGCAAGTGCGTGAGATATTGCCCGTATTCTGCGGTATTTCGGGCGAATACAGTACAACGTTTATTTTTTTCATAGCTTATTCTTCCCCCGACGTTTTGACTTTATGTATTATACAACCTTTCTTCGTCTTTTGCAAGTTGTTTTGATAATTTTATCGGTCATCTGTAAAAAAATTATAAATTTTTAAAAATCTGTTCCTTTTGCGCGAAAAATATGTTATACTTATTTAAATAATATTGCGCACGGATTGTGCCCTCATCAAAAAAGGAGATTTTTATGGGACTTTTAAAATTTCTTTTCGGAGATTACAGTGAAAAGGAAATAAAGAAAATAACCCCGATTGTGGACGAAATAGATGCACTTGGCGACAAGTTCTCGGCATTTACCGATGCCGAAATGAAGGATTATACAGCGCATCTTAAGGGTAGACTTGACGAGGGTGAAACACTTGACGACATTTTGCCCGAAGCATTTGCCCTTGTTCGTGAAGCGGATACAAGAGTGCTTGGAAAGCGTCCGTATCGCGTACAGCTTATGGGCGGTATACTCCTGCATCAGGGACGAATTGCGGAGATGAAAACCGGTGAGGGTAAGACGCTTGTTGCAACGCTTCCCGCCTATCTTAACGCACTTTCCGGAAAGGGTGTGCATATAGTTACCGTCAACGACTACCTTGCAAGACGTGACAGCGAGGAAATGGGAAAGGTTTACGCCTTTTTGGGACTTAAGACCGGACTTATCGTTCACGGACAAACACAGGATGAAAAGCGTGAGGCTTACCGAGCTGATATCACCTACGGCACTAACAACGAGATGGGCTTCGACTATCTTCGTGACAATATGGTGGTATACAAGGAGCGTATGGTCCAGCGCGGACACAATTTTGCAATTGTCGACGAGGTTGACTCAATACTTATAGACGAGGCGAGAACTCCTCTTATTATTTCAGGCGTTGGCGAAAAGTCCACTTCGATTTACGATATGGCAGATAAGCTCGTAAGAACGCTTACAAGGCATATCGTAAAGGAGGTTGACACAAAAGAGGACCTTGACGTTTACGATGAGGATTATATCGTTGACGAAAAGGCTCGCACAGCCGTGCTTACACAGCACGGTATTGCAAAGGCGGAGAAATTCTTTGGTATTGAAAACCTTTCCGACCCCGAAAATACTTCTATATATCACCACGTGAATACCGCTATCAAGGCGCACGGTGTTATGAAGCGTGACGTTGATTATATAGTCAAGGACGAATCGGTAATAATCGTTGACAGCTTTACAGGCCGACTTATGCCCGGACGCCGTTACAACGACGGTCTGCACCAGGCAATTGAAGCAAAGGAACACGTAAAGATACAAAAAGAGTCCAAGACAATAGCTACAATAACCTTCCAGAATTACTTCAGAATGTACACGAAGCTTTCGGGAATGACGGGTACAGCTATGACCGAAGAGGACGAATTCAAGGATATTTATGCGCTTGACGTGGTTGAAGTTCCCACCAACAAGCCAATGATAAGAATTGATGCAAACGACGCAGTTTACAGAACAAGACGGGGCAAGATAATCTCTATTGTCGAGCAGATTAAAGCATGTCACGAAAAAGGACAGCCCGTGCTCGTCGGTACGGTTTCGATAGACAAGTCCGAGGAGCTTTCCGCAATACTCAAGCGCAGCGGTATTCCCCACAACGTGCTCAACGCAAAGCAGCACGAGCGTGAGGCGGAGATTGTCGCTCAAGCAGGACGCTTCGGCGCTGTTACCATATCTACAAATATGGCAGGACGAGGCACCGACATTATGCTCGGCGGTAACCCCGAATATATGGCAAAGGCAGATATGAGAAAGCTCGGATTTACAGAGGACCTTATTGCCATAGCAACAGGACACTCGGAAACCGACAATGCCGAAATTATCGAAGCCAGAGAAAAATTTGCCGAGCTTTATGAAAAGCACAAGGCGGAAATTCAGCCTGAGGCAGAGCGTGTAAAAGAGGCAGGCGGTCTTTATATTCTCGGTACGGAAAGACACGAGAGCCGAAGAATTGACAACCAGCTCAGAGGCCGAAGCGGACGTCAGGGAGACCCCGGAGAATCAAGATTCTTCCTCTCTCTTGAAGACGACCTTATGCGTCTTTTCGGCTCGGACAGAATCGCAGGACTTACCGCAAGGCTCGGACTTGAGGAGACAACACCAATAGATGCGAGAATTCTCTCAAGCTCTATTGAAAACGCACAAAGACGCATTGAGGGTCAGAACTTCCAAAGAAGAAAGAACGTCCTTACCTACGACGACGTTATGAACCAGCAGAGAAACATCATATACGCACAGCGTAACGAGGTGCTTCTTGAGGATAACATTCAGGGCAAGATTACCGATATGATAAGAAGCTCGGTTTCCGAAACCTTTGATTTCTGCTTCGGTGTTGACGATACCGACGCTTGGAAGTTTGACGAATTCCGTAACCATTATATGGGAATACTCACAGACAGCCGTGGCTTCAATTACACAAAAGAGGAGCTTGATGAGATAGATAAAGAGGCATGGCGTGAGGAGCTTATAGAAAGAGCTCTTGAAATCTATCACGGAAAGGATCAGCTTTTCGAAAACGCACCCGTCGGTGACGGTACAAACGCTATGCGTGAGATAGAAAAGGTTATTCTTTTACAAAACGTTGACAGAAAGTGGATGGAGCATCTTGAGGCTATGGATAACCTCAAGGAATTCGTAGGTCTCAACGCTTATGCGCAGCGCGACCCTGTGGCTGCTTACAGAATTGAGGGAGCCGATATATTCGATCAGATGGTTGACGATATCAAGGAGAACACCGTAAGACAGATACTTGCTGTAATTCCCCGCCCCGAGGCTACAAAGCGTGTTGAGGTTGCAAAACCAACCTCGGAAAACCTTGGCGGCTCTGCCGTGCGTAAGCCTGCAACCTCCAAAAAGGTAGGAAGAAACGACCCCTGCCCCTGCGGAAGCGGAAAGAAATACAAAAAGTGTTGCGGAATGAGCGATACTAATTGACGAGGTGGCCAAAATGGGCTTTGGAACACTCTTTATAGGATATTTTCTCCTTTTAAACGTCACGTATTACGCATACAGCGACCTCGTTGCGGCACTGATTATGGCGCTCGGACTTTATAAGCTTTCTTCGGTAAACCGCTATTTCAAGTATGCGGCATTCATCTCGTTGGCATTTGCGGCTGTCGGCGCTACCGAGTTTGTGCGTGAAATTATCCGTATGTTTTCCCCGACGGTTAATCTTACCTTCGCTTTTCTGCCGCCGATACGCTCGGCTGTGATTTGCGCTTTGACAGTATGTATGCTTTTCGGTATACACGACGTAGCGCGCGAGGTGGATTTGCCTACACTTGCCGCAAGGACAAAAAGAATGCTCGTACCGACAGCGGTAATATATCTAGCTACTATAATTCTCGACACACCAACACTCCTCTCGGGTGTCAGTCCGATTGTCGCCGCCCTAATCTTCGTCATAGTGATGATAGCAACGCTTTTTCTTATCATATGCAACCTTATCACGGTATACTCCGCATATATGAGGATATGTATGCCTGATGAGCTTGAGCCGAGTTCTAAAAAGTCAAGGTTTGAATTTGTCAACAAATTCAGAGCTTACGAGGATAAAAAAGCGGCTGAATACGTCGAATACAAACGAACAAAAGTAAAAAATAAGGCAAAGAAAAAATGAGCAAAAAAGAAAAAACGAAATGTGGCGCTATAATATTTGCGCTCGTTCTCATTATTAATCCGAATATAAACATCATTGATATTCTGCCTGATTTTGTAGGTTACATAATACTCATTCGGGCAATATCCGATGCAGCCTTAACGACTCCTTATTTTACCGAGGCTAAAACATATCTTTCAAGGCTTATGTGGCTATCCGTATTGAGAGTCCCTGCCTTTCTTATAATAACGACTGTCAGAAATCAGAATGCGGCAGACGGAGACATTATTGTCCTTATGAGTCTTGTCTTTGCGGTTGCTGAAGTGCTGTTGCTTATATTCGCAATTTCAAATCTGTTTTCAGGCATCTTTTATATGGGAGAGCGCTGTGATTCACCGTCGCTTATATCAAATTTCAAGATAACCGAAAAGCGAAGCTCGACGGTAGAGAACTTGAGAAACGTCGCTTACTGCTATGCGGTAGCAAAGACGGCGCTGAACTTTTTACCCGAGCTTTTAAGGCTGACAAAAACCGTCGAGATCGGCTCGACGGAGTACGTGAGTTATCTGTCAGCATTTTATCCGTTTGCGCTTGTCGGAGCATTTGCCATATCATTGACGCTTGGCATATTTTTCGTCAAATATGTAAAGAAATATGTACTTTCCGCAGAAAAAGACTTCGAAATTGCAGTTCGCACAATGTATGGATACAATGCAGAAGATACAGACAAAAGATGCAAAATATTCACGCTCCAGCGTGCGGCAACTATACTTACGATAGCATCGGTATTCTCACTTGAGATAATATTTGATAACTTTCATGGGGTCAATATTTTACCGCACAGCGTATACGGAATATTTATGACGGTTGGAATTTATCTTTTCATAAAGGAGAGTTCGTATAGAAAAAGCACGGCACTCACCATCGCGTCATCAACCCTTGGAATATGCTACTCTGCCGTAGCGCTTGCGGCGCTTATAGCAAGTATCGGATTTTTATCCGAGTATACGTATCAAGATCTTATGCTCGGTGACGTAGTAATGGCAAAATATCTGCCCGTTATTATTTTCTCTGCGGGGGAGCTTGTTTTGCTTGTGGCGCTTCTTGCGCTCGGTGCTGTGATAAACCGAAAATTCCTGCTTGAAAACACCGGAATTCCGAGGGACAACCCCGCATATAACAGCGCAGACCGTGATTTTCACAAATCGCTCACCAGACGAGGATTTATTCTCTATACCCTCGCGGCACTTTCGGGAATTTCCAAATTCATACAGGTTATGCTCAACTTTAACGTGCAGATTATCTTTACAAACCAAAACGAAATGGAATCCACGCCTATAATAACAACTCCTATTCCCTGGTGGAATATGGTAGTCTTTGCGGTTGCTTCGGCATATATCATCTACTCGTTTATATACTTCTCTACTATAAAAGAAGAGGTCGAGTATAAATATCAAAAATAAGTAAAAGCCTCCAGAGGTTGCTTTCACCGAGCCTACGTATTTTATAAGGAAATTCAAATCGGCTTACGGCATTTCACCGATTGCTTATTTCAATAAAATGAAAATTTACCGAGCTATGTATTTGCTTTGCAGCACGAGGCTTTCTGTTTTTGATATTGCAAAGGAAATAGGTATACACGACGGCTCTTATTTCACAAGACTTTTCAAATCGGTGACAAACGTCACACCCAGCGAATATCGAGCCACCTTTTCAAAATAGTTCTGTCATACCAAAGACGAGCAAAAAGCAGTTTTACACGAATCAGGTTATTGTAAAAAACACCGAAAAACGGTTGATAATTCAACCTTTTTCGGTGTTTTCTTATATTTTTCAAGTTTTTCGGACATCTGCCGTATTGATGCGACGTCAGCAAGAATCAAAATTTTTCTGACATTTCAAGAAAAGGCTTCGGTGAGATTTCTTTTTTCTTTGATAAGAATGCGGCTAAAACCGTTTGCGCAGTTTGCTCAACAGAGTCGCTCACAACTGCCGTATCAAAAAGCGAAAACCACTTTTCGGACTCGAGATAGTCACGGTGATTGCTTTTCATACGGGTAATATAACGCTCGGATTTTTCACCGCCCGCCTCGGCATATCTTGCGGCAAGTCTTTCACAAAGCAGCTTCGGCTCATTATAGACGTACACGGCATAAATATCAAAGCCGAGAGGCTTACTGCGAAGCGAAGCAACACCGTTTAAATCAAGTATAAGTATCGGTGTTTTTCCCGCCCCCGTTATTCTTTCTATTTCCGAATAGGGCGTACCGTAAAAATTGCCGCCGTACTCTGTAAACTCGAGCATTTTACCGTCTCGGCAAAGCTCGGAAAACTCATTTTTTGACAGATAAATATATTCTCCGTCATTTCCGTCGCCACGTTTTTCTCTCGTGGTTGCAGAGCGCACAAGCTCAAATCCGAAATTTGATTTGACAAGCTCACACATAACGGTGGTCTTTCCGCCGCCTGACGGCCCTGCCAGCACCAGCGCTGTTTTAACGCTTCCCATTACTTATGCCTTGGGAAGAATTTTATCTTTGCCGCCCATATAAGGACGAAGCGCTACGGGGATATTTACCGATCCGTCGGCATTGAGGTTGTTTTCAAGGAAAGCTATGAGCATACGGGGCGGTGCTACAACAGTATTGTTGAGCGTGTGAGCATAGTAATTCTTTCCGTCCTCACCCTTTACTCTTATCTTAAGGCGGCGTGCCTGTGCATCCGAAAGATTGGAGCAAGAGCCAACCTCGAAGTATTTCTTCTGGCGAGGTGACCAAGCCTCAACGTCTATGGATTTTACCTTAAGATCTGCAAGGTCTCCCGAGCAGCATTCGAGTGTTCTTACGGGGATATCGAGAGTGCGGAAAAGATCAACGGTATTCTGCCAGAGCTTGTCAAACCATACCTTTGATTCCTCGGGGCGGCAGACAACTATCATCTCCTGCTTTTCAAACTGATGGATACGGTAAACACCTCTTTCCTCGATACCGTGAGCGCCCTTTTCCTTTCTGAAACAGGGCGAGTAGGAGGTGAGTGTCTGCGGAAGCGATGCCTCGGGCAGTATCTGGTCTATAAACTTACCTATCATAGAATGCTCCGACGTACCGATAAGATAAAGGTCCTCGCCCTCAATCTTATACATCATAGCGTCCATTTCGGCAAATGACATAACACCGGTAACAACTCCGGAACGAATCATAAAGGGCGGTACGCAATAGGTGAAGCCGCGATCAATCATAAAGTCACGTGCATAGGATATTACTGCCGAATGAAGTCTTGCAACGTCACCCATAAGATAATAGAAGCCGTTACCCGCAACACGTCTTGCGCTGTCGAGGTCTATGCCGTCAAAGCGCTCCATTATATCCGTGTGATAGGGTATCTCAAACTCCGGAACAACAGGCTCGCCGAAACGCTCGATTTCAACATTCTCGCTGTCATCCTTACCAATCGGAACTGTGGGGTCGATAATGTTGGGGATAACCATCATTATATTCGTAACCTTTTCGTCAAGCTCCGCCTCAAGCGCCTCGCACTCTGCAAGCTCCTTTGCCTGTGCGGCTACTATTTTCTTTGCCTCCTCGGCCTCCTCAAACTTTTTCTGTCCCATAAGAGCGCCGATAGACTTCGAAACCTTGTTACGGTTAGCACGAAGCTCGTCAGCCTTTTTCTTATTCTGACGAAGCTGCTCGTCAAGAGCTATAACCTCGTCAACGAGGGCAATCTTCGAATCCTGAAATTTCTTTTTGATGTTTTCCTTAACCAAATCGGGATTTTCACGCAAAAACTTAATGTCGATCATATTTATTACCTCACTTTTTTAATACAAAATAAAAAGAGCACCCACCCCAAAAATGGGACGGATACCCGTGTTGCCACCCAAATTGCGGACAATTCTGCCCGCCGCTCAATACGTCTGTAAGGGGACACCCCTCGGCTCATCACCGAATGCTACAAAAGCGGAAAGCAAAGCCCGAGTCGGCACTCACACCAAACGCACCGTCTCTGAAACATCGGGAATTTTGCATTTTCTTTTATCATTGCATAGTTATTATACACTATACCGAAACAAATTTCAAGTAGATATACAATTTTATTTTGCCCGTCCCGCAAAAATTTTCGTCAATGCCCTCTGCCAGACATGGCGGTCAAGACGTATAATGGTTACAATGTCGATTACAAGCAGAGTTACGTGTATTATAACCGCAGAATAGGTATTGCTCCAGATATCGAAAGCGAGCCAGGTCATACAGTTGAGTGTAGCGCATAAACGGTAGCACTCGCTTCTTTTCTGAACAACACCGAGAGCAAAAAAGCAAGGCGCTAAACCCGAGAGAACGTCGGGCGCTTTTTCGAAAAAGACAATACATACCGTAACGTAAACCGCCATAAACGCACAAATAACGTAAATCGGTACGTATCCCGGCTTTTTGTTAAGGCACATTACCGTTATTATCTGAACAATCGCAACTGCGCACACAATCGCCGCAGAGACGTTTTTCGTCATAGCATATTCAAGGACAAGCAGCGAATTTGACAAAAACTGCAGTATTCTGACATGAAGCATTTTTTTGCACTGCATAGCCGTCACAGACACGCAGGTTGTAAAAACGCTTATGACATTTGCCCATACTTCAACGCTCATTGCAACGCCTCCATCCAAATTTCCAATATTACATCAATTGTACATCAAAAATCCGAGCATTTCAAGGGCAAAAACGTACAATAACGAATTTTTACGGATTTATAACGAATTTTTTCGGATTTTTTCGAGCTCCGCCCCCGTCATAAATCCCGAGAGTTCAGCATATTGTTTTATGAACATTATTTTCGGAGGATTTTGTATGAGCGAAAATTCCATATACTCGGATATCGCAGGACGCACGGGTGGGGATATTTATATAGGCGTAGTAGGTCCTGTAAGAACCGGAAAGTCTACCTTTATTAAAAAGTTTCTTGAAACGGCGGTTTTGCCGAATATAGAAAACGAGTACGACAGGCAAAGGACAGAGGACGAATGCCCACAGTCTGCCGGCGGAAAAACGATAATGACGACAGAGCCGAAATTTATTCCCGACGGCTCGGTTAAAATAACCCTGCCCACAGCAGAGCTGAACGTTAAAATGATTGACTGCGTGGGATATATGGTCACGGGTGCGCTTGGCGGTGAGGAGGACGGCGAATGCCGAATGGTGCTTACACCTTGGAGCGACAAGGAAATGCCGTTTGAGGAGGCTGCCGAGCTTGGCACTAAAAAGGTTATCGGTGAGCATTCGACAATCGGTGTTCTCGTTACCACCGACGGAAGCTTTACAGACCTGCCGCGCGATAGTTATATCCCTGCTGAAGAACGTGTAGTCGAGGAGCTTCGGGCGCTGAACAAGCCCTTTGCAATCGTTTTAAACTCAAACACACCCGAGAGCGAAAGCTCGATAGCGCTCGCACATCAGCTTGAAGAAAAATACGGCGCTCCCGTGGCGCTGGTCAGCTGTATAGACCTTGACAGCGAGGATATAAGAGAAATCCTCGGTCTTATTCTCGGTGAGTTTCCTATAAGAGAGCTGCGCTTTACTTACCCCGCCTGGTGCGACGTGCTTGAGGGTGAACACCCGATTTGCCGCAGAATATTTGAAACGATAGATAAATTCAGCGACAAAGCGCACAAGCTTGGTGATATTGAAAGATGCCGCAGTGATTTTCCCGAAATAGTTTCCTGCGGCGCTGATGCATCCTGCGGTGTTGCGAAATTCGATATACCGATAGCCGACGAGGAGCTTTACAACAGTATAAGAGAGATTACAGGACTTGAAATATACGACGAAAAAACTCTCTTTGAAAGGCTGATATCACTTGCCAAGATTGAACAGAAATATAACAAAATCGAAAAAGCGCTTTCGGATGCTATGGATAAGGGCTACGGTATAGTTATGCCGAGCGCAGACGAGCTGAAGCTCGAAGAGCCAAAGCTGGTTAAGCAATCGGGCGGATGGGGTGTTAAGGTTTCAGCATCTGCTGATTCGATACATATGATAAAATCAGGCATACGCGCCGACCTTTGCCCTGTTGTCGGAACGGAAGCTCAGGCGGAGGAGGTCGTACGCTATCTGACCGGAGAATACGAGAGCTGCCCCGAGAGAATTTGGGATTCAAATATGTTTGGCAAATCTCTTTACGACCTTGTTAATGACGGAATGGAAGAAAAGCTTTCGCATATGCCTGACGAGTCAAGAGAAAGACTCGGGCAGACGCTTGAAAAAATTATAAACGAGGGTTCAAACGGTTTAATTTGCATATTGCTGTAAAAAACTGCGCACCAAAAAGTATAGAAAACAAAAAACGCATAAAGCGGTTTTAGCCGTTTTATGCGTTTTTTTGCAAATATTTATTGTCGTTTTGCCAGAAAAATCAATTTATGCAGAAGCAAAGCACAATTTTGACAAAAGCAAATTTTATTCAATTATCCCCTTGAGGAATGCTATAAATTCACGCTTTGCCTCATCAAGGCTTTTGTCGTTTGTGAAATAATAATCGTAGCTGTAATTCTCTACGCTGTCGTCTGAGACGTTGCCGTAGACGCTTTTTTTCATTCGCTCACCGCCCCGGATGAGCAGAGTTTTAGCCGCACCGCCTGTCTTTTCAACAAACTTTTTTATTTCCTCAGGCTCGCGGATATGCACGAACATAATATCGTTATCACTTTCAAGAAAGCTCTGATATTTGTTATAAGCCCATACGGTTGGATAGTCGTTATATTCAACGCAAAGCAGCTTTAAATCAGACAAAAACTTTCTTGATTTATCGTCTTTTTTTCCGTTCCAGCCACACATTTTGGCAATCCGCTTTATCGGTGAAATAGATGATATATTATCTATACGAAATTCGGACTTCGCCATATTGCACAGCGTATCCTTTCCTACGCCACCCGCACCGTTTATTACAATCGCAAGCTTTTTCATACATTCTCCCTCGGCGGATTTGTCAGAGTTTATCAGTACTACCGCCCACAGTAAATATATTAACATATATTTTGATACTTGTCAATAAATTCATCGACAAGCATTTACAAACCACACACTTTATTGTATAATTAAATAAAAACGCAAGGAGATTTGATATGAATAAGATAAAATTCGGTAATATGCGTGACGGCAGAGAGGTTTTTGCCTATACGCTGAAATCTGACGAAGCAGAGGTTGTCATCCTCTCCTACGGCGCTGTAATTCAGACCTAAAAGGTATTTGGCGTTGACATTGTCGGCGGATTTGACAAGCTTGATACTTACTTTGACGATCCCTCTCATCAGGGCGGTGTTGTCGGACGTGTGGCAAACAGAGTTGAAAACTCACGCTTTGAAATGAACGGCAAGGTATACACTCTGACAAAGAATGACGGTGAAAACTCTCTTCACGGCGGTTGCGGCTTTGACAGACGACTTTGGGATGTTATTTCCTATTCGGATAATGAAATAGAGCTTTCCTACCTTTCACCCGACGGTGAGGAGGGATATCCCGCAAATCTTCGTACAACTGTAAAGTATACGCTTATCGGTCCGTCTCTTATGCTCGACTATACCGCAACTCCCGATGGAAAAACCCCAATTTCACTGACTAACCACGTTTACTTTAACCTTGACGGACTTGGCGGGGACGTTCTTTCTCACAATATGCAGTTCTTTGCAGACAAATATACCGAGGTTAACAGCTGCCTTATCCCCACCGGCAAAAGACCTGACGTTGCAGGCACACCGCTCGATTTCACAGCTCCGAAAGCTATCGGACGTGATATTGGAGATGATTTCGCCGGCTACGACCATAATATGATTCTTGCACCCACAGAAAGCGATATTTTCCAAGGTAAGGAGCTTTCGCTCGGTGCTATTATGGATAACGGGAAGCTTAAAATGTCGGTTTATACCGACCAGCCGTGTATTCAGTTCTACACCGGCGGAGGACTCCCCGGCACTGCCGATTTCAAGGGCGGTATTCCTGCTGTTAAGTTTGGCGGTGTTTGCCTTGAAACACAGATTGAGCAGAATTGCCCCAACCGTGGCGTGAATTTCTTTGAAAAGGGCGAGATTTACACTCATTCAGTAATCTACAAGATTGAAAAAATATAACGCTTAAAAGGAGCTTGCTATGAGCGAGAAAAGTAAAGAAAGTAAATGGCGCCCTGCGCTTCGCGGCACTTTGCTTTATATCGCATTTACCGCTATTTCTCGTATAACCTGCGGCGTAATTATGCTTTCCGGCGCAAACACAGGAGAGGAGTCATTTTACGCAGGGATTCCGCAGGCAGCGCTTTACGCTATGGCGACTGTTGGAACGCTCCTAATTTTCTCAAGCTTTTCAAACCTTTTCGCAGTTTTTGACTCCGTGGAACGTCAAAGATTTTTCGAAAAGAAAAGAAAGGCTTTCAAAGCTAAAGCAGAGCTTTTGGATATACTCGGGGCCAAGGATTTCATACTGGAGGGAGCTGTATGCCTTACGCTTACGCTCTTTTCGGCGATGCTTGGCGTTTATCCCGAAATAGCGGGTATTTTCTTCTCAAGCGGCAAAAACAGAAGTGGTTATTTCACTCCGCTTTTGTTAGTTCCCGTTCTGTTCGCCATCTTCGTATTCACCAAATACGAAGCAAGGCGTTATTGGCTCGCACTTTACCAAAGGCACTCGCTTGACGACCTTTCGGTAGCAAAATTCACGCTAACACTACTTGCGATAGTTTTTCTTTATCCCACGGTTTTCCCTCTTGCTCCGATACTTGGATTTATGGCGGTAACGGCGTTTAACGTTTTTTTGGCAATCTCAAAAACGCTTACTGTCATTGGCACGGTAATTGCGATACTTCTTTTAATATTTACGCTCGTTGCTATTCTTTATATCACGGCTATGCTTAAACGGCGAAAATTCCTTCAAAGACTGCACGGAATATGCCTTGCGAACGGATATGAGCTTTCGCATATTTCAAGACCGTACAAGTCCTTTTTCAAGAGCGAGTGCAAGGAAAGCTTCAGAATAAAGATGGGCGAGGGGGAGTTTGAATGCACGCTGATAAGCACGGTTGACAGACTCGTTCCACTCGTTTTTACAAGTCCAACCGACGCTCAATTTACACGCAGGCTCGGCACAAAGCGCCGCCATATTGATATAAATCACCCGATTAGCTTCTACCCCGGCGGTGACGGCGAGCAGATACTTATAATCAACCCCTCGGTTAAATTTATTTTCGTAACCGACGGTGTTGAAATGCGAGAGCTTGAGGGTGCGGAACGACTTTGGAACTTTACCGTCTACCGAGATTTTGAATTTATCGGCGCTCTGGAGCGTGGGCATATAGGTAAGGTTTGATAAATACTGAAATTTTATATTATACAGTTTTTTTGCAATCATTGTTGACATTTGCCTTTGGGTATTGTATAATGGTTACGTAAAATTTGAAATCTGTGAGAAGAACAAGTAGACACAGCGCAAGGTTACAGAAAGCTGCCGTTTGATGAGAGGCGCAACTAAAGACTGTGTCGAATACATCTTTGAGAGTGTACCGAAAGCTTGGTGAGTAGGCTACAACGCATAGTGCCCGTTAAAGCGCTGCCAAAGTGGGTGTTTTCCCTATTTTGGATAGAGGTGACTTGACGAAAGTCAAGCATAAACAAGGTGGTACCGCGTTAATTACGCCCTTGGGTGAAATCCCGAGGGCTTTTTTTATTTTGCAAACAAAGAAAGGAAATAGATAAAATGAAAATTTATGAAGAGCTGGTTGCCAGAGGCCTTATTGCCCAGGTAACAGACGAGAGCGAAATCAGAGAGCTTATAAACGAGGGAAAAGCTACGTTTTATATAGGATTTGACCCGACGGCAGACAGCCTGCACGTTGGTCACTTTATGGCGCTGTGTCTTATGAAAAGACTTCAGATGGCAGGAAATAAGCCGATAGTTCTTATCGGCGGCGGAACAGGCTATATCGGCGACCCCTCGGGAAGAACAGATATGCGTTCTATGATGACACCCGAAACAATACAGCACAACTGCGACTGCTTCAAGCGCCAGATGGAGAGATTTATCGAGTTTGGCGAGGACAAGGCTGTAATGGTAAACAATGCAGACTGGCTTCTGGGTCTTAACTACATCGAGCTTCTTCGCGACGTTGGAGCTTGCTTCTCGGTAAACCGTATGCTTTCTGCCGAGTGCTACAAGCAGAGAATGGAAAAGGGACTTTCATTCCTAGAATTCAACTATATGATAATGCAGTCCTACGACTTCTATCACCTTTACAAGAACTATGGCTGTAATATGCAGTTCGGCGGTGATGATCAGTGGTCAAATATGCTCTACGGTACGGAGCTTATCAGAAAGAAGCTCGGTCGTGATGCTTACGCTATGACTATCAATCTTCTGCTCAATTCCGAGGGTAAGAAGATGGGTAAGACGGCAAGCGGCGCTGTTTGGCTTGACCCGAACAAGACACCCCCCTATGACTTCTATCAGTATTGGAGAAACGTTGGTGACAAGGACGTTCTTAAGTGCATAAGAATGCTCACGTTCCTGCCGCTTGACGAGATTGACAAGATGGACAGCTGGGAGGGCGCACAGCTCAACGAGGCAAAGGATATCCTTGCTTACGAGCTTACAAAGCTCATACACGGCGAAGAGGAGGCTGAAAAGGCAAGAGCCGCTTCAAAGGCGCTTTATTCCGCAGGCGACAGCACTCTTATTCCTACTGTTTCCGTGCCCCGTGATATGCTCACAGACGGCGTTATTGACGTTAATTCCCTGCTCGTGCTCGGAAAGATGACTCCCTCTAAATCCGAGGCAAGACGCGCTATTGAGCAAGGCGGTGTTACGGTTGACGGTGAGAAAATCACAGACGTAAGAGCAACGGTTACTGCCGAGGCGCTTACAGCGGGCGTTCTTATCAAAAGAGGTAAGAAGAGCTTCAACAAGTTCGTGCTTGAATAAAAATTAAAAAACAGACAAAAGCTGTGCCGCACAAAAAGACGGCACAGCTTTTTCATCACCCCCGCGTGACACTCTCCCACCACCAACAAATTAAGACGGTAACCGCTATCGAAAGAAGAACGTATATACAAGTTGTTCCCAAAGCCGATAGCAAATCAGCGACAAATTTCCCCAAAATAGAAATAAATTCTTCCAAGTCATTAAACCTCACGCATTATACGTGCTATATATGCTTATATCGCTGCCGCAAGGGGTGTTGCCGAGAAAGCTTGATGCAAAGCAATACTGTAACCCCTCCTCCTGCGGTATGGGATTGCTGTATCCGTACTCATCTGCTTCGGCTCTTGTTTCGAAAACTCCGAGAATTCTTTCTTTTCCGTTTTTCATAAGTGCAACTGCGTATTTGTAGCTCATAACAAATTCTCCTTTTGTTTTGTTTGTGATTACATTTTAGCAGGATATGTGTACAATAAAGAGGACAGCTTAAAAAGCTTTGAATAAAAGATGCTTTTTCCTGCAAATACTTTTAGGTAAGGCGTTATTAT
>JAZOWX010000025.1:0-10767 GCA_045659405.1 Eubacteriales bacterium | reverse complement strand
AAGGTAGATTGCTCACGCGTTACTCACCCGTCCGCCACTGATGTATTGCTACACCCGTTCGACTTGAATGTGTTAAGCACGCCGCCAGCGTTCATCCTGAGCCAGGATCAAACTCTCTAAAAAATTCTATATTAAATCGCTTATGCGACCTAACACCTTTTTTAGATCAGTCTTTCTGACTTTATCTTACTTTTTGAGTTTCTTTTTTTCAAAGTGTTTTGACAAGATCTCTGCACTAATTCAGTGCTTCGAAATTTCATGTTGTTCAATTTTCAATGAGCAAGTGCGCTCCGCAAAAGGACAGCCTCTCGCAAGACGCTCAATTATTATACACAATTTAAAGCAGCTTGTCAAGCACTTTTTTTAATTTTTTTTGAGATTTTTTGCTTTTTTGTATTTTTCACAATTTTAGGGGGCTTTTTGCGCTAAAAATAGGCAAAAACGTCCCCCTTTTTCACTATTGCATTATAATTATATATTAAGAATGAAGAAAACGCATTAATCCGAAATCAGATATTGGCTAAAGGCTCGTTTAAGCGTTGCTTCAATAGCATCAGCCATAAGCTTGAAGCCAAGGTCACCCGGATGTATGGTATCGGTAGTAGTCATATCCTCGCATCCGCGGAATACAGATTCACCGTCTATGAAATATACGTTTTTATCACCGATGCTCTTTGCGTAGCGATAAGTATCGAAAATCACGTTTCTGCGCTTGATTGACTCGTTATAAAGCGAGCCCTCCTCGCCGTAAGTGTAGTCAAAATCAACCTTTGACATTATTATATACGGTATCTTCGGATGCGCCTCTCGTATCCTTTTATACATCTTAAGATGAGTTGCCAAAAGATGCTCGGGATCGGGTGCGTTATGGTCATAATCGCAAACAAAGGCGCACATTTTAAGCGATTTTATGTAATCGACAATAGTGTCCTCACCCTTGCCCGAGCCCGAAAAGCCGAGATTTATATGGTCAAGCTCAAAGCGACGGGTTATTACGTTTTGATAAGCGTTACCCGGACGGGAAGCAGAGCCGCCCTGCGTTATCGAGCTACCGTAATAGACAATGGGAAGCTCACTTCTGTATTTAAGACCCTCGCCAAGAAAAGCACCCTTTATCACGCCTATCTCGAGCGACGTGACGGGATTGTAAAGCGGAAAATGTATCGTGATATAGCGAAGCTGCTCGTCGGGAAATTGAAGCGTGCAATATACCCGTTTTCCATTTCAATGGGCGGAACAAACGCCTTTGCGAGTCTGTATATGCGAAGCGTCGGCTCCTCGACGAACATATCGAGTCCCGAGCCTGTCAAGAGCGAACCGCCCGGATATCTGCAAACGAAGGGCATCTTTACACGTATTGCCACGCTTTTCGAGGTGGTCGAAAATCTGACTCTTCCGCCTGCGGTGTGGTAGGAAAGCTCTGCGACGCCCTCGTTTACCGATTTCGCAACGTCATCGGGAAGCCTTTTAAATTCAGGCTCGTTTTTGTAGTTGTAAAGTCCGTATACCGAAAACGGCTCTTCCCTTACGTCAAAGAAATCGAGATCACAGATGCTGACGTTTTCGCTGACCGCAAGATTTTTGTCAATTTTTTCAATATTATTCAAAGCGCTCACCTCTTTAATTAAGGATAGAAAAATACGTTTTTAATCTTACGTACATTATATAGCATACCCAAAACAGAAAGTCAAGCCTTGGGAAATTTATTCAATGCCACCCTGCCTGTATTCATTCGGGGTTTTTCCAAAGTGCTTTTTGAAAATTTTTATAAAATAAGAGGTTGTATTAAAACCGCAGGAGCTTGAAATCTGATATATCGTATAGTCGGTTTGCATAAGCATACTTGCCGCCCGAAGCAGACGCACCTCGATTATATACTGATTTGGCGTTGTGTTCATTTCTTTCTTGAACAGCTTTATAAAATAGTTTTTATTTATCGAAAGATACTCGGCAATAAGCTCGACGGAAAGCTCCTCGCAGTAGTGCTGATTTATGTAGTTACACGCACGTCTTACGTAAGATTTTCCTGTGCTGTTTTCTTCTAACTCTTGCCGCAGGCTCGAATAAGAATCAGCAAGAATCAAAAACAAAAGCTCCGAGACGTACACCCTTTGCAAATCACTGTCGACAACGTTAGGGTATGAGCATAGCGCAAGCTTTTCGTAAAGCTCAAGAAGCTCTGCCTGGTGGGTGGGTGTAAAGACGGTTGGAATATCCCGAAGAATATCAAGCTCACAAATAGGCTGCTCGGGCGCATCGCTGACACGGAAAACCTGCTGCGCCTTGTCTGTTGTATGGCTGAAATCCAGGGTTATCATATACATATCGTAATCGCCAAATCCCGTGGTAAGCTGCCCCGGCTTTCGAAAAATCAGACTGCCCTTTGAGATATGATAATATACGCTGTCTATATACACCTCTCGCTCACCGCCAATATATAAATCGAGCTCGTAATTCCTTATTATTCGCTTGCTTTCACGTGAGGATGCGAGGACAAAATGCATACACTCGAGAACGTCGGGTATCGGAAAGTGCATCACAAAGACTCCTTTTGTTAATTTTGTTATCATTATAGCACTAAAAAATGCTTTATGTCAAGAAAAAAGCGTATTTTGTTCTATTTTATGTCTGTTTTATTTCTTGTTTAGCGCTATTTAATAATATATAATGAAGATAACCTAAAATTATGGAGCTGTTATGCATAACGAAAAACTGTTTTTAGCCGCAGATTCAGGCGGAAGCAAGACCGTCTGGATGCTGATTAACGAAGCCGGTGATTTGATTAAAAGCGTCAAGACGCAAGGTCTTGGAGCTGTACCCGTCACACTGCCGATAAAAGAAACCGTGAGGGAGGCTTATGAATCACTACTGCCCCACGGAAGCCCACGCTCAATCTTTCTTTCGCTTGGAGGCCCTAACACCGACGAGGTTGAAAATGCGCTTTACGAGATTTTCGGTGAGCAAATACCGATAAGCGTACAAAAAGAGGCTTCGGGTGAGGCAATACTTGAAGCGGCAAAATATATGAACTGCTCTGCCGTCGTTATGTGCGGAACGGGCAGCGTTGCGGTTGGTGATACGAAAACCGGGCGCAAATATTCGGGCGGCTGGGGTCCGATTTACGGTGACGGCGGCTCGGGCGGTGGAATGGGCAGTGAGGCGCTCCGTATGTTCTTGAACTCGCTCGACACTCACACGGATATTGGCGGAATTTCTTCGCTGTTCTCTACACTTACAGACGGGCTGGATATTTCAAGCTTTCAGGGCAGAATGGAGCTGAAGCGCCGTGCTATTACTATGAGCCGCAGGGAGCTTGCCGCACTAGCGCCAAAAATTTACGCACTTGCCGAGCAGGGCGACAAAACAGCGCTCTCGCTTTATGAAAAAGCAGCTTCGAAAATTGTGGATTTAGCCATCGGAGTCAGCGAAATAAGCTCCGATTTCGGAATACTGCTATGCGGCGGTTTCTTCACAGACAAGCCCCGCCTTTTAGCTTTGTGCCGTGAATATCTTCTCAAAAGAAGCAACGCACGGCTTGTATACGAGCCACGCTTTTCTCCGATTGTTGCATCGCAGCTTTCCGTGCTGCGCTCTTCAAACACAGCGATAACAACCGAGCTTTTCGAAGAACTCTTAAACAATCGCTAACCACTAGAATTTAACAGAATTTAAAAAGCAATTTTATGCATTACTTTTTATAAAGGAAGGAAAACAAAAATGAACGAAATAATTAAAAAGCTTGAAGGCGGTCTTATAGTTTCTTGCCAGGCACTTGACGGAAATCCGCTCAAAAGTCCTGTACACATGTCGGCTATGGCACTTGCCGCACAGATGGGCGGAGCTGTCGGAATCAGAGCCAACGGCCCTGAAGATATTGCCGCTATTAAAAAATTGGTAAACATACCGATTATCGGAATTTACAAGACTGCAAGGTCGCTCGATACACCCTACATCACCCCTGATTTTGAACACGCAAAGGCTATTGCCGATCTTGGCGTTGAAATTATCGCACTCGATGCGACAAACCGCCCCCGCCCCAACGGTGTTGAATTGAAGGAGCTGATAAGCCGCATAAAGAACGAGCTTGGTGTTCTCGTTATGGCTGATATCGCAACCTTTGAAGAGGGCGTTATGGCGGCGGAATACGGTGTAGACATCGTTGCTACAACGCTCAGCGGCTATACCACCTATTCACCGATTACAAAAGAGCCTGATTACGAGCTGATAAGACGCCTCAAGGCCGCAATAGACGTTCCGATTATTGCCGAGGGCAGATTCGTTTCCCCCGAGGACGTCAGACGTGGAATCGAGGCGGGCGCTCACGCAGTAGTTGTCGGAAAAGCTATAACGAACATACAGTTCAGCACGAATATGTTTATAACCGAAGCCGGCTGCAATAAAGCAAACTGATAATTTTAGTGAGGAAAATTTATGAACCTGAATTTCAAAAAATTTAATTCCGGAACGCTGTTTTTAGTCCGTACACCCGATGTATTCCCCGTGGGATACGCTGACGAGTGCTTCCGTGATATGAAAGAAAATCTGCATTTTGACTATGCGGCTTTGCTTGAAACCTGGAACTGCGTTGACGGTACGGTGTGGATCAGCGATAAATTCCCGAGGAGCAGCTATTGGCACGGTGAGGAGCGTGACCCTCTTGAGGAATGCTTCACCGCCGCAGATAAATACGGCATGGCATTCCTGCACGAGGCGGGAATGATGGATGATGCGTTTATGCACGCACACGAGGACGGAATGCGTACCGACGAGAACGGAAAGCATTACAGATACGGAAGAATAGGACTTGTTCCCTCCTGCCCCTGACGCTCGAATACCTGATAGCAAAATATGATGCGCTGCTTGAAAAATTCGGTCATCATCCGAGCTGCCGCGGTGTATGTCTGCCCTGCGAAAACGGAATTGATATAACCTATGACCGATATACGCAAGCGGCATACAGAGAAAAATTTGCAAGAGACATCCCCTCTATGAAGGAAATGTATGCCGACAAGGAGCTTGAGGATACTACCATGAGATTCCTTGAGGATCAGTTCCTCAAGATGTACCGAGCGCTCGCAAGGCATATCAAGGAAAAGTGGAATCTTCCGCTTATGCACTACCCTCTTGACATCATAAGCGCAGTAAGCTTTATGCAGCCCGCACGCATCTGCTCGGCTCGTAATATCACTGTAATGACGAGTGTTCCCGAGCTTGATTTGCTTAATATGCAGCTTCATCCGCCTGTTTTCCCGAACCCGTATTTCTTCAAGCTTGAAACCGAGTATCTTATGGCGAATTCCGAGGGAATACCGTGTATGGCGGACACGCACTTCTATCACGAGGGTGCGGCAGGTCGTGTTCCGGATATGACACCGAAGCGCAATATTGACAGTATTCTTTCGACCATTACTCCCTACGGAATTTCATTCTTCTGCTACGGCTTTATGGCAGAGGAGCTTCCGCTTTGGAAAAAGGAGCTTAACCCGAAAGCGCCTGTTTACAAAGCTTACAGCGAAAAGCACACGCTTGCGGCTCGCCGTGAGGCTTGTCTTGCCGCTATGGACTACGTTGAAAAGCTTCGTCCTATGCTCGACGGTACTCATCACAGCGCTGACTGTGCGATATATTTCCCCGAGGAGCTTAACAACGATTACCTTTACAGCAGCTACGCAACCGAGCATATTTTCGGACTTCACGAAATGCTCAACGCAGCTTCGATTCCCGTAAAAATCACAGCAACCGTTCCCACCTCAAAGGAAGAACAAAAGGCTGTTATTTTCGACTGCGTAAAGTCAATTCCGAATTCGGATGCCGAGAATTTGAAGAAATATCTCGCCTCGGGCGGAAAGGTTATACTTATCGGAAAATGCTGTGACACAATTGAAAAGATTGCAGGTATAAAGAGCGTTGAAACGGTTGCAAAAACCGTATGTTCCCCCACCTCAACCTATTATAATAACTGTATGTTCCGCCTGCCTGTTGACGGTAAGCACTATAAAGAGCTGAACGGAGAGGTGCTTTACTCCTACGATAACGGTGAGGGTGCGATAACCCGCCTTGGCAACGTGCTGTTCTTTGGAGCATCGGATGCTGTGGGCAGATTCAGTATGTACCGTGATTTCCGTCTTGTAGAGTTCTGGCAGAATACACTGCACAGCGAAAAGCTTGATAGCGGTGTTACATTCACAAACGTATATACAGGCAGACCTAACGGACATCAGTTCACAAGCTGTGATATTTACGAAAACGACGACAAAAAGATGCTCTTTATAAGAAACTTCGGTGTTGAACATTATCACTCAAGTGTAAAATGGGATATTCCCGAAAATATGCAGATAACAAAAGCATACGCTGACGGCACAGAGTTCACATTCAGCCCCGACGAGGAGCTGCCGCTGTTTGAGCATTTCGTAGCTATACTTGCCGAAAGGAAGGCTTAAATGTACACTAAAGATTACTTTATCGAGGAATTGAAGCGTTTAGGATTCAAAAAAAGCAACACGGTTTTGGTGCATTCCTCTTACAAAAAAATAGCAGGTGACGTCGGTATTGAGGGTGGCGGAGATACTATTATCGACGCTTTTATCGAATATTTCGGAGAAGAGAAACTTATTGTATTCCCCGCTATGAGCTGGATGCTCGGTTATTACGTAAACGATAAAGGCGGCTTCAAAGCGCCCCCAATCGACAATGCCGAGGGATACAGAGAATACGGCAACCACTTTGACGTGCGCCAAACCCCCTCGCACGGACTTGGCATTTTGCCAGAGCTTTTCAGAAAAAGAGAGGGTGTCGTTCGCTCGATTTGCCCCACCTCCTCTCTTGCCGCATACGGCCCTGATGCCGAGGAATTTTGTTCGGGTCACGAATATGCCGAGACACCGCTCAATTGGAATTCCCCATGGGGAAAGCTTTATGAGCGCCACGCAAAAATTATTTTCCTCGGAACGGGTATGGGGTGCAACACCTTTATGCACGTGCTTGAGGAGCGTGCCGAAGCGCCCGGCATTTTAGCGCCGTATATCTGGCATTACACAGCAGAGGATTACAGTGGCAAAATCTGGAATATTGCATTCAAGCGTCACGAGCCGGACCACAACTTCTATTACAAAAAGGTTGAGCCCGAGCTTGTCGAAATGGGAATTGCAAAGCGTGTAAAATTCGGCTCGGCAGACTGCCATTTGGTTGATGCTGTTTCCGAGGCGGATTATATGTTAAAGCGTCTTAAAGAAGAGCCAACGCTCTTTATGCACGAATATAACAAATAACTAGCAAAGAAAAAAAAGCGGTAAGATTTTCGATTTCTTACCGCTTTTCATTTATATAAAACGCATTTTATTCAAATAATAATGACATTCATAACAAAAATAGAATTTTAATTTTTTATAAAAAAAGACTTGAAAAAACATTCTTTGCGCTAAATCTCAAAAGCCATAAATTGCCTTTGATAAAATCCTCCCCACGTGCCATAATAACAACAGAGTCAAGAAACAAACGAGCCACGGCAAGTGAGTTTCTGTGGCTCGATAATATAGATTTTTAAAAAACAGGAGAACATTTCTTATGTCTAAAAGCAAAGAAGCAAAGGCTGCTCTTAACAACTTTAAGATGCAGGCTGCAAACGAAGTTGGCGTAACTCTTAAGCAGGGCTACAACGGTGATATCACTGCTCGTCAGGCAGGTAGCGTTGGCGGTCAGATGGTTAAGAAGATGGTTGAGTCTTACGAGAACTCTCTCAAGAACAACGGCTAATTTTAACCAACCGTTAATATCTCAATAGGACTCCCTCCGTATTTTGCTGTGCAAAATCCACCTCCCTCAAAGATGGAGTCTGTTAGGTAGAGTCTTACGAGAACTCTCTCAAGTAGGGCGGCTAATTTTAACCGCTAAAGCCGAGTCGGGCGGAATGACCGAATCGGCAATTTTGCAAGATCGATAAAAACCCTCGACTGTTGATTGTTGAGGTAAGGACTGCCGCAAAAGCGGCAGTCCTTTTCATAAGTTTTATCCGCTTGATTAAGAACTAAAAAAACCGGAGCTATCTGAAATTTGCTTCTTTTGCGCAGGACAAAAGTTAAAATAAAACGCTGACGCCCTTTTCGGCAAACACTTCGCATAGCTCGGGCGAGGGGCGCTCGTTGGTTACGATATAATCTGCTACCGAAAGATCCGAAATTTTCGCAAGCGCACTGTGCCCGAACTTTGATTTGTCAGCCGCTACAATGCAGGTATCCGATTGCTCAATCATACAAACGTCAACGGGCGCTTCGGTATTATAATAGGTTGTAAAGCCTTGAGCGGTAGAAATGCCGTCCACCGAAAGAATAAGCTTATCCGCATGATACTGCTTAAGCTGTGCCACCGTATCGCCGCCGTGCGTAAATTGATATTTCGTATTCACAGCTCCGCCTGTGAGAATTACGTTGTAATTCGGGTTGCTCGAAGCCTCCAGCGCAATAGAAATGGAGTTGGTTACAATAGTGAGATTATACTCAACCGGAAAACGGCGAAAGACAAGAAGCGTGGTCGTACCTGCATTGAGCATCACGGTATCATTCGGCTGAATAAGCCCCACGATACGATCCGCAATTTCCACTTTAGCCTTTTGGTTTGCCTCCAGGCGCTGACTTAAATTCATACTGTAATAAGGCTTATAGGAGCTTACCGCACCGCCGTGAATACGAGAGAGGAGTCCTTTGCCCTCCATATCCTCAAGATAAGAGCGCACCGTTACCTCGCTCACACCAAGTGTGCGGCTGAGATTGGTTACACGCACCGTGTCGTTTTCTTTCAAAAGGTCAAGTATTTTCTGTTTTCTTTGCTCGGCTGTCATATAAAAAATCCTTTCATTTCTCTTTCTTACAGTATATCATCCTCTTTCGTTTTTGTCAAGAAAAGCTTTCGTTTTTCTTGTGTATTACAAAAAAACGAAAGTGGATGATAAATTTTCTTGACATTAGACTGCTGCGGTTGTATAATTATTACATAGTAATAAAGAAATTTAGGAGGAATTCTATGCTTAAAAATTTTGACATCAAGCCCCCGTTTTTTGAGATCGGCCCAAAGGCGATCATCTGGGGCGAGGCTATGCTGAAGCTTGCCAAGGTCATTGACAAAACGGCAATGAAATACGACGTTGACGTAATCGTTACGCCCCAATACACCGACATTCAGATGCTCGCACAGAACACCGAAAGAATTTTGGTTTTCGCACAGCACATGGATGCTCTTGTTCCGGGCAGAGGTCTCGGAAGCGTACTTCCCGAGGCTGTAAAGGCGGCAGGCGCAAAGGGCGTTATGCTGAACCATGCCGAGAAGCCGCTCGATATGGAAACGCTTGAAAAAACCATTCGCCGTGCGGATGAGGTTGGTCTTGCGACAATTGTTTGCGCTGACACCGTAGAAGACGTAAAGCGCATTGCGAAAATGGGCCCCAACCTGATAGTAGCAGAGCCCACCGAGCTTATCGGAACAGGTACAACGAGCGATTCAAACTACGTTATCGAGACGATCAAGACCGTGCGTGACATCAATCCCGACATTATGGTTTTGCAGGGCGCAGGAATCTCAAACGGACAGGACGTTTACAACACAATCAAGCTCGGAGCGCAGGCAACCGGCTCTACCAGCGGCGTTCTCAAGGCTGCCGACCCTTACGCAATGGTAGAAGAAATGCTCTTCAATCTTCGCAAGGCTTGGGATGAGCTTCACCCCTGATTGGTAGCGCACGATGAAAAAGGAAGCTTTAATGGCCGCAAAGGCGGCATACGAAATCGAATACGAATGTATCAAGACCATGCTCGATTATTTCAACGACGAGGCGTTTGAAAAAGCCGTAGAGCTTTTGAAGAATGCGCCTCGCATCGGAGCTAGCGGTTGCGGACATTCGGGCATTATCTGCCAACATTTTGCACACTTGATGTGTTGCATTGAGCAACCCGCAAGATTTATTTCACCCGCAGAAGCAGTACACGGCGCTATGGGATTTTTACAGGCGGGAGACGTAATGGTATTTGCCTCACGCGGAGGTAAGACCAAGGAGCTTTTGCCCATTCTTGACATCTGCAAAAGAAAGGGTGTAAAAGTAATCACCGTCACAGAAAATCTCGAATCCCCCCTTGCAACAGGTGCTGACGTGGTGCTGAAGCAGTACGTCAACCGAGAGACAGACAAGTACAATTCACAGGGCACGACCTCGACTACCGCCCTTTGCATGATATTCCACGCATTACAGACCGCCTTGATTGAGGAGACCGACTACAAAAACGAGCAGTTTGCCTTGATACACCCCGGCGGAGCTGTTGGCGAGCGTCTGAACAAGTAAGGCGCACAATACAAACAAAAAAACAAAAAATAAAAATAATTATATTAATTTAAAGGAGAATTTTATCATGGAATTCAAAGTTTTTCAAAAAGAAATCGAGCTTCAGTCAAGAGGCTGGATACCCACCTTCCACGACATCAGAAAAGAGATTTTAGAGATCGTTGAGGCTTCAGGCGTTAAGAACGGTACGGTTGCAATCGTATCTCACCACACCACCTGCTCCGTAATGGTTCAGGAATGCTCTCACGACATTGACTCATTCGACCTTGAGTACCTTCAGCACGACCTTCTCGACATTATGAGAAAGATGATTCCCGACTTTGCAGAGGAGCATCAGTACCGTCATCCCGGTCCGATCCACGCTCAGTACGGCAGATACGTAAACGAGCCCGGCGACTACTCCAGCATGAACACTGACGGTCACCTTCGCAGCTGCTTCTTCG
>JAZOWX010000024.1:0-23802 GCA_045659405.1 Eubacteriales bacterium | reverse complement strand
TGCTTTGCCCAACCGACAAGCTCACCGCATTCGGCGGGCGGTATGCCAAGCTCGGAATGCAGCTCCTTGAAAATATTTTTGAGCGATGGGGGCAGGGGAATACCTCGCTTAACCGAAAAGCAAAGTCCGTGCGCCTGCCCCGGACCGTGGTAGGGGTCCTGACCGAGTATTACTACACGGGCATTTTCATAGCTTGTGTATTTCAAAGCGTTGAAAATGTCATTCATCGGCGGATAAATTTTATTTGTAAAGTATTCCGCTTTTAAAAATTCACGAAGCTTAAGGTAATAGTCCTTTTTAAACTCGTCCTTAAGAAGCTCGTCCCAATCGTTTCCTATATGTACCATAAAAACTCCAAATACTACATTTTTTTGCGGTAAAACATGCGTTTTTTCTTTGATAAGTTACATTTTTGCAAAATACAACGCCAAAATTGCCGTTTTTGCCGTAAAATGCGATTTTACTCTTTTTTCTCGGCTCATAATGAATAAAATCTTTGATTTATCATATTTTTTGGCGAAAAACGCATTCTAATAATATTATACAGTATTTTTTGCGAAAAATCAACATAAAATACGAAATAAAAGGGCGACCGAAGGATGGCGGTCGCCTTTAGATTAAAATACGCTTTCTATTTTCTTATCGGACTCTATGGGTGAATATTGCCAGGAATCAATGTGCCTTACGTTTTCGGTATCAATAAAATATTCAAGCGGCGTAGCCACAGCTTCGGTGTTTTGCGCATCAATAATAATGAGCTTTATCTTCATTTTTTGCGGAATGATGCTTTTTATGTACACAGCCGCCACCTGACCCGGGCAAACGTCATCTCTGTATTCTGCAAGACCGGCAAGATTCGGCATAAGCTCGACAAAAACACCGTAGCTTTCAACGCTTCGTATAATTCCTCTTACCGTCTGCCCCTCTGAAAATAGGGCGGCATTCTGCTCCCAGCTGCCGAGCAGCTCACGCTCGGAAACGTATATTCTTCCGCTCTCGTCAATGCTTTTGACGACGGTATATATAAAATCCGAAACCGTAAGCCTTGCCGAGGGGTGCGCTATTCTCGATACCGAAATGGAATCAATTGATAAAAGCGAGGTTATTCCGCAGCCGATATCCACAAAAGCGCCGAAGCTTTCGAGGTGGGTTATCTTTGACTTGATAATATCACCGGGGAGCAGGGTAGAGATATAGTTTATCATGCACTCTTTTTGCGCAAGTCTGCGTGATAGTATCGCTATTTTCTCGTTACCGCGACGTTCAAAGCCGATAACCTTAAAGGCGACTATTTTTCCAACCCTTGTGAGAATTGCGATATCCTTAATCTCTTCACCCGCTCTTGTATCGGCTACCTCGCCTCGTGAAATAATTCCTCTGATACCTGCGGGAAATTCAATATGCAGGTTAAAATCTCTGTCGCACAGAATTACAGGCGCTTCTATGATTGCCTGCTCCTCTAGCGCACGCTCAAGTCCTGTGATGCTTGAGATGTATTCGCTGTTTTTTTCGCTGACCATCAATGCGCCCTCGGGCAAATATTGATTCATATTTCTATCCGTCCTTTGAATTTACTGTTCAAATCTATGCGGCAGAGCGGACGGTTATTCATTGCGTGGGTAAGTTTTCGGGTTATTGGCTCTCAAGCCCAAAACTGACCTGTATTGCATCGTTGACGTGTACCATTGTGGCATCGTCAAGATGACCCATTTTTTCCTTAAGTCGCTGTTTGTCAATAGTTCTTATCTGCTCAAGCAGTATAACGCTGTCCTTTGCAAGTCCTACGTGCGAGCCCATAATGTCTATGTGGGTTGGAAGCTTTGTTTTGCTTACCCGCGATGTAATTGCGGCTGCAATAACCGTCGGGCTGTGCTTGTTTCCCATATCGTTTTGCACGATTAAAACAGGACGAAGTCCCCCTTGCTCACTGCCTATAACAGGACTGAGGTCAGCGTAATATATATCACCACGTCTTATGTTCATTTTCAAACCTTTTCTTTTTCCGCAGAAAAAATTTTTCGCTCCTTTTTACTTTAATATTATTTTTCCTTCTTTTTCTCTTTTTAAACAGAATTGTGAAAAATATCTTCACTAACATTCTATGAAAAAAATGCGGTTTGTTTCTGGGCATACGTATTCGCTCTTCCCGGCTTTCAAGAGCAGGGGACAACACAAAAAAGGACTGCATAATCGGCAGTCCTTTTCGTAATGGGATGTATAGACCGGGCTGTCGATTTGCACGGTCAATATAACCCATATTTTATGCGTGATGCTCTGCGCGCTCATCGCTCTGGAAGAGCAGGGAAATACACCAAAGTCCCGCTACTGCAACCAGAAGGTATATGATTTTTGCAAGCAGTGTAGCACCGCCGCCCGATATCCAGGCAACAGCGTCAAATGAGAAGAGCGCAACCGCTCCCCAGTTTATAGCGCCGACTATTACGAGGATAAGAGCTATTTTGTTTATTATGCTCATATAAAAATCTCCGCTTCAGGAAATGAATTTGGACAGTGTCCGTGACTATTTTACCCGAAGCGGAGATTTTTATTCTTTTAACAGCCAAAACTCGGCACGTCGCCGCCAAAGCTGTCACGCAGCTTTATCAGCGCACGCTTTTCTATTCTCGAAACGTATGAGCGTGATATTCCAAGATGCTTTGCAACCCCTCTTTGCGTCTCGGGCTTGAAGCCACGCAAGCCATACCGTAAAACTATGATTTTTTCCTCTGTCGGCGTCAGCACCGACGAAATAAGCTCTCGCAGCTTTTCGGTATGTATTTTCAGGTCTATATCATCTAAAATTCCGTCGTCAACGCTTATAATGTCAAGGTATGTAAGCGGATTTCCATCCTTGTCTATATCTATCGTATCGTTAATTGATATATCGTTTTCGTGCTTTTTCTGGCTTCTGAAAAACATAAGTATTTCATTTTGAATACATCTGGCGGCATAGGTTGCAAACCGTGTTCCGAACTCGCATTTAAAGCTGTCAGTAGCCTTTATAAGTCCGATACTGCCAATTGATATCAGCTCATCCTGCGACTCCCCAGAGGAATAATACTTTCTTACTATGTGAGAAACCAGACGAAGATTATGCTCAATGATTTTATCGCGGGCTTGCATATCGCCCTGTGACAGCCTTGCAAAAAGCTCGGCTTCCTCATCCGCCGAAAGAGGTGGCGGAAAGCTTTGATTTTGCTCAACCGTAAGTATCAGAGTTACGAATTTCAGTAAAATAGCGGGTAGATTCAGCATATAACACCTCCTGAATTGTTTGCGCGCGGTGGACAAATAATCTCGCAATTTTGAAATTTGCCACCGATGATATTATATGCAAAATCTACCCGGATATATTAAAATTAAAGATTTATAACGTAACCGTCGCCCTCGACACAGAGTATCGGAGTGATATCTGCCGCAGCACGGAACTTTTTATTTATCTGTGAAATATGTGTGCGCACGCTTGTCACAAGCGGAGCTCTTGTTTGCTTGAATGAGTGCTTCAGGATGTTCGAGGGTGAGCAGACTCGTGGATAGCATCTGACAAGAAAACGCAGTATCATCTTTTCGGTTTTTGTAAGAATTATTTCACGGTTTCCGAAAAATACGTTTTCGCTGTCGGCAGAAGCATCAATTCCTGCGGCAAGATAGCTGCCCGAATACGGCAGGGCATTTTCACAGCAGAAATCCGTGAGTCGCCTGATAAAGGTAGAGGATTGAATGTCAAGGTCGTAAACACGGTTGAAGGCTTCTTCCATTTCGGGTGTCGGATTCTTCGTAAGCGCAAAAATGGGCGTTCTTCCCGCATATTGACGAAGCTTTTTTATGTAGCTTGTGAAATCCGGGATAAGCTCGGGGCAAACCACGAGCGCCGCACGGTATTCAATTCCGATTTCCGAGAAAGCATCTTCAGGACACACACCCAACGAAAGTATTCCCATATAGTGAAACATATCTGCGTATATAGCTGCCTCACGGCGGTTTTTATCTATTACAAGTATCATTTTTACACATCCTTTACGTCTATATTCTATATCTTCTTCTGAAAAATATCAAGGGTTTATAATTTTTAATTGACATAAACCCGAAATTTATTTATAATATATTAAATGAAAGCGTACATTTTTAAATGGAATTGGGATTGGAGTTTGCGTTTTATGAAGAGCGTACTTATTACAGGCGGCACACGTGGAATTGGTCGTGCAATGGTAAAGCTTTTTTCCGAAAAGGGATACAAGGTAGCCTTTACCTACAAAAGCAGTGACGAGGCGGCAAGTGCTTTGTCGGCGGAAACCGGAGCATTGGCTATAAAAGCCGATTCTGCTGTGAGGGAAGAGGTTGAATATGCGGCATCCGTTGCAAACCGTGAGCTTTCCGGTATAGACTGTCTTATCAATAACGTGGGAATCTCGTCATTTTCGCTCTTCACGGAGCTTGAATACGACACTTGGCGTGAGTGTATGGCTGTCAACCTCGACTCGGTATTCCTTTATTCCAAGGCTGTAATACCTTGTATGATATCGCGCGGCGGCGGTACAATAATAAATATCAGCTCTATGTGGGGGCTTGTCGGCTCATCTTGCGAGGTGCATTACAGCACGGCAAAGGCGGCGGTTATAGGAATGACAAAGGCACTTGCAAAGGAGCTTGGACCGAGCGGTATACGTGTCAATGCGATAGCTCCGGGGCTTATTGATACCGATATGAATTCATCTCTTTCGAGTGAGGACGTAGCCGAGCTTGTTGACGATACTCCGCTTATGCGCATCGGCACACCTGCGGATGTTGCAAAGATTGCATATTTCCTTGCCTCGGAGGATTCTGGCTTTGTCACGGGCGCTGTTATAAATGCCAGCGGCGGTTATGTGGTGTAGCCAACACCAACCTAAAACGAACACGCCTAAAGCTATATAAATCGGCATATTTGTGCCCGTTATCTCTTGTAAAGTCATACTTTACTGCAAGATACCGAACAAAAATCTACTCGATTTCTATTAGCTTTTGGTTCGAAGAATTTTAAAAAGACAGATTTTTTACGAGGTGAGCCGAAAATTCGAAGAAATATGCGGATATTTAGAGGTTTTTTGACGATGTATCGTACAAAATATGCTTTTTAAAACGTATTCGATTTAGGTTGGTGGTGGCTAGACGTTTGTAAATTTTTAAAAAACTATTGCATTTTATGAAAAAAATGATATAATAAATATATGCCGTAATTTCGGCAATCCGTGCATCGAATGGAGTCATACCGGCCGGGGTAGTAGCGGGGCCTTGTACCTGAAGTCCGCTGTAGCAGGGGTTATTTCCCTTATCGAGGGCTGTTTTTGTGTAGTCAGGGCGGTTATTATCTGTGTTGAAGGATGGGTCTTGCGCAATTGGAGGCTGTGAACCATGTCAGGTGGGGAACCAAGCAGCATTAAGCGGTTTATCCGATGTGCCGCGAGAGCGCCTGTCCGGAGCAGATGTAGCCGTTACCGTATGTAAAGATATGTTCGACATTTGGGTGTATGGCTCTATTCGAGGCATGGATAACGCACTATTATCCGTGCGTTTTTTTTATGTAAAGAGGAGGTTTTTCCGTATATGGCAGAGCATAAAGCGCTGTACCGCAAGTGGCGTCCTAGAGATTTTGATGACGTTTGCGGTCAGGATAGCATTACCGATATACTTAAATATGAAGTCGAAAACGACAAGCTCTCGCACGCATATCTTTTCTGCGGCTCACGCGGAACAGGAAAAACCAGCTGTGCAAAAATACTTGCGAAGGCGGTAAACTGCGAATCCCCCAAAAACGGAAACCCCTGTAACGAGTGTGCGGCTTGTCGGAGCATTGATTCGGGTATAGCAACAGACGTTATCGAAATGGACGCTGCGAGCAATAACGGTGTCGATGCAGTAAGAAATATGAAGGATGAAATAGCCTTCACCCCGGCTCTTCTCAAATATCGTGTCTATATCATAGACGAGGTTCATATGATGTCACAGTCGGCATTCAATGCGCTGCTTAAAACGCTCGAAGAGCCGCCGACTTACGTTATATTTATTCTTGCAACCACAGAATTTAACAAGCTTCCCACAACGATAGTTTCCCGCTGTCAGCGCCACGATTTCAAGCGTATGACGTCCGCTGTTATAATTGATAGACTTATGCATATCGCATCTGCCGAGGGTATAGAGCTTACAGAGGATGGCGCACGTGTAATCGCAAGAGCGGCAAGGGGCGGTATGCGTGATGCCGTGAGCTTACTTGAGCTTTGCGGAGGAATGCATAAAACCGTTGATGCAGAGCTTGTATTTGATACCGTTGGAAGCGGAAACCGTGACAATGCCTATAAGCTTATAGGCGCACTTGCCGCATCTGACTTTAAAACCGTATATTCGATTATAGACGATACCTTTATGAAAAGTGCGGATATCTCGGTATTCTGGCAGGAGATAATAGATGCTTACCGTGACGTAATGGTAGTTAAAAGCACGGATATGGCAAAGGATTATCTCGACCTTACCGAGCTTGAATATTCGGCGCTTTTAAAGCTTTCCTCGGAATTTACCATGGCAAAGCTTTCTTATCACGCATCACTTCTTGAGGATGCTATGGCTGATATGCAAAGAGCGGTCAATTCCAAGCGCAGTATTGCCGAAATAGCGCTCACGCGTATGTGCGACCCAAAGCTTTCGTCATCACCCGAGTCGCTCGCTTTGCGAGTAGAGGAGCTTGAGCGTGAGCTGTCGCTGATAAAGCTCGGTGTTCCATCTGCGGATAAAAGAGCTGCCGCCGACGTTGCTCCGAAAATTGAAAAGGTCAACAAATCCGTGCAGGAGGCAAAGCTTACGGATACAGCTCCTGCGGCTGATGTGCCGAAGCGGCAGAATACAGAAGCTGTCGCATATACGAAATGGCAGTCTGTGCTTGAACGTATAGGTGAGCTTAAGGTTTCGCTTTCCGCACAGTTTTTGAACTCGTCGGTCACAAGAGCAGGAAATGTTTTTAATATAAATATGAGCGACTTCTTTGCTAAAAGATTCTCATCAAGCGTGGCTGACGTCGAGCTTGTCAAGGGTGTTATTGCAGAGATTGAAAGAACGGATAAATCGGATATAATAATAAACGTAAGCTCGGCTTCCTCGGGCGCTGGCAGTCCGGCTGATGAGCTTGATAAGTTATTTAGATAAAATCTACGGAGGATATAAAGATGAAGGTAAGAATACCGCAGGGAATGGGCGGCGGCCCCGGCAATATGCAGGCTATGCTCAAAAAAATGCAAGAGGATATGGTAAATACCCAAGCAGAGCTTGAGGCAAGAGAATATGACATTGCCGCAGGCGGCGGGGTTATAAACGTGAAGATTAACGGAAAGAAGGAAATTCTTTCTGTAAAGCTTGCGCCCGAAATCGTTGATCCCGATGATATAGAAACACTTGAGGATCTTATTACTGCAGCAGTAAACGAGGCGGTTAAGCGTGTCGAGGAGACCTCTGCTGAAGAAATGCAGAAAATAACAGGCAATCTTAATTTGCCGGGACTTTTCTGATATGGCAGAATACATTATGCCGATACAGCGCCTTATCGAGGAGTTTCGAAAGCTCCCCGGTGTGGGCGCTAAAACCGCAGCAAGGTATGCGTTTGCCATACTCAATCTTTCGGACGAGGAGGCTATGCGCTTTTCGGATGCGGTAAGCTCGATTAAACGTGACGTCCATAAATGCCCTGTCTGCTTCGGACTTTCGGAATCACCCGACGGGTGCGAAATTTGCGTTTCGGATGATAGAGATACGTCGGTTATCTGTGTTGTCGAAAGCCCTAAGGATATAATGGTTATGGAGCGTGTGCGAGGCTACCGAGGTGTTTACCACGTGCTGGGCGGTGCGCTTTCACCGCTTGATAACATAACGCCTGACAGCTTGACTGTAAAGGAGCTTGTGGCAAGGGTTGAAAATACCGACGTCAAGGAAGTAATCATTGCAACCAACCCGACACCGGGCGGAGATACGACGGCTGCCTATCTTGCAAAGCTGCTTGAGCCTTATGATATAAAGGTATCACGTCTTGCCTATGGAATACCCGTCGGCGGCGATATAGAATATGCGGATGCCGTGACTCTTTACAGAGCCATGGAGGGCAGACGTTACTTTTAATCCGTAACAACTACATAACAGAATCTGATAAAGCTGTCATAACTGCCTGACAGCTTTTTTGTTTGCAATTTGCTTATGAAAAGGACAGAGAATTAAAAGCTCTGTCCTTTTTTGTTTTGTTTAAACCGTAGCGTATTTGTGTTTAAGACGCAGATTGTCGGCAATCATTGCTATAAATTCGGAATTCGTCGGCTTGCCGCGTGAATTTTGAATTGTGTATCCAAAATAAGAATTCAACGTGTCAACGTCGCCTCTGTCCCACGCTACCTCTATTGCGTGACGTATAGCCCGTTCAACTCTTGAGGTTGTCGTCTGGTATTTTTTAGCGACTGCGGGGTAAAGCACCTTTGTCACGGAATTTATGATATCGTTATCGTTTATCGTCATAAGTATGGCGCATCTTAAATACTGATATCCCTTGATGTGCGCAGGTACACCTATCTGATGTATTATTTTTGTAACTTGAGCTTCCATATCTGCGTTGCTCTTAAGCTCCGCACCCACGCTTCGCTCGCTCTTTTTTGTAAGTGAAGTTATGTGACCGACCAGCGAAGAAAGCTCAAAGGGCTTCAACAGACATACGTCAGCTCCCGCTTCGGACGCTTCCATAAGCAGACTGTGCTTGTTTATCGGTGAGGTGAGTATAAAAGCGCACCCCTCGGAATAGGAAGCTCCTCTTGCCTCTCTTATAGTTGAAATGCCGTCTCTTTTTGACATCCAAAGGTCGATTATTGCAACGTCATATTTTCTGCGACTCATCATCGAGAGGGCGATCTCACCGTTTTCAGCCTCATCTATTTCACGAAAACCGAATTTTTCAAGATTTTCGATAAGTCTTTCTCTTTCTTCTCGGTTTTCACCCGAAATAAGTATTTTTACGCTGTTTTCCATTTTTGTCTTTTCTCCTTTTTTTGATTGAAATTGGTAAAATTTGGGAATTTTTTCGAAAGTAACATCATTTTAGCACAAAAGGCGGGGAAAAATCAAGTGTCAAAATGGCGAAAAAAATAACAAACTTTATAGCGCTAAAATGGTAAAATTTACCAAATCATAAGAAAAAGCAGCATATATCGGCACATAGGTACAAATAACACTAATATGCGACTTCTGCAATTTTTTGAGCTTTAGCTCCGGCAAAACGGAAAAAACGTCGTGATGATTGTGCATAATAAAGGAAAATGACGAATGCTTTACTGCGCCGATGCTTATAATATGTAATTTCTGTAAAAAAAGTAGTAATATTTTGTAAAACGCTATTGCAAAAAATAATATGCTATGATATAATATAAATGTGGAAAATTGGTCTTTTTCACACAGACAATGATAATTTTTTAAGGAGAAATACATATGAACGCAAACGTTACCAAAAACAAGTATGTCAATGAGTGGATTGCGGAAATGGCTGACCTTGTTAAGCCCTCCGAGATTATTCTTATCGACGGAAGCAATGAGCAGGCAGAGGCGCTCAGAGCTGAAGCTTGCTCCACAGGTGAGATCATCAAGCTTAACGAAGAGCTTTATCCCAACTGCTATCTTCACAGAACTGCTATCAACGATGTAGCAAGAGTAGAGGACAGAACGTTTATCTGCACCAGAACAAAAGAGGATGCAGGTAACATCAACTACTGGATGGATCCCAAGGAGTGCTACGCAAAGCTTTCCAAGCTTTATCAGGGCTCTTACAAGAATAAGCCTATGTACGTAATTCCTTACTCCATGTCTGTTGTAGGCTCTGATTTCGCAAAGTACGGTGTTGAGCTTACCGACTCTATCTACGTTGTTCTTAATATGCTTATTATGACAAGAGTAGGTCTTAACGTTCTTGACGCTCTTGGCGACAGCGCTGATTTCATTAAGGGACTTCACGCAAAAGCAGAGCTTGACCAGGAAAAGAGATACATCTGTCATTTCCCCGAGGACAATACAATCTGGTCTGTTAACTCCGGTTACGGCGGAAACGTTCTTCTCGGTAAGAAGTGCTTCGCTCTTCGTATCGCATCCTACCTCGGACGTAAAGAGGGCTGGATGGCAGAGCACATGCTCATCCTCGGTATTGAGTCTCCCGACGGTGATGTTAAGTACATAAGCGCTGCATTCCCCTCGGCTTGCGGTAAAACTAACCTTGCTATGCTTATTCCTCCCTCAATCTACAAGGATAAGGGATATAAGGTATGGTGCGTAGGCGACGATATCGCTTGGCTCCGTGTTGGTAAGGACGGCAGACTCTGGGCGGTTAACCCCGAGAACGGATTCTTCGGTGTTGCTCCCGGTACTAACGAGAAGTCTAACCCCAACGCTCTTTATACCGCTATGAAGGATACAATCTTCACCAACGTATGTCACAATCTTGATGACAATACAATCTGGTGGGAGGGACTTAATGATAATCCTCCTGCAAACGCTCTTAACTGGAAGGGCGAGGTTTGGGATTACAAGAAGTACAACAAGGCTGACAAGGTTAACACCTCTGGCGCTCATCCCAACTCCAGATTCACAGCTATGGCAGCAAACTGCCCCTGCATCTCGGATAAGTTCAACGATCCTGCAGGCGTTCCGATTTCTGCTATCGTATTCGGTGGTAGACGTGCAAAGACTGCACCCCTTGTATATCAGTCTATGAACTGGCAGCACGGTGCATTCATAGGTTCTATTATGGCTTCCGAAACCACAGCAGCAGCAGCGGGTGCCGTTGGTGTTGTTCGTCGTGACCCCATGGCTATGCGTCCCTTCGTTGGCTACGATATGGGTGACTATTGGGCACACTGGCTCAATATGGGTAAGGTTGTAAAGAACGCACCGAAGATCTTCCACGTTAACTGGTTCAGAACCGATGATGAAGGACACTTCATCTGGCCCGGATTCGGTGACAATATGCGTGTTCTTATGTGGATTCTTGCCCGTTGCGAGGATAAGGTAGATGCCAAGATGACCGCTATCGGTTACGTTCCCAATGTTGATGATATCAACGTTGAGGGTCTTGATATCGACAGAGCTACTATGGAAGAGCTTCTTTCTGTTGATAAGGCACTCTGGCTTGAGGATTGCAAGGGCATCAGAGAGTTCTATAAGCAGGTTGGCGACAGAGTTCCCAAAGAAATGTACGATGAACTTGCCGCTCTTGAGGATAGACTTTCCAAGTAATTTAATTTAAAGAAATTGCTGTACGGTTCAAAGCTGAACCGTACAGCATTATAAAAAATGGGGGATAAAATGAAAAAGCTATTATGCCTTTTGTTAGCTGTTCTTATGTCGGTATCATTTATCGCTTGCGGTGATAATGATGATAAGGACAACAATGATGGAGGAAACTCACAGCAAACCCCAGGCGGCGGAGAAGAAAACCCCGGTGGCGGTGGAGCTTCCGGTGGTGGCGGAACTTCCGGTGGCGGCGGAACTTCCGGTGGCGGAATCGGGCTTCCCGACTATCCTGCCGACGATTGGGAGTAATCTTCCAATATAAAAAATGCGTCTGTGTCTTGGTGCACGGACGCATTTTTTTGTTTACCCGAAAAGAGGGAATAGGTTAAATCAAAGAAAGCAAGATAGGTGTAAACAGAGCGCACAAGCCGCCGAGTACAAGCTTTATAAAAAAGAATTTTCCGACCTTTAATCCCACCTCGGTTAAAAACGAGGCGCATTGCAAATTGGCACAAAGTCCACCGAATCCTATCGAAAAACCGACGAGTGCATAAAGCGGAGCTTGGGGTAAATTGCTTTTTGAAATCAGATGAAAAAGAGCTGTGCTTACCTCTAGTATAGCAACCGTAAAAGAGAAAAACACACCGCCACCCACAAAGCGCTTTATAATTTCTATCAGGGTACAAAAGAGCGTGACAAAGGAAAAAACGGTTATCGAAGCTGCACCTGCGCCCTTTACAGAATCAATAAAACGGTATTTCTGCCGTGCCGTAATATCGAAATTTGGATTTTCTTGGCGTTTTCTGCCGAATATAAGACTCGCTGAAATCACTGATAAAGCTAAAGATAAAAACAGCACCCCACCAGTAAGTGTGCCCCCGAAAAGGCTTCCGACAACACCGATGATAAAGGGGGGCGAGGGGTTAGATGTAAGCGCTGCCAGCACTACCGCCTTTTCTTTTTCAACAGCCTCCGCCCTGTAAGCTTGTGCGGCGGCTTTAGCAGAAGATGGGAAACCGCATAAAAGTCCACTTATGGCAATTCCTGCTCCATATCTCGTTACCCCGAAAATGCGGCATACCGCCCCCTCGAATAAACCAAGACCGTTGTTTGATATATGACAGCTTAAAAAATCTCCAAGCACCATAAACGGAAATATAGATGGAAGTATTGTACCTGCGGTAAGCACTAATCCCGATAAAGCTCCCGCCTTTGCCGTATCCGAAAGCTTCAGCATAACCAAAAAGGATAGAATTATTAAAAGCTCTGATGAGAGCAGCAATTTTTTTGGTATGAGCAGAGCGTCAGCTTTTGCTTTTACGGTCATTTTTTCATCACCTCAACATACATTTAAGTAAAGCTTTATGAAAGGTTTGGCATTGTGTTTAATTTAATTTACGCAAGGTCGAGTGTAAAAATGACAAAATTAAAAAGCTCGCTTATGGATATAAAGTCTGCAGCTTCATCCTACGTTTCGGAGTTTAATATGGAAGTAACACGCAAGGGTGGCGGCGCTTCTGTTGTAATTTCGGGTGTGCTCGGTATTTTCGAGCTTACCGACTCGCATATCGGTGTTCTTTCTCATAAGGCAAGAGTCGGAATTTTCGGTTCACATCTCTCGCTTTTGGTTTTTCAGGGCAGAGTGGTTGAAATTTCAGGCAGAGTGGAGGATATACAACTCAAATATGGTAAGATGTGACCTTTTTTTATTTGGGTACAGAAAAGTCTCTTTTCCCGAGGAGTGCGCAAAAGATATAGCCAATCTTCTTTTGAAGTGCGGCATATCCTCTAAAATTGAAAACAATTCGTATGTGTATCTCAAATGCTCGGATTGCGAAAAAACAGCTAAAACGCTTATGGCGCTTGGCGCTACCTTGGGCGAGGTGTGCGGCTTGCCTACGGCATTGCGGAATATTCTCCGTGCGCCGGGGGTAATTTTCGCTCTTATTCCGATTATTATTATCCTTGCATTTTCCTCTGATTTTGTTTGGGATATCAGAATAGAGGGGGAGGGCGACGTTGCGATTGAAGCCGTCATAGACGAGCTGCGCTCCTCCGGTTTCCATATCGGTACTCGGTGGAGTAAAACCGACTGTGCCAAAACCGAAAACAAGCTTCTTTCGTCCTCGGAAAATCTTTCGTGGATTAACATAAATCGTCGCGGTGTCGTAGCTTACGTCAAGGTAGCGCCCAAAATCAGCCGTGATGAGGATGCGGATGATTCCACTTATTCTAATATAGTGGCAGAGTATGATTGTATTATTGATGAAATAACCGTGATTTCGGGGTATGCCGAGGTTTCTGTTGGCGATGCTGTGTCACGTGGCGACCTGCTTATATCAGGTGTCATCCCCGAGGAAGCGGGCGGAGGCTTTTGTCACGCAGAGGGAATAGTAAAGGGACGAATAAAAAGAGAGCTTTCGGTAAACGTAGACAGAAATGAGCCTGTTCGTGAAATCGGAAAGAGTGCGCTTCAGGAGATCTCTGTGCAAATTTTTGATTTTTCTTTAAATATTTTCAAAAAATATGGAAATGTTGATAGCAGTTGTGATATAATTAAGGATGTCGAGGACTTTGTTGTTTTCGAAAACTACAAATTGCCGATTTCGCTTGTTAAAAAATATGCGGTAGGTTATACCGAGCGCAGTGCGGAATACGGTGATGACGAGCTTGTAAAAATTGCCGCTTCACGTCTTATGTCGCTGATTCGGACGGAGATGTATTCAGCGGACGTAGTGGCAATCAGGACTGTTGGCGGCTTTTCGGATACGGGATATAATGCCGGGGCAACTCTTACGGTGATAGTTGATGCGGGTCGTGAGCTTGTATTTGATGCCGAATAATCAAAAACGTAAAATTCGATAGGGCATCAAAAAATAATAGTTTTATTAATCGGAGGTAAAAATGGCGGAAAAAATCGTTATGACACAGTCGAATGAGGCAACCTCTGCGCTTTTTGGCGCATTTGACTCAAACGCAAGAAAAATAGAGAGTGCCTTTGATGTCAGAATTTCCAATAAAAGCATAGGAACAGATTCGGGCGACTGCATAACGGTCAGCGGCGACAGCTCAAACGTAGATAATGCCGTCCGTGCGCTTGAATACCTTAAACGTATGGCAGGCGGGGGAGATACGCTTGGCGAGCAGAGCGTGGAATACGTCATTGAGCTTGTCAAGGATAATCAGGATACCCTTTGTGAGCAGTTTTCAGCAGACGTTATATGTGTTACCAACAGGGGAAAACCCATAAAGGCAAAAACCCTCGGTCAGAAGAAATATATAGAAGCCATTAAAAATAACACCGTGGTTCTGGGTCTTGGACCTGCCGGTACGGGAAAAACCTTCCTTGCCGTTGCAATGGCTGTTGAGTCGCTTCGCAATAAAGAGGTAGCCAGAATTATTCTCACACGGCCTGCGGTTGAAGCGGGAGAGCGCCTCGGATTTTTGCCGGGTGACTTGCAGAGCAAGATTGACCCCTACCTGCGTCCTCTTTACGATGCGCTCTTTGAAATGCTCGGTGCAGAGAATTTTCAAAGACACATGGAGCGAGGTACAATAGAAATAGCGCCTCTTGCATATATGCGCGGACGTACGCTCGATGACTCATTTATAATACTCGACGAGGCGCAGAATACGACACCCGAGCAGATGAAAATGTTTATGACACGACTTGGATATAATTCAAAGGCGGTAGTTACGGGCGACCTGTCGCAGACTGATTTGCCGAGCGGGCAGAAAAGCGGACTTGCTATTGCGGCACGGGTGCTGGGCGGTATCGACGATATCGGTATATACGAGTTTTCGGACCGAGACGTCGTCCGTCACAGACTTGTTAGAAAAATTATCTGCGCTTACGAAAAATATGAGCGAGAGAACGTAAATAAGCATAATAAGCCACAGGATAAAAACAGAGGTAAAAATGAAGCTTAATATAACTTTTTCAAGAACAAAGAGCGTTAATGTAAACTATAATTTGAAAAAAACGGTGAGAGAAGCTGTTTTAGCAACGCTTTCCTATGAAAAATTCAAGTATGACGGAGTTGTTTCGGTAAGCTTCGTTGACAATGCCTATATAAGAGAGCTTAACCGTGAATACCGAGGTGTGGACAAGCATACGGACGTCCTTTCTTTTCCGATTTATGACGGTGGGGACTTTGATGATGCGGAGTGTCGGTTTGGCGGAGCTATGCTCGGTGACATAGTTATATCGCTTGAGCGTGCAAAAGAGCAGGCGGCGGAGCTTGGTAACAGCTTTCTTCGTGAGGTAGCCTTTCTCTCGATACATTCAACGCTTCATCTTCTCGGCTACGACCACGAAAAGAGCAAAGAGGACGATGAAATTCAATGTGAAAAGCAAAGGCAGATTATAAGCCGACTTCATATTTCGGAGGATGACAAATGAGGAAAACAGCATTTATTGCAATAGTGGGCAGACCAAACGTAGGAAAATCAACTCTGCTTAATACCATACTTGGCGAAAAGGTTGCTATTGTATCAAAGAAGCCGCAGACGACAAGAAACAGAATAACAGGAATACATACAGTCGGTGAAAATCAGTTTGTCTTCCTTGATACGCCGGGTATGCACACACCGAGAACAAAGCTCGGAGATTTTATGGTAAAAACGACCAACGACACCATCGGCGGTGTTGACCTTGCGATACTTGTTATCGAAGCGAGAGAGGCTGTCGGAGATATAGAGGCGCAGCTTATCACACGTGCTAAAAACGAGGGCATACCGATGATACTCGTTATCAATAAGATAGACTCTGTCCGTCGTGAAAATATAGCTAAAACCATAGCCGCATACGCCGAGGCTTATAATTTCGATGCGGTTGTTCCGCTTTCGGCAAAATCGGGAAAGGGTGTAGATATTCTTCTTTCGGAGTGCGAGGGATACCTTGGCGAGAGCGAGTGGTTTTTCCCCGAGGATATCGTAACCGACCAGCCCGAGCGTCAGCTTGCGGCTGAAATAATCAGAGAAAAGCTGCTTCGCACTCTCGATGAGGAAATACCGCACGGAACAGCGGTGTGTATCGAGGAGTGGAACGAGAACAAAACGAGCGTGGCAATACGTGCGGAAATATACTGCGAAAAGGCATCTCATAAGGGTATGATTATCGGAAAGGGTGCAAGAACCATAAAGCAAATAGGCACTCACGCACGTGAGGATATAGAAAAAATGCTTGACACGACGGTTTATCTCGACCTTTACGTAAGGGTTAAGGAGAACTGGCGTGAGAGCGACTTCAATATATCAAACTTCGGATATAGGGACGAGGACTGATGTTAACCGAGGTAAGAGGATTGGTTATCCGTTCGGTTGATATAAAGGACTCTGACAGACTCATTACCATTTTTACCGAACAAATGGGCGCAATTAGCGCACTGGCGCGCGGTGCGCGCTCGCTGAAAAGCCGAAAAATGTCCTCTACTATGCAGTTTTGCTACGGAAATTTCGTGCTTTACGGAAGCGGAGATAAAATGTGGGTAAAGGAAGCTGAACTTATCGAAAGCTTCTTCGATATAAGAAATTCCATAGAGGGATTGGCTCTTGCGGGATATATAGCAGAGGTGCTTTCGGACGTAACGGTCTCTGTGGCTGAAAATGAGCTTTTGCGGCTTTCGCTGAACTCTCTTTACGCAATAGCCTCGGGTAAATACCGTCTTGATAAAGTAAAGGCGGCTTTTGAAATCAGAACAGCGTCTATACTTGGATTTATGCCGGACGTGCTTGCTTGCCATTGTTGCGGTGAGAGGGCAGGGGATTTTTATTTCGATATAATGGGCGGTGAGGTTGAGTGTGCCGCCTGTCGCAGAAGCCGTGAGCTTTCACACGCACTTCCCGAAAATCCGCACGAGGCAAGAATAATTTGCCATTTGAGCGAGGGAAGCCTCGCAGCTCTCGGATACTGCATATATTCCCCGATTGAAAAGGTATTTTCCTTTAATCTTGCCGAGGAGGATATGCATCTGTTTACTAAAGCGTGTGAGGAGTACTTGCTCAATCAGCTTGAACGCTCATTCCGCTCGCTTGAATTTTACAAAGAGGTAACAAGATAATGCTATTTACGCAAAAAACTTTAGCAACTCTTGAATATGACAAAATAATAAGTATGCTTGCAGACCTCGCAGCAACAGACGGAGCAAAAGCGAGGGCGAGAGCCTTAACTCCGAGCGACGATTACGAAACTGTGCTTTTACGCCAGATGCGTACAGACGATGCGAAGCGGCTCGTTGGTGCAAAGGGTTATCCTGCGTTTTCTGCGCCCGAATGCGTCGTATCGGCGAGTGAACGAGCGTACAAAGGCGCTGTGCTATCCCCAAGAGAGCTGCTTGATATAGCATCGCTGCTTTTCAGCGCAAGAGCGCTTGTTGATTATATCGGAGAGGATAAGCTCTTTGATACGTCGCTTGACGAAATATTTGCAAGAATAATGACAAACCGCCCCCTCGAGGATAGAATAAAAAAGGCTATCTTATCCGAGGACCTGATAGCGGATGAGGCAAGTCCCGCACTGCTTGAAATACGCAGAAAAATAAGGCTTACCAATAATAAAATCAAAGACACCCTGCAAAGCTATATCGGCGGTGCAAGGTTGAAATATCTTCAGGAAAACATCGTTACTATGCGTAACGGAAGATACGTTGTACCCGTTAAATCCGAATACCGCTCGGAGATGAAGGGTCTTGTGCACGATACCTCATCCTCTGGCGCTACGCTCTTTGTTGAGCCGCTTGCAGTTGTTGAGGCAAATAACGAGCTCAAAACTCTTATGGCAGAGGAGACACACGAAATCGAGCGCATTTTGGCAGAGCTTTCTGCCGAGTGCGGTGAAGCTTCCGGCATTATAACGCTCAATTATCATAATATAACCGAAATCGCATTTTACTTTGCAGCGGCAACCCTTGCTATGCAGATGCGTGCAGTTAAGCCGAATATTACTAAAGAGCCGGGAATAAGTCTTCGTGGCGCAAGGCATCCGCTTATCCCCCGTGATAAGGTTGTGCCCATAGATATTTCGGTTGGCAAAGAGTTTTCTACGCTTATAATAACAGGTCCTAATACGGGCGGTAAAACGGTTAGCCTTAAAACGCTCGGACTTTTTGCTATAATGGCGCAGGCAGGACTTCAGATACCTGCAAATGAAAGCTCAAGCGTCGGTGTTTTCGGTGAAATTCTCGTCGATATCGGTGACGAGCAGAGCATAGAAGCATCGCTTTCCACATTCTCGTCGCATATGGTAAACGTGGTTGATATTCTCGGGCGCGTTTCCTCTCGCTCGCTCGTTCTTTTTGATGAGCTTGGCTCGGGTACAGACCCGATAGAGGGTGCGGCACTTGCGGTTTCAATACTCGAGAAAACTCAAAGTGTAGGTGCTTTTACAGCGGCAACAACGCACTATGCCGAGCTTAAGGCTTATGCGCTTGATACCCCCGGTGTGCAAAACGCATCTTGTGAATTCGATATAGAAACCTTGAAGCCCACATACCGCCTTATAATAGGAACTCCGGGAAAATCCAATGCCTTTGCCATATCCGAAAAGCTTGGAATACCAAGGGAAATAATAGAGCGTGCCACCTCGCTTATAAACCGTGAGGACAAGCGCTTTGAGGACGTTATCGAAACTCTTGATACTAAGCGAATAGAGCTTGAGCGTGAAAGAAATCTTGCACACGAGCTTCGTGTGGAGTATGAGAGAAACAAGGCGCAGAAGGAAGCCGAGCTTGAAAAAAGGTTTAAACGCACAGAGGACGAAATTTCCAAGCAGGTGCAAAAGGCAAGACAGATTATTGACAGCGCCAGAGCATCAAGCGAATTTATATTCCGTCAGCTCGAGGATCTTCGCAAGGAAGAGGACAGAGAAAAGAGAAATCAGCTTATGCACGATGCAAGAGAAAAAATACGTGAGCATCTTGCAAAGAATGACGCACTCTATGACGGCTTTGACATAAGAGATGTAGCCGATGAGGACTATAAGCTCCCAAGACCGCTTAAGGTTGGAGATAAGGTGTTTGTGACCACCTGCAACCAAGAGGGCGAGGTAACCGCAATAAACGAAAAAACAGGTACGGTTTCGGTAAGTGCCGGAATTCTTAAAACCAAGGTAAGCGTGGATAAGCTTCGTCTTATCGAGGGGAACGTCAAATACAGAAAGACCGAGCCGCAGAAAAAGGTCAGCGAGGGCAAGGTTAAAAAGACTGTCAACACCTCCTTTAAACCCGAAGTTGACGTAAGAGGTATGATAGGTGACGATGCTTGGTTTGTGGTTGATAAATATCTTGACGATGCCGTGCTTGCGGGTATAGGAAGCGTCAGAATAATTCACGGAAAGGGCACGGGCGCTCTGCGTGCCGCGCTTTGGAAGAATTTCAAAACAGACAGAAGAATAAAATCCTACCGACACGGCAATTACGGAGAGGGAGATGCGGGAGTAACCGTAATCGAATTCAAGCAGGGCTGATAGCGCACAGCACGGCTTTTGTGCCGACGCTGCGCGAAGAGTAAAACACGAGGAAAAGTAAGATGAAGCTTGTTAAAATAACTACTGCCGTCCCAAAGGACGAGCTGCTTTCAAATATAAAAAACCACAAGCTCGTAAACGATGGCGTGGTCTTTGATGAAAAAATAGGCCGTCCGACAATGAAGGTTAAGGAGCGAGGTGAGCATCTTCGCATAACCTGTGAGCTTGTCGACAGACCGACAAAGGATAACAACTTTCTTGTCGGAACGTATTTTACGGGTAAAATTACCGAATCGGGCGGTGTGACAACGCTTTCGGGGGTCATTTTAACAGCTCCGATATATCACCTTATACTTTTCGGACTTTTCATCGCAGCAATAGTTATATGCATACAAAAAGGTGCATTCGCACCCGCCCCGCTGTTCCTGATTATATTCGATTTGATTATGTTCAATCTCGAATTTAAAAAGCAGAGAATTATAAAAAGATATCTTCACAGAGCGACTAGAATTGCAGAAAAAGCAAATAAAAGGTGACATATTTAGCCTTAAGTAAAGATTATGAGTATATGTTTCGTGCTGCCTAGACTTTGAAAAACAGTTTAAAGTTTAAAAAGAATTCTGCACGAATAAGGCTTGATTTCTTCCGAGATATCAGCCACCTGCCTTTGATTTTTTCAAAAACAAATTGAATATAAAAAACGGTTGTTCTATACCCGGTTAGGTATTGAACAACCGTTTCTTTGTTTAATTGCTCCGCTTTTCTAGCGGCTAACCTCTTTAATCGCACCGCTTTCGTATTCGGATAGCAGTCTTTCGAGGGTGGATATTTTTTCTTTTATTGCCGCCCCGACGTCTGTATCGCGAACTAAAATTTTAGTCTTTGAATACTCAAAAACCACACTTTCCGAAACTATATCCCGATTGTTTTTAATCGCATTTTCACGGCTGGTAAACGGCTCGTGTACGGATATACGCATACCCTCTGCGTTGTATATCAGGGTGTAACCGCCAATTCCCGTGGTATTTCGGTAAGCCTTGCAAAATCCGCCGTCTATTACTATCAGCTTGCCGCCTGCTTTAATTGGCTCTTCACCCGCCTTGTATCTTATTGGAATATGTCCGTTTATGATGTGAGAATTTTTATCGGTAAGCGAAAATTCAGCAAGAATGTTTTCTGCAACCTTTCTGTTACCCCAGCAGGAGTAGTAAGCATTTTTCGGTTCTTCCCAGGTTGTCTTGTCCTCTATAAACAGACGCTCAAACGTGGTTATTTTCTTTCTTGCCGAAAGCGGCGAATCCTTTCCGCACCACAAAAACCAAAGAAAATCCTTGCCCTCACGACGTGCTTGTGTACCGTCCTTTTCAAAATATCCGCGCCTTGCCATTTTGTCGCAGTAATTCATAAGCGACACGCCAAAGTGTCCATCTGCTGCCGCAAGCGGCATCAGGCTACCGTCATCACAAAGCGGAATACAGCCGTGAAAGAGCAGATTTTTATTAAAGACAGTATATATTTCACCTTTCTCAAAGAGGAATTTTGCGTGTCTTTGCAAGCGCTCGGAGCGCATAAATGCGTTTTTGAGATATCTCATCACCTCTTCTTCCTCGGGGGTGAGATTATACGGTGCGTTTTTGTCAACGGTAGGGAAGTCTGTATCTCGTAGTGGATACGAAATTCCGTCAATAAGAACGGTTTTGTTCTCAAAATCAATCTTGTCAAGCAAGAGCCTGTCGTTCATATTGAATTTCGGATTTCGAAGAATGGTTTGACCCTCAAGCTTAAACTCGATAATGCTTATAGCCTTGTGCATCTTGGCTATCAGCCGCTCGTCGTCGTGCTTGACAAAATCTCCGTGCGAGTCGCCCTTTGGCATAAATCCCGAAACGTCCGAGCTTTTATAGACTTTAGCGGCAAAAAGGCTTAACGGGCGCAGCGAAATTCCGTAGCCTATCTCTATAACGTCAAGGTTTTTGTAGGTTATCGAGTTGTTGAGGACTGTGGCAATGCAGGTTCTTGAGCCACTTGCCGCTCCAAGCCACAAAACGTCGTGATTTCCCCACTGTATGTCGATAGAGTCCACCTTCATCAGCTCGTCCATTATAAGATCCGCCCTCGGACCTCTGTCGTAAATATCACCGACTATGTGCAGGTGGTCTATAACAAGGCTTTTTATAGCGGCGCTTATTGAGGTTATCAGATTTTCTGCAGCGCCGACGTTAATAATACTTGTAATTATGCTTTTATAGTAGCGTTTCTTTGCCTCATCTTCAAAGCTGCAGTAAAGAAGCTCATCGAGAATAAAGTCGTAGCCGCCTGCGGTCTTTTCGAGGAGCTTCCTTACCTTTGAGCGTGTGTATTTTGCGCTTGTAAGTCTGAATATTTCCACCAGCCTGATGAGTGTATTTTCATACCACCCCTCATCCATATTTGTACCCAGCTCCCGAAGCTCGTCAAGCTTTTCTTCGGGGTAGTATATAAGAGTGGCAAGCTCCGCACGCTCCTCGGCTGTGAGCGACTTTTTAAAAAGAATATCAACCTTTTTGCGTATAACCCCGGATGCGTTGCGTCGAATGTGCGTAAATGCCTCATGCTCACCGTGCAGGTCGCTCATAAAATGCTCCGTGCCTTTAGGAAGATTGAGTATAGCGTTGAGGTTTATTATTTCGCTTGATACCGCGCGTCTGTTCGGGTATGATTTTGCTATTTCGAAAAGATATTTTTTATCAGGTGTGTAATGGTTGTTCAACTCGTTTCTCCATAATATCATCTTTCGCATTTTTCGTATGAGCAATACACGCTTTCAGCCGAAATTCAAGGAAAACCGCTCTGTAAAATCTATCTTATAAGGTTAAGTGCCAGAATAGCTTTACTGATTTTGGCATTTCGGCAAAAAGGCTGTTTTTGACTGGCGAGCGGCAGAAAAATATGCTTATTTTACTTACACAAATATAATACACACGAAAAAAGCAAATAATACAAAAAAACGGAGGAATTTCTATGGAAAGAAAAATCAGCGAGCTTCAAATCAGCGAATTCAAGAATTATTTGTATACGGAGGAAAGGAGTGCGGCAACAATAGAAAAATATCTGCATGATATTCGGGTGTTTTTGGGATTTATGGGCGATAGGGGTGTTGATAAATCAGACGTCCTGGAGTTCAAAAGCGATTTGCTTTCAAAATATGCGGTAACGAGTGCAAACTCTATGCTGGCAGCCCTTAATGCATTTTTTAGGTTTTTGGGTTGGCTGGAGCTTTGTGTAAAACAGTATAGAATACAGAAATCAGCTTTCTGCCCGGAGGAAAAAGAGCTTACGAGGGAAGAGTATATCCGCCTGACCGAAGTAGCTATGCACCATGGTAACGAGCGCCTTAGTCTGATAATCCAGACAATATGTGGCTGCGGTATAAGGGTAAGCGAGCTTCAGTATATAACCGCAGAAGCGGTTTTGCGAGGTGAGGCTTTTGTAAATTGCAAAGGAAAAAACCGAAGAATTTTCATCGTAAACGGTCTCAAAAGAAAGCTTATCAAGTATATGAAAGCTAAAAAAATCACATCGGGCTCGATTTTCGTAACGAGAAGCGGAAAACCGATAAGCCGATGCAATATATGGCGAGATATGAAGGCTTTGTGCCGCGAGGCTGACGTGCCGCCGAGCAAGGTTTTTCCGCACAATTTGCGACACCTGTTTGCAAGATCCTTTTACGGAATAGAAAAGGATATAGCCAAGCTTGCGGATATACTTGGTCATACCAGCATCAACACCACACGCATATATATAACCACAACGGCAGAAGAACACAAAAGAAAGATGGAAAATATGCGTTTAATAATATAGAACGCTATTGCGGGCGGCATAAACCAAAATTCACATAAAAAAAGCCGACTTTCGCCGACCGTGATAACATAACGCTTGTTATGTTGTAAGCAAAAAGATTGTTTAACAGCCGTTTGTAAAATTGCATAACAAAAGAAGCCTTTTCGACAATTGATTTTTTGCAAGATGAACGAAAGGGCTTTTTAGTTGCGAGAAAAAAGATTTTTTTGGTACTTTTTTTCAAA
>JAZOWX010000023.1:0-9017 GCA_045659405.1 Eubacteriales bacterium | reverse complement strand
ATAAAGCGAAACGGAAAAAAGATAATAATAATCGACCCGATAGGGCTTGAAAGGATAACGAAACAATGAAAAAAATCTTCGCAACTCTCTTAACCTTTGCACTTTTGCTCACAGCAACGCTCGGACTTTTCTCCTGCGGCGGAACAACGCAAATCAAAATCGGATATATGCAAGGTCCGACAGGTATGGGTATGGCAAAACTTATACACGACAACGGCGGACTTGAAGCAGGCAATGATAAATACCAGTTCAACAAGTACACCGATACGGCATCAGCACTTGCTGACCTTGCCAAGGGCGCTGTTGATATCGTTTGCCTTCCCACCAACGAAGCGGCAAATAACTACAACGGCAATTACAATGATTTAAAGGTACTTTCTATCAACACACTCGGCTCGGTATATCTTATCACGGCTGACGGTACACAAATTTCCGACTTCTCCGAGCTTAACGGCCGGGATATATATACCTGTCTTAAGGGTACACCGAGAATGATACTCGAGCATCTTCTTGACGAAGCCGGGGTAAACGCTAACGTACTTACAGAATTTGACGGCTCGGTTATAAATACCCCCGAGGACCTTAAAAATACGTTGGTTAACAAGGACGGTATCGGTATTGCGGTAGCACCCGAGCCCATTGTTACTGCTGTAACGAGCGCAAAGCAGATATATTCGGTAGCTCTTAACCTTAACGACGTCTGGAACGAGCTTTCGGATACACCGCTCACTATGGGATGCGCTGTTTCTACCAAGACGTTTGTCAGCGAAAATAAAAAGGCTGTCGATGAATTTCTCACCGAATACAAGGCTTCGATTGAATTCGTAGACGCTGCCGAAAACCTAGAAGCGGCTGCTACCTACGTAGTAGAAGCCGGTGTTATGGCTGCTGCCCCCGCTGCAAAAAAGGCGCTTAATAACCTGCGCGGTTCAATCGCATACATTGACGGAGAGGATATGAAGGCCGCTCTCATAGGATTCTATGAGGCTATCGGCATAACGTTACCCAATGATGAATTCTATTACGAAAAATAAACTAAAGAGATTAGCACTCGCCACACTCGGCATAGCCTTTTGGGTTTTGGTCTGGCAAATAGCGGCAGTAGCGCTTAACAAGCCGTATCTTATACCTACGGTCTCTGCCACACTTTCGGCACTTTGGGACATTCTGATTTCAGGAAAGCTTTTTAAAGCCGTAGTATTTACGCTTTTGCGTGTGCTGCTCGGTCTTTCGCTCGGTGTCGGAATGGGCGTTTTACTTGCGTTTTTAACAAATCGCTTCCGCTTTCTTTATGCTGTCGTATCACCGATAATTTCAATAATAAAATCCACCCCCGTAGCATCCTTTATTGTCATACTCTGGGTTCTTTTTGACGGCGGCACGCTTGCTGTTTTTGTGGCATTTCTTATGGTTATGCCGATTATATGGCAAAATCTCACCGACGGTTTTTCGGCAGTTGACAAAGAGCTTTCGGAGCTGTGCGACGTTTTTGAATTTTCCTACTCTAAACGGCTTAAGCTCCTGATACTCCCTACCCTCGCATCCTACTTTTTCCCTGCTCTTGTCACCTCTGTCGGACTTGCCTGGAAATCCGAGATTGCAGCCGAAATTATCGCATATACCAAGAGCTCAATCGGAGCTATGATAAATGATGCAAAGTACTTCCTTGAAACACCTAAAGTGTTTGCTTTGACAATTGTTGTTGTCATAATGAGCCTTTTGCTTGAAGGTCTTACGAAAAATTTAATGCGGAGGTACAAGAATGAGCCTCGTAATTAAAGATGTAAACAAGAGCTTTGACGGCAAGATAATATTCAACGGCTTTTCATACACATTTCCCGAGGCCGGTGTATACGCTGTTACGGGAAAAAGCGGCATCGGAAAAACAACGCTGTTTCGTATGATTTCGGGGCTCGACACGAAATTTTCAGGCAGGATTTTGGGCGGAGGATTTAGAAAGGTCTCCTACGCTTTTCAGGAATACAGACTTTTCCCAACGCTCACAGCGCTTGAAAACGTTATTCTTGCAAATTACAGCTCGGTAAATGAAGAAAACACGAAAGAAGCCGCAGAGCTGCTTCTCTATCTTGGCTTTACCGAAGACGAGTTGGCGCTGTATCCTCATCAGCTTTCGGGCGGTATGAAGCAGCGTGTGTCAATCGCAAGAGCTGTTCTCAAAAAAACTCCTATTCTTTTGCTCGACGAGCCTACAAAGGAGCTTAACCGAGAGCTTTCCGTGCGAGTGATAGATATCATAAAATCCGAGGCTGAAAAAAGACTCGTTTTATTCGTCACGCACAACAAATCGGATATCGAGAATACCGGAGCTACCGTTTTACAGCTTGAATCCGAAACCAATTTATAAAAAATGCAAAGTTTATATGCACAGTATCCGAAAATGGGTACTGTGCATTAATTTTATACACGGAGAGTTGGGAAAAATACTTGTAATTAATTTAAAAGTATGTTAAAATGGTTTTATTCACTTATTTTCTTCATTAAAAATCATGTGAGGTTGTTTTTATGTCGGCAGATATTTCACAGAGAATAAGAATTTCATACGGCAGCTTTTCAAAGGGACAGAAGAAAATTGCCAATACGATTTTAAACGATTACGATAAAGCGGCTGATATGACAGCGGCAAAGCTCGGTAAGCTCGTAGGCGTTTCAGAGTCAACCGTTGTAAGATTTGCAAATCAGCTCGGCTATGAGGGCTATGGCGAATTTCAGCACGCAATTTCCGAGCTTGTAAGAACCAAGCTTACACCGATACAGCGTATTGAAATTACAAAAAAACGTCTTGGCAGAAGCAATCTTCTTGAAAAGGTTATGGAGTCGGACATTGCAAAAATCAGATACACAATGGAAAACATCGACAGCGATGCGTTTTACAACACGGTTGATGCGCTGCTCACGGCTAAAACCATATACATTATGGGCGCAAGAAGCGCAGAGCCGATAGCAAAGCTCTTGTACTATAACCTCTCACTCATTTTTGATAACGTAAAATTCATAGAGCCGAAATCCACCGCCGAGGTTTTTGAGCAGCTGTTCACTATCAGCAGCTCGGATATACTCGTCGCTTTCTCATTCCCGAGATACTCCTCTATGATGATAAACACGGTAAAATACGCAACCGAAAACCGAGCAAAGGTGGCTGTTATTACCGACTCGGATATATCCCCTCTTGCAGAATTTGCTACCTATCTGCTTATCGCTCAATCGGATATGGCTTCCTTTATGGATTCGCTCGTTGCACCGATAAGCATTATAAACGCAATGATAGTAGAGATAACGAACAGACGGGAAAAAGAAATTACAGAAAGATTTGACAAGCTTGAAAAGGTTTGGGATGAATACAGAGTATATGCCAAGCGTTGAAACTAAAAAAATATGCGTAATAGGCGGCGGTCCTGCGGGCATGATGGCGGCAGGCACGGCAAGCCTATACGGTGCCGCAGTTACGATTTTTGAGCATACGGGCAGATTGGGTAAAAAGCTTGCGATAACAGGCAAAGGCAGATGCAACGTTACAAACGATGCCCCAAACGAAAAAATCCTTGAAAACATAACGAAAAATCAGCGATTTATGTACAGCGCCTTGAGTGCGTTTTCGGCATCGGATACGATGAGCTTTTTTGAAAATTCGGGAGTGCCGCTGAAGGTTGAGCGTGGCTCACGGGTTTTCCCTGTGTCTGATAAGGCTTCTGATATCGTTGACGCTATGAGGGGTTATATTTCCGCCTGCAAAACCGTATACAGCAAGGTAAGCGCTGTAAAGAAAAGCGATAGCGGATTTACGGTAACCGCCGATAAAGAATATCACTTTGATTCGGTTATAATCGCAACGGGAGGCAAATCCTATCCCAAAACCGGCTCTGACGGCTCGGGATATAAGCTTGCGATTAAGCTTGGTCACACGGTCACCGAGCTGAAGCCGTCGCTGATACCGCTTGAAAGCTCTTCCCCGCTATGCAGGAGAATGCAGGGGCTTTCCTTAAAAAACGTAGCGCTTCGGGCGCTTGACAAGGACGAAAAGGTCCTTTACAGCGACTTTGGCGAGATGATGTTTACGCATTTCGGTGTGACAGGGCCTATGATTTTGTCTGCCTCGTCATACATTCTGAACAAAGATTTTTCCGAGATTACACTCTCAATAGACCTGAAGCCCGCCCTTGACGAGCAAACGCTTGACGCAAGACTGATTTCGGATTTCACCGCGGCAAGTAATAAGGATTTCAAAAACGCACTCGGTGCGCTCTTGCCATCGAAAATGATAGAGCCTTTTATTGATTACGTAGGTATACCCGACAGAAAAAAGGTGAATCTGATAACGAAAGAGGAAAGAAAGAAAATCCGCACGTCGCTCAAGGACTTCCGTATTCCGATTACACGTCCCCGCCCTATTGATGAGGCTATTATAACCTCGGGCGGAGTTTCGGTTAAGGAAATCACCCCAAAAACAATGGAATCAAAGCTTGTAGATAACCTATATTTTGCCGGAGAAATAATAGACGTTGACGCATATACCGGCGGCTTTAATTTGCAGATTGCCTTTTCGACAGGATACCTTGCAGGAAAGAGCGCTGCGGAAAAATACGAGGATTAAATTATGTTTAAAATAGCTATTGACGGCCCGGGCGGAGCCGGAAAATCAAGCGTTGCCAAAGCGATTGCCAAGGAGCTTGGTATAGTTTACGTTGATACGGGAGCGCTTTACCGCAGCATTGGTCTTTATATGGTTAATCACGGTATAGATACAAAATCCGCACCTGACGTTACCAGTGCGCTTGGCAGCTTTACGCTCGAGCTTACCTTCCGTGACGGTAAGCAGATAATTTTGCTCGACGGAGTTGACGTTGGTGATAAAATCAGAACGCCTGAAATTTCTATGGCGGCATCAAACGTCAGCGCTATCGGCACTGTCAGAGAATATCTTTTGAACACTCAAAGAAATATAGCGAAAACCAACTGCGTTATTATGGACGGCAGAGATATAGGTACTGTTATATTCCCCGAGGCAGAGGTTAAAATCTTCCTTACCGCTTCATCCGAAGCCAGAGCCAAGAGAAGATATGACGAGCTTATCGCACGAGGTGTCGACGTAACCTACGAAAATGTTCTTGCCGAAATGATAGAGCGTGATACCAACGATTCGACAAGAGAAATCGCCCCTTGCGTTGCCGCAGAGGATGCTATAACTGTTGACAACACCGATTTGACAGAGGCGCAAACCGTTGAAAAAATCACGGCAATAATAAAGGAAAAAATTCCCTTTATATGTGACCTGCCCCGAAAAGACAGCACCTATATGAGGTGGCACAAGCGCCTTCATAAGCTTGTACGCTTCATCTTCGGAATCAAAATCCAAGGACTTGAAAACATCCCTAAAAGCGGCGGTATTATGTTCTGCGCTAACCACATAGCGGCAAGAGATGCGGTAGTTATAGCCGCTGCGTGTGAGCGTGAGATTAAATTTTTAGCAAAAAAAGAGCTTTTTACAATTCCCCTTCTCGGCAGAATTATACGTGCGCTTGGTGCTGTAAGGCTTGACCGAGGCGGTGCTGACGTCGGAGCTATAAGAACCTCGGTAAGCCTTATAAAATCAGGCTATGCGCTCTCTATTTTCCCCCAAGGACACAGATACCCCGGTGTCAATCCCGCCACAACGCCAAAGAAAAACGGAGCGGCTATGATATGCTATCACGCTATGTGCGACGTTGTTCCGGTTTGTATAAAGGTAAATGGCTTCAAGTATGGAATTTTCAAGAGGGTTGACGTTATTTTCGGAAAGCCCATTCCGTATTCCGAGCTTGAAATGAATGAGGGCGGCTCTTTGGAATATCGCTCGGCAACCGACAAAATTTTTGAAAGGATAGTTTCGCTCGGAGGCTACGATGCTCTGCCCGCACCGAGTGCAGCCGATAAAGAAAATTGAAAATAACACTCTCTGAAAATGCAGGCTTCTGCCCTGGAGTCAGGCGAGCTGATAATGAAATCAGAGCGCTTATAAAAAAAGGCGATAAAATCCTCACTCTTGGCGAGCTGATACACAACCGTATCTATTTAGACGAGCTTCGCAGTCTTGGTGTTATGTCGGTTGGGATTGATGAGTTTGACAAGATTGCGACAGAATCTGATGGCGAGAAGCTGACTCTTGTAATCAGGACTCACGGTGTGACAAGGGATACGCTTATGCGACTTGAAGAAATCAGTAAAAATCATCCCGAAATCACGATATGCGACCTGACCTGTCCGTACGTTAAACGAATTCACAAAATTGCCGACGAGGCTACGAATGAAAATACCGTGTTTTATCTCTTTTGCGATAAGGAGCATCCCGAGGCTATCGGCATAATGAGCTACGCTCACGGTGAAAAATACGCAATTTCCTCGGCTTCGGAACTAGCACAGGTTGATACAAAAGGCAAAATAGCCATTTTGTGTTCTCAAACAACACAAAATTTGTTAGAATTTGAACAAATTAAAAAAATTTTAAAAAAAGTATGTACAAAAACTATTTTTTATGATACAATATGCAATGTCACAGAAAATCGACAAAACGATGCTATCACACTCGCCGGGCAAAACGATGCGATGATAGTTATCGGCGGTAAACAAAGCTCCAACACAGAAAAACTTTACACTCTATGTTCGCAGAATTGTCCAAATACTTTTTGGATAGAATCCGCAAATGATTTAACTGATTTTCCTGACAACGCCAAGTGCGTAGGAATTACTGCGGGTGCTTCCACTCCCGACAGTATAATAACGGAGGTTTTAGACATTATGGAAGAAAAAAACATTAACTTTGCCGAGATGGTAGAGGCTTCTATCAAAACTTTACATACAGGAGAAACAGTTACAGGTACAGTATACAGCATTTCCGAAAACGAAATCGCTCTTGACCTTGGCGCTAAAGTTACCGGTGTTCTTAAAAAAGAGCAGATTACCGACGACGTAAACGCAAAGCTTGCCGATATGTTCAAGATCGGTGACGAGGTTGCCGTTTTTGTAATCAGAGTTCAGGATGCTCTCGGTATTGCAGAAGTTTCTAAAAAGCGTGTCGACAAGGACAACAATTGGGTGCTTATCAAGGAAGCATATGATAACGGTGAGGTGCTCGAGGGCGAGGTTACGTCTGTTGTTAAAGGCGGTGTAATCATCTCTGCAAAGAACAACACTGTATTTGTTCCCGCTTCCCAGACAGGTATTGCAAAGGGCGGCGATCTTTCCGCTCTTGTCGGAACAACACAGAAGATCAAGCTTATAGATTTTGATGATGCGAAGAAAAAGGCGCTTGGCTCTATTAAGGTAATCCTTAACGAGGAAAAGCGTGCAAAGGAAGACGCTATCTGGGCAACTCTTGAGGTTGGCAAGCATTATATGGGTACTGTTAAGAATCTTGCAGCTTACGGTGCTTTCGTTGACATCGGCGGTGTTGACGGTATGGTTCACAATACAGAGCTTTCCTGGAAGCGCATCAAGCACCCCTCACAGATTCTTTCTGTAGGTCAGGAAATCGACGTCTTCATCAAGGAGCTTGACGTTGAAAAGAGAAGAATTTCTCTTGGATACAAGACTCAGGAAATGGACAGCTGGTTCCAGTTCACACAGAAGTTCAGCGTTGGCGATATCGTTCCCGCTAAAATCGTTTCCATTATGCCCTTCGGTGCTTTTGCCGAGGTTTATGAGGACGTTGACGGTCTTATCCATATTTCGAGAATTTCTACACAGAGAATCAACTCCCCCGCTGACGTGCTTAAGGTTGGCGACGTTGTAGACGTAAAGATTACCGAGATTGACGACGAAAACAGAAAGCTTGCTCTTTCCATCAGAGCTATAACCGAAGCAGCAGAGCGTGCCGCAAGAGAGGAAGCTCGTGCTAAAGAAAAGGCTGAAAGAGAGGCTGAAGCTGCAGCAGAGGCTGAAAGAATCGCACAGGAGAGAGCCGATATGGCTCCCTACATCGTAGGTTCTATCTAATTACAACTGCATTCAATAAATATGGCGCACCTTGGCGGTGCGCCAAAATACTGTATAATTCGAGGCATTGTATGAGTCAATCATTTATTGCTACCATGAATCCGATGCTGATGCTCGTCATATACATCATAATAGGATTCGTATTAGGAAAAACAAAAATTCTTGCCGGTGATTCCGCCACGACGGTTGCAAAGCTTGAAACCTGGATATTCTGCCCTGCTCTTTCATTTGTTACGATGGCAAAATACTTCACCGTTTCAACACTTTCGGAGCATACTGTAAATATCATATTTGCAGGTATCTTCCTTGGTATCGCTATACCGATAGCGATTGTACTCGCGCGTTTAATAATCAAGAAACCGGGCGACGAAAGAAATATTTATAAATACGTTTTAACCTTTGGAAATTACGGCTTTATGGGCGAGCCGCTGATAAAAGAAATCTACGGCAACCAGATGCTCGCTAATTTCAAGCTGTTTTGTATCCCTGTCACGTTGATTGTGTATATGTGGGGTGTCGGACTTTTGATTCCCAAGGGCAAAGGAAAAAGCAACGCCCTAAAATCATTCTTCAATCCCGCAACTATAGCCCTGTTTCTCGGTATGGCGTTTGGAATTACAGGCATTGGCAGTAAGCTTCCCTCGTTTGTTGATAGTACACTTACCTCTCTTAGCAACTGCATGGCGCCTGTTGCGATGATTCTGCTTGGAATTACAGTTTCATCTTACAACACTCGACAGATGCTCAAGGGTAAACGTATATATCTTGCAACCGCTCTTCGCCTTTTGATTTTGCCTGTCATTATCATACCGATACTCTTCGGTATAAAAGAGCTTGCGTGCGTTGCGTTCAATTTAACCATCGGTAACCAAATACTTATGTACGCATTCTTCATAGCGGCTACACCGCATGGAATGAATACCATAGTATTCCCGAAAGCATACGGCGGAGATCCGAAAATCGGCGCAAGTCTTGCTATGACTTCTCATGCACTTGCGGCTATTACGATTCCGCTGCTATTTTCCCTGTTG
>JAZOWX010000022.1:0-12840 GCA_045659405.1 Eubacteriales bacterium | reverse complement strand
TCCTCAAGCCGTATAACCGCTATATTTTCCAGCATTTCTGTATTCATCGGAGCAAAGGGAATTATTTCATCTATTCTATTTATAAATTCATCGCTGAAATAGTCCTTCAACCGTTTTATAATTTTAAAATCGAGCATTTTATCACTATCCTCAAGAAAACCTACGCCACCTCGCTTAAAGCCCTCTTTGCCGACGTTTGAGGTCATAATGATATAACAATTCTTGAAATTCACGTGTCTGCCGGTTGCATCGGTCAAAACTCCCTCGTCGGTAATCTGAAGCAGCAGATTTCTTACTTCAGGGTGCGATTTTTCTATCTCATCAAATAAAACCACGGAAAATGGTTTTCTTCTTATTTTTTCAGTAAGCGAGCCGCCCTCGCCATAGCCGACGTAGCCGGGAGGCGAGCCTATAAGCTTGGATATCGAATGCCCCTCGGCAAATTCGGACATATCGTATCGTACAAGAGCGTCATACGTGCCGAAAAGGGCAAAAGCCAACTCCTTTGCAAGTGCTGTTTTTCCGACACCGCTTTCACCGAGAAACATAAATACCCCTTTGGGTCGTCTGTCATCGTTTATACCCGAATTGCTCCTACAAACAGCAGAGCATAGCGCAGTAACGGCTTCATTCTGCCCAACGATTTTTTTCGACAGCTTTTTAGCGAGCTTATTCGGGTCAACCTGTATATCCTTTTCGCTTTGCGGTACACCCGTTATTTCAAACATCATATCCTTAATGTCTTGTGCGTTAAGGGTCGGGGTTTCCTTTTCACAGCTCTTTTCCTCGCACAAAAGCTTAAGCTCCGAGCGGTAAAGAGTTTCCAGCTCACCCAAACTAAGCGCTAGGGGATAATCGAGATTAATCAGTGCATCTTCCTTGTCTTTCTTTATCTGCTCGATTTTTTGTTCAGCTTTTTCGATTTTTTCGCTTTTTGTGTTGTGCTTCACGTTAAGCTTCGCACATGCTTCATCTATTATATCTATTGCCTTGTCGGGAAGATATCTATCTTTCATAAACCGTTCTGAAAGTATTACCGCCGAGCGTATTGCCTCATCGCTTATTTTAACTCCGTGATGTTTTTCATAGTTTTCACGAAGTCCCATAAGAATCTCTATGCTTGCATCCACAGTCGCCTCATCAACGGCAAGAGGCTGAAAGCGTCTTTCGAGCGCCGTATCCTTTTCGATATATTTTCTATACTCGTAAAGCGTTGTAGCACCGATAAGCTGTATTTCTCCTCTTGCAAGCTGCGGCTTAATTATATTTGCCGCATCTATCGCGCCCTCTGCAGCGCCCGCACCTACAATTGTGTGTATCTCATCAATAAACAGTATGACGTTGTCAGCTTTCATAGCTTCGTCTATTACGTTTTTTATGCGCTCCTCAAAGTCACCGCGATATTTCGCACCCGCAATCATAAGCGGCAGGTCTACCGATATGATCTGCTTCCCGATAAGCGTTTTCGGTACGTCACCCTTTGATATCCTTATCGCAAGGCCCTCAACGATTGCGGTTTTTCCGACTCCCGCCTCGCCTATAAGGCAGGGATTGTTTTTCGATTTTCTTGAAAGTATTCTGATAATCCTATCAGTTTCCGCCACTCTGCCGATAACCGGGTCAAGCTTGCCGTCATCCGCCATTTTCGTGAGATTTTTGCCGTATTCTTCAAGAACGGAGGATGCCCTCGTACCCGTGTTTTTTATAACACCCGAATTATGCTCCTCGGTACGCAAAAGCGTTATAACCTCATCCTTTATCCCCGAAATATCCGCATCAAGCTTTTCTATTATCTTTATCGCAACGCTTTCACGCTCCTCAAAGAGCGCAAGTAACAGATGCTCCGTACCAATCTTGATACCGCTGTATTTTTCGCATATTTTTTGCGAACGTAAAAGCACCTTTTTATATCTTGGCGTCATATCCTTTGACGAAAGCGAGCTTTTTTCGCCAACCCCCGAATACTCCTTGATTATTCTTTCGGTATCCGAAAGGTGTATTCGGTTTTTTGACAAAATCAAATATGAGCCGGTTCCGTTATCCGAGAGCAGGGATAAGAGCAAATGCTCCGTACCGATATAGGTATGACCAAGCTCCTCGGCAATTTTCGTTGCGTTTATAATACATTTTTCGGCTTTTTCAGTAAATCTGTTGTTCATATCTTCTCCGCAAAATTTCTCTTTTGTATTTCAAGTATAGACCGTATTTCAATGATTTAATTAAAAGCCGAAACAATTCTATGATTTTTTTCTTATCTTAAGCTCTTTTCTGATTCTTTCAAGCAGCGCACCATCAAACGAGCTATCCTCACCCATATTGAAGATTTTCCGAACCCTTTTGACCTCCTCGCCGAAAAGCGGTGTGTACATCATATTCGTTTCATATCCCTCGGTGTCGGGGTAAAAGCGTGAAAGCTCTGACATCAGCGCTTTGAGGTATAGCACGTCACGGCAGTAATCTCCGATATCGTGCGGCAGAGTTATTTTTTCAAATATTCCGTCGCTGTAAGTATTATTTTCCTCGGCAAAGACAGCCGACGTTCCGTTGTACAGGTCGTCATATACGTTGGTAATTGCGCTCCACAGTATTGCCGTAACTCTCGACGGTGTACCCGGAATGTTGAAAAGCTCCTTGAATGCATTTACAGCTCTTTCGGTTCCCGGACCAAAAACACCGTCAACTGTAATCTTCGGTATTTGCGTGTAAGTGTCGGAGATATAGTTGAGATATTCCTGCAAGGCTCTTACGTCATCACCGCTCATACCCGGACGAAGCACACGCCCGGGAAAGGGAAGAACTATACCGGGACTGAAATCGTAGGGAATACTCCTCAAAAAGGAAAAATACACGTTTTCTATGTTATCCCAGGTAAGTCTGTCAACCTCTCCCGTTTCGGGGAGTCCGTACGCTCGCTGAAATGAGATAACCGAGCTTTTAGTATCAGCGCCAAACGCACCGTCGATACCGGGTGATGAAACTGCGGGGATGAAAAGACCGACATAATTGAGGTAATATTGCAGAGTCAGTACACCTACCGACTCATCACCCTCTCTTAAGGTTTCGCTATACCTCGATTCAAGCTCTGCTACCCGAAGCCCCTCGGAATTAAGCTCAAACAGCTTTTTCACAGCATTGTAAATAAAGTTTATTCTGTACCATGTTGCTTTTCCCACAATGCCGTCGGGTGTCAGGTCAAAGACCTCCTGAAACTTTCGTACAGCGTCCGTCGTGCCTGTATCAAAAAATCCGTCCTGCGGTGAAATTCTCGGTATTCCGGGGAAGTTTCTCGCTATTCTGTTGAGCTTAATCTGTATCTGCTCGACATCACGTCCTGTATCCCCCTCACGAAGCGGCACGGGCGGTGCGCTCCCCTCTATATTTTCAACAGGCACGTTTCTGACTATTTCGATGTCGTTTCCGTAATATCTTCGCAGTATATCCTCGTAACCAAGCCCCTGATTTGACAGCTCGACGCTCCCCCATTGCGAAAGACCGTCGCACTCGACCTCAACTCCGTCGCAAAACTGCGCAAAAAGAGGCTCAACGTTCCCCTGGCGTCTTATATAGCTGTCAAAAATATCATCAACTATTTGCGATATATTTGAAAATATGTCCTTGCCGTAGGTGTATCGCTGGTCGTAAGCGGGGGAGTCGGTTATATCGAAATCGTACCCCGAGCTTCGGTAAAACTCTGTATAAACACGGTTTAAGGCAACAGATATCTGCGCCAAAACGTTAGCCCTTATTGCATCATCGGGCCAGGTTGGGTATATTTCGCTTGATGCTACGTTTTTTATGTAGTCCGAAAAGCTGACCGTTACGTTTGTTGTATTTTCCGAGGGCGCTCCCAGATGTACGGTTATGGTTTCGGGAATGGTTGGTGAATTTGGCATACGTTATCTCCTTTCATATATAGGTTTCGGTATCAAAATTCAAGGATTCATCAGGGGATTTTGAATTTTCGGATATCGGTATCATATTAACCACCTGAAGCGAATGGGTGTTTGCAAAAACAGATACACCGACAATGCTAATAGGATAGTATCCGTCCGCCACAGCGGTTATATCATAGCTGGCATAGGGAATTTCCGTAGGATTTGGAGTCAGGGAATATTGAACTGCCGGTGTCGGAAGACTCACTGTTTGGGTAAGTCCGTCCTCATCTGTCAGAAGCGAATACTCAACGAATCTGTTCTCCTCATCTGCGCCCCTGATACCTATCAGGGTATTTTGAAGCGGAAGCGCACCGTCTGCCACAATAGCCTTTACGGTTAGCGTGCCTGTACCTAAATATTCCATAAGAGCTTCTCCTTTGTTCGACAATATGTATTTGATTTGAGCTTTTTTCGATATAATACTGATTTTGTATGATTTTTATAATTGAACCCGAAACATTTCGCTTTATTTCTCCATTTTTTGACTTATTCCTTTGAAAAATCATCTTGACTTTGATGTGGAAGTGTTATATAATATATATAGTATGCGGGGCGCTCTTTATTGTTGCCGTGCCTTGCAAGCTCCCGTTGATTTGCTGTGAGATTATCTTATCTTTCGGCTTCTCTTTGAATCAGGGGCTTTTTTATGTGAAATTAAAATATACGGGGTGTTAAAAATGAAGGATTCTTTGTACGGTGAATTGAGTGTCATCGGTATGCGTGGTTGCGAAAGCTTTGTGGGAGAGGTTGATTCCTATCTCAAGGAGTGGAGACGCCATGACAGCGATGGCTCTTTTATTGTGGACAGCTCTTGTCCGAGATTTGGAAGCGGTGAGGCAAAGGGAACTGTTCATCAGTCTCTTCGCGGTAATGACGTTTATATCATAGCCGACGTTTTCAATCACGGAGTTACATATAATATGTACGGACGTACCGTACCTATGAGTCCTGATGACCATTTCCAGGATATAAAGCGCGCTATCGGCGCTATCGGCGGTAAGGCTCGCCGTATCAGCGTTATTATGCCTATGCTCTACGAGGGCAGACAGCATAAGCGTTCAGGACGTGAGTCGCTCGACTGCGCTCTTGCTCTTCAGGAGCTTGTGAATATGGGTGTTACAAACATTATCACCTTTGATGCTCACGACCCGAGAGTGCAGAACGCTATTCCGCTCAGCGGCTTCGAAAACGTTCGTTCAACCTATCAGATGATAAAGGCTATGCTCCATACATATCCCGATATGGACATCAATCCCGAAAATACAATGATTATATCTCCCGACGAGGGCGGTATGGCAAAGTGTATGTACTATTCCTCGGTTATGGGAATTGACCTCGGTATGTTCTACAAGCGCCGTGATTACTCGGTTATTGTAAACGGAAAGAACCCCATCGTTGCTCACGAATATCTCGGCAGAGACGTCTCAGGTAAGGACGTTATCATCGTTGACGATATGATTTCCTCGGGTGACTCGGTAATCGACGTTGCACAGCAGCTCAAGGAAAAGGGAGCAAACAGAATATTCGTATTCGCTACCTTCGGTCTTTTCTGCAACGGTCTTGAAAATATCGACAAAGCTTACGAGAACGGCACGTTCACAAAGATATTTACAACAAACCTTGTATACAGAACGCCCGAGCTTCTTTCGAGAGAGTGGTATCAGGAGGTTAATATGTGCAAATACGTTGCATATATTATCGATACGCTCAACCACGACAGAACTATAAGCAGACTTCTTGATCAGTCTAAAAAGATACACGACATACTCGACAAGCACCAGAAAAAGAGCGCTAAAGCAAAATAATTCTTTGACGTAATTCTATAACTTACATCGGTGGGGATTGATAGCTTTCAATCCCCGCTTTGAAAATACGGAGATTAAAATGAGAATAACTTTAGAATCGGATTATGCACTGAAAATAGTCACAGCGCTTGCGGCGCACTCCGACGTTACAGATGCAAAAACGATTTCGGACGAAACAGCCGTTACTCAGAGATTTACACTCAAAATACTCCACAAGCTTGTACTCGGTGACATCGTTACGTCCTACAAGGGAGCAAAGGGTGGCTATAAGCTTAAAGCCGCACCAGAGGATATAACGCTCAAGGACGTAATAGAGCTTATAGACGGCCCTGTTGCTATAGCACGTTGTCTTGACGGTGACGGTGGCTGCGCTCTCAATCACGATAAAGCAGGATGCATATATCACCATATTTTTGAGGATATTAGCATAGAGGTTGCAAAAAAGCTGCAATCTATCACAATAGCTGACGTAATTAAGAAAGCCAATTCGTTAATATAGGAGATTTTATATGTTAAGAGTTTCAACACTTTCTTTTCCGGGTTTCGGAATCGGAAGCTTTGACGTGAGTAGCGTTGCTTTCACAATCGGAAGCTTTGAAATAGCCTGGTATGCCTTGATAATAACCCTCGGTATGGTATGTGCTATTTTCTACGCAATAACACAGGTAAAGAAAATCGGAATTTCAGCAGACGAAATGCTCGATTTCGCCATTATCACAATACCGATAGGGATTATAGGAACAAGGCTTTATTACGTCCTCTCAAAGCCCGAAGAATTCGATAGCTTCTACGACGTAATAAACATAAGAAACGGCGGTCTTGCAATATACGGAGGACTGATTGCGGGCGCTATTACGGTATTTGCGATATGCTACGTTAAAAAAATCAAGTTTTTGGCTTTTGCCGACTGCGCAATGCCGGGCATTATGCTAGCCCAGGCAATCGGAAGATGGGGCAACTTTATGAACGGTGAGGCTTTCGGTAGCGAAACCGAAATCTTCTGCCGTATGGGAATAAATAACGTTCTTACCGGTTACCGCACAATTTTCGTGCATCCTACGTTCTTATATGAATCCTTATGGAACGTCCTCGGATTCCTTTTAATCTTCTTCCTTATAAGACGAATAAAGCAGTATGACGGTCAGATATTCTACGTTGCCTGCGGTTGGTACGGTCTTGGAAGAATGTTTATCGAGGGTCTGCGAGCAGACAGTCTGTACACCGAAATCGGAAACCTGACATTCAGAACCTCCCAGGTTCTTGCAGGTGTGATTTTCCTGGTATGTGCAGGACTTCTGATTTATTTCCATTTCAGAAGACCGACAGCGCCGTTATACCATAAAAACAACTCAAATAATGTCAAAAAGAAGAAATAAAGGATAAATATCATGGCAGAAATCATCGACGGTAAGTTAGTATCTAAAACTGTAAGAGAAAATCTTGTTTGTGAAATTGAAAAATTCAAGGCAGAGACAAATTGCACACCCGGCCTTGCAGTTGTTGTTGTAGGAAACAATCCCGCATCAGCAGTATACGTAAGAAACAAGCACAAGGCTTGTCTTGAATGTGGAATAAATTCCATTGAGGTAGCGCTCCCCGAAGAAACGACAGAGGAATACCTGCTTTCGAAAATAGACGAGCTTAACTGCGACGATTCTGTACACGGAATTCTCGTACAGCTTCCGCTCCCCGCTCACATATCCGAAGAAAAGGTTATAGACCGAATTTCGCCCAAAAAAGACGTTGACGCTTTCCACCCCGAAAACGTCGGCAGAATATTAATCGGAAAATACAGCTATCTTCCTTGCACACCTGCGGGAATTATGGATTTGCTTGAATTTTACAACATTGATCCCACAGGCAAGGAATGCGTAATAATCGGCAGAAGCAATATTGTCGGTAAGCCTATGTCGCTTCTTATGCTCTCAAAGAACGCAACCGTGACGGTAGCGCACTCGAAAACAAAAAATCTTGCAGAGGTTGCAAGTCGTGCAGATATACTCATCGTTGCTATTGGCAGAGCTAAATTCGTTACTGCCGATATGGTAAAAGACGGCGCTGTTGTAATCGACGTAGGTATAAACAGACTACCCGACGGAAAGCTTGCAGGTGACGTTGATTTTGAAAACGTTTCTAAAAAGGCATCATTCATAACACCCGTTCCCGGCGGTGTCGGACCTATGACTATAACTACACTTTTGAAGAATACGCTCACAGCGGCAAAGCTTTCAATAAAATAATTTTCATAATATTAAAAAAATCACTTGACAAAAAAGCTTTATTGTCTTATAATGTTAGAGTGAATATGAGATATATTCTCTTTGCACAGCGAAGGGAGGGGAAATAAAGATGGCAGAAATCAGAGTAAAAGAAAATGAAACTCTCGACAGCGCACTTCGTCGTTTCAAGAGACAGTGTGTTAAGTCCGGTGTTCTTACCGAGCTCCGTAAAAGAGAGCATTACGAGAAGCCCAGCGTAAAGCGCAAGAAGAAGGCTGAGGCTGCAAGAAAACGCAAGTTCAAGTAATTAAGCGTAAGTAAAGAGGCGGAAGTTTATTCTTCCGTCTCTTGCTGTTATTATGGCAAATATGAAAAAATGGGCTGTCGCAGTGTATGCGATAATCCCATTTGCATCAATAAATAATACTTCCATCAATAAATAATATTTAAATCAATAAATAATATTTGCACCAAGTGAAAGTATTTCATCGCTCGGCTGCTTGTCGGTGATTATCATATCAAAGTCTGTAAGCTTCAGCATTGAATATGTACCGAATGCGCCGAATTTTGCACTGTCAACGAGCAAAACACGCGTTTTGCTTCTCTTAAATACCGAGCGCTTTAATTCCGCAAGCTCAAAGGTGCGCTCTGCACATTCATCACCCTTTACCGATGCGCAGGAGCATAGCAAAAGGTCAACGTTTATATGTTCAATCTGTCGCAGGGTTGCAGCACCGTTTGTGGCGTTGGAGTTGTATTTTACGTTTCCGCCAAGCATATGTAAATTCAGGCCAGGAAGCTTTGACAGCACAAGCGCCGCTTGTAAGCTGTTTGTTATAACCGTTTTCGAGGAAAGATTCATTCGCTCGGCAAGTGCCAGCACGGTTGATGAGCCGTCGAGAAAAACAGAGCCGAAAGCGGGGAGCGCTTCGAGCGCTGTATTTGCTATACGGCTTTTCTCGGTTGCTTTTTTGCGTATTCTGAACGTCATTGACTGCTCGTCGGTGTTTTCGGGAAATAGCGCTCCACCGTGGCATCTTTCCAAAAGTCCCATATCACCGAGAGCTCTCAAATCACGTCTTACGGTAGCCTCGCTGACGTATAGCTTTTTTGCAAGCGTGTGCACGTTTGCAGTTTTGTTGTTTTTCAGATACATAAGAATTTCGTTTTGTCTTTCATTTACCAGCATATAATACCTCGGATAAAATTGAGCGTTTGTGAGCGTTTTTGCTCATATTTTATCACTTTAAAAATTATTTGTCAATAATATGAACATAAATAGACAAACAAAAATTAAAATGCTATAATATAAAAAGTAAGCAGAATTGCTTGTTATTTCATAAAATTTTATAAAATTTCGGAGTAAAAATATGAAGTACTATTTAGCAGTAGATATCGGCGCATCATCAGGACGTCACATTCTTGCGCATCTTGAGGGCGGAAAGATAGTTCTTGAGGAAATCTACCGTTTTGAAAACGGACCTAAAAGTGTAACTCTCAAAAACGGAGAAGAGCATCTTATGTGGGACACAGAAAAGCTCTTTTCGGAAATACTTAACGGTCTTTCACAAGCAAAAAAGGTAGGAAAAATACCGTATTCTATCGGTATTGACACCTGGGGCGTTGACTATGCGCTTCTTGATGAGAATGATAATCTTATCGACGGTGTATTCTGTTACAGAGATTCTCGCACGGAAGAAACCATACCTATGGTACATAACATAATTCCCAAGGACGAGCTTTTTGCAAGAACAGGTATCGCCTTTGCAACCTTTAATACGGTATACCAGCTTTATCACGATAAGCTTACAGGAAAGCTGAATCGTGCAAAGAGCTTTTTGATGCTCCCCGATTATTTCCATTTCAGACTTACAGGAAATAAGCGTCAGGAATATACAATGGCAACCACAACCTCAATGCTCAACGCTACAACGCACACCTGGGATAGTGAGATTTTGTCAAAGCTTGGATATAACCCTGAAATTTTCAACTCACCCACCAACCCCTCCGCAACAGTCGGAGAGCTTCGAGGTGATATTGCCGAGCTTGTAGGATACAATGCAAAGGTTGTGCTTCCCGCAACACACGATACGGCAAGTGCTGTACTTGCAGCTCCGCTTTCTGACGGTGCGCCTTATATTTCCAGCGGTACGTGGTCGCTTCTCGGTATAGAGGAGAAGAATGCGCATACAGACACACTTTCCTTGTCAGAGGGCTATTCTAACGAGGGCGGTCTTGATTACACGTTCCGTCTTCAGAAAAACATTATGGGTCTTTGGATGATACAGCAGGTGCGCCACGAGCTTGACGACAAATATTCATTTGCAGAGCTTGCAAAAATGGCAAGAGAAAACGAAGTCCCCGATGAAATAGACGTCAACGACAACAGATTTATGGCGCCGAAGAATATGACGGCAGAAATTCATTCTGCAACAGGCAGAGAGCTTACTGTTGGCGAATGCGCTTACGTTATATTTAATAACCTTGCAAGCTATTATGCTCGCTCGCTTGATGCGCTCGAAAATATCACGGGCAAAAAGTTCGATACGCTGCACATTTTCGGTGGCGGCTGTCAGAACGTACTGCTCAATGAGCTTACAGAAAAGCATACCGGCAAGCGTATCGTAACAGGACCTATCGAAAGCACAGCGCTCGGAAATCTTCTCTTGCAGATGATAGGCTCGGGCGAGGTTGCCGATATAAACGAGGGAAGAGCTATCGTTACAAAGTCATTTGATATTAAATAAGGAAGAAAAAAGCACCATTTATCAGGTCTATGTGTGATGCAACGGCAAATATGTACCGTCTTGGCTGGGATGAACGTAACGGCGGTAATATCAGTTATATGCTTGATGAGGAAGAGGTAGCAAAATATCTCAACCTTAACAAGGTAATAAGAACTATCCCGATGGGTTTTGACGCATCAGAGCTTATCGGCAAGATTTTCATCGTAACCGGAACGGGTAAATATTTCAAGAACGTCGAAAAAGACCCCGAGACCAACCTTGGAATCATTCGTATCGGTGCTGACGGCACGACAGCAGAGCTTCTTTGGGGATATCGTGACGGCGGAAAATTCACGTCCGAATTCCCGGCGCACATGATAAGCCATATTGCACGTCTTAAGGTTGACCCGAAGCACAGAACAGTAATGCATTCCCACCCTACTTATACCATTGCAATGAATACCGTTTGCTCGACGGACGAAAAGGAATTCACACACAAGCTATGGCAGTCGAATACCGAGGCTGTGGTTGTTTTCCCGGACGGTGTAGGTATTCTTCCTTGTATGGTTTGCGGAACTAACGAAATCGGTATCGCAACAGCAGAGAAGATGAAGGACTTCCGTCTAGTAATCTGGACTAACCACGGCATATACGGCACAGGAAAGGATATGGACGAAGCATTCGGACTTATCGAAACGGTTGAAAAAACCGCACAAATTTATATGCTCTCGCTCGGTCACGTTGTAAACGTTATCCCCGATGAAATTATCAAGGGACTTGCAGAGCTGTGGAATCTCACCCCGATGCCGGGAATACTTGACTAATCATAACATCTGAATACAAAAAACGCAGTTTAGTGTAATCTCTTTTAAGAGTCTTACACAAAACTGCGTTTGTTTTATTTATATATCAAAATTCTTATGCTCGGCTTTTAATCTTTCAAGTCTTTCACGCTCGGTTACGTCATCCACCATTATAGCATCAGAGGACTCATCCTCCTCGGGGTAAAGCTCGGGATGCTCCATTTTGTAAGGAATTATCATAATTTCCTCTATCTTGAAATATGCGGCATAAACCTTCATATAAGCAAAGGCGGAGAAGAGCAAAGCAAGCGGTGCCGCTATCGCAAACGGCATAAGTAAACCGCCAAAGCCAAAGAGCAGCGCAACCTCAACAAGAACGCCGAACGCAATTCCCAAAACCGCAAGTATATTTCTCTTAAAACCGACGAGTGAGAAAATAAGCGAGTTTTTGAGAATCTTGAATATCGAAAGCTTGAACGTCAGCATCTGCACGTATATGTAAAAACGCATACAGAAATATACTGCAAAAATAACGATATTAGACCAGAACAGCATCGAAGCCATAAAGTCAGTACCGGTAGACAAGGTATAAACGTTATATAGCAGTATAACGTTTATCAAAACGTCTGCAATACCAAAAGGAAGCGCCTGCTTCCAATTACGCTTTACCGCATACCAGAAATCAGACCATACAAAAACAGGATCGCCTTTAGCTATATTGCGAAGAATATACGCCGTTCCTACGTTTACAAGTCCGAAAGTGAACAGAGTGAGTGCGCCAAGCGCATAAAATACGTACGTAAGTGGGGTAGAGATCAGAATATTGTTCTGCAAACCTTCCACCGCATAAAGAGTCATCTTAAACGGTGTAATTCCGTCAGCCGCTATAATTCCGTCTAAATTCTGGAAAACGTCTGTCATAGGAATCAGGGCAGAAAGCTTCGTATATCCCGAAAATACAGCTATAAGAAATATTACAGGGAAGTTTCCGAGCACCATAAATATGTTAACCGAAACTATCTTCCCGAAATTATCAAAAAGTGTTCTGAAAAAGCGTTTAAATCCGGAGCGGTTTTCGGGTGCCTTTGAAAGTCCCTTTCCGTCTCTTGCTATATTCAGCATTTTAAAACGTTTATTGTTCTTATTATCTTTCACAGCATACTCCGTGTGTTTGTTTTTACCTATACATTTTATCATATAAAGAAAAATAATACAAGCATATTATAAAAACTTTTACAAAATAAATAAAAAAGAAGAAAACACATATTTTCCTCTGCTCGTTAATATAATTTTAAAAACATCACAGGAGGAACTCTTATGAAAAAAACAATTTGCGCATTTTTAACTTTATT
>JAZOWX010000021.1:0-12678 GCA_045659405.1 Eubacteriales bacterium | reverse complement strand
TCACCGCCGGTCTCCCCACCGGTCTCACCACCGGTCTCACCGCCTGTCTCGCCGCCGGTCTCGCCACCGGTTTCACCGCCGTTTTCGCCGCCGTTTTCACTGCTGTTTCCGCTGTCATCATCTCCGCCATCGCAAGAAACGAGCGCAACGCTCATTGCGAGGATGAGGCAGAGAACAAGCATAAGCAGCTTCTTCAAGTTTTTCATAATTTCCTCCTAAAGTAATATTTTGAAACAAAATGTCTCTATGCTCATTATATCACCGAAAAAAATGGTTGTCAATGTAAAACGAGGAAATAAAACGAAAAAACTACATATTAAAAATATATACCGCAAGTAATTTATGCTTGGTATTGACACAAAACTGCGCCTTGTGATATACTAGAGGAAAAAACGGGGGAGGTATAGATTGCTTATGAAACGAGTCGTCTGTAAGGCGCTTTCTGTAACACTGCTCGTAATAATTTTCGTTGTTAATCTGCCCTCGTGCAGTAAAAATCCCGATGCTGTCAAGGATGGCATAACCGTTTTGCCCGGCGCTTCACAGCAGATATCGGATTCGGCTCGCAACGTCGGACGAGAGGTTGTTCTTGAGCTTTTGCGGCAATACTATGAGTCGGAGGGCACCGCCCCGACTGACGAGCTTATTCTTTCAAAGTGCGAGAAAATACTCGGAATAACGCTTGAAATTCCTATCGGTGACGAAAAATATCTCGATTTTATGGATATTGTTGAAAATCGGGGTGGGGAGCTTATATCCGAGCTGCGCTCACCGAGTGAAAAGACGGTGGAAACCGTGCTGGATATCTACCTTGGAATTTCTTCGCTTGTTTCTTCGGAGTATGCGGGGTCTGTTTTGTACGGCTTTGCGCTTTTCGCTTATGACGAGGTCTATTCTGAATATAGCACCAAGTACCAGACAACAGGGAAGGTGCAGTATAAGATTCTTGCAAATGATATCAAAGAGAAAAAGGAAATTTTTACAGCCACGATTGATAAAGAGGACTGCGCATTGTTGTGCGAACTTTCGTTTTTTGTGTGCAACCTTTTTGTTGGAGATGCGTTTAATACGGGAAGCGTTGCAAGTCTGCTTGATGCCGAAATACTTATTCTGCTTGAGCAATTCGACTTTTCGGAGTTGAGTGTTGAGCCGGAGGGCTATGCGCTTCTTCTTGGACTCTATGCGGATACTCTTATAATCAGGGAAGAGGTCGCATACGTAGAGGAGCTTCTTTACGAAGCGAATTATAACGGTGACGGTGAGCGGATATCCGAAATTATGTCCGAGCTTATAGCGCTTCTTTCCTCGGTAAAGGAATCCTTGACAAAAGAGGATATAGGACTGCTTCGTCAAGGTGAGATTAAAGCTATGCTATCAAACGTATTCTCTCGCTTTGGGGAGGGGGAATATGAGCTTATAGAGAAATTTGCCTCATCCATTCAGAAGAAAAACACCTATGATAAGGTAGCCGTGCGCTATTTTGAGGATGATTATACCGCATACAAAGGTAAGCTTTCCGCAAAAACTCTTGACGAGCTTCGCCTCTCGGTAGGTACTGATGAATTTTACGATACTTTGGAAGGATATATATTCGGAATAAGCCCTGCTTTTTCCTACGGTATGAGTAATGATAGAGATTAAAAACGTTGTGAAAAGTTACGGAAACGAAAGAGTTTTAAAGGGGATTTCTCTTACTGTGGGGGACGGAGAGTTCGTCTCGATTATGGGTGAGAGCGGTAGCGGTAAAAGCACGCTGCTCTCGATACTCGGCGGCTTTCTTCCCGCTGATGAGGGTAAGGTTTTTTGGTCGGGAGAGGATATTTCAACCTTCGATGACAAAAAAATGTCAGCGCTTCGCTCCTCAAAGCTTGGCTTCGTTTTTCAGTCGTATAAGCTTATACCAACGCTAAATGTAAAGGATAATTTACTTTTAACTGCAACTCTTGGAAAAAAGCTTGATGAGAAGACTTTGCAGTATGCCCGTGCGCTTACCGAAATTTTCAAGCTTTCCGAGGTGATGTCAAAGTTCCCCGACGAGCTTTCGGGAGGACAAGCACAAAGAGTTGCGATAGCCAGAGCGCTCGTTTACCGCCCCGAGGTGATAATACTTGATGAGCCGACGGGTGCGCTTGACAGCGTTATGGAGGGCATCGTTATGCGGCATCTGGCACGGGTAAACCGTGATATGGGCGCAACCGTAATTCAGGTAACTCACAGCCCGATTGTTGCAGGCTATGCCGACAGAATCATAAAGCTTTCCGACGGTGCGATATGCGAGGACGGTAAAATCGTATGAGGCTGTTTTTCAAGCATATTTTAAGGAGCATCCGAGGGCGGCCCGCACAGCCGATTATACTTATACTTACGCTTTCGTTAGCTCTTGCGGTTTCGAGTATAATTCTATCAATAAAATCCGCAATATTTAACGAAACGACCTCTGAATTTTCCGAGAAGTACGGCAACTCGGATGTAATAATTTCGGTTGATTCGAATTCAACCTCACGCTTTATATTTGCATCCGACGTGCAGGAAATTCTTGGGGCTGACGCTGTAATTTCGGGATATTATGACCTCTTGTTATCCCGTGATGACGCTGATATAATTTTGGGTGCGGCTGTTGATTTTTCCACGGTTGGCGGTGTTTTTGATATCTCCTTTACAGAATACGGAAAAATAACAGAGGATAATCTTCATAATTCCATAATCGTTGATTATAATTTTGCAAAAAAGAATTCTCTTTCGGTTGGTGACGAGCTTTCGGCAAAGCTTTTCGGCAAGGATGTCACCTACACCGTGCAGGGAATTACAACCACACCGCCGCTCGGTGGGTATGACGTTCTTGTTGATATAGGCGGGGTTATGAAAGCTCTTGCATCCGATTCTGTTTTTGCGGCGGTTATCGGTGAAGACTTCAAGCCGTGCAGTAAGCTTTTTATATCGCTGCCCGATGGCGCTGACGTCGAAAGGACGATAGAATTACTACACGGAAGCGATTTGTTTTCGGATAAAACCATTACGGGAACTCCACACGTGGGAAATATCAAGGTGCTTAACCTTATCATTACCTTTGTGGTCGTTCTTTCCTTTATATTGACCTCTGTTGTGTCCTTTTCCTGCTTCTCGATTCTTCAGCGTGAGCGTACGCTTGAAAACAAATCCTTCAGTATCGCAGGCGCGCCTCGAAGAATGCTGAATGCGGCGCAATACCTGGAGGCTCTTATCTATTGGTTTTTCGGTACGCTTTTCGGTTCGGCTTTAGCATTTCCCATTAACCTTGCTGCCGATTATTACGCAGACTTTAGGTTTGTAAGCTGTGAACTGACGCTTCAGAATACACTCGTCAGCTCCGCTTTTCTGCTTTTATCACTGCTTTTGACGGTTACAGTTTTTATTCATTCGGGTAGCACAGGCACTAAATCCGTGGGGGATTTCGCCATTCCGATACTTGCGCTCCTTACTGCCGTTTGTTACGTTTTGCAGTTTATCCTGCCGATGAGTGTAAGATTTCCGTTTGGTATAGCAACAATGCTTACATTCATGCTTCTTGTTTTCCTTTCCGCCCCTGTGCTTATTCGCACAATTATCAGAAAAATGGGCGAGCGGATGGATAAAAAACCGAAAAGGCTCTCGCTTTACTATGCCATAAAGAACGTTATTTCGGTTAAGGCGCTTCATAATACGATGCGGCTTACAGCGCTTCTTTGTGCGGCACTATCCTGCATTTTTACCGTTATATGGAGCTTGCGCGGCAATACCACGGTTATGGAAAATGTTTTTGATTCGGAGTACGTGGTTTGCAACGGCACGTCAAGGTGCTATCAGAAAATAGAGAATTGTACGAGCGTTTCCTCGGTTGAAAAGGCGTATATTACAACCTACGCACACAAGAACAGCTATCATACGAGCGTTTTGTCGGTCAGCGACCTCTCTGTTTTCTCTGACGATATACCTATTACAAAAAAGCCCGAGGGTAATCAGGCTGTGATTTCATACGCCGAAGCAAAAATGCTCTCGCTTGACGTTGGTGACAGCTTTACAATAGAGATTTCGGGTGTACCAAAGACCTTAAACGTTATAGAAATAGTAGAAACGGGATTCAATTTCGTGCTTATTGACTGTGAGTATTACAACATTGATTACAGCATTATGCTCCCGATTCTCAAGGATGGGGTCAGCGAGGCTGAATTTATCGGTGAAATTACCGCAGTAACCGCTGATGAAATTGCAACCGTTACCAAAACCAGGACGCTTCTCGAAAGCAGAATAAAAGGCTTTGGCATTTATACACGCTGTGGTGATCTTATGCTTTTTGCCGTAATAGCCTTCTCGCTTATCGGACTTATAGATACGACTGTTGAGAGCTATAACGTAAGGCGTGGCGAATTTGCACTTTACAGAGTTAGCGGAATGTCAGCCTCGGCTATAAAAAAGGTTAAGCTTTATGAGATTCTGATAACGACCCTTATGGGACTTGTCTTTGGAATTGTTGGATACGTGCTTCTTTTGCCTATCATAAAAGAGGCGATGTACGGTATAGGATTTGAGCTTATAAAAAATCTTTTGATGCTGTTTTAGAAAACGGCAGTCGGATTTTTTCGCAGATGTTGAAAAAATATTATTGAATATACGGTCAAACGATAAATAGAGGGGCGGTGTTAAAACACCGCTCCTCTATATCTTAGTCAAACAAAAACAGCCGTAAGTTTTACGGCTGTTTTTGTTTGAGTGCTTGACTGCTTAAAACATTTTAGTGAAAGCTTTAACCGCATCCTCGTCACCGTAGTAAATCCACTTGCCGTCAAGCGTGGGAGAGGTGAAGGAAAGATTGTTTGCAGCATCTACTGCATCTTCTTCGGTTTGGAAGAGCAGGGCTGTCAGCGAGCTGTCGGGCGCTATGAAAAGTCCTTTGTATGCGTATATGCCGCCAACAAAGCCTTCGGAATCGTTATCTGTATAATCGGATACGCTGTATCCTGATTTAACCATTTTTTCTTTAGCCGCATCAATGCTTGAGGGTACGCATGCAATAAGGAACATACCTGTCATGCAGATAACGAGAAAGAGAGCCACAAGTCTGATAGTTTTTTTCATTTTGTATACCTCCAAGTATAAATATTATTTTATTTAATTTCGGAAATCGGCTTTTTATCGAAAACCTTTTTCTGAAGAACAATAAGTACGGTGTGCAGTAGTGTAACGAGTACCACAGCAACGACGGCGAGTGAAATTATGTACCCATACCAGCCGTTGTCAAGATTGAGAATCGGCAAATTCTCCATAGGCGGACGAACAAGATAGAAGAAGTTTACCTTGTCATATCCTGCGTACAGCATGCTGTTCATTATGGTCGCAAAGAACACCACCGCGGCAAGATATCTGAAATTCCTGAAAAGCACAGAAAAGCTCCACTCCACGTATCTGTGCTTTATTAAATAAATTGAGAAGAACAGCAGCATTGCGTGATAAAGGAAAAATTGATATACCTGCGCATCGGTAAATTCAACACCGACAGTAGGTATCATAATCGCCATAAATCCGCCGAGCATCATAACAGGTATCATAAAGCCGAGCAGCCTTTGACGTGCGCTATCCGTCTTTACAAAATACTTAAGGGCGAATAGCAGGAAAATCTGTATTGAGCAAAGATGGAAGGGCAGGTCACCCGGATTCAGGTGCATTCCGCCGCCGTATCCCTCAACCATATTTGAAAAGATTTTGATGCATTCGCTGATAACAGCGCCGATTGCAACGCCGGTCAGCACCTTGTCATACGGAAGCTTTTTAAAATGATCCCACAAAAGAAGTCCGACAATAACCGCGACGCAAATCGCAAGCCAGATGAAGTGATTCAACGTAAACATTTTCAAGTCCTATTATAAAAAGAGAACGGTATCGTCCTCTTGTATTTTTATGGTGGAAACAACTGGGCTCGAACCAGTGACCCCTTGCATGTCAAGCAAGTACTCTGACCAACTGAGCTATGCTTCCGTCAATATAAGTATAGCATATTTTTTTGAATTTGTAAATACGAAACTTAAATAAAATTTAATTTTTTTGAATGAATTTAAAAATCACAGCTCGTCAGCTTATCGCAAAAAAATACTTATTTTGGGTGAAAAATCCGAATAATCAAAGAAAAAAGCCTTAAAATGTCGGCTTTTTTGGTAATCTTTATTCATAAAACGGTTGCTCTTCGTAAAAATAGGTGCTATAATTTATGGAAAATAATGGAAAACGAGGGATTTGTCTAAATGAGAGCAAAACGTTTTATATTTTTCATAGCATCGCTTTTGTCGTTGACGCTTTTTCTGGGAATCAGAGCTTCGGCGAGTGACGGGGCGGACAGCTACATAGTCAAAGGTGAGGGCGATTTTTACACGCTATATATCTTTGATTCTTCAGCGCCAAAGAAAATAGCAGAGGCAGAGGAGCTGTCGGCTGTTTTCGATATACTACCCGATAGAGCATCGGTTGCGTTTGATTCGGTTACTGTCTATGAGAGCGTACAGCTTCCCACGGGGGATTTCAGCTTTAGCGGTAGCATTACACTTATAGGTGTTATAAGCGTTCCCGAGGAAAGCTCACTATCTTTATCCGATATAAATATAAACATCCCAGAGTCGAGCGAGGGGTATATAAGAGTAAAGGGCGGTAGGGTTACAGCAGAATCGACGGCTGTGATAAGCTCGTACGGCAGCACGCCCTTTATCGTTGATTTTTCTTCAGGCTCACTTTTGAATTTGATGGGCAGCAGCGTAAGCACACATCTTGCGCCCTGCATTTTTGTAAAAGAGGGATGCGTGTATATCAGCCGAGCAAAGCTGTATACAGCATCGGGTGCGGCTATTGAAAACAAGGCGACTCTCTCCCTTGGTTCGGGGTGTGATATAACAGGCTCGGGAATTGATATAGAAACCGCCTCTCCGATAAGAATGTCCTATGACGGTGAGTACTTTATGGGGGGGCTTGATATTAAATTTTTAGACAGCTTCACGGCGGGCGGTATGACCGAGGTTTTGTACCGTACAAAGAGCGAAGCCTCTGCTATGGTGAAAATTTACGATGAAAACGGCACTCTTTATCAGCACAGATATTTTGATAAATCGGAGTTTACCGATGAGCAGAATTTCTCTGCTGTATACCTGCCTCACAAGGTGAGCTATTACGATAAGGATACGAAAATCCGTGAGTGTGACGTTTTGGACGGTATGCTTGCTCTGCCTTTAGAATATTCACCCTTGGCGGGATATTATTTTTCGGGCTGGTATACAGATGAGGGGTTGAGCCTACCATATGATTTTTCATCTCCGATAAATTCCGACACGTCAATATATCTTAAGAAAAGTCTTATGACACCTACCTTTTCTCTTTCCTCGTTAAGCTTTGTGTATGACAAAACGGCGCACACGCTCGGCTTCGAGAAGCTGTCGCATCCGCTTGACTCGACGGGGATTTACAGCTATGAATGGTATCGTAACGGAACGCTTGTTTCCTCTGCTGGTCAGCTTTCAATTACTCATGTTAATCAAAGCGGAAGCTATTTTTGCAAACTAAAGTTTTCATATAACGGTGATTTTGTTGAAATTATCACACCTAGTGTAAACGTAAACGTTGAAAAATGCGTCGTGGATTTGCCCGTATTGCAGTCAAAGACGTATACGGGATACACCCTGTATCCTGATATTGCCCCCTCGCAGTATTACGAGGCGCAGACTGTCGGCGCTATTCAGGTTGGGGAATATCCTGTAAGCTTTACGCTTGTTGATTCTGAAAATTACAGGTGGCGCTCCGGTGATATGGCTTGTGCCGAGGTTATGTTCGGGATAACGCAGGCTGAAAATTTCTGGCAAAGCGAGCCGAGCGTGTCTGACAGTCCTGCCGGCATAGTTCCGCAAATCAGTTGCACGGCGGCTTTCGGTGTACCGACATTCCTTTTCTCAGATGAGATATACGGCATATACAGCACGTCACTGCCCACCAAGGCGGGTAGCTATTATCTTGTGTGCGAGGTCGTGGGCACGGAAAACTATTCCGGCTTACGCTCCGAGCCTATACCGTTTACCGTAATTGCAGAGGTGGCAGAGGGGATGTATATAGAAAAGATGCCCGACAAGCTCGATTATACAGCCTTTGAAAGCTTTCTTGCTACCGGCATATCGGTTGCGGTTGATTATAACAGCGGCAGACGTGAATACGTCGGTGCTGAATCGCTCGCAATATCTTACACAAGAGCGGATAGCTTCCGCTTTGGTGACAGCTCGGTTTTGATATCATACGCAGGGCTTTCGCTCGTTCTTCCCGTCACGGTAGGGAGAGCTGAATATGATATCTCGGACATAAGACTTTCCGACCTTGAGCTGACGTATGACGGCGGATATAAATCTATTGACTATGTTGGCAAGCTTCCGATAGGTGCTGACGGTATTCCGCTTTGCGCCGCTGTTGTCGGTGGCGGTGTCGGGGTTGGTGAGTATACAGTTTCGCTCGTATTTTCCACCGAGAGCGAAAACTACAAGACACCCGCCACGATTTCGGCAAGGCTGAAAATTTTACCGATGCCTGTAAAGGTCTGTGTCGATACGGTTGAGTTTATTTACAACGGCTTACCTCAAGCGCCACACGCATATTTCTTCAATGAAAACGGTATAAAAGTACCGCTCTCGGTAATCGGGGCAAAAATCAAAGCGGGGGAGGGGTATATTGCAGCTCTGTCATCTCCGTCTGCAAATTACACGCTCGATATATCAGAGCTTGTCTTCGGCATAAAAAAAGCCGACTATGATATGAGCTGCGTCAGGCTTCATACCTCGCATTTCGTCTATGACGGCACAGAAAAAAGGGTGACGCTTTCAGGTTTGCCAAGCGGTGTTAAGGTTATAGGCTATGCCGACAATTTCGCTACAAACGCAGGTGAGTATACCGTAGCGGCTACGGTTGCCTATGACAGCGAAAACTATAATGAGCCAAAGCTTCCCTCGTTTGAGTGGAAAATCGAGCAGGCGGAGTATGATATGTCGGGCATTGCGTTTGCGGACAAAGTGGGCGTCTATAACGGTGAGTATCATTATCCGGATATGTTTGGTTCTATGCCGATTGGCGCAGACGGAATATCGCCAAGCTTTACTTTTTCCCAAGGAGCAATCGACGTGACAGACGAGCCGTGGACGGTTGATATAATTTTTTATACCGAGAGCCGAAATTATAAAATACCAGATAGCATCAAAAGAAAAGTCACGGTCACCCCGATGCCGATAAATGCGGTGTGGAGCAATACCGTTCTCACCTATAACAAAGAGGAGCAGATTCCGACTGCAAGCTCGGAATATACCGCTATTACAGTCTTTGGCGGCGGTGTGAATGCGGGGCGGTACGTCGCAACGGCTCATTCCAACAGCAGAAACTATACTATAATCAATTTCGAATGCGAGTATATAATACAGAAAGCAGAGAACTTCTGGTTGGTGCCGCTCGAAATACCAAGCATATATGAGAGCGGTAAGCTTGTATATACCGCCCAAAGCGCAGGGGGTGAGGTCTTTGTAAAATTCTTTGCCGATGAGAATTTAAGCTGTGAAATTGACAAGCCCTTGGGGCACGGTGTTTATTATGCCGTAGCATACAGCAGCGGGGGTGAAAACTATCTTTCTTTGGTCGGTGAGGCTGTAAAATTTGAGATTTTTGAGGTTCTGCCGATTGGAATAAAAGCCGTTTTGAGGGATGATACGTTTTGTGCCTTTGAGCGTCTTGACTCGACGGATTTCAGCTTAACGCTTCTGTATAATGACGGCTCGGAGAGTGTTGTGGATTCGAGTCTTGCCGATATAATATACCAAAACGGCGACAGCTTAAGGCGCAAGGATAATGGGGTGAAAATATCATACCGTAGCTTTGAATCTGTGTGTGAAATAAGCGTTGGTCTTGCCACCTATGATATGTCGGGTGTCGTATGGGAGAGTAGCAAGGTAAGCTATAACGGACAAGAGCAGAGAATTAGCGTTTCAGGACTACCAAGCGGTGTTTCGGTGCGTGAATACGTCGGCGGTGTCGGTAGGGCTGTCGGGGTATATCCCGTCAGCGTTTATTTGAACTACGATACCGAAAACTACAATGCTCCGGAGGTTTTGAGGTCGGATTTGATTATCGAAAAATGTATAATAGCTACACCGCCCAGCACATCCCTTGTATATGACGGCGGTGCTCATATACCGCCAATCCCAGAAAACACCTATTTGGCAGTGAATTATGAGTTTAAAAACGCAGGGATTTACGAGCTTGTCCTTCGCCTTTCGGACAGCGAAAACTACACCTTTGAGAATAATGAAAGCGAGCTTACGGTAAGCTTTGAAATAGAAAAGGCAGAGCTTGTTCTTGACGTAGAGAAAATAAAGCTTCATCTTTTTGAGGAGCTGGATACCCCCAAATACACCGTATCGGGAATTATCGGTGATGATGACGTGACTTTTGAATTTTCGGAAAAGGACGACAAGCTTTTTGCCGTGACAAAAAATCCTAATTACAGCGTAAAAATAATAGGCGGTGAGATTGAAAAGCTTTCTTATCCAAGCGGAGATTATTTGAGAAATATCTTTATTTGCATACTATTGTTTGCAATATTTGCGCTTTTTGCCTATATTGCCGTAATGCACAGAGAACAGATAGCGGAGCTTGTATCAAACACTTGCGCACGTATTCGATACAGCCGTTTTATGCCTCGTTATCAAGCGCCCGACGGTGAAGATAAAATGCTGAAAAGAGAGCCGATATATCTGCTTCCCGATGCAAACGGGCAATATTCCGAGATTATGTCGGTTGATATGCCAAAGGCGGATTCGCTCATAAGCGATAATATGGCAAAAAATCTTATAAAGCGCTCGTATGATTCGATAGTAACCACGGGGTATAAAAAGGCAATAGTAAATATCGGTGCGATAAGCTCTGCGTTTGGCAGGGATGAGCAGGTTGATATAAACAAAATGAAGGAAAAGGGCCTCATACCCCAGGATGCAGGATACGTAAAGGTTTTAGCTGACGGAGTAATAGATAAGCCGCTCTTTGTTTATGCCAACGCATTCAGCCTTTGTGCTGTAAAAATGATAGCGCTTACGGGTGGCGAGGCTGTTAAGGTGACGACGGCGAGGCGAAGAAAAAGTAATTTTAAAGGCGACTTTAATATAATTGTCTAAAAAGGTTGAAAAATGCGCGGCATTATGATAAAATTAATTGAATGCCGAGGCATTTGATATAAGATTTAAGCAGATTTTGACGTTTAAGCTTGTGGCTGTCTCAAATGTATTTTCAGCATTTGTGACAGCCGCTTTTTGTTATCACGGCTTCAGGCAGTATCAATTTAAGCGGTATATTACATTTCGGGCTTTTCGGCTTGCCGAGTGACCCACGGATTTGGAGCTAATATGGAAATATTATATAAAAGTAAAAATGCGGTTGTGATTTACAAGCCGCCAATGATTCCGTCACAGCCCGACCCAAGCGGTGATGCTGATGCTATGACTATGACCTCGGATACGCTTCGCAATATGGGCGAGGGGGATAAGCTCTGGCTCGTGCATAGGCTTGACCGTGTGGTTGGCGGTGTTATGGTATTTGCAAGAAATGCCGCGGCTGCCGCCGAGCTTTCGGGGATATTTGCCGACAGCGGAAAAATCACAAAAACCTATCTTGCCGTCTTGGAGGGTGTTGTTTCTGACGGTATTATGGAGGATTACTTATATAAAGACAAGCTCAAAAGCAAGGCTTACATAACCGATAGGGCAAGGGGCGGTGTTAAGCGCTGCTCGCTCGAGGCAAAAACACTCGAAATCAAAGAGCATAAGTCTAAAAAATATTCTCTTGTTAAAATCGGACTTTTTACCGGAAGATTTCATCAGATACGTGCGCAGACGTCGTATAGAGGCGCTCCGGTTGCGGGTGACAAGAAATACGGCGGAAAGGACAGCGGAATACACGCCCCTGCACTCTTTGCGCACAGACTTGATATAAAAATGCGCTCGGAAAATATATCCGTGGCGAGGCTTCCCGATGTAAATGAATACCCGTGGGAGCTGTTTAGCGACACGCTGAAGGATTTGGAGACACAGAAATGACAGAAAAGCTTTATTACAAGGATGCGTATATAGCTAAATTCAGCGCAACCGTAATTGCCTGCGAGCCTTATAAATCGGGATATCGCATACTGCTTGACAAGACCGCATTTTTCCCCGAGGAGGGCGGTCAAAGCTCGGACGGGGGATTTATAGGCGTTGCACGAGTTAGTGACGTCCGTGAAATTTCGGGCGAGGTGTATCATTTTACCGATAAACCGCTTGATGTTGGCGCAAATATAGCCTGCTCTATTGATTTTGAAGAAAGATTTGAGAAAATGCAGCTTCATACCGCAGAGCATATCGTGTGCGGAATTATTCATTCGATGTGGGGATATGAAAACGTAGGCTTTCATCTTGGAGACGACGTTGTAACCTTTGATATTTCTGCTCCTATGACAAGAGAGATGCTCGACCTGGTAGAGGATAAGGCAAATCTTGCCATTTTCCAAAACGTCGGGGTTTATACAAGCTTTCCCCGTGCTGATGAGCTTTCGGGAATGAGCTATCGTTCAAAACTCGATATTACCGAGGGCGTCAGAATAGTGACTGTCGAGGGGATAGATTCCTGCGCTTGCTG
>JAZOWX010000020.1:0-2954 GCA_045659405.1 Eubacteriales bacterium | reverse complement strand
AGCTTCTCCTCGCTCATCAGGCGCTCGTCATCTATGCTGACAGAGTCGTCGGTCAGCGCCATAGCGCAGGTTTTAAAGCCGAAGCTCTGAAGCTTTTTCACTCCAAAGTCACGCCACTCGGCGGCACTGTCGCAAATTCTTGCAAACGGCACCTGAAATACAGTTCCCATACTTACACGCACGGCACGTCTGCATAGCGGGTCACAGCAGGTGGGTGTCACAAGCACGGCATCTACTCCGAGAGCCGCCGCAGAACGAAAGAGCGCACCTATATTGGTTGAATCGGTAACCGCCTCAAGCACGGCAACGGTTTTTGATTTTTCGAGAAGATCATCAGCCAGAGGCATACTCGGTCTTTTCATTGCGCAGAGCGCACCGCGTGTCAGCTCATATCCCGTAATCGCCGAGAGAACCTCGGTTTTTGCTACGTATACCGGTATACCGGGGCATTTCTCGATTATACCTCGAACTCCGCTGTTTATCAGCCGCTCGTCTGTCAGAAGAGCTATCGGCTCACAGCCCGAATTCAGGGCAACCTCAATCACCGTAGGACTTTCTGCTATAAAAATTCCACGCTCCGGCTCAAGTCTGTTACGCAGCTGCGCCCCCGTGAGCCTTACAAAGCTGTCAAGCTCCGGCGCATTTATATCCGTTACTGTTATAAATTCAGGCATAATTAACCCACCCTTTTTTGCTATGCTTAATTTTAACATATATCACCGATATTTTCAAGTAATTTCGCCTAAAAAGCATTGTTTTTGCTTGACAAAACTTCATTTTTACTCTATACTGTATTTTACAGATATTTTTATATTTTTAAAGGAGAATATTTCCCAAGGCAAGATTTGTAACCGTTGCGGCTGTCAACGTCAGCAAAACGTATAAGTCCAACATCAAAGACAAGCCCGATGATATGGATATACTTGACTATGCTCTGCTTAACCTTAAAACAGAAATGAGAAAGGTGCTTTCCTACAAGCCGGATCTCATAGTGCTTCCCGAATTCTGCGATGCTCTTGGCGGTATGAGCGGCGATGAGTGGTATTAATACTTTAAAACCCGTGGTGACAGGCTCAACGTTGAGCTTGGTAAGATTGCCAAGGAAAATAACTGCTACATAGCTTTTGGTACATGGCGACTTGCAGAGGACGGCTTCGGAAGAAACAGCTGTGCTATGCTTGACAGAAACGGTGAAATCGTAGGCTACTACGACAAAAACTACCCGACACCGCCCGAGTATGATATATATCACTCGCTCCACGGATAGGACGGCACAATTTTTGAGTGCGATTTCGGACGTGTCGGCGCTCTTATATGCTTCGATATGAACTTCCCCGAGGTTCGTGAAAAGTACAAGAGACTTCGCCCCGAAATTATAGTATTCCCTTCTATGTATAATGGCGGCATGGTAAGAAACTTCTTCGCTCTTGACTGCAGATGCTTCCTTGCGGCTTCTTCCGTTTTCCCCTGCGAAATCATATCCCCCCTCGGTGTGACGGTGCACTCGGAAACCGGATATTACAGCTATGCTGTTGCTACGATAAACCTTGACTATGCAATCTGTCACCTCGATTATAACAAACCGAGATTTGAGGCGGCAAAGAAGAAATACGGCAAGAACTTCACTCTTTCAGAGCCGGGCGGTCTTGGCTTCGTTATGATTTCCTACGAGGGCACGGACAAGACTATCAAGGATATTATGGAAGAGTTCGAGATTGAGGATTACGACCATTATCTTGACCGCTCGAGAGAAAAGCACGCACTTATGGAAAAGTATTACGAAAAATAAAATCAACCTTTAAAATGTAAAGGAGAGTTTAGATTATGGCAAATTTTGTAACCGTAGCGGCTCTTGCATCAACCGCCCCAAACGTAAAAAACAGGCCCGAGGGTGTCAGCATTGCCGAGCAGGTGATGAACCACCTGAAAAAAGAAATAGCAAAGGTGCTTCCCGATAAGCCCGACCTTATAGTGCTTACCGAGGCTTGTGACAGACCTAATGATATGACGCAAGAAGAGGTGCTCGACTACTATATGAATGAGCGTGGTGACAGTATTATCAAGGGTCTTGGTGCGATAGCGAAAGAAAACAACTGCTATATAGCATTCGGTACCTGGCGACTTGCCGACGACGGCTACGGCAGAAACGGCTGTGCTATGGTAGACAGACAAGGCAACCTTATGGGCTATTACGATAAGAACCACCTCACACCCTACGAATACGATTGGTACAACCTCGCACCCGGTGAGGAAGAGGCTATTTTCGAGTGTGACTTCGGCCCTGTTGGCGCTGTCACCTGCTTCGATATGAACTTCTACGAGATACGTGAAAAGTACAAGAAAAGACACCCCAAAATAGTTGTATTCGACTCGCATTATCACGGCGGATTGGTTCGCAACTTCTTTGCTATCGACTGTCAGTGCTACCTCGCTTGCTCCAGCACACATCCAAGCGATATTACGTCCCCCTTGGGCACGGTTGTTGATACGGCTACCAACTACCGCAGGGATGCAGTAGCAAGAATCAACCTTGATTATTCCATTTGCCATCTTGACTTCAACAAACCTCTCTTCGCCGCTGCAAGAGAAAAGTACGGCAAGGACTTTAAGGTTGCATCACCTGACGGTCTTGGCTTCGTTATGATTTCCTACGAGGGCGAGGACAGGACAATCGAGGACATAATAAAAGAGTTTGAGATTGAAACCTATGACGAGTATATGGCTCGCTCAAGAAAAATGGCAAAAGAGTGCCTCGAAAAAATTAAAAACAAATAATATCATTAGCTGCTGTTCGCTTTTTTGAACAGCAGCTAATATTTTTATAAAACGAAGATTTTGAATAATGCTTCGTTTTATAAATGAAAAATGACAAGTTTTGTTAGAAACTTGTCATTTTTATTATGTAACAGAACCTCTGTTATAGATTTAAGTTATCCGAAGAGTCTGAAGAAGCC
>JAZOWX010000019.1:0-9549 GCA_045659405.1 Eubacteriales bacterium | reverse complement strand
GAACGGATATAATTGAAAAGGCTCAAGAGTGTATGTTAATGATATATGACTCCGTCATATGATATACTCGATTAACGAGATATACTCCTTAACCGAGTATGATATATTTGCACAGCAAATATGATATAATATCCGTTCCCTCATATGCCGCAGGCATATATTTGCTATTCGTCGGTCGGACACGACGAATGACGCAATATGCCGCAAGCGGCATGCATCAGCGGAGTAGATATCATATCAAGATACAATATCCGTTTCGTAAGGAACGGATATAATTGAAAAGGCTCGGAATTGTGTTCAATTCCGAGCCTTTTCCTGGCAGGGATATCCAGTACACTACGGGAAATTCGTCGTCTCGCACGGCGAGACCTGCCTCAATGTTCCGAACTCGTTGATTGACGCTCTGCGTCAATCCGTGTTTGATGTGAGTCGGATTCAGCCAAAAGAAAAAGGGATGACGAAGCATCCCCTTTTCTTTTGGTGGAACCGACGAGAATCGAACTCGTGTCCAAAAACCCCTTGATATAACTTTCTCCGTGGGCAGTCGGTCTTTTATTCTTCCCGCAGGGTGCGCCGAGCGACAGGCTCGCCCCTTGGTATTCCTTTAATGTGTGACTGATACAAGGAAAACTCACAGTTCACATTTACTACTGATTTGACGCACGGTGGAGGTCGTAGTCCTCCCCCACGGTACGGGCGGCGTTAGTGCCGCATCACAGCTTACGCTGCAAGAGCAACTTTATTGTTGTCGTTTATTATTTAGGTTGGACATTTTAACGGGATTATCCTGCCCGCCACGCTTATCATACCTCAAAGTCCCTGTCGAAACCATTGCGGCCCCATAAAATACATAAAAACAAAGCAAAACGAGACTCCGACTCAAAAGCCGATGACATTTTCGCTCCGCAAAATTATGTGTTACGTGTATACATTCTAACACATAGGTGATATTTTGTCAACATTATGATATCGCAATTTTTTTGCAAAATCCTCCTTTTTATTCATCAGAAGGCATTATATGGAAATTGCACAAAATGGCTTTTTGCATAATATTCAAGTTTATATAAACTTTTTTTGCAAAAAATATATACAAACGACTTTTTTTATGTTAAAATAGTTACGTTAAATTTTATACGAAAAGGACGTGAATTTCTATGAAAAAGGTTTATGAAGGAAAGACAAAAGACGTATACCAGCTTGATAACGGTAACGTAATGCTCAAATTCAAGGATGACTGCACCGGAAAAGACGGCGTTTTTGATCCCGGCGAAAACAGTGTTGGTCTTACTATCGAGGGTATAGGCAAGGCTAACCTTGAAACCTCCGTTTACTATTTTGAGCTTCTCAAGAAGAACGGTATCAAAACACACTACGTTGGCGCAAACGTTGAGGATGCTACTATGGAGGTGCTTCCCGGTGAGGTGTTCGGTCACGGACTTGAGGTAATATGCAGACTCGTTGCAACCGGTAGCTTCATCAGAAGATACGGTGAATATATAGAAAACGGCACTCGTATCCCCGGCGGATACGTTGAATGTACATTCAAGAACGATGCTCTCGGTGATCCTCTCGTTACCGGCGAGGGTCTTGCCGCTCTCGGTGTTATGAGCGAAGAGCTGTTCGCAAGTATGAAGGAGCAGACACTCAAAATCACAAAGATTGTTGCTGATGACCTCAAGTCTATCGGTCTTGACCTTTGGGATATCAAATTTGAGTTCGGCTATAACAACGGCGAGGTAATCCTTATTGACGAGATTGCATCGGGCAATATGCGTGTATACCGTGGCAATGAAATCGTTACTCCCGTTGAGCTTACAAAGCTTATACTCAACAGATAATAAAGTAAATCAAGATTGCAATTTTTCTGTTGCAATACAAAAAGAACGTCAAAAATTTTGACGTTCTTTTTTCTTTTATATCCTTTGTAAAAACTTTTTCAGAAAAGCGCAATTTGAAAAAAGCGTATAAAAAGCCTTTATCAGCTGAAGAAGTAACGCTTTGCGTTGTAGTAGCAGATATCGCTTACAATGCCTTTGAGAGTTTCAATATCGTCGGGATATTCTCCCCCCTCAACCCAACTGCCGATTAGGTTGCAAAGAATACGGCGGAAATACTCGTGTCTTGTGTAGGATACAAAGCTACGGCTATCGGTAAGCATTCCGACAAAGGCAGAAAGCATTCCAAGGTTTGCAAGCGCACGCATCTGTGCTTCCATACCGTCTCGCTGATCGAGGAACCACCAGCCCGAGCCAAACTGCATTTTGCCCGGAATTCCGCCACCCTGGAAATTACCTATCATTGTGGCGAGGACATAGTTATCCTTGGGATTGAGGTTATAGAGGATAGTTCTCGGAAGAATGCCGCTATATTCGAGATGTCCGAGCAGCGCGGAAAGCGGTGCCGCTATCTCCTTATCTGCGACAGAGTCAAATCCTGTATCAGGGCCAATCTTTTCAAACATAGTGCGGTTATTGTTTCTGAGCGCTCCTATGTGTATCTGAACAGCGAAATCGTGCTTCATATACTCACGGCAAAGCGCTGTTATCACGTCGGTTTTGTAGACGTCAGCCTCCCACTGAGTTATAGCCTCGCCACGCATCTTTTTCTCGAATACGGCTTTCGCATCACCTATTGCAAACGGAATAGCGTCAAAGGCATGGTCGGAAAGACGGCATCCGCACTCGGCAAAGTAGGCAACTCTGTCCTCGATAAATTTCAACACATCATCGTAGGTTTTAATTTTCGCCTCGGCAATATAATCCGTAAAGGTATCCTTATCAATGTTTATAAGCTTGTCGGGGCGGAGCGTGGGAAGTACCTTTACTTCAAAATCGGCAAGTGCCTTGTGATACTCAAGCGTATCTATCGGGTCGTCTGTGGTACAAAGCGCTTCGACGTTTGAGCGTTTTATAAGCTCCCTTGCACGGTAGTCGTCACGCAAGAGAAGCTCATTGCATTTATTCCAAATTTCGTCGCAGGTCTTCTCACTGAGCGTTTCATAAACACCGAAGTAGCGCGCAAGCTCAAGGTGTGTCCAATGATATATCGGATTTCCGATAAGTCGAGGCATAAGTGTGGCAAAGGCACGGAATTTTTCATAATCTGTGGCGTTACCCGTAATCAGCTCCTCGTCAATTCCTGCGGTTCGCATCTGACGCCATTTATAGTGGTCTCCGCCAAGGAAAAGCTCCGTAACGTTTCTGAATTTGTGGTTATCGGCTATCATCTTCGGTGAGAGGTGACAGTGGTAGTCGATTATCGGCAAGTCCTTTACTGCTGAATAAAGCTTTTCTGCCGTTTTATTTTTCAGCATAAAGCTGTCGTTAATAAATGCCATTTTTTCATACTCCTTCGATTTTATGTAACTCTTTGTTGTCAATTTTGTCAAATTCGGTTATTTGCTCATTGCATCGTATGCAACACGAGCCGCAGAAATATTCATATCAGCCTCAAGCTTTATCACTTTCTTCGTTTTGATGAGCTCATCGAGAAGAGTGAGCGATGAGGCTATTGAAACCGGTGATTTAGGCATATAAAGCTGTCCTACAAGCGGCTCTGCCGCATCTGTCGGGGAAAGCGTTATCGCACGGTTTTCAAGACCCCGACCAAGCACGGCAACCGCCTCTATTTCGCACATAGAGGTATTTCCGAGCCGTTCCTTTCCGCACCAGGGTGTACCTGCGGCATAAAGCTTACCTCCTATTTTTCTTATTATCGGCTTATCGCCGTTTATTATCCTCGCACGTGTACCAAAGGCTTCGAGCCAAAGCCGTGCGTGGGTGGTTTTACCCACACCGCTCCTCGCTGTAATGAGATACGCCTTTGAGTCCATTTCGATTGCCACAGCGTGCATAACGAAAGCATCATACAAGTAAAGCTGCTCGGCAATTTTCGAGTAAAGAACCACAGATTCGGCATAGCCTGCCGACACAGAGAGCTTTTTCTGCTCAAATTCTATTTCTGCATTCTCCGCACTAACCGAAAACATAGGAGCTTTATCGGTCAAATACGGACGGGCGAGAGCTTCAATAAAAGGGTATTTATTCTCAAGAGAAACGGTTATTCCCGCAATTTCGATTTTCAGCACCTCAAGCCCCCCCTTTTTTATGATTAATTTCCCGTATAGGCGTTTGTCAGATATTCGTTACCGTAGCCGAATACTATCGCAGCAAAGCTTTCTGACGTGCCTGGATAATCCACTCTCAATATTGATACGCATTCCGAGAATGCGTTATTTCCTACTGCGAGAAGATACCTTGGCAAATTTATATTCTTAAGAGACGTGCAACGCAAAAATGCGTTTTCGCCTATGTGATTTACGCTGTCAGGAAGAGTTACCGTGACTAAAGACGTGCATCCACGGAAGCAGTTATTGGGAATTTTCGTTATTTTTTCACCAAACTCAACCGAGCGCAGGTAATAACATTCCGAGAAGCTGTTTTCTCCGAGACTTTCCACAGAGCGCATACTGATTTTACGAAGCGATTCACAGTTGGCAAATGCAAAGTCACCGATTTTTTTAACAGTTGCAGGTAAGCTCACGTTCTCTATCGCCGTGCAGTAATGGAAAGCAGAGCCGTCAATTTCCTCAAGCTTGTCATTCCAATCAATCTCTGTAAGTGCCGTGCAACCCGCAAATGCATCAGAGCCGATGCGCAAAAGGTTTTTGGGAAGCTTTATGCTTTCAAGCGATAGGCAGGATTGGAATGCTCCCGAGCCTATATATTCAAGATAATTCGGCAGCTTTACCTCTTCGAGCGAGGTGCAATTCGCAAATATGCTTGACGACAGATCATACCCTATCGACGAAAGGTCAGCGCTTACCAGCGACGTGCAGTTTGCAAATGCCTCCGAGCCGACAAATTCAGTTCCCTTCAGCTTTATGGATTTCAAGGAAGAACAGCCATAGAATGCTCCTCCCTCTATTATTTTAAGGCTTTTGTTGAGATTTATATTTTCAAGCGAGCTGTTTGCAAAGAAAGCGTATATGCCTATTCTTTCAATATCGCCATGCGCATTGACGTATTTCAACGACGAACAGCCGTAGAATGAGTTGTTTCCTATTCTCGTACAGCTCTTCGGCAGATTTATTACACCGAGCGAGGTACATTCTGAAAATGCGGAATCGGATATAGCCTTTACGTTGCTGCCAAGGATAACGTTTTTCAGACGCTTGGCGGCCATAAACATACCCTGCCCCATTTCGCACGAGGTGTTTATTACGACGTTTTCAAGCACGCTCGCATCGCAGAACACGTATCTGCCGATTTTCTCTACTCCGCCACCAATAGTGACCGAAACAAGTCCGCACTCGGAAAACGCATAGTCGCCTATTGTGCGAAGAGATTCGGGCAAGGCGATTGAGTCCATTGATATAGTTCCGAAAAAGGAATATGCACCGATATCCGTAAGCGTATTTGACAAGATTATGCTTGTCAAGCTTTCGCAACCCGAAAATGCGTAATCACCAATTCTCTTTATTCCGTTTTGCATAACAACCGACTTCAGCATTCTGCACTGATTAAATGTAGCGTCGGGTATCTCTTCAATTCCGGATGGCAAGACTATGCTTTCGAGCATAATACAATGCTCAAATGCGCTGCTCGAAAGCGTGATTTCAGCCGAGCCGAAATCAACATTACTGAGATAGTCGCAGTAATAAAATGCTCCACGCTCAAAGACGAAGCTGCCCTCGGGGAAGCTAACCGAGACAAGGTCAAGACAATAGGCAAATGCAGAACTGATTTTCTTTATCGTTTTACCGCCAACCGAAGTCGGAATTGTAAGGCTGACACCGTAAGGCTTACCGCTTTCTTTATATAGCAAATCGGCATTTTCGGTAGCTGTCAGCACACCGTCAATCTTTTGGGGATTGTATTTCAAAAGAATACCCTCACCGACAACGGTAAACTCGTCGGTTAACGTTGTATACCAATGCGTGTTATAAAAGGCTAAACCACCAATTGTTTCAACGCTTTCGGGAATGCTGATACGAGCGATACCTTCGGCATTATAAAAAGCCATGTCACCGATTTTTTTAAGACCATCGGGCAATTCTACGCTTCTGACACCCGATGCGTTTTCAAACGCAAAGGATGCTATTTCCAAAATCCCCGACGGAACATTGAATACATCAATGCTGTATTTCGGGGGCATATAGACGAGTGTTGAGGCTGAAATATCAATTACAGCTCCGTTTTCTACCCTATATTTTGTATTTGCGCTGTCAATTTCAACAAGCGCCAGCACGGGCGAATTACGCAGAGCATACGCTGAAAGCTCGGAAAGTGACGAGCCAAACGACACCCGAGTAAGCTTTTCTGCGCCCGAAAATACATAGCTGCCAAGCTTTTGTGCCGAGGCAAGCGTCATTTCGGTAACGGCTGTGCCCGAAAAAGCATAGTCGCCTATTTTTTCAAGGTTTTCACAGTTAATTTCAGCAAGAAGCACGCAACCCTCAAACGCATTATTTCCAACACTTTTGATGCTCTGCGCAACCGTCAGCGTTCTCAACACCGAGTTTGACGAAAATGCGTAATTTCCAATGCTTTCAACCGCTCCGAGATTTACCTCTGCCAATGAGGTGCATCCGCTGAAGGCATAATCACCTATTGTTTTAAGATCCGTACTGCCGTCAAAGGAGGTTAGATTTTCGCAATTGTAGAAGGCATACTGGCTGATATTTTTTACGAAATCACCAAGCATAACCTCCTCAACGTCCGAGTCCATAAAAGCTCCCTCGCCTATTGAGCTGACCGTTCTTGAATGAATTGCAAGAGGGAGCTGAAGTACTTTTTTCTGACCAAGATATTCGGAAATTTCAATTGTGCCGTCGTCAAGTATTACGTATCTGTAATCTCCGCTGATGTAGGATTCACGGTTGGGCGGAGCAGCATCGGGAATAAGAACCGATATCAGCCATATAATGCCACCAACCAAAAGAAGCGCCCCAAGAGCTACCGCCGAAATCAGCAATGCCTTTTTCTTGCCCCTAACAGCTTTTGTGCTGTCGTTTTCTTTGCGGACATCCGACTTTTCTTTAGCACCCGCTTTCGCTGCTGCGACATTTTTGTTGCCTGCTGATTTTTTGCACTTTTCAGGTTTTACTTTAGCCGCTGATTTTTCAATATTTACTTCCGCCGCTGTGGCAGAACTTGCGTTTTTTATTTCTTCTGTTTTCGCTTTTTTGTTTTCTTTCATTCCAAGCTCCAAGCTGTGCGCACAGCGCATTGTTACGTGTGCGTGTAATATATAAAAGTATACACCAAATTAGAAATTATGTCAACTCGGTTCACAATAAATTAAATTTTACCCGGGGAGAAAAAGACAGGAAAATTTTGTGCATATTTACTCCCGAAGCTGTCAAAGATAGTGATAGAAATTTTTATTTTCGGAGGGTATATGAAGAAAAAAATTACGGCTTTATTTGTCTTGGTTGCGGCTGCAATATCTATCTTTTCTGCCACGGCAAACGCAAATTTCGGCACGGGCGTAGAGGTGCTTTGCGAGGAAACGAAGCTCATAAAGGGCGGTCTTGTCGGTCAGCGAGTAGTATTCTCGGATTCGGATTTCAAGCGAGCGCTCGGTGTGGCGGATTTTGATACACTGACAATCAAAACGCTCCCAAAATCAACAGACGGCGCTCTGATTTACGCAGGACGCAGAGTTCGTGAAAATCAGGAAATAAAACGCAAGAACGTTGGCTCTCTAGTTTTTGTTCCAAGCTCAAAAGATGTTACCGAATGTCAATTTACATTTACAATTGACAACCTTTTGGGTGGGAACGAAATGATTTGCATTTTGAAGCTCGCAGAAAAGGTTAACTATGCTCCAAGCGCAAAGAATAGTGACGAGGTGGTGTTTGCGCAAGGCGAAATTGCCGTTTACGGCAAAATGTCCGCTACCGATCCTGAAGCAGATAAGATCGAATATATGATAGTTTCATACCCTAAATACGGCTATATAAGCTATGACAAAACGAGCGGAAAATACAGCTATTCGGCTAACAACGGATATATCGGTGCTGACAAATTCGCCTACGTTGCACGTGACGAATACGGTAATTTCAGCGAGCCTATCTACGTAAATCTTGAGGTAAACCGCCGTATGAGTGACGTTGTTTTTCGTGATATGACGGGGCGTGAGGAATACACCGCCGCAGTTGCTATGACGGCTATGGGAGTTATGTCCGGCACACAGATGGGCGATGACTTTTATTTCAATCCCGAGGTAGGGGTAACGAGAGCCGAGTTTGTGGCTATGGCGATGAAGGCTTACGGCTTACGCCCCGACAGCACGGTTACCACCAGCTATTTTGACGATAATGCAGATATTCCCCTTTCGCTTGTCGGCTACGTCGCCTCGGCGCAGAGAATGGGCATCATCAACGGTACTTTTGCATCGGGAATGCTTGTTTTCAGACCGAACGATATTATAACGAAATACGAGGCAGGTAAGGTAATTGCCGAAATTATGGGCGCTTCGGCAGACGGTGAATCCGAGGTGTTCGCTGATATAGGCAGCGTTCCCGTATGGGCAAGGCCCAGCGTATATGCTATGTACTCGCTTGGGATTTTCGAAAATAACGACGGCAACATCTACGGAAACAGCGCAGTAAGCCGTGCACAGGCGGCAACCTACCTTTACAGAATGTGTCTTGCTACAGAAAAATAAGTCGCAGAACTATACTCGGCGCAGCTGTTGTAGAAGATATATCCTAATTGAAGTTTTTTGAAATTAGCCAAAGACACAATGACGGACAAACAAATTTCAACAATCAGATATGAATTTTTTTGGTTCTTTTTGCTGTATTTTCTGCTTAATTTATCTCACTTTTATACAAAACATCCCAACAGACCTTTACAAAATCAAAAAATTGTGATAAGATAATTATAAAAAACAATATTCGAACCGATGGCAGGTCAGCCATACCGCATCACATTGCACGGCAGTATCGCCTTCGGCTTCGGTGAGAAAAACTATCAAGGAGACTACTATGTCAAAAAAGATCGTTATCACAATCGCAAGACAATATGGAAGCGGCGGAAGAGAGATTGGCGAAAAAGTCGCAGAGCTTCTCGGTATTCCGCTTTATGACAAAGAGATGATTAAGGATGCCGCAGAGGCAGGCGAGCTTGACGAGGGAGTAATCAAAGAGGTCGAGGAGACTGCTGCAAACAGCCTGCTCTACACCTTGGCTATGGGCTCAAACATTCTTGGCACAACCGCTCATTTCGGATACAAGATGCCGCTCAACGACAAGCTCTTTATTCTCCAGTCCGAGATAATAAAAAAATACGCACAAGAGGGGAGCTGCGTTATTATAGGCAGATGCTCCGACTACGTGCTCCGTGAATGCGAGGGAGTTTTCAGAATCTTTATATACGGTGATATAGAGCACAGACGAGAGCGAGTTTTAGCACGTCACCCCGAAATCAAGGAGTCTTCTGTTATCGACGTTATTAACAAAACCGACAAGCGCCGTATGTCATATTACAACTTCTACACCGGCGGCAAGTGGGGAAAATACGACAATTACGATATGGCTAT
>JAZOWX010000018.1:0-17680 GCA_045659405.1 Eubacteriales bacterium | reverse complement strand
AAATGCGCCCGTGGGTCGGCAGATGAGTAAAATGTTAACAAATTGTGAAATATAAGGAAATCTATTGATTTTTAGGGTGCGTTGTTATAAAATATATGTGAGCGTTAGCACTCACGAGCTTTGAGTGCTAAAAAATGTTTTTTCGGAGGAACAAAAAATGAAACTCAAACCTTTGCTTGACAAGGTTGTTATTAAAAAAGAAGAAGCCCAGGAGACTACAAAGTCGGGTATAGTTTTGCCCGGCTCGGCGCAGGAAAAGCCGCAGGTATCTGTGGTTGTTGCGGTTGGCCCCGGCGGTATTGTTGACGGTAAAGAGGTTGTTATGACTCTTCGTGAGGGTGACCGTGTTATCGTTGGAAAATACTCGGGTACAGAGGTTAAGCTTGAGGGTACAGAATATACTATCGTGAGCCAGGCGGACATACTCGCTGTGGTAGAATAAGGAGGATTTATTTATGGCAAAGGAAATACTTTACGGTACAGATGCAAGAGCTGCGCTTCTTCGCGGTGTTGATAAGCTTGCCGATACCGTTAAAATCACACTCGGCCCTAAAGGCAGAAACGTAGTGCTTGATAAGAAATTCGGTGCGCCGCTCATCACAAACGACGGTGTTACAATCGCAAAGGAAATCGAGCTTCCCGATGCGGCTGAAAATATGGGCGCACAGCTCGTGCGTGAGGTTGCTACAAAGACAAATGATGCTGCGGGTGACGGTACAACCACCGCAACTCTTCTTGCGCAGGCGCTTATCCACGAGGGAATGAAGAACGTGGCTGCGGGCGCTAACCCTATGGTACTCAGAAAGGGTATCTTCAAGGCTGTTGATGCGGCAATTGAGGAGCTTAAGCTTCAGTCCAAAAAGGTTTCGGGCACCGAAGATATTGCAAGAGTCGGCGCAGTTTCAGCAGGTGACGACACTATCGGAAATCTTATCGCTGATGCTATGGATAAGGTAACCGCAGACGGTGTTATCACGGTTGAGGAGTCAAAGAGCGCTGAAACCTACAGCGAGGTTGTTGAGGGTATGCAGTTTGACCGTGGATACCTCTCGCCCTATATGGTTACAGATACAGACAAGATGGAGGCTGTGCTTGACGACTGCCTTATCCTTGTTACAGATAAGAAAATATCCAATATTCAGGAAATTCTTCCCCTGCTTGAGCAGATTGTTCAGTCGGGCAAGAAGCTGCTTATAGTTGCCGAGGACGTAGAGGGCGAGGCGCTCACAACTCTCGTGCTGAACAAGCTTCGCGGCACGTTTACCGTCGTTGCTGTTAAAGCTCCCGGCTTTGGCGACAGACGTAAGGAAATGCTCCGTGATATCGCAATCCTCACGGGTGCGCAGGTTATTACCGAGGAGCTCGGTCTTGAGCTTAAGGATGCAACCGTTGCCGAGCTTGGACGTTGCCGTCAGGTTAAGGTTACAAAGGAAAATACCATCATCGTTGACGGTGCGGGTCATAAGCAGGAGATAAAGGACAGAGTAGCGCAGATAAAGGCGGCTATTGAGGTTACCACCTCCGAATTTGATAAGGAAAAGCTTCTTGAGCGTCTTGCAAAGCTTGCAGGCGGTGTTGCGGTTATCAAGGTCGGTGCGGCTACCGAGGTTGAGATGAAGGAAAAGAAGCTCCGTATCGAGGATGCTCTCAACGCTACGAAGGCGGCTGTTGAGGAGGGAATTGTTGCCGGCGGCGGCACAGCTCTTATCAACGTAATGAGCGCTGTCGATAAGGTTATCGAAAGCCTTGAGGGTGACGAGAAGACGGGCGCTGTAATAGTTTCCCGTGCGCTCACAGCTCCTATGAAGCAGATTGCGGATAATGCAGGTCTTGACGGTGCGGTTATAATTTCGAAAATTCGTGAGTCGGGCAAGATTGGCTACGGCTTCGACGCATACCGTGAGGAGTACTGCGATATGCTTGAGTGCGGTATAGTAGACCCTGCAAAGGTTACACGCTCGGCACTTCAGAATGCCGCATCCATTGCTTCCACCGTGCTTACAACCGAGGCTGTCGTTTCGGATATCAAAGAGCCCACACCCGTAGCAGCAGCTCCCGGCGCAGGAATGGACGGAATGTATTAATTCGCATTTAAAGTAAATATATATTTGCATTTTATAAAAGAAACAGCCTCTCTTTGCGGATATGGCTGTTTCTTTTTTTGACGGGGTGCGCATTTTTTCATAGCACGGCAGATAATAACAAATTTAAAATATTTTCCCTTTTTTTAGAAAGTACTTGAAAAATTCATAATATAGTGATAAAATTACATAGCAACACTATGATTTTATAAGGACCGGTGGTTTTAATGGATAAATCTTTAAAGAAATTGTTGATATGCATAGCCTTTGGGGTGGGACTGTTTGTCCTGCTCAATAATTTAGGCGGTTTTGTCGGATTTTTCAAAACGCTCTATCAGCTTATGCTGCCGGTTGTTCTCGGATTTATAATGGCGTTCGTGCTGAACGTGCCGATGAAGGGCTTCAGGAAGCTTTACGAGCTTATTTTCAGAAAGTCCAAGTGGCGTCCTGCGGACAAGGCTGTGGATATCGTGTGTGTACTGCTCGTTTTGGCGCTGCTCGCATTCTTTATCTGGGCAATCATTATGCTTGCTATTCCGTCGCTTACAAAGACAATCGGGGACGTAATTTCTATCATTCAGGACCAGATTCCGAAGCTTACCAAGCTGCTTGAGGAAAACGACATTGACCCCGCAATTCTTGAAAAGGTCGTTGATTTCTTGCATCTTGACGAAGACTATAATATGGGCTTCAACTTGAGCGCAATTATATCTCCGCTCTTTACTACTGTAAAATCAATGCTTATGACGCTCGTAAATCTTATATTTGCTCTTGTCGTATGCATATACGCGCTTCTCAGCAAGTCCGAGCTTTACGTCCAGGTAAGAAGACTCGGTTACTCGGTATTCCCCGAGCGTGTGGCTCGTTTTCTCGGTCACGTTTATGTACTTGTCAGGGATACCTACACGAAATTTCTCTCGGCGCAGTGCATTGAGGCGGCAATACTCGGTGTGCTGATGTATCTTGCTTTCCTGGCATTCGGTATTCCGTACCCCGAGCTTGTTGCGGTGCTTACGGCACTCTTTGCATTCCTGCCTTATATAGGTGCTTTCGGCGCTTGCTTCGTCGGTGCGTTTCTTACCCTTGTTGCAGAGCCGGATAAGGTTTTGCTCTGCATAATAGTTTACACCGTCGTTCAGTTTACCGAAAACCAATTCATCTACCCCCACGTCGTTGGAAACTCGGTTGGCCTTACCCCCGTGTGGACGCTGATAGCCGCACTCGTCGGCGGAAGTCTGCTCGGACTTTTCGGTATGATATTCTTTATTCCTCTGGCATCTGTTATTTACACACTCCTCGGTGAATTTACCACCTGGCGACTTAATAAAAAGAATCTTGTGGTTGTAGACGGAGAAAGAACTAAAAAAGCAGACGCTGATGATTCTCAAGTAGTGTTTGAGTTTGACGGTCAGGGCGAACAAGCTTCGGATGCGCAGACAGACACAGAGAATGCCGAGGGCGAAAATGCCGACGCAAATGACGCTGACGGCAAGGATGCCGAGGGCAAAAACGCTGAATGCAAAAATGCCGACGTAAACGGTTAAAAAACGGTAAATAATAAAAATAGGCTGAAAATACTTCCTGCCCACAGGGGACTCAAAGCGTTTTCAGCCTATTTTTTGTATTGTCAGGTCACTTGCGTGATAGAGCCGCCCCAAAAGCGGCTTTTGTTGGCGCTGTGACTATATTCTTTTTACGACCTCGTTTGTCGATTTTACAATGCATCCGGCAGGGTATACGCCACGCAGTGCCGTGAGGGGGTAGACCGAGGTGTCAGCACCGACCACAGTTCCGGGATTGAGCACACAGCCACAGCCGATATCAGCGCCGTCTGCGAGAAATGCCCCGACCTTTCGAAGACCGGTTTCATAATTTTCCGCACCCCTGATAATCACCGCACTGTCATCCGACTTCAGATTTGAGCAAACCGATCCCGCCCCCATGTGCGAGTGAGCGCCGAGTATCGAATCGCCAACGTAGTTGTAGTGCGGTATTTGCACGTGCGACAAAATTATCGAATTTTTAACCTCGCTTGAATTGCCGATAACGCATCCACAGCCTATAATTACGTTGCCACGCAGATATGCCGAGGGGCGGATTTCGGTTTTCGAGCCAATAATGAGCGGCGGTATAAGCGTTGCGCTTTCGCTGATTTTTACGTTTTCACCGACCCAGATACCGTCGGATATCTCGGTAAAATTCGCACGCTCGGCTATTTCACGTATTTTCTCTTTGATTTTGGGAAGCAGCTCCCACGGATACTCACAAGAACCGAAAAAATCCTGAAGAAAGTCGGGAATTTCCGAAAAAAGCTCACTTATCTTTACATTTTTAACCAACTGCGTGTCCTCCGCTGATAATAGCATCGGCTATTTTTTCTGCGTATTCCTCGCATTTGCTCTCGCTTTCGCACTCTATCATAATTCTGACGAGAGGCTCTGTGCCGCTCTTTCTGATCAGAGCGCGTCCGCTGTCGCCTATCAGCCCCAGAACCTCGTTAAGCGCTGACAAAACTGCGCTGTCCGACATAACACGCTCTTTATCCCTGACACGGATGTTTCGTGTATACTGGGGATAAAGGCACAGTCCCTCGCAAAGCTCTGCGAGTCTTGCCTTTTTGTCGCACAGCTCCTCGCATATCATAATTGCCGTGAGCAGACCGTCACCCGTCGTTGCGTATTTTTTGATTATTATGTGACCCGACTGTTCGCCGCCGAGTGAAAAGTCACCCGACTTTATACGCTCGTAAACGAATCTGTCACCAACCTGGGTTTCCTCGCATTTTATGCCCTCGTTTGCAAGTGATTTTACAAATCCGCTGTTTGACATAACCGTCGCAACAACGGTGTTTGAGGTGAGCATTCCACGGGAGCGGAAGCGCTTTGCCAGAACGTACATTATCGCATCACCGTCTACCGTCCTGCCGTTTTCATCAATGGCTATACATCTGTCCGCATCACCGTCAAAGGCAAATCCGACGTCAAGCCCACGCTCACGCACGAGCCTTGAGAGTGCATCCGTCTTTGTCGAGCCGCACTCGCGGTTTATATTCACACCGTCAGGCTCTGCGCCGATAACCTCAACGTGCGCTCCGAGCGCTCCGAATACAGCACGTGCAATAGTCCAGGATGCGCCGTTAGCGCAGTCAATACCGATTCGCAGTTTTTTGTATGAGTGGGATGCTAGCGAGATGAGGTATGCGATATATCTGTTTCTGCCCGAGGTGTAGTCAACGATAAGACCTATTTTTTCGCCCTTTGCAAGCGGCAGGTCGGAATCGTTTATACCGAGCGCTTTCATATCCGAGTCAAGATAAGCCTCGATAAGCTCGGTTGCCGGCTCGTCAAGCTTTTCACCGTTTCTGTTTATAACCTTTATTCCGTTGTCCGTGTACGGGTTGTGAGAAGCGGTTATCATAATTCCGCAGTCAAAGCCGTCCTGACGTGTCACGTAGGAAACGCTGGGTGTCGTCGTTACGTGCAGCATATATGCATCAGCGCCCGAGGCTGTTATTCCGGCTACCAGCGCATATTCGAGCATATAGCTGGAGCGGCGTGTGTCCTTGCCTATTACGATTTTTGCTCTGCTATGTGCGCTCTGCGACGTACGTCCGCCGCCAAAGGTGTAATACCAGCCCAAAAAGCGTCCGACCTTAAAAGCCTCATTCACGGTAAGCGTGATATTTGCCTCGCCACGGAAGCCGTCCGTGCCGAAATATTTCTTTCTTGAAATTCCACATGAAGCGAGAGTTTCGCTTCGCAAAAGCTCATCTGCGCTTACGTCGAAAATTTCGCAAAGCTTAAGTATATTGTCCACCGAGGGCAGAGATTGATTAATCTCCCAGCTTGAAATTGCCTGCCTTGACACTGATAATTTTTCTGCAAGCGCCTCTTGTGAGATTCCACCCGACGTGCGCAGCAGCGCTATTTTTTCACCAACGGTCATAAGTTGCTCCTTTGATTTTTAGTTTTTAAATGCCATAAAGCTTACGAGCGCAATTCGTCCGAAAATAAAAAAGCTCTATTTTCATATTTTCCGCACTGTAATATTTTATGCTTTAATCTTTTAAAATGCCCTGAATATATATTATCACATCAAAAAAGATAAGTCTACCAAGTGTGCGTTGCGCCACAGCGCAACCGCTGATTGCTATATGGCGCTTTACCAAACAAAATATCATAAATTTCAGGAAAAACCGTTGGATATACGCAAGGCGTGGTTGCCAAAGCGCAATAGAAAACGAAGTAATAAAACGAAGAAAACCTGCCAAACGGCAGGTTTTCACTCAAATAGGGAAGTTCTTAAATGTAGGCGGTTTTTCGGCATATCGCCTTGTACTCGCAATACTCGCAGGGCAGCTTTTCATTCTTTTGCCCCTTTGCGAATGCCCGTATATCGCCGCACCTCATTCTTTGCGATATGCTGCCGACGACGTCATCGAGCGTATTCATAAGCTCATCCCAACCCATTGGGGTGTAGAAATATTTTGCGCTGTCGGCTGTCGGTGTGCCGTCTTTTTTGAATTTTACGGGTAGATATTCGGGGTTCATTGCCTCAATAGAAATTTCGTCGTCAAGTATCATACCCCGTCGCTCACGTGTCTTTTTCAGCTCGGCAGATACAAGGCTCTCGTCATTTGTGGAAACCTTGACGTCCGAGGGTGAGGTCTTTACGTATATTACTCCCGCAGGGATAAGCTTTGTTCGGTCTGTTGCTCCGATTCGCTCCCTGAACGTTTGGTTTTTTGAGTCTATTATTGATTTTAAGTAAAGAAACATTTGCAAATTTTCACCTTTTTCCAAATCATCGGGTGAAAAACGCTTGTTTCCCGTCTTGTAGTCTATAACTCTTACGTAGATGTTTTCGCCATCCTTAAAGGTATCAACTCTGTCTATTTGTCCGTATACCGAAACTGCGCCCTCTGGATATTCAAAGCGCACGGGCTCGGGGTTTTCCTCACCGCCCCGTCTTATATTAAGCTCGAAAAATTCAGGTGCGAAGCGTGAGGCTGAAAGCTCGTCGCATATATCCTCCACGACGGGAAGCGTCGCTCTGTACACACGCTCAAGCATAATTTTTGTTTCTTTCGAGCTTGAGGATAGCGAGTATAGCTCGTCCATATATTTTTTTGCAGAGCTGTATGTTATCTCCTCCAGCTTGTCGTGGGTAAGCTCGGATATTTCTTTATTCTCTCGCTTCAGCTCGGAAAAGAAGTTTTCTAAAATTGCGTGTACAAACGAGCCGATACCCGAGTGGCCGACCTCGTACGGTGCGCTGTCCGAAAGCGAGAGGTTGTACTTGCAGAAATAATTGAGAGGGCATTTGACAAAGCTGTCAATCCTCGTCTGCGTCAAGGCAAGCTCGCCTCGGTATATAGAAGACAGCGCCTCCTCACCAAGTGTCATATCGTCATTTGTGATATTTCTGTCGGATGCGGGGTAGGGAGCAAAGCCGCACACAGAAAGTGCTGACTCAACAGCGGCTCTTTGCGCATCGCCAAGCTCACCGATAAGCTCGCCTGCGTGAATAGGCGAGAAGATTCGCTCTTTCAGCGGAAGCTCGGCTATTTTTATCGGCTTGATAGCTTTTCGGGAAATATCGGAAAATCTTGAAATTACCTCGGATTTTGCAAGAGTGGAAAAATCAGTACCGCACACCGAATACAACAGCGTGAGGCTTTCCTCCGCAAAGCTTACAGCTCTTGAGAAGAAGAACAGCTCTCTTGCCGAGCGCAAATCAAGGTCGGCTGTGATGTTTATTCCGTGCGAGGAAAGCGTAGCCTTGTCCTTTTCGGTGAAATATGATTCATCCTTCGGGCTTTTCGGGAATTTGCCCGCATTTACACCGAGCATATAAATATGCCGCTTTCCGTAAAGTCTTAACATCTCTGCGCCGCCGACGGTAACCTCGTCTATAACCGACGGAATTCTTCCTATTCCAACCGAGCGGAAAAGTATCTTGAGCTGTGAGAGGAATACGTCCTTTGTAACCGTCATATCACCGAGCGTGCGGACAACCGTATCAAGCGCATCCGCAATTATTTTCCAAAGCGATATGCCGCCTTGAATTTTAGATTGTCTGTGCTCAAGCTTTTCGGGAATTTTCATCTCAAGTAGAAACTCGAAAAGCAGCTCTGCGTGCTCCTTTACCGTGTGTGTGCCCGAAATGCGCTTTCCGAAGCTGATAAGCGGACGCAGTACAGTCTCTTTCGTTTGGTTTATCCTCTCAAGCTCCGCATCGCACTCCTCTCTTTTGCGCAGGGTGTAGCCGTCGGGGTTCATATTCCAAAGCTCTCCCGAAGAAAAGGCACGTGCGCCAAGCTGCCAACGCTCGACGTACATTTCAAATTCGTCAGCCGCATCTCGGTCTATGTCGCAAAAGCCGCATTTCATATATGATATAACGTCCTCACGGCGCAGCGTGTCGGATGCCGAATAGGCTGAATAAATGAACTTTACAGCCTCGTATTCGGATGCATCGTGGGTGTGCGAGGTGAAGTAGGGAATATTAGATTTTTCAAGCGCTACGTCAAGCACACCGATGTATTCGTCGGGGCTTCTCGATATAATTGCGAAGTCCGAATATGACTCGCCCGCCATAACACGACGCTTTATATCCGAACAGATAAAATCGCATTCGTCAAACGGTGTGTGCGCCTCAAATATCCGTACAGAATCCGACTTTTGCAAACTATCATTGTCAATTTCGCCATCTGTGCGCCACATAAGGCGCATAATTTCGTTCAGGATTGTCGGGCGTTTGCTGTCGTATCCGATGTCACGTATTTGCTTTTTCTGTATGCCGTATTTGTTGGCTATGGCAAAAATGCGAGACCTCGTATGGCGGATTTCGGAAAATTCAAACCCGTCGTATTCGTATCTCGGAAGCGGCAGGTGCAGATTGATTTCGCTTTTTTTCATCAGCTCGCCGATTATTTTATACTGCGGCTCGGTAAATGACGTAAAGCCCTCGATAAAGAATACCGTGTCCGAAAAATGCTCGGGATTTTTATTAAGAGCATCAGCGCAGCGTATGAGGGCATCCTCCCTTTCGCCAAAGGTTTTTTCGAGTATATTCCCGAAAAGCGAGGATATCATCGTGATGTCGGATATTTTGCCCTTTAGTCTTGCGCCTATATCCGCGCACTCCGAAAGCTCTGCAAGCTCCACGGCATCTATTGCCCCCGAGTTAAGCTCCCCAAGCGCCGAAAGCGCCTTTTTTACAAGTCCGTCGTTCACGTCAGATCGTCCGCGCGTCATATCAAGCATCGGTGAAAGCTCGGTGAGCGTGCGCCACATTATAAGCGAGCGAGCGGCTGAATCTGCGTGCTTTTGGCTGACACCGCCAAGCGAGCGGAAAACGCTGTCCGAAAGTCTTGTGAAATTCGTAACCTCAAAGAAAAGCGGAGCATCCTCGGGCAGCTCAAGCGCCATTTCGGCTTCTGCTGTGACCGTCTGCTGCTCGGGGACTATAAGATACGAGCGCCGTTTGCCCCTGATTAGCTCTGTTATCGCTTCTTTCATTTTTTCGTGCGGCACTGTCGAAAAGCCGCATTCGTTTATTATAAGCATTTCTATCTCCCTGATTTTCTATCTTTGGCGGTCGGTGTTATCCCACCCTTGCCGAAAGCTCCAGCTTGTAGCCCTCGCGTCGGGAAGAAAATATGATTTTTTCAGCTCCGCGTTCAAGCTTTTCACGCAGATAGTGTATGTAGACGTTGATGAGGCTGTCGTTTCCGATATCCCCCCACACAGCCGAAATAAGCTTTTCCCTCGGCACAAAGCACCCCCTTGCACGGTAAAGCTCGAAGAAAAGCGCAAATTCCACCTCGGTGAGCTTGATTCGCATCCCGTCAAGCATAACCGTGCGTGAATTTTCCTCTACGCTGATTCTTTCCGCCCCACACTCACCGAGAGCTATGCCAAGCTCTCCCTCGCTGAAAGCGGCATCAAGCATAGCGGGCGCTGTGCGTGAAAGCGTGATAGCCTCGGCGGGTATAATCCCCTCTGCGGTGTCGGCATCCCATATAAGCTTGTCAAAATCATCCGTCGCAGTCTGCGTCAGCGTTACCTCGTCGGATGGGCGCAAAAGGCGGATTTTTTGCCATAAATATCTGTTTCGGCTTACGAGCACTATCCTCATCGACACGTCTCCTAATTTATTAGAATTCGATATCATTATATAACAGACAGGCGCTTTTGTCAAGCCGCTTTTTATTTTGATGACGGCAATTTTTGCAAATACCAACAGCAATTTTTGCAATTGAGTGCGCACCTGCTTTATTGTATAATTGTAGTGTAAATAAAATAAACACTCGAAGGAGAAAGTTATGAACAACAATATGATGTCAGAGCTGTATTCCATAGGTCTTATCCCGGTTATCAAAATTGAGAATCCCGATGATGCAGTTCCGCTTGCAAAAGCACTTATCGACGGCGGACTTCCCGCAGCCGAAATCACCTTTAGAACAAAGTGCGCAGCAGAGGCTATAAAGAATATTACCGAAGCATATCCCGATATGCTCGTTGGCGCAGGCACAGTGCTTACAACCGAGCAGGTTGACGCCGCTATTGCCGCAGGCTCGAAATTCATCGTTTCCCCCGGCCTTAACCCCAAGGTTACCGCTTATGCGCTTTCCAAGGGTATTACAATGCTTCCCGGCTGTTCCAACCCCTCGGACGTAGAGGCGGCTCTTGAGCTTGGTCTTTCCACGGTTAAATTCTTCCCGGCTGAAGCTGTTGGCGGTCTTAAGATGCTTAAGGCTATGGCTGCTCCTTACGGTCAGCTTAAGTTTATGCCTACCGGCGGTATCAATGCGGATAATCTTCTTGAGTACCTCAAGTTCGATAAGATTGTTGCTTGCGGCGGCTCGTTTATGGTTAAGGATGAGCTTGTTAAGGAAAAGAAGTGGGACGAAATCACCGCTCTTACAAAGGACGCTGTTACAAAGATGCTCGGCTTCGAGTTTGCTCACGTTGGAATCAACAACGACAACCGTGAGGAGGCAGAGCGTGGCGCAAAGCTTATCTCGCTTATGTTTGGTATGCCGACAAGAGAGACCAGCAAGTCCACGTTTGCAGGCGAGTTTGAGATGATGCACGCAAAGGGCCCCGGCAGATGCGGCCACATCGGCATCAAGACAAACTTCGTAGACAGAGCTATGGCATTCCTTAAGAGAATGGGCTACGAGTTCGACGAGTCTACAATCACCTACGATGCAAAGACAGGTAAGCCGAAGTTCGTATATCTCAAGGATGAAATTTGCGGATTTGCATTCCATATAGTAGCTAAATAATTACCCGCATAACCGAAAAGAAAATGCGTTGTTATCCTATGAGCTTCGAGTAACCGAAGCTTAACGATAACAAAGTGTAATAGTGTTGAAAACCTGCGATTTTTCGCAGGTTTTCTTCTTTCGTTCTCACAGTACACCGGTAAGCCTATGCTTGTGGGAAGAAAAATTCTGCCCGTGCCACAGCTCGACCGAGCTTAAAAATGTCGAATATTAACTATTGCATTTTCAAAAATATTATGTTATACTAAAATGTAAGCTCCTAAATTAATTGACGGTGAAGGGAAAAACGGTGGCAAAAATGAATTTTGACAAGCTTAAAAATCTTATGGACCATTTTGTGGAAGCAGGCTATGCTCCGGGTAACACTATTCAGGTTTATCTTGGCGATAAGCGTGTGTTTCACTACACCTCGGGTTATTCGGATTTAAAGACCGAAACACCGATGACGGGTGAGGAGCATTTTAATTTGTATTCCTGCTCCAAAATAACCACAGTAGTTGCGGCGCTTCAGCTTGTTGAGAGCGGACGGATTTTGCTTACCGACCCGCTTTACGATTATATCCCCGAATACAAGGATATGTATATAAAGCGTGATGACGGAGAGCTCGTCAAGGCGACAAGGCACATAAAAATTCAAAACCTTTTCAATATGACGGCAGGCTTTAATTACGATAAGAAAACGGCGGGTATAGAACGGGCGTTTGAGCTTACAGGCGGCAAAATGGATACTGCCGTTGTTGCCAGATGTATGGCATCCGACCCCTTGCACTTTGAGCCGGGTGAGAAATTCCTTTACAGTATGTGCCACGATGTTTTGGCAGGGCTCGTATCCATAGTTACCGGTAAGAAATTCCGTGACTACGTAAAGGAAAATATCTTTGACCCGCTCGGAATGAAGGACAGCGCTTTCCACATTACCCCCGAAATAGAGCAGAATATGGCTTCGCAGTATGAATTTATACCCGACGACAGCAACCTAAAGCTTGACCGTGTCGAGGCGCAGAAATACGGCAAAGCCAAGAACGGAAAATTCTTCGACGTGGGGAAACCAAACCCGTTCATTCTTGGTGAGGAATATGACAGCGGCGGCGCAGGAATTGTATCAACTGTGGGTGACTACGCAAAGTTTGCGGCGGCACTTGCAAACAGAGGTCTTGGACTTACAGGTGAGCGGATTTTATCCGCGGGCGGAGTTGAGCTTCTGCATACCAACACGCTTGATGCAAATCAGATAAAGAACTTTGACTGGCCACAGCTTGCAGGCTACGGCTACGGACTTGGCGTGCGCACGCTGATAGACAAGGCGGCAGGCGGCTCTATCGGCAATCTTGGCGAATTCGGCTGGGGCGGAGCTGCGGGAGCATCTGTTTACGTAGACCCCGATATCGGTCTTGCGGCAGTTTATGCAAAGCACTCGTTTAATCCGAGAGAGGAATATTATCAGCCGAGAGTGAGAAACGTTCTTTACTCCTGCCTTTGATGCTTGTAAAATTTTGAAACAAACGTAAAAAGAGAGGGAATATATGATTCTCGATTTTTATCACAATAAAATAGTCAGCGATACGGTGAGTGAGGGCTTTATATCCTCATTTACCGAGACGCTTATGCCAAAACTGAAGACAAAATACGGCGGGGCGCTTGTCGGTGTGCAGATGTACGAGGACTTTATCAGCGATAACCTTGTAAATATGGGCTTTGCCTATTATCCCCTGACGGTTATACTCGGTGAGTCCTTTGAGATAGTATGGATAAGGTGGAGCGTGGAAAACGAAGCCGATTTTGTCGGCGGCATCCCCTATTCATACGTAGGTTCATCACCGCTTTTCTTTGATGTTCTTGAGTCTGCGCCCGATGCATTCCGTCACGTAACCGACGGGCGGCGTATGTATTTTGACGGCAGTGTTCTTCCCGTACATATCAACACGGTTATAGATTCGGTAAAGCTTTCGGGCAAGTATTCGCAAACCTTCCTTGATGAGCTTGCGTATGCTGTAAACCGTGAGATTGAGGGGGCAATGGCGGTGTCTGGACTTTCGGCAACTGGAATCCGACTTGAGATGCCCTTTGCGCCCGAAACCTATATGGAGCATACCTCTGATAACGTGACATACAGAAGAATTCTGATATCGGATAAAACCTCGTCTGCCAAGGACCTTTGGATAAAGTGGACAAGGCTTGATTCGGCTGTCGGATATTCGGTGTCGGATAACGTGTCGAGTGAGAATATAGTTTTCGAGCTTGGCGAGGACGTTTCGCAAAAGGTGAGAGAAAAGGAATACCGCTTCCTTACACGCATATCCGCATCCAAATATCAGGCGGCAATGGGCAGGAAAAACGTCACCGAGTGGCGTGAGCTTATAAAACGGGCTATAAAGCGTGGCGAGCTTGTGCGCCGTGAGCTGCCCGAGGAAAATGAGGTCAAGTCGGGTGAGGTTAACGACGAGCTTGACAGAATTCTCGAAAAAATAGGATACACCGCCCCCGACCTGCCAAAGGCAGAGCCTATGCCAAGCACTCCCGACGACGAGCTGCTCCGAGCTATACAGATAGCCGAGGAAACTGTTATGGCAAACGGTGAGGATGACGAGGCGGACGATGAGCTTTCCTTTATGCCCGAGGGACTTTCTCTTGAGGTGCAGATAAATGCGGAGGATGCCGAGGCAGAGTCGGAGGACGAAGAGCCCGAAGCAGAAGACGAAGCCGAAGAATACGAGGCAGAGGAAGCCGAAGAAGACGAGGACGACACACTCCCTTGGGAAGAAAAGCCGACTTCGGATGAGGACGAAGAGTCCGAGGATGAGGATGCCCCCGCGGAATCCGACGATTCCGAATATGATTTTGAGGATGATGCGGCTTCCATCGACGAGCTTGTCAGTGAGGACGAGCTTTCGGATATCGAAGAAGAGGAAAAGCTTTTGCTTGAGGAGCTTTTGAAGCTCGATAATGACGAAGACTTTGACGGTGAAGACGAATCCGACGAAACCGATGAGGCTGATGAGGCTGACGAAACCGACGAGATAGATGAGTCGGAAGTCTGCTGTACGACAGAGTCCGATAGCGATTCGGTTAACAAAATCAAGGCTGAAAAGGCACAGCTTGAAGCAGAGCTTCGCCTGAAAATAGAGGAAGAAATCGAAAGACGAAAGAGTGTTGAAGCCGAGCTTTCACGTGCGCTTCGTGAGTGTGACCGCATTTTGGCGGAGTGTGAGCGTGCAAATGCGCTTTATGAAAAGGCGGTTGCCGAAAAGGTGAGCGCAGACGAGCTTCACAATTCCGAAAAGCAGCAGCTTTTAGCCGAGATAGCCTCTTTGCGCCTTGCAGAGGAGCGTGAGAGGGCTCGTCTTGCCGAAGCGGCTATCGCAGAAATGGAGGAGCGCCGCCGCACAGCAGAGGAAGCTGCACGTGCAGAGCTTGAGCGCCGCCGTCTTGCCGAGGAGCGCCAGAAGCAGCTTGATGCCGAGCGTGAGGCTGCCGAGCGTGAAGCCGAGAGGGAGCGTATCTTAAGAGAAACCGCACAGAAGCGTGAAGCTCCCGCACCCAAGGAAAGCGTGATATACACGTCCTACGTTGTAAGACTGCTCTTCCGTCACAGCGTTGACCCGAACTCCATAAATCAGATTGGCGAGCTGATTAAAACCACCGTGGCATACTACAAAAAGGACGACCTTAAAATCCACGTGAAAGCGAGCATACCCGATTCAATGACGGTACAGCTTGACTTCACAAACATCCCCGAGGACGAGCACGAGCTTATTGTAAACATAATAAAGGTGCTCGGCAACAGCAATTTGGGTATCGCCAAAGCAATTTTAGATTAAAATCGGGGCTTCCGTATTTAGGCATAATCTGCAAATCAAAGTGCCTCTGCTCTAGTTTATCAAATGTGAGAAAATCAAGGTCAAAACCTACGGTTTTCTCATTTTTTATTATAGTTTTTTATTCTATCGTCGTTCAGCCTCCATCTTTGAGGGAGGGGGACCTCTTGCGGTGGAAGGAGTCCGCTGTACCCTCGTACATCTCTCGCGTGTCAGCCGACGATTTCTGCTCTAAATCCGTTTGCCCCGGCTTCCGTATCCAGGCTAACCGAATAAAAAACAAACAGGGCAGAGGTGCAAAAGAAAGCACCTCTGCCCTAGTTTATCAAAATTTTTACCGTCGTGCGTGCGAAATTATTCGGCCTTTTTTTCGCCTGATTCCGTCTGGTTGCTGTCGTCATCCGAAAATCTTCCCGAAACTACCTTGTTGTGTATAAAGGTGCAAAGCCACTGTGCGAAAAGCATCAGCACGAGTATTAAAACAAAGCGTCCGAGTATGTAGATAAGTTCACCAATTCTGTAAGAGTCGGCATATTCTATAAAGAAGGTTATCGCATCGATAAGCTCGTTTATAAAGTTGATTGCAAAATGTATGAATACAATTGAGAAAATTGATGCGCTCAAGCTGTGAGAAAGCGAAAAATAGACAGCCCGTGCAGAATACGAGTGCGGCTCGCCGCCGCGACGAAGAAATACGTATCTTGAAACGTAGGCGAGAGCTAACGTGTAAAGAGCGGTAAAAAGCGAAATTAAAATCGAGAGCGGTATTGATATCAATATAGACTCAATCGAGTCGTAGTGGTATGCGATATGATAAACGTAGTAGTACGGTATATTATAGAAGATATGGGGCAGGGCTAGTAAAAGTGCTGTGGGGTAGAGCTTATGCGCACGGCGCTCGAAGGTAAGCGGCGCAAGAAGCACTGCTGATACTGTGGGTATAATAAATGATATCAGGTCTGATATGACGTAGCGCACGTATTCGAGCGTGTCGTAAAGAGCGGCATAAGCCGAAAGCTCTCCGTCAAAGAGCAGATAGTTGTTGAAATGAAAGAGAAAATACGAGAATATGCAAAGTGCCGTGAATATTCCGAATGTGCGTCTGTATAGTCCGTATGTATTAAAGCTCATCTGTATCTCCCACTAACCGTTTGTGTCTGTGCCTTCGCAGACTTTATTTATACATTATATCACATCGCTTCCGTTATTTCAACAAAAACCGAAAAAAATCTGAATATAGGTGACCTATGGATAAAAGAGATATTTTGAGAAAGAAAATAGATGAAAACAGACGAGGCGAGATAAGCTCCTTTTTTGACGGTTGCGGTGTGCCGCGCTCCACACTTGGCAACACCCTGCTTGGTCGTGAAATAGATATGTACAGGCTGGGCTGCGGTTGCCGCCCGATTCTTTACGTAGGCGTTCATCACGCTCTTGAAGCGCTGTGCGAAAACATTCTGTTCGCTTTGATTTACGATATGTGCGTTGATAAGAGAAGCAAAGCCGTAAATGGCATAAATAAAGAATTTTTACTACAAAAGTTTACATTTTTCGTTGTTCCCGCCTTAAATCTTGACGGATTGGCAATAGTCAGCGGCGAGGGGAGAGATAACATACTGAAAGAAAGACAGCAGAAAATTTGCGGGGGCAATTTTGAGCTTTGGCAGGCAAACGCAAGAGGCGTTGACCTCAATCACAATTACGATTTCGGATTTTTCGAGTATAAGGTGATTGAGAATAAGGAGGGGCTTTATTCCGCCCCCTCAAAGTATTCAGGCGAGTATCCGGAGAGCGAGCCGGAGACGCACGCTATGGCAAATCTTGTGCGCAGCTTGAATCCGGCTCTTGTGGTTTCGCTTCACACGCAGGGCGAGGAGGTGTATTTTTCACCCAAAACGTCAAGGGTACAGCGCCTTGGCGCAAGCTTTGCGGGGGAGGTAGGCTACCGTGTAGTATATCCGTCGGGCAGCGCCAAATACGGAGGTCTATGCGACTATACGGGCGCTATCGGAATTCCATCCTTGACAATAGAGCTTGGACTTGGCAAAAATCCGCTCCCGATATCACACACCGAGCCTATATATTCGAGAGTCGGCGGTGCGCTTATAACTCTGCCAACTCTGCTATAATTGTGAATAAATTGTAAATTATGCTAAAGAGCGTTATTCTCCTCTTGCTATTTGCAATTATTTATGATAATATATTTAGGCTGTGCTTGACGCAGTAAAAATAAATCTCACATAGCGAGTGGGTATATTGCCGGTGCTCTATGAGTCGCAATATTGTGTCGCTATGGCGGAAAAAACCAAGGAGGAACATAAAATGTTCGAAATTACTATCAAGCAGTTGCTTGAAGCAGGCGTTCACTTCGGTCACCCTACCAAGAAGTGGAATCCGAAGATGGCAGAGTACATCTTCACTCAGAGAAACGGTATTCACATCGTAGACCTTCAGAAGACCGTTAAGAAGTTCGAGGAGGCTTACAACTT
>JAZOWX010000017.1:0-5908 GCA_045659405.1 Eubacteriales bacterium | reverse complement strand
TTCCCTCTATGATGAAGCAGAGAAGCGGTAAGATCATCAACATCTGCTCCATGATGAGTGAGTTCGGTCGTGAGACCGTTTCCGCTTACGCATCTGCAAAGGGTCGTCTTAAGATGCTTACCAGAAACATTGCATCCGAGTACGGTCAGTACAACATTCAGTGCAACGGTATCGGCCCCGGTTACATCGCTACTCCTCAGACTGCTCCCCTTCGTGAGACTCAGCCCGACGGATCCAAGCATCCCTTCGATATCTTCATCACTGAGACCAAGACTCCCGCAGGTCGTTGGGGCGATCCCGAGGATCTTGCAGGTCCCGCAGTATTCCTTTCCTCCTCTGCATCTGATTTTGTAAACGGTCAGATACTTTATGTAGACGGCGGAATCCAGGCATACTTCGGTAAGCAGCCGTAATTTTTAAAGACAACTACTTGATAAAAGAAGGGATTGTAAAATGAAAACAAACGCACAACTTCTTGCCGAAAACAAGGCTTGGGCAGAGGAAATGTTTGCCAAAATAGACAATAAAATGTCCAAGGTTACGCTTCGCTCCCGCAATAAGCTCCCCTACCTTGTGGATGAGAACGGTATCCATAAGGATATGATGGAAACCAACCCCGGCTGGTGGACAAACGGCTTCTGGGGCGGTCTTAACGCTATGCTTTATGAAAAGACGGGTAACGAGGACTACCTCAAAACTCTCGAATGCTCCGAAAAGCTTCTTGATAAGACACTCTTCGGTGACGTTTTCAAGCTTCATCACGACGTTGGCTTTATGTGGCATCTTACAAGTAATGCAAAATATAGACTGACAGGTGATAAGGAGTCGCAGGCGAGAGGCTTCCTTGCTGCGGCAACCCTTTGCGGCAGATACGTTGCAACCGCTAACTTCATCAAGGCTTGGCACGGTCAGGGCCACGTTAAGGACTGGTCGATTATCGACAGTATGATGAACCTCCCTATCCTTTACTGGGCAGAGGAGCAGACGGGTGACGACAGATACAGAAGACTTGCAATGTGCCACGCAGATACTACCATAACTCATCACATCCGTCCTGACGGCTCGGTAGCTCACCAGGCAGAGCATAACAGAGATACGGGCGAGCTTGTAGCGACCTACGGCGGTCAGGGCTATGCGGTTGGCTCATCCTGGTCACGCGGTCAGGCTTGGGCGCTTTACGGCTTCGTAATCTCCTACATTCATACAGGTGAGCAGAGATATCTTGATACAGCGATGAAGGTTGCTAACTACTTTATAGCTGCCTGCTGTGACGATTGGCTTCCCAGAGCTGACTTCAGAGCGCCCGACCTCGGCTACTACGATTCGACAGGAGCGGCTTGCGCTGCCTGCGGTCTTCTCGAGCTTGGACGTGTTCTTCCCGAGTACTACGGCGGTCTTTACACACACGCTGCTATCAATATTCTCCGTGCTATGGAGAAGTTCTGCAACTTCGATCTCGAAACCGACTATATGCTCGGCTACGGTACTGACAGATGCCCCAGAGAGAACGAAACCGACACCTCGAAAATCGGACTCAACATTCCGATTATCTACGGTGACTTCTTCTACACCGAAGCAATCCTTAAGATACTCGGCAGTGAGTTCTTTATGTGGTAATTTTTTCGGGACGGACGCCTTTGGGCATAACCGAATAAAAAACAAGTGGAGATATTGTGAAATCAGTATCTCCACTTAAATTTTGTCTTAACTTAATATAATAGGGTTGAAATTCTACGAATTTCTCCGTTTTTATTAAAGTTTTTTATTCTATCCTCGTTTGCTTCCTCTCGCAGTACATTTGTACAGCTTCGGGCGAGAACGAAAAATTCTGCTCCAAATCCGCGCGCCCGGGCTTCGTATTAGGGCATAAACGAAAACTAAACGTGTGTTCTTCTTTGCTCTGCAAGTAGCCGAAAATTTATTAGTGCAAATAAATAATGTTGAAGCCCTACGCTTTTTGCAGGGTTGAAAATGTAAACTTAACATAACAAAAAGCGTTACTTTGATGTGGCAAAGTAACGCTTTTTACTTTTCGTGATGAATATAAAACTGCTCAATTATTTATTCTGATACACCTTTTTGGGAAAGATTTGTGATACATTTCTCGCAAAGCGGAACTGTGGTGCCGGCATCAAGCTTTTTTCTGCAAATGCAGCAGTTTACGGCCTTTGCTTTTATTGTAACCTCTGTGTCTGATAGGAGCATATCAACATCATCGCCAAGCCGAATTCCAAGCTCTTCTCTATATTCCTTTGGTATTTCAAGTCTGCCGAGCTTATCTATCTTTGCCATATGGTACACCCCCTGAAAATAAAAAGTGCGCCAACCGAAGCTGACGCACCGAAAAACACACACTCCGATTGTTGCTACACAACTTTTTAGCAAATTCTTGCGAACGCGAAAAAGCAGAGAATGCATTTTTACCAAATGTAAAACGCACGCTCGCATAAAAATTTGCTCTATTAAGTTGTGTAGCGATGTTATTATAGCACAGATAAATATGAATGTCAACAATAAAAAACGATATTTTACAAATTTTACCAAAAACCCGAATAAAAAAGCGTTCTCTGCGACTGCAAAGTAACGCTTTTTCTGTGTAAAAAATTGACTTGCTTCGTTTGATTAACACGACGGCTGTGCGCTCATTTCACGAACGCTTTGCGTTCATTTCAAGCTTGGCAAAGACGAGCATTTCAAGTTGCGAAGCAACATTTCACGATGAGCCTCGCTCATCATTTCACCTCGCCTTTGGCGCTACACCACCGCACTCTGAAAGGCAACAGCCTTGCCGATTATTTTTATCGAGTTAAGCTCGTTTCCGATATATACAAGCGGTGCGTATTTCGGGTTTTCGGGGTTGAGTATAAGCTTTCCCTCGTCGGGGTAGTAGTAAACACGCTTCAGCGTTGCTTCGTCATTTATTATAACTGCCGCAATTTCACCATTGTCAACGCTGTTTTGCGAGCGTATAAACACTATATCACCGTCAAATATTCTCGCTCCCGTCATAGAGTCACCGCTTGCAATAAGACAAAAATCAGCGTCTATATGCCTGTCAGCGGCGGCGAAGCTCTCGTGCTCCTCGTTTGCATACTGCGGCTCACCGCAGGATATTGCGCCGAGTATCGGCAGCCTTTTTATTGATATAGGTACTATATTATTAAAGGTAGAATTGTATTCCCAGCCCATAAGGTCGGCAGGAGTTACCCCAAGCGCTGTGGCAAGGCTTTCTATCTTTTCGTGCGGAATGTTCGTGATTATTCCGTTTTCATAGCGGTGTATCGTCTGCTTGCTCGTGCCTACCCTTGCCGCAAGCTCGTCAAGCGTCATCCTCTTTTCTTTCCTGAGTGATTTCAGTCTTGATGCTATCATAACTATACCTCGTTTCTCTTTTTGCACGGCTGTCGCAATTTGATTTCTCTCTTTGTCTGCGGCGCTTTTTATAAAAGTCGAAAATGCGTTTTTCATTGTGCGCAAGACTATTTTAACACAAAGTAACTTGTTATGCAATAGTTTTTTCGAAAAAAGTTTGAAAAATCACTTGACAAGTTACTTTTTATGTGCTATTATAGTCACGTGATAAGTTACTTTCGGCTTCGAATGTAACATAATAAGTGATTGGAGGCGATAAAATGTACATAAGAATGAATGCGTACGAGGGTGAGGGCGGACATATATATCGCTCACTTTCAGAGATACGTGAGGACATAAAAGAGGTGCGTGAGGCTATATCCGAGATAAATTCAATGCTCAATATCAGGGATATGCTTATGCAAATGCTCTCCGAGGTGGCGGAGGATGACCCCGACGAGTGGTTGCCCGAGCTGTACGAGCTTGCGGACGGTGCGAGGGAGAGCCTTTTACAGCTTCACGAGCTGGAGGACACGCTATGCGAGCTTCGCTGTGAGCTTTCCTATACGAAGAATGCGCTATCCTAGTCAGGCTGAATTGAAAATGTGGCTAAAGGAGGGGGAGTTTTATGAATACGCTTGACTACGTGATAGTAGCGCTATGCCTTGATTACCATAGGCGAAAGCAGGCAATTGCCGAGGGCAGCTACGGCAAACGGACGCTTATGGAATACCGCTATATAAATTTTCGTATTTACGAAGCGGCGGCGGAAACTGTCGGAGAGGGGGTGGCGGAGCGCTTTATATATGAAATAGGAAGAAAAACAGGGTATGCCAAAAGCGAGCTGTATCAGATGAGCGAGGTGAGCTACAAAAGAAAAAAATACGAGCTGAAAAGGGCGATTGCCGAAAAGCTTCACCTTGTTGATTAAATTTTTATCTCTCGTCCTGATACGACAATATTCTTACGTCCTTTATGGTAAAATCAATAAAAATGAAGTCTGCCGTGATGCCGGGCGGTGGAGTTTTGGAGGATTTTTATGGAAAAGGAAGCTGTAATCATCAAGGCGGTGCAGGGAGCTTTGCGTGCTGTTTTGCCGAGCGATATCGACCACCATGCGGCAAAATATATACGTGAGGGCATAGATGCCGCTTTGATAGAAAATATGCCACGGCGGCTGATTCTCGACTTTTCACGGGTGACGTTTATGGATAGCTCGGGTGTGGGTCTGATAATCGGCAGATGCGAGATGGCTAAAAAATACGCAATTTCGGTAGAGCTTGTCGGTGCGAGTGCCGACATTATGCGGCTTATCCGTATTTGCGGAGTTGAAAAAATAAAGGATTTATATATTTTACAGTAAGTCCTGTGCGATAACGAAAAGGAAGCTGAAAGATGAGAAAAATAATAAACGAAATGAAATTACGACTGCCTGCGATAAGTATTAACGAGAGCGTGGCACGCTCGGTTATAAGTGCGTTTTTTGCCGAGCTGAATCCGACAGTAGAGGAGCTTGCCGACGTGAGATGTGCGGTGTCCGAGGCTGTTACAAACTGCATTGTTCACGCATACCCGAAGCGTGAGAGCGGTCAGTTTATATACATATCTGCCAGGCTCTACGAGCCGTCGGAAATATCTGTTGAGATATCTGATAACGGCTGCGGTATAGAGGACGTCGAGCGTGCTATGGCGCCGAGCTTTACCACCTTGGGCGGGGCAGAGAGGTGCGGTATGGGATTCCTTGTTATGCAGAGCTTTACCGACAGCCTTACTGTAAAGAGTAAGCCGGGGCGGGGAACAACTGTTCTGATGAGGAAAATTCTTAAGCCATATCCCAAGGATGTATATGAAAAATAATACTACCGAAGCGGTACGTGCATACGACAAAAATCCGGAGCTTCTGCGAGCTTACAGGGCGGGTGACAGCGAGGCAGGCGAGGAGCTTGTCAGGCTTAACAGCCCGCTGGTTTACAGTATAGCGGCAAGGTTTTCGGGCAGGTGTCAGGATATGAGTGACCTTATCGAGTGCGGACACATAGGGCTTGTCAAGGCTATGCGTACCTTTGATTTTTCACGGGAATGCGCATTTTCGACCTATGCCGTGCCGCTTATATTCGGTGAAATAAGGCGTTTTTTGCGTGATGACGGAATGTTAAAGGTCTCGCGCGAGGAAAAGAAGCTCTCATCCCTGATATGCAAGGAGCGTGAGCGCCGTATAGCTATGGGTGAGGATGCGGGAATAGCCTCTATTGCCGAGGCTCTCGGTGTAAGCGCCGCTGATGCGGCTTCTGCTCTTTTTGCGGCAACACCCGTGCGCTCGCTCGACGAGTTCGCCTATTCCGACGACGACTCAACCACGCTTGCCGCAGTTATATCCGACGAGGAGGAGACACAAAAGGGCTTTAACCGTCTTGCGCTTCGTATGGCGATAGAAAAGCTTGGGCCGCTCCATAAAAAAATCGTCATTTTCAGGTATTTCAGGGATTATTCGCAGGCGAAAACGGCAGAGCTTCTCGGCCTTACGCAGGTCAAAATTTCAACAGAAGAGAAAAGAATT
>JAZOWX010000016.1:0-5433 GCA_045659405.1 Eubacteriales bacterium | reverse complement strand
GGCCCTTTCGCGCTATATAGCATAATCAATTTCTGCTGCAAGTTCTAAAATAGGTTTGCCTTCGATTTCATATCTCAACAAAAAATCGCTTGCATCAGAATAATATGCAATTATATTCCCGTGCGAATAAATCTGTATAAGCCCTCCATGAGGATCAACAACAAACTGACTGCTCTTATAAGTTATTGTTATTTCGTTCTTATTATTTAGAGCCGAAACAATATCATCCGCAAATATGCGTTGCTCTTTGGTTAATTTGTTAAACATACTAACTACATAATCCTCCTTTTTCTTTTTGCCTTATTAATCTCTTTTCGCTCTCGTTTTGTCAAGAAACGATGATTTTTATGAAAACCACTCAATGATACAAGATCATGTGCGTGATCATATGGACGATGCAAATCTCCAACGTCTAAATCCACGTAAGCTTTGCCTTTTTCATCTATTTTCCTTCTAGATACAAAAGCTCCATTTCTTTTAGAATACGTATCGATATTACTATTCGGTTCGCCTTTTAAGGGTCTTGAGCCAATATCGGTCTTAGGTATTCCTTTTCCATGATAAAATTTTTCATATTGTCTAGCCATATTATATCTCAAATCCTTTCATTTTTCAAGTATTTTTTATGCAGCCTTTTGATGCATATCTCGTATATCGTTCTGGAAATAGCTGTTCTGAAGCCCATTCTCCGCAAGCGTGCCAACGTCACCGGCAAAACAGATAAAGTCGTCCACGTGCATTGTATTCGGCTCGTAGGTATGGAATACAGACGAAAGACAGTCGGTTTTATAGCGATTCGCTCGGTCTTTCTTTGTAAGGACAAACCAACGTCCTTTTTTTACCTCTCCGTCCATTCGTCCGCTTTGAATCTGCAAGGACAGCGTAAAATGCCCAAAAAGACCGTTTACTTTGTCATAGTGGTTATTTATCATACTCGTACCGTTTGTTACAAGGTAATCAAAGAGAGTACCGTCACGGCGTTCAAAATCGTACTTATCTCTGAAATCATACCATTTATCCCTCACCCAGGAGAACAAGCTCTCGGTGAGCCAATACGGTGAGAAGAACGGTAATGCCGGGGCGAGCTTTCCTTTTTCCTCGATATAGATAACCTCGCCGAGCTCACGGCCGCCTGCGCCCCAAGCTTCAGGACGCTGCAGGTCGCATATTATGCGTATAAACACCCGGTTAGATATAACGGCTGCGTGCCGGCACATCATAAGGCAAGCGTTAAACAGGTCGTTCTTCTGATTGACGTCTTCTTGCTTTTTCTTTTCCTCTTGCAGCTCTACGCTATTCTTACGCTCTTTGTCTATCTCGGTTATAACGTAGACTCCAAAGGAAAGCTTGAATTCCTTTTGCATACGCTTACCGAGCCTGAGCATATCCATATTGATAATATGACAATGCCGCTTCAGAGCCTTATTCGCCACAGGTTCACGGTTAAAGAAATCGTTATCTCGCTGCGGCATATTGCCGATATCCCGGATAATAGAATCCACTCGAATTGAATAGTTTGCAAAGATAAGGCTCGTCCGTACAGTGAAGACAAGGTACGCACACGCATAGTCGGCAAGAACCTCATATAGATGCGTTATTTTAAGCTCGTCGTTATACGTATGCCGGTAATGCTCAAAATCATAACCGAAAGTAAAATCGGTTTTCAGAAGCTTTTTATTTGCCTTGCGGTAGGCTTTCCAGGTCTTCGGTGTGAAGCCCTTATCGAGCATCCAATCAAAGCCCTGCTGGAACGTTGCAAAGCGAGCTCGCACTGCATCCAGGTCACAGAACCTACGCTCTCTGACCTCTCGCTTGATATAATCCCTCAAATTCTGCCAAGGGAAATTCGGGAATTTGAGATAACATTCGAGCAAAATTTTAAACGCATCGTCCCATTGCTGCACCTCAGCAGAAAGAGCCATTGAGGTTATGAGCTGCGTTTTTCCTGTACCCATTTCACCGTATACGGTCGTGACTATTCCTCGTTCATTGAGGAGCGCACGGTTGCACCGTTCCTTATGGTACAGCCGTGTAAATGCCATTGAACGACAAATGTAATTGTATATGTAAATGCCTATCAGAAGCCAGACTATGCCGGGAAGAAATCTAATCATAGGCGTAAGGTCATGCAGAAGCTTTAAGACTTGCGTGTAAAGCCCTAACACGTCCCAGGATACCGCAAAATAGAAGAAATATGCAAACGCTTCTATACCTATCGTTAGAACGTTAAAATGAAGCAACCAAAGCGTAAGCCAGGCTTTCGGATATTTATCGTTCACACTAAGGAAGAACACAAAATCCTTAATCCAGGCAATGACCGGGTATATTGCATTGAAGAGAAAACCCTCAAAGCGTTTCAGCTGCTTTGACTTGCCTTTTTTCTTCGGCTTCGGAACAGGAGCAGTGTAGCTCTTTATTTTCATAATAAACACCGGGATAAGCGGCACTATTATCATAAGATACTGCGAGGCTATGTACGCAACGTCACCGAGATAATAGAAGAACTCTTCCACGTTCTCCCACGTTGCCCATAGCTCCCAGTACTCTACCCATAGGACCTTGAATTCTTCCCAGGTCCAAGGGAAGAGCCGTAAAGGCTCCCATATCTCTTCCGCCCATTCCCATTTCGGCATAGCGTTAACAGTCGGACGTATAGGATTATATCCTCTCGACACTACACGCATAAAATAATATGCGACAGAGGTCGCTAAATCCCGAACACTTTCCGCCACTCTCGGAAGAGCGTTGGGAAAGAGAAATCCGATGCCCATAAACAGCAGCGTTGCTGTTATACAAATATAATGCCGGTAATCCCGGGGGAATAATGCTTTTAACTTTGCCATTCAAGCTGCCCCCCGGTAAACACACAATACCATAAGACGAGAAGAATCAAGAGAGTGCAAACGATAAAAAGTATTCGTTTACTTCTCGTCATTTTTCTGCTCCGATATTTCTAAGTCTTCACGCATTTTTTGCGCTTCGTTTTCAAGAAAAGTGAGCTCAGGTGGCATGTACGTTTTGCGCTGCTTTTCGGGTTCTTCGCCCTCGATATTGTTTTTACGCTCGATTGCTTCCTCATTCGCCGGCATAAAACACATTCGGCGCAGATATATCTCAAAAGCGTCCAACCCTTGCACTTGAACAAAGCTGTAAAAGGCTATGAAGAATCTACAATAATAGATTTCTTCCTCGAGCTTGGCACGTTTGCACTCATGACGTATATCATCGTCAGCCGGCATTTTGCTATATGCACGCTTCATTTGTTCCGAATAAATGTTTATAAGACGGTCAGTTGTGGAATTAAGCATTCCTGCCCACTCTTCAAAGGACTCCTCGTCAAGCTCATCCTCGAGCTTTTCTAATGCCGGGGCTATGTATTGTTTTCTTCGGTTTTCAGACTCTTCAGAAGCTCCCTGAAGCTCTCGCATGGTTTCTGCATCCAAATGCTTTGATGCAAGACAGTCAAGCGTATCCTGGAGCTTGTCCAGGCGCTTAATGCACTCATTTTCTTTTATATCTTCCATTGCGCCAGCTTTCATAATCTCTTCAAACGATGTTTTTGTTATAATGCTATATAACGCTATCGATATCAACATCAGGAAGAATAGCGTACAGCTAAAAACAAAAAGAAAATCCGACATATTACTTAATACTTCCCAAAACGTCATTTTTCAATTACCTCACTTTTTCATATTTTCAATGTTGCGCACAGCTGAAGCTATCTGCTGTGCATATTCTTCCTCTTGCGTTGGCTGCACCAAAAGAAATTCAAATTTCACCCGGTTAAGCTCACGCTCGAGCTTTGTACGGCACACGCCGCAAAGGTCTACTTCCTTGACCTTAAAACCATTCGGAATTCTCTCGTATGGCATAAGCACCAACGTTTCCCGGCGCACCGGTGCTTCCACTTTAACGGCATTCGCCCGGGAAGCCTTTTTACCCGAAGCTTCCTCTTGCGGCTCCTCGGGAAGCTTCTCGATTATCTCTCTGCCGCATTTATTGCAGATTATCATTTAATCCCCCCCAACAAGCCTTCATACCATTTAAGCTCGTTTTCCGAGAGGCCCACGATATCCGCTTCACCGTCCACGTAGCCGTGCTTTCCGATAAGAACGTCACCGACTATCATATCGCCGTGAAGCGAACCAAGGTAAAACAGAGAAGCTTTTTTATTCACCGGCTTTGGCTCTTTGTAGAGCTTCCCACACTCATCAACAACCAAATAGAATTTATCCCGGATACCCACAAGCTCAAAACAATCGCAGTCGATAAGCTTATGCACGTTCTCGTTAAATTCGGGATAAGGTATATTTACCCGAGAATACGTACCGTCAGCCTTAAGCAGCAAATAGGTTTCGCTATGCTCGATTTCACCGTCCACAATAAGCTCCGCTTCTGTAAGCAGCTCGACGGCTTTTCCGAGTGGATCCAGTTCTTCCGATGTATCATCATAGCGCTCTATTACAAGCGTTGCGAGCGACATTGTAAGCTCGTGTAATCTCTCGCTTATTTCAATAAGCAAATCATTGTTATTTTTCATTTTTCTTCTCCATTCTGAATAATTCTTCATACGGCACACCGAAATACAGGCACAGCTTCATTGCAAGCTTGACCCCTATATCTACGTCAGAGTGCTCGATTGTGTTTATCGTATTCCTGGATACGCTCACCGCATCGGCAAGCTCACGCTGTGAAATGCTGTGCTTCAGGCGATATTCCCGGACCTTGTTTTTTAAAACGTATTCTTTTATTTTCATAGTTCCTCTGAATTCAGTTTAAATCTCTTTCTTTCTTCGATTTTAAACACCTTTTCAAAGGGTACTTTTAGCGCAAAGCTAATCTTCAGCGCAGTTATATACCCTGCAGCGCTTTGACAACGCTCGATATTCCCGACCGTCGTTCTCGATACACCTACGTAATCCGCAAGCTCCGCTTGGGTAACACCTCGCTTCTTACGATATTTGCGTAAATTGTTCTTTAACTTTACTTTTTTCATATAACCTCTTTTCCGGGGTGTACTGCGCCGTACACCATTATTCTAAAAAAATAATCGTGGCATTTCGATTTACCACCATTCAACGTGCAGCTCGCAGTTCACTACTTATGGCCGGGGGAGCGCCACGTTTGTGGCGTTCCCATACAGCCAACAGAGGTGAACATACCTTTGCACTCCGGGCAATAGCACTTCTGATAGTCCTTGGATATTGCCCAGCCGTATTTGCGTACCTCTCGGTTATGACCGAGTAAATACTCGGCCCGCTTTCCGCAGTTGTCGCAAATAAAGACGTTGCGTTTTTGTATGTAAAACATAATTTTCATCAAAACGGTAATTTGCCGTACTCTTTCAAAACTTCTTTTTCTCGTTTTTTCAAATCTCTCATGTGATGTTGCTGTACTTCTCTCAACGCCCATTCAGGCTCAAAAATGCCGTCT
>JAZOWX010000015.1:0-86291 GCA_045659405.1 Eubacteriales bacterium | reverse complement strand
AGGATTATAAATCCATCAAAACAGGAAGAATCATAGGCTTACGCTTAGTTTCCTTGTAAATAAACTTGGCAAGGTCGTCCTTGATTACACCCTTAAGGTGCATGCGGTCGGTATGTCCCTTGTCAAGCGCCTTTTGCAAGGAAGCCTCAACAATTCCTCGAGCGCTTCTCATAAGCTCCTCTGATTCCTTTACGTAAACGAATCCACGAGAAACGATGTCAGGCCCTGAAATAATCTGTCTGCCATCCATATCCACAGTAGCAACCACAACCACAAGACCGTCCTCGGACACATGCTTTCTGTCGCGAAGAACCACGCTTCCGATATCGCCAACACCCGAGCCGTCAACAAGCACGTTGCCCGCAGCTACCGTTTCGGCAAACCTCGCACCACGGCTGTCAAGCTCAAGCACACGACCGGGCTCGCTGATAAAGATATCCGAGGGCGAAATTCCCATAAACTCGCCTATCTCACGGTTGGCATAGAGGTGTCTGTACTCGCCGTGTATCGGCATAAGAAGCTCGGGCTTTGTAAGCGCCATCATAAGCTTCAATTCCTCTTTGCAGGCGTGACCCGAAACGTGGATTTCCTCGGATGAATCGTTTACAACCTTAACACCAGAGCGCACAAGCGCATTTATTATTTTTCCTATGAGCTTTTCGTTTCCGGGTATGGCGCTGGAGCTTAAAACCACAACGTCATTCGGCGAAAGCCTAACCTTATCGTGCTCACCAAAGGCAATTCTATACAAGGCAGACATCGGCTCGCCTTGGCTACCCGTGGTTATGAGGGTTATATTTTCGGGCGGATATTTTTTTATCTCACCTGCATCAATCAGCGTACCCTCGGGAAGATTTATATACCCAAGCTCTGATGCCGCACCGATTACGTTTATCATACTGCGGCCAAGAACCGCAACACGCCGTCCGTGCTTTGCGCTGCAATCAATTATCTGCTGCACACGGTGCACGTTTGAGGAGAAGGTCGCAACTATTATGCGTCTTTTTTCATACTGCGCAAATACACGCTCAAGCGACGAGCCAACGGTGCGCTCGGACGGTGTAAAGCCCGGCCTCTCGGCATTTGTCGATTCGCAAAGCAGAAGCCTGACACCCTCTTTTCCAATCTCACCTATTCTTGATATATCCATAATTTTACCGTCAAGCGGTGATACGTCAAGCTTGAAATCGCCCGTATGGAAAACCGTGCCCTGCGGAGTTTTTACAGCTATCGCACAAGCATCTGCAATCGAGTGGTTAACGTGGATAAATTCGGCACGAAAAACACCGAGATTTATAACGTCGCCCGCCTCTACCGTGTAAAGCTCGGGGGTGTTTGGCGGTGGATTTTCACGAAGTCTGCCCTCTATAATTCCAAGCGAAAGCCTTGTACCGTAAATCGGCACGTTTATTTGAGAAAGCACGTAAGGTATTGCTCCTATGTGGTCCTCGTGGCCGTGTGTTATAAGTATTCCCCGTATTTTGTGCGCATTTTTTACAAGATAGGAAATGTCGGGTATAACGAGGTCAATTCCGAGCATATCCTCATCCGGGAAGCCCATACCCGCATCTATAACTATAATGTCCTCCCCATATTCGAGGACTGTCATATTCTTGCCTATTTCCTGAAGTCCGCCAAGAGATATGACACGCAGGGGCTGTGCGTTGTGAGATGAGCGCCCGCTTCTTCGATGAATCTTCTCTGCGCTCTTTTGGGTAGCCGTCTTGCCCTTTTCAGCCGACTTGTTTGTACCCTTTTTAAGCTTTTGTGCCGCTTTGGTTTCCTTTGCGGCTTTTTCCTGCTTGTTCTTTGCTGTTTTTTGGGAAGCTCTCTTTTGCACAGCTTCGCCGCTTTCGACTAACCTCTGCTTCAGGGGCGCTTTTTCTTTTATCAGCTCCGCCGCTTTGGCAGGATTTGACACAGTCTTTCTGACAAAGGCTCTTTTTTTATTCGGGCGCTCCTTTACGAGCGTGGCTGATACAGACTCGCTTTTTGCCGAGCCTTTTATTTTCAGGTTGTTTTTGCTTTCATTTTTCATCTATCTATCAATCCAAAAAATCCCACACGTACGTGCGGGGTAATAATAACTTTTATAACCTCTGTTTCTAATCAAGCAATCTACTTCTTTAAGGTATGAAAAAACAAAAAAGCTGTGACTTTTGCCTCTTTACGATTGCTTTTTTAAAGCCGCCCCAAAAACAAAATTTTGCGGAGTGTAAACTGCAGGTTTCAAAAAGCGTATAAAGCTCATCCGTCAACAAAAGTTTGTAGTTTTGCAGGTTTGAAAAAAGCCAAACAAAGCTTGTCATTTTATGTGCGAAGCTGACAATTTTGTTAAATTTCGTTTTAATTTTGTGACCTCACAAAACCTCTAGTTTATGCATTTTTGCAAAAGGGGCGCAAGATACGAATACCGCAAGCCATTTTCCGCTTTGCGGCAGTTTTTATGCTTTTTTGTTAATTTTCAGAAAAAAACAGAGTAAATTACAAAGGATAAAGCCGTAAGAAGCGAGCCGGCTGCAAAGGAAAGCACATTCCAAGCCTTGCGGTTGCAGCCGCTCACGGGAGCTTTTATCCCCATTGCTTCGTCTATTATGCGATTAGCCTCGGATATCATATCCGCTTCGCTTTTGCTCTTGTGCGAATCGCAAACGACAAAATAAGCCTCATCAAAAAATTCACTGCCGGTGTTTTTCATAAACACGACTCTTTTTTGGTAACCCTTCACTATTATATCACCTCGTTTGTGATAATTAACGCAGTTTATGTCGAAGCCGTATAATTTTAAAACAAGCTTTGCTTGTCATAGCCTTATACCGAGCGTCGGTTTTGATAAAGCGCAGAAATCCGAATATTAAAATCTCGGTTGTGCTTTTAAGCTTTTCTGCACCCTGCTTTTTTAATTATGGCAAAGGGTCGGGGCTTTATTCGCTCTTATGTAAAAATCTTACTTTCTTCCGAAAAGACCGCCAAACAGACTCTTTTTCTTGGGAGCTGCCTCGGGTGCTGCTTCAGGAGCAGGTGCTGCCTCAGGAGCGGGTGCTGCCTCGGGAGCGGGTGCTGCCTCGGGTGCAGGAGCTGCTTCGGGAGCGGGTGCTGCCTTGGGAGCAGGTGCTGCCTTGGGAGCTACGGGAGCTGCCGCTTTAGACGGAGCTTTAAGCTCTGCAAGAAGCTGCTCAAGAGTCTTTGTGGGTGATTCGCCCTTCTCTTCAGCCTCTACGATTTCCTCAATCTGACGCTGAACATCCTTGTTCATTCTCTTTCTTCTCTTTCTCTTCTTGGGCATTTCCACAACGAAGTTGTCATCGAGAAGATTGTCGATTGTGATTTCGCCAAAGCCAAAGCTTGAGCCTGACTCTCTGTAGAAATCTCTTACCTTAACAAGGGTAGGTACTTCGGGATAAGACTGTCCCGACTCCCACTTATAAACTGCCTGTCTGGATACGCCTGCAACGCTTGCAACGTCATCCTGGGTGCAGCCCATAATCTTCCTTATTACTACGAGTTTTTCCTGAAATGTCATAATAACCTCCCTGCCGCTTGTTGCGGCTTTATATAGTTTTTATTTATTTTTTGTTGTTTTTTGTAATCAATACTTTGCAAAACTCAAGGTGTCGAGTCTGAATCCGTCCTTTTCCTCAAGCAAAAGAATCTCTATTCTTTCAACTCTTGAGAAGCCGTCAAAGGTGGTGAGCTTTACGTCAAGCTCTACTATTATATGCTGCTTGTCAGAGCCACGCACAACGAGTGTATCATACAGATAATCAACGTCGTTTTCGTACATCGGGTCGGCAGCAGTATAAACCATAACACGCTGCTCGTTATTTACCTTTGTTTCAAAATAACGCGCATAAACAACTACGTTACCCGCAGAATCCTTAACCGAGATCAACTTGGTTTGGAAAATCAGCTCTGACAGCTCCTCGGTATAAACCTCTTTTGTAAGCTCCCGAAGTCCATTCAAATTGGATACCCCAAGCTCACCGAGATATTCCTTGGATACAGGCTTGTAGTAGCCGGTAATCAAGCTTGACAGACTTGAATCAACCGTCATTCCGACACCGTAAAACACCTCGTTTATGGCCTTGGATTTTTCAAGAAGCACACGGGTTTCTGCCTTGACGACAGCCTCGTCGTAATCCCTGTTTCCGCAAGACGAAAGAACCGTACCGAGGGTGAGTATCAAAATTAAGATTAACGAAATTCTTTTCATCAGATTTCGCCCTCTTCCTTATTCTCGTCACTCTCTGCCTCGTCACCGAGCTTTTCTGCGGCGTAATCCTTTTCGGTATTTTTTTCCTCGCTGCTTATTTCTTTTTCAACGTCAGCAGAGGTTGCCTCTATTTCCTCCTGCTTTTCGAGTCTTGCGACGTTGTTTATAACGCACCCCTCGGACAGACGCATAAGAATAACACCTGTTGCCGTTCTCGAATATACGTTTATTCCGGAAACCGAGGTTCTTATAATAGTACCCTCGTTTGTGATAATCATAATATCGTCATCCGCATCAACAGCGATTGCGGCGGCAAGCTTACCTGTCTTTTCGGTAATGTTCTGACAGCAAACACCGCGTCCGCCCCTATTCTTCATAAGACGGAAGTCGGAGAACTCTGTTCTCTTACCCATACCGCCCTCGGTAATAGTAAGCATAGTCTTGTTTTCATCAACTACGACAACACCGACAACAGAGTCACCCTCACCGAGAGTTATACCTCTTACACCACGAGCGCCTCTGCCCATACATCTTACGTTGTTTTCGTCAAATCTTACCGCCATACCCTCACGGGTTGCAATAACAAGGCTTTCGTTACCTGTTGTCTTTCTTATAAAGATAAGCTCATCGTCCTCGTCAAGAGAAATAGCAATCTTACCGCTTCTTCTCTGATACTCGAACTCCGAAAGAAGAGTTCTCTTTATAACTCCACGCTTTGTAACCATTGTAAGGTACTCGCCCTCGGTAAACTCCTTGATAGGAATTATAGCGGTTACAAATTCGCCATCACCAAGCTCAATAATGTTTACAAGGTTCGTACCCTTTGCCGTTCTTGAAGCCTCGGGAATACGGTAGGCTTTCTTTGCGTAAACCCTGCCCTTGTTGGTGAAGAACATAAGAAGCGAATGGCTGTGAGCTACAATTACGTTTTCAACAAAGTCATCCTCTTTTGTGGTCATACCTATGATACCCTTACCGCCTCTGTTCTGTGCGGAATAGGTGTCAGCGTGCTGACGCTTGATGTATCCTGTATGGCTGACGGTTATCACGCAGGTGTGCTTTTCAATAAGGTCCTCAAGGTCGATTTCCTCTGTTGCTTCGACAATCTCCGTGCGGCGCTTATCTCCAAACTTGCGCTTGATTTCGGCAAGGTCGGATTTAAGAATATCGTTTACACGCTCCTGCGAGCCGAGTATTTCCTCAAGCTCGGCTATAATAGCCTCAAGCTTTGCTATTCTTTCCTCAACCTTTTGTCTTTCAAGACCCGAAAGCTTACCAAGAGTCATCTCCACGATAGCCTGCGCCTGCTCGTCAGAAAGACCGAATCTTTCGGAAAGAGCTTCCTTTGCCGCAGGAATAGAGGAGCTTTCCTTTATTATCTTTATAACCTCGTCTATGTTATCACTTGCGATTTTGTAACCGTCGTTGATATGCTTTTCACGCTTTGACTTTGCAAGGTCGAAGTTACATCTGTTTATAATTACGCTTCTTTGGAATGCTATGTACTCGTCAAGTATTTGAGGCAAAGACAGCGTTTTGGGCTCACCGTTTACTATAACGAGCATATTTACCGAGCAGGTATCCTGAAGCTGGGTGTACTTGTAAAGCTGATTGAGTATAAGCTCGGCATTTGCATCACGTCTGTACTCAACGACAATTCTCATACCGCCTCTGCCCGACTCGTCACGAAGCGCCGTTATTCCCTCTATCTTCTTTTCCTTTACAAGCTCTGCCATACTTGCGATAAGCATAGACTTGTTTACCATATAGGGAATTTCGGTGAATATAATTCTTCTGTTTTCTTCCTCTACGACAGCTCTTCCCCTGACGTAAACTCTGCCACGGCCTGTTTCATAAGCCTCTCTTATTCCTCGAGTACCGTAAATAATACCGTGTGTCGGGAAATCAGGGCCTTTTATAAACTCCATAAGATCGTCAACACCGCACTCGGGATTGTCAATTCTGTAAACAACACCGTCACAAACCTCTCCGAGATTATGCGGGGGAATATTGGTTGCCATACCTACGGCAATACCGACAGAGCCGTTTACCAAAAGGTTCGGGAAACGTGAGGGAAGCACAACCGGCTCATCACGTGTATTGTCAAAGTTTCTTGCCATAGGAACGACCTTTTTCTCAATGTCGCTCATCATATTGTCGGCAATTTTACTCATTCTCGCCTCGGTATAACGGTATGCGGCAGCGCCGTCTCCGTCCACGTTACCGAAGTTTCCGTGACCCTCTACCAAAGGATAACGGAGCGAGAAGCTCTGCGCCATTCTTACCATCGCCTGATAAACTGCCGAGTCACCGTGCGGATGGTATCTACCGAGAACGTTACCAACCGTCGTCGCACTCTTTCTGAATGGACGGTCATAGGTCAGATTATCCTCATACATAGCGTAAAGTATTCTTCTTTGTCCGGGCTTCATACCGTCACGGACATCCGGCAGGGCTCTTGAGGTTATAACGCTCATAGAATACTCTATGAATGAGTTTTTAACCTCTTTTTCCATATCCCTATATTCTATTTTTTGCGAAGCAAATTCAATATCTTCACTCTTATAAGAATGTTCCATTTTTTATTCCTTTCCTCTAAAAACACTATTTTTTACAACTTTTGTTTGCATTTTTAGAGAAATTATATATCAAGATTCTCTACAAACTTTGCGTTTTTGAATATAAAATCACGTCTGGGTTCTACCATATCACCCATAAGAATTGAGAACATTTCATCGCATTTTATAGCATCTTCAACAGTAACCTTAAGAAGAGTTCTGCGCTCGGGGTCCATAGTCGTTTCCCAAAGCTGCTCGGGGTCCATCTCACCAAGACCCTTATATCTTTCAGCCTCTACTCCGACACCGCCAAGCTCCTCTATATACTTATCACGTTCAGCATCAGAGAAAGCGTATCTTAACTGCTTACCCTTATGCACCTTATAAAGCGGCGGCTGCGCAAGATATATATGTCCTTCCTCTATAAGACGTCTCATGTGTCTGAAGAAGAAAGTAAGAAGAAGTATTCTGATATGAGAGCCGTCAACATCGGCATCCGCCATAATTATAATCTTGCCGTATCTTAATTTTTCAATATCGAACTCATCTCCGATACCGCATCCAAGAGCCTGTATAATAGGAATGAGAGAGGTGTTTGAGTAAACCTTATCGAGTCTTGATTTTTCTACGTTAAGCACCTTTCCGCGCAGAGGAAGAATTGCCTGAAATCTACTGTCTCTTCCGTCCTTTGCAGACCCGCCCGCAGAGTCTCCCTCTACAAGATAGACCTCTGTAAGTCTTGCTTCCTTTTCATTACAGTCGGCAAGCTTACCCGGAAGTGTGGAAACCTCAAGCACGTTTTTGCGTCGGGTTAATTCTCTTGCCTTTCTTGCCGCCTCTCTTGCACGGTTGGCAGCCATAGCCTTTTCGAGTATTATCTTACCTACTGCGGGATTTTCCTCAAGGTATTCCTCAAGCTTTGTTGAAACTATCGAATCAACGAGAGTTCTCATCTCGCTGTTACCGAGCTTTGCCTTTGTCTGGCTTTCAAACTGGGCATCGGTAAGCTTTACCGAAATTATAGCTACAAGTCCCTCTCGCACGTCCTCGCCCGAAAGTCCCTTATCGTCGCCCTTTACTACACCCGTCTTTCTGGCATAGTCGTTCAAAGCTCTTGTGAGCGCTGTTTTAAATCCTGTTTCGTGCGTACCGCCCTCAATGGTTGACATATTGTTAGCAAACGAAATAATAGTTTCGTTATAGCTGTCGTTGTACTGCATCGAAACCTCGGCAATAGAGCCGTTTTTCTCACCCTTCATATAAATAACCTCGGGGTGAATAGCTGCGCCTCTCTTTTCATTATTGAGAAATTCTACGAATGAAACTATACCGCCCTCGTAGTGAAGAATCTCTTCTCTTTCAATTCCCTCTCTGTTGTCAGTGAGTATAATTTTAACACCCGCATTAAGGAATGCCTGCTCTCTCATTCTCGTAAGAATTGTTTCATAATCAAAAACAACCTCTTCAAAGATTGTGGGGTCGGGCTTGAATCTTACGTAAAGACCGTGTCTGCCGTCGGATGAGCCTGCACAGGCAAAGGGTCTTTTTACAGCGCCTTTTTCAAATCTTTCGGTATATTTATTACCGTCACGGCAGTTTTCAACCTCTACCCACTCGGAAAGAGCGTTTACAACCGAAGCTCCTACACCGTGAAGACCGCCGGCAATCTTATATCCCTCACCGCCGAATTTTCCGCCTGCGTGAAGAACAGTATAAACAACCTCAAGCGTCGGAAGTCCTAGCTTTTCGTTCATACCTGACGGTATACCTCTACCGTCATCCTCTACCGACACGCTGTTATCGTCCCACAAATTAATTTTTATGGTACTGCAATGACCTGCAAGAGCCTCATCTATTGAATTGTCTACTATTTCATATACGAGGTGGTGAAGTCCTCGGATAGAGGTTGTACCTATGTACATACCCGGTCTTTTTCTTACAGCCTCAAGCCCCTCAAGAACCTGTATTTGACTGTCGTCATAGCCGTTCTTTTCGATTTCTTTTTCCATTTTTTTCATCCCTCTTATTTTTATTCGTAGCTTTCCTTATTTTCGGCTCTTAAACGAAGACCGACGGTAGAAATTCTTGAAAGCCTTACTTTTATTTTTTTGTTTTCATCTGTTAAAACAAAGCTTCTCGGTATATCGCTGTCCTCGTATTCAACAGAATTTTCTTTTTGCATTTTATTTATAAATTTTTTGGTCACCGAAGAAACGGTAGACGTATCAAGGTCAAATATGCCTATTACGTCTTTGTTTTTCACACTTTTTCCATTACCTATGTGAAGATACATAGCTTCCTCCGTCAACCTCTATAACCCTTTGTGCGATACTCTCGTAATTTTCCTTTTCACAAGAGGTTATTATAATCTGCTTTTCTTTTATATTTTCAACAATATATTTTCTGCGCCACACGTCAAGCTCGCTCATTACGTCATCAAATATAAATACAGGATATTCCCCGAATTTTTCTTTAATAACCTCCCCCTCGGCAAGCTTTATTGCAAGTACCACAGACCTCTTTTGCCCTTGCGAGGAAAAGCTTCTTGCTTCTTTTCCGTTTATGAGAATTTCAACGTCATCACGTGACGGGCCGAAAAGTGAAAATCCCGCAGCTATCTCACGCGTGATATCCGAGTTAAATATTTTTCTGTATTCTTCCTCTATATTTTTTATACCCAAAATATCTTCTCTTATATCAGATTTATACACCATAGAAAGCTCCTCTTTACCCGAGGATATTTCATAGAGTATTTTTTTTGCGTGCTTTTCTATCTTTTCGGTGTATTCGCGGCGCACCTCACAAATATGGGCTGCATATTCTGCTACCGAATTACCCCAGGCTGAAAGCTCACCCATATCGTAATATAATCCGCTTTTGGCATTTTTCAGTATGCAATTTCTGTTTTCTGCGGCTATTTTATATCCCTTATAAAACTTTATATATTCCGGACTGTATTTAGATGCCGCAATATTCAAAAATTCACGTCTTACTTCAGGTGAACCCTTTACAATATTCAAATCGTCAGGCACAAACAGCACACACTTGAAATCCTCTATCATATCGGTTATTTTATTTATTTTATAACCGTTTTTCTTTCTGGATTTTTCTTTTCCTAAAACAGAATATTCAAGCTTGAAATCTCCCGTTTTACCCTCATAATCCACAGCTATATAAAAGCCCTCTTTATTAAAGGAAATAAGCTCACTGTCTGTTGCGCCCCTGAATGATTTTCCTCTTGAAAAAAGATAAATTCCTTCAGCTACGTTTGTTTTTCCCTGCGCATTTTTTCCGATAAGAAGATTTATGCCGTCAGAAAACTCAATTTTTGCATTTTCTATATTTCTGAAATTTCTAGCTTCAAAGCTTTTTATTTTCATTATTTTTCGTTATTCATTCGGATAGGAAGTACCATATAGAAGAACGAGAAGCTCTCATCCTCCTCGGCAGGCTCAATAGTCATTGCCTGCGCTGCTCCCTTGAAGTTAATTTTTATATTTTCACCCTCTGCAGCTCTTACGCTGTTTATAAGGTAACGGCAGTTAAAGCCTATTTCTATATCTTCACCCTCGTGAACGCAATCCATCTCATCAAATACCTTACCGTTTACAGATGAGGAAGAAAGGCTCAAATACTGACCCTCGCTTATAATTTTTACAAAGCTTTTTCCGCTTCCCTGAATTTTTTCTTCAGCTATTATATTAGCTCTTTCAAGAGAGGAAAGAAGTCTTTCTCTTTCAACGGTAATGAATATTGTGTTATCCTTCGGTACAAGCTTATTGTAATCTATGTACTCGCTGTCTATCGTTCTTGTAAAGAGAATAATATCTCCTTTTTTGAAAATAGCGTGCTTTCTTGAAAGATTAACCTTTACGTTTTCCTCATCGCCCTCGGAAAGAATCTTGCAAATTTCACCGAGTGCGTGGCCTGGAATAATAAATGAGTAATTTATAAGCTCTTTATTATTTTGAGGATTTATTTCACATTTGTAAGAGCATTTTGAAAGAGTATAGCTATCGCAGGAAACAAGCTCTATTTCATCATTTTTAACTCTTACAAAAGCACCGCAAAGCATAGGTCTTGAATCATTTTCAGCAACCGAATGCTGTACCTTTGATATCATTTTTTTGAGAATTTCTGCATTTATCTCAAATCCTCTGTCTGTTTCAAGTTCAGGGAAGGTCGGGAAATCGCTTCCCTTCATAGCAAACATAGAAAACGAGGCTTTGCCCGAAGAAAGAGTACAATTGAGATTTTCTTCTATTTCTATTTCTATATCATCTTCGGGAAGCACCTTTACAGTCTGGTAAAAGCGCTGCGCATTTATTATGTATTTACCCTCTCTTTCAATAGAGGTGGGTGAAAGCTTTGCTCTTATACCCTTATTCATATCGTATGTAGATATCTGCACGTAACCGTCGTCAAGAGTTTCTATAAGAACTCCCTCGATAGAGGTGATAGTATTTTTATTTGAAACCGTACCCATAGCAGGGGTAAGCTTGTTCATAAGAGCAGACTTTTGTACCGTTATTTTCATTTATTTTCCTTTCTTCGCCGAAGGCAATATACATACATAATTATTTTATTAGGTAGATGTTTTAGTAGTAGTGTCTGTTTAAAATGTTGAAAACCTCAAAAACTCTTTATAAAACAAGGCTTTTTCGAATTTTTTTAAAGTTTAAAATCTGTTGATAAACCAAGGGTTTCTTTGTTTAAATTTTTTAACCTTTTTTACAACAGTTTTTCAACGTAGTTTTAAACAGCGTTTCAACATATTTTTGTTGAAAAAAATTATTGGGCGTTTCCTTTTATATCGTTTATAAGCTTCTTTATATCTTCTTCGGTGCCGTTTACCGTTCTTATATCGCTTGAAACCTTTTTAAGCGAAGCTATAACCGTCGTATGGTCTCTGTCACCAAAAATTTTACCGATTTCGCTAAGAGAAATTTCTTCTATTATTTCTTTAATAAGATAGATAGCTATATGACGGGCTTTAGCGATTGAGTCTGTTCTCTTTTTACTCTTAAGGTCCTCTATTGATATACCGTATTTACGGCTGACAGATTCCAGCGTTCTCTGAATAAGAAGCTCGTTTGGCATATTACCCGGGTCTACCGAATAAATAGCCTCCTCCACAACCTCTCGGGTTATTTCCTTACCCGAAAGACCGCACATCATATGTATTTTTTTGAGTACACCCTCTATCTGTCTTATATTAACACGAAGTCTTTGAGCCATGTGATATATAAGATCTGTCGAAATATCAAGACCGAGCTTATCAGCCTTTTTCTTCGTGATAGCGGCACGAAGCTCAAAGCCGGGAACTTTTATATCAGCAAGAATTCCGCCCTCAAAGCGTGAGCGAAGCCTGTCTGCAAGAGGAACTATTTCGGATGGGGGTCTATCAGAGGTAAGAATTATTTGTTTATCAGCCTCATAAAGAGAGGAGAACGTGTGGAAAAATTCCTCCTGACAAAGATCCTTTCCCGCAATAAACTGAATATCATCTATAAGAAGCACGTCGCAGGTGCGGTATCTTTCCTTGAAAACGTCGGTAGCTCCCTGCCTTATGGCAAGTACAAGCTCGTTTACAAAGGATTCGCACTTTTTATAAATTATTTTTAACTCCGGGTGCTTTTGCTTCATTGCGCTGATTGTAGCGTAAAGAAGATGAGTTTTTCCAAGTCCCGAGTTACCGTAAATGAAAAGAGGATTGTAAGAAAATCCGGGCTCTTCAACAACTCCCATACAAGCAGCCTTTGCAAATCTGTTCGTATCACCCTCAACAAAGTTATCAAATGTATAAAGAGAAAGAGTAGATTTCTTTTCTGCTATATAATTTTCCTTTTGAGGCTTTTCAAGCATATTTACAAACTCGCTGTCAGAAAGAAGAGGATTTCCAAGATCCCGCCTTTCATCCTCTAAAGCCAAATCGTATTCCTTTTCTTCCTTTGACGATTCGTAAATTTCGGGAAGCTTCGGCTCATCCTCCTCAAGACTGTAAATATCCACCTTTATCTCAAATCCGACAATCGCTGAAAGAAGCTCCTCCATAACACAGCGATACCTTGCGAGAATAACGTTCATTCTCAATTTTGAGGGGGTGGTGAAAACTGCAATTTTATCATCAAGAGAAATAAGATTAAGTCCGTCAAACCAAAGTTTAAAGGCGGTAGGGCCTATATTAAGACCCTCTTCGAGAGCGCTTAAAAGCGTTGTATTTATAAACTCAAGATCCTTCATTTTATTCACCGTCCTTTCTCAAAAAAAACACAGTTCATCTATTATAATATTTATTTAATTATAGTATAACATAAAAATATTTAAAAATCAATAGAAAAGTATACATTTTCTGACAGAAAAGAATATACAAAATGTAAATAAAAGTTTTTGTTAAAATTCACATTTTTTTGGATTTTCCGCGAGAGAAAAGAGTTACTATAATACCCATAAAAATAGCAGCTGTTATACCTGCCGAGGTAGCTGTGAGTCCGCCTGTCAGAATACCTATTGCGCCGTCCTTTTGTATAGCCTCCATAACACCCTTTCCGATACCTGCGCCAAAGCCGATAAGAGGCAGAGCAACACCCTCGCCGAAAAGCTTGAAAAGCGGCTCGTATATGCCGACAGCATATAAGAAAACTCCAAGACAAACGTAAAGAACCAAAATTCTTGCGGGGGTTATATTTGTTTTATCTATCAGTATTTGAGCAAGCATACAAATAATGCCGCCCGCGAGAAAAACGTAAAGAAAATGCATAATAAAATACCTTTTTAAAAAAATATTTTTAGGAAAATATTAAAAAAGAAGAGCAAAAAAATTAAAAACAGTCCGAGCAAATATGAACGAGCGGCGCTGTGCCGAAAATGTTCTGCCCCTGCATAACGCTCGACGGGCTCATAAGAGCGCCGGTTGAAAGAAGAAGAATTCTTTTGATTTTTCCCTCTTTTAAAAGAGGAAGAAAATGACAGGACAAAACAGATGCCGACGTGCCGCAGCCTGAAGCTCCGCTGTGAGTATCCTGCTTGTTTTTATCGTAAAGAAGCGTACCGCAGTCTATATGTCGGCCCTTTGCCATAGGAAGTTTTTCAGAAAGTATATCGCAAAGCACAGCGCTTCCCGCATATCCGAGGTCACCGGTTATTATATAATCAAAATCCTTCGGGGAATACTCGCTCTCATTAAAGTAAGAAATAATTGTATCTGCGGCGGAAAAAGCCATAGCAGGGCCCATATTTGCCGCATCCCTCGTAGCTCCGTCAATTATTCTTCCCGCCATAGCCTCTAAAACGTAGGGATTTTTTGTTTTTGCGGTTGTAAGGATAAAAGCACCGGCGGCGGTTGCCGTCCACTGCGCACTGCGGTTTCGCTGTCCACCGTATTCTATCGGTGTTCTGAACTGTCTTTCAGCGGCTGAATTGTGGGATGACGTAACAGCACAGCCAAGTACGTCGCCCTCGCAGGATGAAAGCACCGAAGAAAGAAGAGCTATGCTTTCCGTGCAGGTTGAACAAGCACCGTAAACCCCGAAAAACGGAACACCGAATGAGGCTGCACCAATAGAGCTTGCAACGCATTGATTTTGAAGGTCTCCGCCTATCATAAAGGATAGGTCGGTGTGTGATATATTTGCCTTTCCGAGCGCTATATTAACAGCCGAGCGAGCCATTTCCGCCTCCGAAAGCTCCCAGGTTTTCTGACCGAAGCTGTCGGTTGTGTCTATGAAATCAAATTTACTCCCAAACGCACCGCGCCCCTCCTCATATCCGCCAACTGCCGAGTGTGAAAGAAAGGATATTTTTCTTTTGAATTTTATAATAGCCATTTATATTACCCCGAAAATTTTTAGAGCGTAATAAATTATTCCGTATACCACGCCGCTGACAAGTCCCCAAACTATAACAGGACCCGCAACCAAAAAAAGCTTTGAGCCGACACCGAGCAAAATGCCCTCGCTCTTTGCATCAATGGCAACGCTTGTAAGAGCGTTTGAAAAGCCTGATACGGGCACGAGAGTACCCGCCCCCGCATGCTTTGCAATGCTGTCGAAAACTCCAAACCCCGTGAGAATGGCGGCAAGAGCTATAACGGTAACGGTAACCAGCGTTCCCGAGAGCTTCTCGTCGGCAAAAAGATATTTGTAAAACATAAACAAAAGTTCACCAAAAACACAAATAATGCCGCCAAAAACAAACGAAAGCGTACAATTTTTGAAAACAGGCGAGTGCGGAGTGTGTTTTTTTATTATTTTCTTTTTCTTTTCATTTGTAGAAATATCCAAAATAATAACCTCACAAAAAAACTCTTTGTGGGGTTATTTTCCCCCACAAAGAGCAGTTTATACAGGTTTAAAAAATAAGTTAAAAACAAAGATTTGAACTTTATATCAAAGATTAGGCATATAGTCAATTCCCGAAAAAAGAAGAGAATTTCTTATTAAAAAATTAAGAATAATTAACGCGGGTATTATAAGAAAATATTCCACCCGAAAAAGCCTTATATATTTCATATCCCTTTTTATTATTGAAAAAACACAGAGAAAATCGCAGGTAAGAATCAATAAAAGAGAGATGATAAGCGGCGGATAGGCGATGAATGAATTTAAAAAATCAAGCCTCAAAAGAAACACAAGAGAGCGTGTGCCGCCGCACCCGGGGCAAAAAACGCCAAGCTCCCGATAAAGTGCGCAGTCGAGCAGGTGCAGGTCAAATTTAAGCGAAATAAAATATAAAGTCAGAAAGGAAAGAGTAACGAAAAGAAGTAATAAATTATAAAAAATAAACCTTTTTAAAAGATTTTTAGTTTCCATTTTATCCCCCCTTTTTATATAAAACAGTAGCAACAAGATAAGTTTATCACAAAATATTATTATTTTCAACACGGCTATTGAAAAAACGACAGTGTTATGATAAAATTAAAAGGAAGAAACAAAGGGGGAAAATTTTTCTTCCTTTAAAATAAATAAGGAGGCTTTATATGGATAACGATTTCTACCAGGATAAGACTACAGACGGTGAAGAAATAAACTTTGAGGAGCTTATGCCTCAAAAGAATAACAGACGTGTCTGGTCGGTTGCGGCGCTTATTATATCAATAGCCTCTGTGCTTTGCTGTTGCATTCCGGGGCTCGGAATAGCGCTTGGAGTTTTTGCGGTTATTTTCGCTCTTATATCAAGAATAAACCTTGGGTATTTTGACAAGATTTCTATCGGCGCTCTTATTATGGGAGCATTCGGAATTGCTTTCGGTATATCAAGCATTATAGCCCTGCAAAATCCCGAGCTTAACCGTATGATACAAGAAATGCTGAAAAATTCGGAGCAATAAAGCTTCCATAAGTCAAAACCCCGAAATTTAAAAACATTTTTCTATATATGAAAACCCCGAAATTGTAAAAGCATTTTATATGTATGAACCCCAAAAATTATAAAAATTATCTTTTAATAAATATATGAAGAAAACGGCTCGCCTTTAATTAAGGTAAGCCGTTTTTTAGTTTCTTTTATCAGGCGTCGGGCGTTTGTTTTTTCTTTATTTCATAAAGAAGCTTTGTTGTCGGAATGAAAAGAATGGGGAAAATTACGACGTTAGTTATAAGCTGGGTCAGGTAAAACCAAATTCCGCGAATATAATAAACAGCAAAGCGATACAGAAAATTATCAAAAGAGCCGGAGAAAATACCTATGTCAACAAGCGAGGTAAGGACACCGAAAAAAACAGTCAGCAAAGCCGCCGCAAGAGTTATGAATGCGACGTTTTTTGTTTTCCTTTTTCCGAGAGTAAAGAAGACAAAAGCTACGAGCGGCCAATAAATAAAGTATGATATAATCCAAGTGCCAAAGCCCCAGATAAGCGGCTCTATTACCACAAAAACAAGTGCGGCACAAATACCGACAGAGCCAAAGGTATATGAGTAAGCGGCTATAAGAAGCGTAATAATCTCAACGTTTGGGATTGCGGCAAGGACAAGCTTTGCGCACTCGATGGTAGCAGCCATTATACCGACGAGCGCCGCAGTGAGAGCTATGCGTTTTGTTTTACTCTTCATATTAATAAACGATTGTTCCTATATAGATAATAGCGCCGTCTGTTATATGCATATCACGAGCGCCGACACCCGAGCTTGTGAGTGTTTTTCCCTTGTACTCCATAGTTTGAGCATAGGATGAGACGTCGGCATCCTCTGTGGCAGAGGTGTAAATGTAGATGTATTTTGGGGGTGTTGGGGCAAGCTCGCCAACTCTGCTTAAAAAGCCGCCCGATATGTCGTATTCGATACCCAGCAAATCCAAAACCGAAAGAAGTCCGTTTTCTATCTGCTCGGCCTCGAAATCGAGCTTATACTCGGTTGGTGTTTGTGTGCCTATAACAACGGTAACTGTGCCGCCTTCTGGTTCTATGCAGGAAACGAGCGATAAAATCACAAGCGTGAATGCTAAAATCAGCGAGAGTGTTTTTTTCATTTTTTGTTTCTCCTTTTTTGTAAGTTTTGCGGCAATGAAGCTCGCTTTTAAAGCGGAAAGCTTTTCGCTTCCCCACATTTTGTCAACTAAAGTTTTAAAAACGTCGACAAAGGAATGCAAAAAGAGTCCCCAATTCGGGGACTCATCCAAAGCGGTGTTTACAAAAAGAATAGAGAAAATTTTCATTTTCAGGGGACTTTACGCATAGCTTTTTCACTTTTATGCGACGTCCGATTCTTTAACTCCGTTTGGAATCCCCTCTTTTGCCCAAGGGATATATACCAAACACCTGTGTGTAATAAAGGTGCGTCAAACAGCCTGGGTTTTTAACAATCCGACTGTTATATGCCCTTTTGAATAATACACACGTATCAACCGACAGGTCTTCCGACTTAAAGCCGCAGATTTTTGAAAAATTCTATATATTTTTCGGCTTATTACGGTAATGGCTGTTGCGGTGGATTTTCACCACCATTTCCCTGCTTGGATTAAGCCGTCGTGACGTGCTTTCGGGTTGCCAAAAGACACAGCAAACACGCCTTGGCTGCTCGGCATAGGCTTAATTTTCGGTTGGGTGAATTGCATCAAAATGATTAGTTTATGATTGATTTATAATTAGCTTATAGTTGATTTATAATTAAATTACAGTTGATTTATGATTAAATTAAATTTGATTTGCGGTTGGTTTGTTGCGAAAAAACACGGTTTGCCTTCGCAAATTTTATATGAAAAGTCGGATTTTTGACAACAAATATTTGCAAATCTTCGATTAATTATCCATAAAATCTTTTCCGAGGATGGATTCGAGAAGCTCTGTGAGGTCCTCGTTATCCTCGTAATAAAGAGATATTCTCTTCTTTCTGCCCTTTTCCTCAATTACACAGCGTCTGCCGAGGGCGGATTGAACACGAAGCTCAAGCTCTCTGAAATAATCAACAATCGGAAGCGGAGCTTCATCTTCGGTTTTAGGCTTTGCGGCTGCCTTGTTCGTGCGTTTAACAAGCTCCTCAAGCGCGCGTACAGAGAGGTCACCGTCTATTGCCGCATTTGCAATATCCATAATCATACCGCTATCACGAAGACCGAGAAGTGTTCTTGCGTGGCCTGCGGAAAGTCTGCGTGCGCCAACGAGGTCAAGCACCTCACGGGGCAGGTCGAGAAGACGCATCATATTGGCAACAGCGCTTCTGCTCTTTCCTGTTCTTGCGGAAATTTCCTCCTGCGTCATACCGTACTGCTCTGCGAGCGAGCGGTAGCCGAGTGCTTCCTCAAGAGGATTCAAATCCTCTCTTTGTATATTTTCTATCAGCGAAATTTCTGCCGCACGGCGGTCATCCTTGTCAAGAACTATGGTCGGAACTTCGGTAAGTCCCGCAAGCTTTGATGCACGGAATCTGCGCTCGCCTGCGATAATCTGATATCTTCCGTCACCGTACTCTCTGACAAGAATAGGCTGAAGAAGTCCGTTTTCCGAGATTGAAGCCGCAAGCTCCTCAAGCGGTTCTTTTTCAAACGTCTTTCTCGGCTGATCCTTGTTCGGGTCGATGAGCGACAGCTTCAGGATTGTTATTCTGTTTTCGCTGTCTGTGCCCTCTGTTGTAGCATTGTCAAGAAAAATTGCATCGAGTCCTCTTCCAAGACCGCTGTTCTTCTTTGCCATATATTCCTCCGTTGTGATAAATGGTAAAAAAATACCATTTAATTATCTGTAAGACTAATATTTTTTGTCGTATCTTTGTTGACTTTTTACTGACTTTTTACTGACTTTTTTGCTGTCTGTTTGCCGTCTTTTTATTGTCTTTTTGCTATCTTTTTGCTGTCTTTTAGTGTTTCACACTCGTTTGATTTTGTAAGAAAATCGGCTTTTTATCGCTTTAAATGCGCATCATAAGCTCTTTTGAAACGGCTGCATACTCAAGAGCGCCCTTTCCGTAGGGGTCGTGATAGCATATAGGCTCACCGTAACCCGGAGCTTCCGAAAGTCTTACTGTTCTTGAAATCGGAACACGGAACAGCTTGTCCGAATAGTACTTTTTAAGCTCCGCAACAACCTGGGAGGTAAGAGTGAGTCTGCCGTTGTACATTGTGAGCAGTATTCCGACAACCTGGAGCGTGGGATTATAGAGCTGTCTTATTCTCTTTACTGTATTTAAAAGCTGTGACATACCCTCAAGCGAGTAAAATTCGCATTGCATCGGTATTACAACACCGTCAGAAGCGGTAAGAGCCTTTACGGTAAGCATTCCGAGTGAGGGGGGACAGTCTATAAATATGTAATCAAAGCTATCCTTTATCGAATCGAGCGCAAGCTTGGTGAAGTTTTCCGCTTCCTCAAGGTCGTGAAGCTCTATTTCAGCGCCTGCGAGGTCAATATTTGCCGGAACTACGGACAAATTCTTGAAATTTGTCTTGATAATAGCATCTTTTATGTCGCATTTTCCGATAATTACGTCGTATATTGTCTTTTTAATCTTTGATTTCTGTATTCCAAGACCGCTCGTTGCATTGCCTTGAGGGTCCATATCTATCATAAGCACCTTTTTGCCCTTATTGGCTATTTGTGCTGAAATATTGACGCAGGACGTGGTTTTTCCTACGCCGCCTTTCTGGTTAGAAAAAGAAACAACCTTTCCCATAGAATAAAAGCTACTCCAATCGGTTAGAAGTTATAAGTTCACATAATTATTATATCAAAAGTGCAAGACTTTGTCAATATAAATAAAAAAATCTTCCTTATAATTATATATAGTATATAAATATACAATAAAAATGAAAGAACCGCAAAGAAAAGCAAAACACGGGATTTGAAGCTAAAACAGCAATGAATTTACTACAAACCAAAGCAAAAAGAGGGGTTGATTGCTCCGTAGCAAAGTGAAATCCTGGGTTGGTTATCGCATACCAGAGCAAAAAAGGGAGCTTGTTGCTCGTAGCAAAGTGAAATCAGGGGTTTATTATCGCATATCAGAGTAGAAAGGGGAGCTTGTTGCTCCATAACGAAGCGAAGTGTGGGGTTGTTTGGTGCATAACAGAGCAAAAAAAGAGGAATCGATTGCTTTGTGGCGGAGTGAAACCGTAGATTTATCACTGCACAGTAAAGCGAAACGGGTAATTAATTGACGCACAGCAAAGAAAAACCGGGGAAATCAATAGCTCAATGGCGAAGTATAACCAAAAAAAGACCGTTAAAAGTATTTTGGCAAGGTTCGAGCTGCTTTGTACTATGTTTTGGTGATATCTTTGCTCTCTTTTTTGAATTTCCTTGCCACCCCGCTTGTTGGTTGCGCTGTGTACGGTTTCATTTTTATTTATCTATATGTTTGCTTTTTGTGTTCTTTTTGTGTTGTTTTGTATAGCGACTTCAAAAGATAAAAGGCTGTTCAAAGTCAAGTGGCGGCTTCTAGATGTAAAAAAGCAAATGTTTCACGTGAAACACGGCGCAAAGCGCCTGAATTGACCGCTTTTTCTGCGCAAAGCTATATGTTTCACGTGAAACATCAAATTGTGTGGGTGTTTAAATAAGTTTAAACAATCTTAAACCCACTGGTGTTGCTTTTGAGCGCTGTGCGCTATGTATTGTAAGTCGAGGGCTGTAAGTCAAGGTTTGTAAACCGAGGGCGTGCGCCGAGAGGTTGTGAGCTGAGGAGTTGCTGATGCGGCAGTATCAAGAAACAGGTGAGGCGCAGCTTTGAACAAGCAAAGCTCAAAGCCTGTAAAGAGCGGTTGTTGGTGGTAAAAAAACAGAGAACAAGGCTACAAAACGGCAAAAACGCATCAAAAGCACGGCGAAACGCAACAAAAACACAATAAAATCCGCCCAAAGTTTGCAAAACAACGCTGAAAAGACACAAAATCGGTCAAACACAGCTATATATCCGCTTTTGCGCCTCTGGCACACGTTGCCTCTGCACAACACTTGGACAATCGGATTTTTATCACAAAACAAGCCCTCGTGGCTGTCCGGATGAGCCGAATGTTTCACGTGAAACAAATCCTCGATAACTATATGGTTTCACAAATGTTCCACGTGAAACAATTGCGCCACTGGTGTTACTGTGGTATATACGATTGAAATCTAGCTGTTTGGCTGCATTTCACCCCAAGGGGGCGCTTTTTGAGCCACACAACAGCTCAAAATCGGTAAAATCCGCACAAAAACCGTGAAAAAATGCAGGTAAACGCTGTTTTTTGAGCAAAATATGGCTATTTTGTGGGTAAAGCTTGATTTTTGGGTGTTTCACGTGAAACATTTTCTTGCGCTTTGGCTTGGCAAATGCTTGTGGCTGTGCCAAGAGCCGTGGCGGTTGCTCTGCTTCCTTTACCTGAAATTGCCGCCTTTTCTGCAACTTTTTGTTTGTTTTTTTGCGGTAATTTGCGCTGATTTTGTCCAAAAATCCGATATTTACTGCTGTTTTTGCCGCTTTTTATCCTTTTTTAAACCGTTGCGGTGTGTTTGGGTGTGGTCTTCGGGTGGTATTTCAGTGTGTTTTGATGTATTTTTGACATGCTTTCGGTGTTTTTACGCTATTTTGCCACGTTTTTTGATCTTTTAGTGTGTTTTTTGGCTGTTTTTTGAGGCATCCGTGGCGCTTCGCAGCTCTTTTTGTTAGAAAAAGCAAATTTTGCGATTTAAAAGGTAAAATATGGCAAAATATGGGCTTTTATGACAAAAAATGGAAAATTTGTTTTGCTCGGGTGATTTTTGCACAAATTTTTGGCGTTTTTGCATATTTTGATTGTAACTTTTACGAAAGGGCGTGTTTTAAAGCTGATTTTTGCACCGATTTTTGCTGTGAATTTGTGGCTTAATTCGTAATTTGTGCGAAAGTAAATTTCCTTATATTGGTGAATAAAAATGCACAGAGAAGAATAAATAAGCACAGACGTTCCCTGTTTTTCCTGCCTTGGATTTGTGTCTTGTGTGACAAGACGTAGGGTGCTTTTTGCCCCTTTATCGCAGCTGCTTCCTTTGGGTTGCTGCGTTTTTTGCTTTGCTGTTAGCGGAACTTTTTGGATTTTTGCGTTTTTCTATCCGAAGCGTTCTGTGCAAATTTTGGCGCTGTTCTTCTTTTTGCACTACGCTTTTGGGGTGATGCTGGTGATGTACTTCTTTTTGTGCGCGCAGTTTTGGCTGTTCTTTTTCGTGCTCGCTTTTAGGGTGCTTTTTGGGCGATTTTAGGTCGTCTTTTTGTACTACACTTTCGGGGCGCTTTTGAACGGTGGCTCTGTCCTCTTTTTTGCAGGGTGCTTGAGGGAGCTTTGCGGCTTTTGGCTTTGCCGCTCGTTAGGCAGCTTTCTGTGTGACTGATTGCGACGGTTGATATTTTGTTTTTTTGCTTTTGCTTTTTGTTTTTTTGCTTTTTGTTTTTGGTTTTGTTTTTTCTGTTTTTTGGTTTTGTTTTTTGCCATTGATGCTTCGGCTCTTGACCTTTGCGCTTTGTTGATGTATAATTCTTATGTTGGCTTATATCGGTTTGTGTGGCTGTACAGCTCATCGCCTTTGGATGCGATTTTTTTAGTTCGATAGCTCAGATGTTTGAAAACGCAAAAATGAATAAATATGCAAAAATATTGTAGCCTTACAAGCCGCAGAAAACTGTGAAACGGAGATACCGAATGAATAATTTATACACGGAAATTTTAATAGAAAGGCACGGACAGAGCCTTGGAAATGAAGCTCACGTTTTTCTCGGTCACACCGATCTTGACCTTTCGAGCCTCGGATATCACCAGGCAGAGGTTTGTGCAGAGCATTTTGCAAACGAAAAAATCGACGCTATATACTCAAGTGATCTGATTCGTGCATACAATACCGCTCTTCCGCACGCACGCATACGTAATATGAATATTGTAGCGAAAAGAGAGCTTCGTGAGATGAACGTCGGCAAATGGGAAAATATGGCGGTTGAGAAGATAAAAGCTGAATATCCCTACGAGTATTCGGTTGTATGGAAAACTCAATTTGCATCATTTGGGTGCGTGGACGCAGAGTCGGTGCCGCATCTTGCCGAGCGTATACACGCTGCCGTTTTGGATATTGCCCGTGAAAATCCCGGAAAACGTGTTCTGATTGCCACCCACGCCGCCGCAATACGTGCGTTTTTCGGAAAAATATACGGATACAGCCAAGGCGAGGCGAGCGAGAAGCTTGATTTTCCCTCAAACGCTTCTATAAGCCGTGTGCTTTACGACGGTGAGCGGCTTCTGCCTATCAGCTATTCAGAGGATTCGTATCTTTCGGATATTTCAACATATTGGAACGGATAAGCGGGATAAGCCTTCGCCCGTCAGCCACCGATTTCTTCGAAAACCGAAAATATTCCGAAATTCTATGATAACATATCGCAATTAACCGAAAAAAGTGACCGAGTGTCGCTTTTTTTCTTTTTATTCATCATAAAAGCCGAGAAAACGGCAAAACCTCTGTAAACACCCTCGCCCGATTTCTCGGTTTTTCGCAGAAAATCCGTAATAAAATGTAATAAAAACCGTATTTGCCGTGCCGTATTCGGTACTGTGATATGGGAGCGGGGGTGTATTTATGGAAAAGGAAAGAGAAAGCGCAGTGGGCGGAGTCGGAGTTTCCGAGGTCCTTCGCCGAGCGGCGGAGCGAAGAAAAAATTCGCCTAAAATATTGATTTGGGATATAGCGGCGGTGCTTGGGGCATTCCTCTTTGTGCGTGCGCCCTTGGTTTTTGGCGCTCACCCGTTTGCGGCTGCATTTCTTGCGGCTCTGCCGCGCGGTGTGTGGCTTGCCTTGGTCGGTGTGCTTCTTGGCGCAATGACGCTTGGCGAGGGCGGTATAATTTACGCTATGACCGCTCTGATAATAGTTTTCCTGCGGGTTATAGTATCCGGGGCAGGGAAGCGAAGCGAGGGTGCTGTGCTGTTTGGCGAGGGGATTCTGCTTCGAATGTCGGTTTCGGTTATCGGCGGCTTTATTGCGGCAGTCTATGAGATATTGCTTTCGGGCTTTGAAATGCGGGCGTTGCTTTTCGGACTTACTATGATAATAGTGCCGCCGCTTTTGGCGCTCGGCTATTCGGGAGTTTTCGGCTTGGCATATGACCCGTTTGCTCTTTTCACCTCTGATACGGCCGTACACCGCCTTCGCACGGGTGGCGGTGTAATCTGGCTTCGCATATCTCTTCTTTTGCTGCTTTTTGTGACAAGCTTTTCGGTGCGGGGATATTCGGCACTCGGAATATCCCCGGGGTATCTTTTTGCCGCCGCCTGTGCGCTTATCGGGGCACGGCGCTTCGGTGCTGTGAGCGGCGCCGCCGCAGGCTTTGTCTGCGCCTTTGCAATTTCGGGTACGTATAGCGGTGCGTTTATGCTTGCCGGTCTTACAGCCGGTGCGCTTTCGGGCTTCGGACTTCTTTATTCGGCTGTCTTTGGCGGTGCTTTGTTATCTGTATTTTCCGCATACGTGGGCGGTGTGACGGGAGTTGCCTCGACGCTTCCCGAATATGCCGCAGCGGCGGCGCTTGTATTTCCTATTATCAAAAAAATAAGACCGACGTCCGAAAAGACGAGCGAGGCAGACATAGACCGCTCGGCAATAGATATGGTCGGAACAATGGCGCTTGCCTATAAAAGCTCGGCAAAAGCCGTCAGCCATTCGCTCTGCTCGGTTATGTCCTCGCTATCGGCGGCGCTCGGAGCTTTTCTTGTCAGAGTGCCGAGCGTGGACGAGCTTTCGAGCTTGGTTTTCGGTGTAATCAAACAGCACCTGCCGTTTGCCGAAAAGGATGAAAATGTTGAAAAAATAGCAATAAAACTTTACAAAAAAGAGGGAATCAACCGCCAAGACCTCGCTTATCTCGCTGTTTCGGACAATGAAATTTTTTCGATTTTTACAGATATAAAGCAAATGTACGATGCGCTCGTTCTCTCCTTTTCGCCCCCCTCGGGCGAGCTTCGCCTCTTTGGCAAAATCATAAACGAGGCAGAGGGGGTACTGGCGGCGGAGTATTCTATGAACGAGCCGCTGACAGACAGACTTGAGTCGGCACTTTCTGCGGGTGGTTTTGCTGATTTCACAGCTCGTGTATTTGGCGAGAGGCGCAAACACGTAATTCTTGCAGGACGTGATGAGGACGGTGTGTTGATAACCTCACCCGAGCTTCGTCGGGTGATTGAGGGTGCGCTCGGTGCGCCGCTTGGCACGGCAGAATATTTCAGGCGCGGCAATATGGCGCTTATGGAATGCTCGGTAAGGAAAAAATATTCGGTATCCTACGCAAGCGTCGGCTCTGTGGCGCACGGCAGTGACGTATCCGGCGACGTCGCACGAAAAATCGAATGTGCTGACAGCTTTTACGCTCTGATTTCCGACGGTATGGGAAGCGGTGAGGTTGCGAGAAAATGCTCTGAATTCGTCGCATCATACCTGTCGGCAATTCTCTCGATTGCCACCCCGGGTGAGTCGGTAATGCATTTACTCAATACCTATCTTGGCGGCGGACGTGAGGAATGCTCGGCAACCGTTGACCTGTTTTCGCTCGACCTTTACAGCAAGGAAGCCGTCTTTCTTAAAAGCGGCGGCGCACCGTCCTACATAAAGCGTGGCGGCTCTATTTTCAGGATACGCTCCCAAACCGCACCGCTCGGTCTTATGTCTACTATCGACAGCGAAAGAATAAGGGTGCAGGTCGAGACAGGAGATTACGTGATTATGATGTCCGACGGTGTTACGGGTGTTCCAGAGGATGCGCCCTGGCTGCTTGAGCTTATCTCTTCTGCAAATCCCGCCTCGCTTTCGGATTTTGCGGGCTCTATTCTTTCTGCGGCTAAAGCGCACAGAAAATGCTCCGACGATATAACCGTTACGGTAATGAGGGTAGAGGAGCTGGACTGATTTTCTCTGTGTGCGGATTTTTGAATTTTACAGAGCCTTTGATTTTTGCTTTGGTGAGCAATATCTCTTGCAATTACCTCTCTATTATGCTAAAATATACTTATAACGAAAAACGGAATCGGTATAAATATGAGAAGAAAAGAAAAGCTGCCCGAGCTGCTTTCGCCGGCGGGAGATTTTGAATGTCTTGTCGCTGCCGTTTCGGCAGGGGCGGATGCCGTGTATATCGGCGGTCTTCGCTTTGGTGCGAGGGCGTTTGCAAAAAATTTTGATATTGATGAGATTAGCCGTGCGGTGGAGTATTGCCACCTGTATTCGGTAAAGCTTTACGTTACGGTTAACACGCTTCTTTTTGACAAGGAGATGGAAGATGCGGTTAAATATTGCGCCGAGCTTTACAGAATAGGCGTTGATGCGGTTATATGCCAAGACGTGGGCCTTATATCCGCTCTAGGCAGGTATTTGCCGAAGCTTGAGGTTCACGCTTCAACACAGCTTTCGGTGCATAACACACCCGGTGCTGATATGGCGCACAGCCTCGGCTGTCAGCGAGTGGTGCTGGCACGTGAGCTGTCGTTGTCGGATATAAGGTCCACAACAGACGCCTGCCGCCCCGAAACCGAGGTCTTTGTTCACGGTGCGCTTTGCGTTTGCCATTCGGGGCAGTGCCTCTTTTCCTCGCTTATCGGCGGCAGAAGCGGAAACCGTGGCGAGTGCGCCCAGCCCTGCCGTCTGCCTTATGAGGGGGGTTACAGGCTGTCGCTTTCCGACCTGTCGCTCAGCGCTCATATCCCCGAGCTTATAGCGTCGGGTGTCGCATCCCTCAAAATTGAGGGAAGAATGAAATCCCCGGCATACGTATATACCGTGACCTCGATATACCGCCGACTTCTTGACGAGGGCAGATGCGCAACACCCACCGAGGAAAAAAAGCTCCGCCTTGCGTTTTCAAGAGACGGCTTCACAGACGGATATTTCGTCGGCAAGCTTGAGGCAATGGAGGGCGTGCGCACCGACAAGGACAAGGCGCAGAGCCGTGAGCTGTCAGGGGAAATCAGGTTTGAGGAGAAAAAGCTCCCCGTACGGGCCATAGCGAAAATAAAGCTCGGCTGCCCGTCGGAGCTTACGGTATATACCGAGAATCGCTCTTATACCGCCTTTGGAGCTGTGCCGAGTGCGGCAATATCTAGTCCGCTGGATTTTGACGCTGTGCGCAGCCGTCTTTCGAAAACCGGAGCAACACCGCTCTCGCTTTGCGAGGCGGATATTGAGCTGGAGCTTGATACGGGTATAAATCTTCCCGTATCGGCAATAAACGCACTTCGCCGTGAGGCGTGTCACGGATTTCTTGGCTGTGAAAGAGAAAGAGTTGAAATTCCGACGCTCTCGTATGAAAAATATCCGAAGCCTATCGCAGGAAACTCAGCGCTGTTTTTGAACCCTGCGATTATTTCCGAGCTTGACGTGCGAATTTTGTCGCAGTTTGACAAGCTCTTCGTGCCGCTGTTTTCGCCCGAAGCCGAAAGCGGCAGATGGGGTGTTTATATACCGCCCGTGATTTTTGATTCCGAGCTTGGCGAGGTAAAAGAGAGGCTCTCAAGGGTAAAGTCCTGCGGAGCTAGGTATGCGCTTGTTTCGAACATTTCGCATATTCCGCTTTGCCGTGAGCTTGGATTTTCGGCTGTTGGCGATATCCGTTTGAACATAACGAATAAATATGCAAAATCCGCATACGCAGCGCTCGGTGTCACCGACAGTCTGCTTTCAGCAGAGCTGACCCTGCCAAGGGCGAGGGATATCGGCGGCAGAGTTACGGTATACGGCAGAATACCGCTTATGATTACAGAGCGCTGTTATATGAAGCGTGGCGGCTGCTCGGGAAAATGCCCTGATATGCCGCTTGTTGACAGACGTGGCGCACGCTTCCCGATTATGCGTGAATACCGCCACAGAAATCTTATACTCAATTCTGCTGTGACCTTTATGGCTGACAGAGCCGACGAGCTTCGCTCGGCGGGTATTTCCTCGGGGCATTTTATATTCTCGGTTGAGAGTGCCGGGGAGATTAGCAGGACGGCTTCGGCATATTTTTCGGGCGGTGACTATCAGCCTAAAAATATCAGGCGCATCGGCGTGAAATAAAAGCTTGAAATGTTACTTATTTTGTGTTATTATATAAGGGACGGCGGCTTCGGATTGTAATATCCGAACAAGCCCGAAGCTTAGTGCCTCGGCACATATTACCGTGATTTTGAAAGGACAGACAAATGAAAGCAGTTGTTACCGTAACCGGAAAAGATAAGGTTGGTATTATAGCTACCGCAAGCAAAGAATGCTCTCGCTTCGGAGTTAATATCGTTGATATAAGCCAGACTGTTATGCGTGAGTATTTTGCAATGATTATGCTTGTTGAGCTTGACAATTTAAGCTGTGACTTCTCCGCATTTGCTTCGGCAATGAAACAGACGGGAGAGGAGTGTGGAGTTGATATCCGAGTTATGCACGAGGATATTTTCAACACTATGCATAAGATATGATAAATGCCGGTGATATTCTTGAAACCATTGAGATGATAAAGGAGCAAAACCTCGATATACGAACCGTAACGATGGGTATTTCGCTCTTTGACTGTATATCCGACGACCCCGAGCGTCTTGAGGTTAAGGTATACGATAAAATAACCAAATCTGCGGGCAGGCTTGTCTCGGTATGCGAGGAGCTTGAGCGTATGTACGGTATTCCGATTGTAAATAAGCGAATATCGGTAACACCGCTTTCCTATATAGGCGCAGGACTTTCGCCCGAGGGCTTTGTAAGACTTGCGGCGGTTCTTGAGCGTGCGGCAGATACGCTTGGCGTAAACTTTATCGGCGGATTTTCCGCCCACGTGCAGAAGGGCGAAACGCTCGGTGCGAAAAACCTCATAGAGGCAATTCCCGAGGCGCTCGCAACCACAACGAGAATATGCTCCTCGATAAACGTCGCCACCACCAAGGCGGGCATAAATATGGACGCTGTCAAAAAAATGGGCGAGATAGTAAAAAAGACAGCGGCGCTTACCGCAGACCGTGATTCCATAGGCTGTGCAAAGCTTGTTGTGTTTGCCAACATTCCCGAGGATAACCCGTTTATGGCGGGCGCTGTTCACGGCATCGGTGAGCCTGATACGGTTATAAACGTCGGTGTCAGCGGACCGGGTGTCGTTGCTGCGGCAATAAAAGAGGCGGGTGAATGTGATTTCTCCGCTCTTGCCGAGACGGTAAAGCGCATTGCGTTCAAGATAACCCGTGTCGGACAGCTTATTGCCTCCGAGGCATCAAAAAGGCTCGGCACACCCTACGGTATAGTTGACCTTTCTCTCGCTCCCACACCTGCGGCGGGCGACTCTGTTGCCGAGATACTCGAAAATATGGGCCTTGAAATGACAGGCGCTCACGGAACGACAGCAGCGCTAGCACTTCTTAACGACGCTGTCAAAAAGGGCGGTGTTATGGCATCCAACCACGTAGGCGGTCTTTCGGGCGCATTTATTCCCGTGTCGGAGGACAGAGGAATGATAGCCGCAGCGGCAGACGGTGCGCTCACCCTCGATAAGCTTGAGGCGATGACGGCTGTTTGCTCGGTTGGCCTTGATATGATAGCCATACCGGGTGATACACCTGCATCAACTATATCCGGAATTATCGCAGATGAAATTTCCATCGGTGTTATCAACAACAAGACGACAGCGGTAAGAGTAATACCCGTTGTCGGTAAGAGCGTCGGTGATTCGGCAGAGTTTGGCGGCTTGCTCGGATATGCTCCGATTATGCCCATAAAGGGCAAATCCTGTGAGAAATTTATCGCTCGCGGCGGAAGAATCCCTGCGCCTATTCACTCTCTGAAAAACTAAAAAATGAAAATATAAGTTTGCAAAAAGCGAGGATTTTCCAATGAACGAGTATGATTCCCCTAATTATGCCGAGTATGTTTACGACAGAAAAAACGAGGGTAAGCTTAAGCTTGCAAAGAATATTGCAATCTGTGGATACGCATTGTTTGCGGCTTCTGTTTTTGCGATTCTTTGCGCCTTTCAACTATTCTGGTTTATAGCTGTGCTTCCGATTTTTACCTGGATGCTGGTTTACTTCACCTGGGGCTTTATCAGTTATGATTACTATTATGAATTCAAGCACGGTGAAATGGAATTCGGCGGTATAAGAGTTACCAAAAACGGCAGACGCCGCCGCCCGAAGCTGAAGCTTCAGGTAAAGGTAGCAACTCTTGCAAAGGTGTATAACCCCACCGAGGATAAAACCGAGGGACTTGAAAGGGTGTATGATTTTTCCGAGTCGCAGTCCTCTGACAAGAGAATTATTCTTTATTTCAACGACGGCGGTAAATCCGCGGCTGTAATCTTCGAGGGAACGGCAAGAATTGCAAAGCTTGTTGCCTCCTTCTGCCCGAATGGCGCATCGCTTAAGGGCGAAGTACTGCACGGATAAGTAACGGTTCAATAAAACGAAGCCCAGGGGCTGTCGAATTCAGGCAAAACCGAATAAAAAACGGGATAGATATTGCGAAACAATGCGCTGTCTGTCCCGTTTTTGTTTTTCGGCTTTGCGGCAAAAAGCAGAACGCACAAAAGGGCGCGTTTTTTTGATATAACCGAAAACCGGGTTGATTTGTCAACAAAAATGACAAAATTTTCAAAAGTTGGTTATGTGTGCTTGACAAAAGGTAAAGTGTTTGTTAAAATATATTATATAATAATGCGTATTTTATTCTTTGGCTCGTATTTCGAGTCGGCGAGCGGGCTTGCCGTTTAGCAGATTGAATTTTCGGCGGTATCGGCGGCTTTCGTGCCGGGATAAATGAAACTTTAAGGAGGAGCTTATGAGAAGCGGTTTTAAAAAATTCAAACGCAAGATAAACCGTGGCGTTTTCTTGAAAAGCCTGATTCTTGGGCTTTCTTTGGCGCTGCTTTCGGCGGCTGCCGTGCTGCTTCTTGGGAAGCTTAACGTTATAGACGATAACCTGATGCTTGCGCTTGCAATCGGTGGCGCTGTCGGAGCGGTTTGCTTCATTTTATGGTGCATAATCCTCACACCGAGAGCCAAAACGGCGGCAAGGCTCATAGACCGTGAGCTTAAGCTGAACGAAAAGGCGCAAACGATGATAGCCTTTAAGGACGAGCGCAGGAACAGCATGGTAAAGCTTCAGCGTAAAGAAACCGAAAAGCTTCTCGGTAAGCTTCCGCTGGATTTCTACGCTGTAAAGCGTATCTGGATTTATACCGTATTCCTTGTTCTTTCGCTTGCGCTGTGCTCGTTTGCATACCTCGTGCCTGACAAGGAAATACCGCCCACACCTCCGCCGCCCGAAGCTCCGTTTGAGCTTACCGAGTGGCAGGAAACCGCGCTTTTAAACCTCATTGAATACGTCGAGGATTCAGAGCTTCGTGATTCGGCAAAGGCGGCTGTAACCGACGAGCTTGAGGGACTTTTGGTTAATCTTCGTACAACCAAGCTTGACAGAGAGATGAGAACGCTTGTAATAGGTGCTATAAAGAACGTAAATCTTGCGATAAACACCGCAAATACCTATGATGAAATAACCGCCGCATTCGGATTGAGCGAGGCTTCGGGTATGAGCGAGCTTGCCGATGCGATAGGCACTCCCGACTCTCCGATACCGACGGAAAATCTTGCGGTGCTTCGTGCGCTGTTTGCCGAGGGCGGTGTTGTGGAGATTAATCCCGTGCTTGTGACGCTCGGTACTGATATAGCGATAACGCTTGGCAGACTTTCGCTTGCGAGCGACCCTTTGACCTTGGCGCTTCATTCGTTTTCTGACGGACTTTTCGCTATAAGCGATAATATTTCGGATTACGACGACGGCAGTATACAGGGAGCGGTTGATTCGCTGTTTGCGTCCTTCACGCTTTCGCTTGAGGTAGCGCTTGCGGAGCAAAAGGTAAATGCCGAGGTCGGACTTTATACGGTGAACCGACTTATGGAAATCTTCGGTATATCCAAAGACGAGCTTCCGCCCGAGGTTGAAGAGGAGATAAGCAAGCCGTCAGGCGGCGGTGAGGAGACAGAGCCGCCCGAGGGTGACGACGACGAGGAGCAAAAGGGTGATTCCGGCGGCTATGGCAGCGGAGATATGATGTACGGCAGCGACGATGTCATTTATTACCCCGACGAGGAAAAATACGTGCAGTACGGCGAGGTTATCGACGAGTACTATGCGAAAATCACCGAAAAAATTCTTGCAGGCGAGATTTCAGAGGAGCTTGCCGCAAGCTTACAAAAATATTTTGAAAGCCTTTATGACGGTGCCGCAAAAGAGGACGGCAAAGGAGAAGAACAATGAGTATAAGCACAGAACAGAGCGTACGCAATTTCAGCGTTAAAGTAAATAAGATAAAAGAACAGCTTCGCCGTGACGTGGTTGGTCAGGACGAGATTGTTGAAAACGTTATAATAGCAATTATAGCAGGCGGAAACGTACTGCTTGAAGGTGTACCCGGTGTCGGAAAGACAAGACTTGTCCGCTCGCTTGGCCGTGTTCTCAATCTGCCGTTTTCACGTATACAGTTTACACCCGACCTTATGCCCTCTGACGTTACGGGCGCAAACGTAATCGAAAAGGACGAATCGGGAAAAATGCAGACCGTATTCCGTCCCGGCCCGATATTCGCAAACCTTGTCCTGGCGGACGAGATTAACCGCGCGACACCGAAAACGCAGTCGGCAATGCTTGAGGTAATGCAGGAGCATAAGATAACCGTAGCGGATAAGACCTACAAGCTTAAAGAGCCCTTCTTCGTGTTGGCTACCGAGAACCCCGTGGAGCAGGACGGTACGTATCCTCTTCCCGAGGCGCAGATGGACCGTTTTGTGTTCAAGCTGATTATGAAATTCCCCTCGACGAGTGAGCTTGTCGATATCGTTAAGATGACGCAGGTAACGCTTGACGAGGTTGCAGAAGCGGTGGTTAACGGTGAGGAAATACTGACTATGCGTAAGCTGTCGTCAGAGGTGCCCGTGCTTGACGAGGTTATGAACTATGCCGTAAACCTTGTTTCGGGAACGCACCCCGAGCTTGAAAAAACCACAGAGGTTGCCAAAAAATACATAAGGTACGGCGCATCTCCGAGAGCTGCGCAGGCGCTTATAACCTCGGCTAAAGTAAGAGCGCTTATGAGAGGGAACTATAACGTTTCCTACGACGACATTGATGCGCTTGCCGCACCCGTGCTTCGCCACAGACTTAAGATAAACTATACCGCCGCAAACGAGGGGCTTTCGGTTGACGACGTAATCTCGCTTCTGGTTAAGGAAAACAGAAAGACTCCGATTACCGTGAAAAAGACGGTTAAAACCTCGCTCGTCACAAAAAGCAGAATTTAACGCAGGGTAATGAAAAACGTAGTTATAAACGAGGGCTTTCTTGAGCGTCTTGAGCGCTTGGAGCTTCTCTTAAAGCATAATTCGGCGGGCGCTTTCGGCGGTAACAGAAAAAGTAAGAGCTTCGGCTCGTCCTGTGAGTTTGCCGATTACAGGGACTATATGCCCGGCGATGATATAACCAAAATAGATTGGAACGTGTATGCCAGAACAGAGAAGCTTTACGAGAAGCTTTATCTTGATGAGCGGCAGATGCACACAAAAATTTACATTGACACCAGCCGTTCTATGGATTTTGGCGACGGTGGAAAGGCTGAAATGGCGGTAAAGCTCGCTGCGGCGATTGCCTACATTTCGGTATCGGCAATGGAAAAGGTGTCTGTTTTTGCCATGTCGGGCGGTGAGGTTCGACCTATTGTAAGCTCGGTTATCGGGCGTGACAATTTTATTACCGTTATCGGAAAGCTTAACGAGCTTGAGTTTTCGGGTGACTGCAAAATCAGCGAGGCTATACTTAAAACAAACGTCGGACGTGCTGACGGACTTTCGGTTATTATCTCGGATTTCCTCACCGACGACAATTATGAAAATGCGATAGATTATCTTACGGATAAGCGCCGTGACGTGCTTTGTGTTCAGGTGCTTTCACCGAGCGAAATCTCCCCCGACCTTTCGGGCAGGGTACAGCTTTACGACTCGGAGAATATTGAGAAAACCTACCGCAAAAACGTAAACAGAGATATTATTGCCGCTTACAGAGACGCTGTCGGGTATGCAACCGGTAGGTTGAGAAACTACCTTATGGCTCGTGAGGGCGGATATATACTTGTCGGGGCGGACGAGGAGCTTTCGGACGTATTCTTCGGCAAAATGGAAAATTTGGGAGTATTGAAGTGAATTTTCTCCATCCGTACGGATTGCTTGGTCTTATCGGAATACCGATTCTGATAATCATTTATATTATTAAAAGTAAATATACAGAGCAAACTGTGGCTTCAACCTACCTGTGGACGCTCAGTAACCGCTTCCTCAAAAAGAGACGGAGATTTTCGAGCTTTGCAGGTCTTATAGCGCTCCTTTTGCAGATTCTGGCGATTGGCGCAATGTCACTTGCCATAGCGCACCCCGTAATAACCTTACCGGGTGCCGCAAGGGATTATTGCTTTGTTCTTGACGCTTCGGGAAGTATGTCGGCAAACAGCTCCGAGGGCAGCAGATTTGATAAGGCAAAGGATAAAATTCTGGAGCTTATCGACGGCGCTACCGAGGGCAGCAGGTATTCTCTTATACTTGCAACCGATACCCCAACCGTTTTGTTCAGCAAAACCGAGGACAAGGAGGTTGCGGCGGAGCTTATTTCAACCGCAAGGGTTGGATATGCACAGGCAAACCTGGAGGGCGCTCTTGATATAGCACAGCAGTATTTTTCGGAAAATCCCGCAACGCTTACCTACTTTGCTACCGATAAGAGCTATGCTGTGGCAGAGAATATAAGCGTGCTTGACGTGTCGGGTGCCGAGACAAACTATGCGCTCGACGGTGTCAGCTATGCGATATCCGAGAGCGAGGGAAAAACCACGGTTATCGGTAACCTGGTTTCGTATTCGGGAGCTTCGGAGCTTACGGTAAAGCTTTACGTTGATAACGTTGCAGAGCCTGTTGCTTCGGTTACGCTTGAGGTATACGGTGAGCCGCAGCCGTTTTCGCTTGTTGCAAATACGGCAGGCTTCGAAAAAATGCGTGTTGAGATTGACTGCGAGGACTCACAGCCCTTGGATAACAGCGTTATCCTTTACAGCGTAAAGAGTGAGAATTCTTATGATACGCTTATTGTCAGCGACGCACCCTTCTTTATAAAGACGGCGCTTTCCTCGGTTGGATATGCCGATATGACGGTTATACCGACAGAGGACTTTGATGCGCAGAGCGGCTACGGTCTTTACATATTCGACGGCTTTGTACCCGATACGCTCCCGCGTGACGGTACGGTTTGGTTTATCAACCCTATCGGAAGCATACAGGGCGCAGGCTTCACCGTGCAGGGTGAGGTTGAGCTTGATTATGCGGGCGACGTTACTCTGTCAGACTCAAGCCAGTCGCTTGTCAAAAAGCTTACCGAGGGTATGACGGGCGCTGATCTTGCGCTTCTCAAATATCAGAAAATCGGACTTAACCGCAACTTCTCAACGCTTCTTTCCTACAAGGGAAATCCTATCGTTTTCACAGGGAATACAGAGTACGGAAACCGTGAGGCTGTGTTTGCATTTGATTTGCACAACTCGAATTTCCCGCTCTCTCCCGATTTTATAACTCTTACCCGTAATCTTATTGATTACTCATTCCCGACAGTGATTGAAAAAACTCTTTATTCTGTCGGTGAGGTGGCATCGGTAAATACCGTAGCAGGCTGTGAGGGAATAAGGATTGACAGCCCGCTCGGAAACGTATCCTACCTTAACGTCGGAGCAGAGGTGGCAAGCTTTGCCCTCTCTGAGGTCGGCACGTATAAGGTTACGATGACGGTCAGCGGCTCGCAAAGGGTGATGAACGTATTTTCCGAGCTTCCCGCATCCGAGCGCAACGTCAGCGAGTCCGGCGGTCAGCTCTCGCTTATCGGTGTGGCACAGAATACCGGACACGACGGAATATACGACGAGCTGATTATGCTTTTCGTGTGCCTTGCCGTTGTATTTTCTGCGGATTGGATGGTGTATTGCTATGACAAGTATCAGCTTCGATAATCCGCTTTACCTACTCATATTTATCCCGCTCATACTCCTCGTAATCATTCCTTATCTTATTGCCATAAGAAAGAGCAACAGGGATAAAAACGTCAGAGCGTCGTTTATTATTCATATAGTAATAGCGCTCCTTGTGTCGCTTGCGGTGGGCGGTGCGGCAATTACTACGGTAATCACCGAAACCGAGGTTTACGTACTTGCCGACGTATCGGCATCGAGTGAAAAGAACCTCGACAAAATTGACGGATATATAAACTCTCTTCGTGACGATTTACCCGTAAACGGAAGGCTCGGTGTCGTCACGTTCGGTAAGGACTATAAGCTTCATACACCGCTCGGCGGGGATTTTGTCACCGTTGGCGATTCGGGTGTTGACGACAGCGCAACCGATATAGTTTCGGCGCTGGAATATACAGGCACTCTTTTCTCGGACAGCTCCATAAAGCGGATTGTTCTTATAACAGACGGCAAGCAGACAAATCCTGATTTTGACGGAGAGCTTGTAACCGCTATCGAATCGCTCCACGTCCGCGGTATAAAGATTGATGCGGTATATCTCGATAACAATATTTCGGACGATGCAAAAGAGGTGCAGATAAGCGACGTTGATTTCACCGAAAACACCTATCTCAATCACGAGGTAAGTGCAGACGTGCTGGTGCAATCCTCTTACGATACAGAGGCAATAGTAAGCCTCGAATGCAACGGGCAGAGAGTGCAGAATTTGGCTGTTCAGCTTACCCGTGGATACAATATTGTAAACTTTAGTTTGCTTACAGAGCTTCAGGGCGACTATGACTACACAGTTACGGTGTCCGCCCCGAGGGATGAGAGCAACAAAAACAATTCATACAGCTTCACCCAATCGGTTGAGGGTGTTATAGAGGTGCTTCTCGTTTCTACGAACGTCGGGGATCTTGACAGAGCGCGCGAGCTTTTCGGTGAGGGCGCAAATATCGACGCATATATAAACAACAGAAACGTTCCCACCTCACCCGAGGCGATATGTAAGTACGACGAGATTGTGCTTTCGGACGTTGACGTGCGTGAGCTTAACAATTTCACAGCCTTTATTGACGCTGTTGATACTGCGGTGTCGGTATTCGGCAAAAGCCTTGTCGTAATGGGTGATACGAAAATACAGAACAAAACCGAGGACGTGCTCTCACAGCTTGAGGATATGCTTCCCGTCCGCTTTGGAAACAACGACCAGGACAGCAAGCTCTTTACAATAGTTATAGATACCTCAAGAAGTATGCAGCTTAACTCAAAGCTTATAATGGCGAGAGCGGCGGCAAAGCAGATAATTGAGCTTCTTTCTCCCGACGACTACGTTGCGATAGTTTCTTTTGCGGGTAGGATTTCGGTAGCTCAAGCGCCCACACAGGCGAAAAACTATGAAAAGCTTTGCGACGTTATAGACAGCCTTGCTCCGACGCAGGGTACGGTTATCGGTGCGGCGCTTTCGGAGGCGGCGGATATAATGCTGTCCCAGCCCTTTGATAAAAAGCAGATAATGCTTATAAGCGACGGTATTTCCTATACGAATGAAAAGGATAACCCGATTGAAATAGCTACCGACCTTTCAGCGGCAAATATTTCGGTATCCGCCCTTTGCGTAGGCGAGGTTGACGACCCGAACAGAGATGATGACGGTACTGACGTAATGGAGAATATTGCGGCGGCAGGTCTTGGTGACTATTACTGGATTATTGACGAGCGAGAGCTTTCCGAGCTTGTGCTTGGCGAGATGGCAGACGATATTACCGAGAGCGTCATAGAGGGGCGCTCACCCGTAAAGGTTAACAAGCGGCTCGACGGTGTAATGTCGGGCGTTGGAGAGCTTCCCGATATACACGGCTTTGTTTTTGCAAAGCCAAAGGCGAGCGCTACGACGGTTCTGACTACGGTTTATAACAAGGCGGGCGGCGGCTCGGTTTCTGTACCGCTTTACGCTTATTGGAGCTACGGAAACGGTAGGGTTTCGAGCTTTACGTCAAGCCTTTCGGGGCAATGGACCTCGGATTGGCGCAGCGGGGCAGGCGAGACCTTTATGAAAAACCTGTTTTCCGAAAACATCCCGACAGAGCATAGGGATTTGCCGCTTGATATCACGGTTTCCTACGACGGAATAAATGCAGAGGTAACGGTTAGTCCGATTACCGTAAAGCCGAATGCGACGCTTATCCTTACCGTCACCCACCCTGACGGCAGTGAGGTTACAGTACAGCCGAGCTTTGCGCTTTCGGGTTACAGCTATTCCTTTGCAACCGATATGCTCGGAAAATACAAGATAGACGTGGATTATTCATACGCAGAGTCACAGTACGCATCAACAAAGTACTTCAACCTTTCTTACGCTCCCGAGTACAACAGCTTTGAGAGCTTTGATCCGGTTTCTCTTTATATGGCTATGAGAAACAGAGGAGCTGTTCTCACAGACGAGCTTCCGAGCCTCGAAAACGACGAGTCCGAGATTGCAAGATACACGTACTCTCTCGTTCTTCCGCTTATGGCTGCGGCTGCTGCGATGTACGTTGCTGATATAATAATAAGAAAGCTTAAGTGGCGTGATATAGTCAGCCTCTTTGGCAAGGGGCAGCAAAGGAGGAAAAGATGAAAAGATTTTTGAGCTTAATTCTTGCGCTGACGCTTTTGGCGCTTTCCTCCTGCGAGGGTGTTTATACACCACCCACAACACCCCAAGCAGATCCTTGCCCCCCGCACAGAGATACCGATAAAAGCGGAATTTGCGACAAGTGCGGTGCGGTTGTTGAGATACCGAGCGAGCCCACCGACCCCGAAGATGGGGCAGAGCCGTTTACGGTAAAGCTTGTCTTTGACGGCGAGCAATTTATCCCCGATGAGGACCAGACGATATTCGTTCAATGGACTGACGGCTTCACCTATCACGTGCAGGAGCTGGTTGACGGAGTCGCTTCGGTGGAGGGGCTTGACGGTGACTACCGTGTTACTATAAGCTCCGTGCCCGACGGATATGCCTACAATCCCAACATTTACGTTGCCACAAACGACAAAAGAGATATTGAAATCGAGCTTTTTGAGATTTCAAAAATCAGAGGTGTCACAAGCTCTACGGGCTCCAGCCTTTATAACTGCTTCAAGATAAGCGGCACGGGTATTTACTCGGTTGAAATCAAGCGTGCCTCGCAGGTGGCTTATTTCGAGCTTACTCCTACAAGGAGCGGAACTTATACGATTGAGTCCTGGGTTGACGTAACCGAAAACACGGTTAACCCCTCGCTTGAGATTTATAACGGAACATTTGCGGCAAAGTGGCTATCGCATACCGTTGACGACGGCGCTGCGTCTTCAACCTATACCAAAAACTTTTTCCACGAAATCGAAACCGGTGACAGGTTTGTCGGAAACACCTATACTGTTGGCGTCAAGCTTTCGGAAATCAGCGGAAAATACCCACAGAAAATTATATTTGCGGTAAAGCGTGACGGTTATATAGACCCGCCGGCTACCGACTGTGAAATGGTAATTCCCACCGAGAGATTTGAGCGGGCGCAGGACTATGACAAAACCCGATACACCTACACCGAGGCTTATACCAGCGTCGGCGGTATAAAGCTCTATGACGCATCCCGCTTCGGATATAACGATGAGCTTGGCTGCTACTGCCTTTACAACGAGGAAAGCGGAGCTTATGACGGACCTATCCTCTATGCAAAGATAAATGCTCCGACGCTTTACATTGACCGCTCGCTTGCGGGCATTGAGCTTGATAACAATTCTCTGAAGATAAGCGCCACCGAGGACTATTCGCTCTTCATAAAGGGTTGGAGTGCGATAGTCAGTGAATGGGACGTTTGGTTAGACACTCTGACCGAGGAGCAGTTTAACTATTATGCCGGCAGTGTAGAGGCGCAGGGATACGCCACGTATTGCAACTCCGACGGTGTGTATAAGGTAACCGAGGAGCTTAAGGATTTCTTACAGAAGTTCAGCATATCACAGCTTTATTTCCGTGACGGAGACGGCTGGGTAGAGGGCTTTAACGTCTTTGCGGATGAGGAGGACCAATGGCTGTTTGCCTGCGGTTACTACGTGGAAAAATGATAGAAAAACAGCTCACGGTATTGTAGTTGAAACAAAAATAAAACCCAAAAACCAAAAAGCAAAAATCCTATAAAAAACCAGAAAAAGACAATGAATGTTTACATTATTTAGTTTTTAGATTTCAAAAGTGATTGAAATTTGAAATAAAATTTTTTAAGGAGGAAATTTCTATGAAAAGAAGTTTCAAACTGCTTCTGTGTATCATAGCTATCGTGGCTCTCATGGTCGGATGTGAAGCTCCCGATGCGACGGATACACACGGTCATGCGTTTGTAGATGCAAATGCTGACAATGTTTGCGATACCTGTAATTCTGACGGTGCCGCAACACACGGCCACGTAAAAGTGGACACGAACGGTGACGGACTTTGCGACGTGTGCAACAATGACGGTGTCGCAACACACGGTCACGAGAAGGTTGACGCGAACAACGATGGCGTATGTGATACCTGTGCGGCAGCTGCTCACAAGCACACCTACGACTCCGCTTGGAGCTATGATGCTAACAACCACTGGCACGCATCAAACTGCGAGCACAATGTTAAGGCAGACGTAGCAAGTCACACCCTTAATATGTTCGGCGTATGTACAGTATGTGAGATCCAGATTGACGAGCCCGACCTCTCTACTATCGACAAGGCTCTTGCTATCGCTGAAGCGATGAAGGGCAAGGTTGAAAACGGTACAATCTTTGTGAACTCCGAGTATGCCACTAACGTAGAATACATCTTCGCTAACGGCTACTTCTACACAAGAACCTACAACGAGGATTACAATGCTGAAGTATGGTATTCCATCGATGCAAACGGTGATATCTTTGCAATCGAGCGTACCGAAGACGGCATCCGTCGTATGACTGCGTTCTCCGACGGCATTTCTCTTGACAACCTTGGCGGTTATAAGTTCACCTCTCCTCTTACAGAGGAAACATACTACTACGGCCTTGAAGAGCTTGTTGTAGGCCTTTGGGAGCTTGGTAAGGACGACTGGAACGGCGACCTTGAGAGCAGCGTTGAGGATGGCGTATTCGCATTCTCTTACGGCTACTTCTTCGACGGTACGTTCTACGTAGTTAACGTTGATTTTGAGCTTTCCGATGAGTACTACATCGAGAATGCAAACGTAAGCATCAAGTCTTACGGTGAGTCCTTTGACTGGGATACGTATGAAACTATTATGGAATACGTTATTGTCCCCGGCGCAACCGAGGATGATGAGCCTACTTATGCAGTAGCAGAGGGCGCAGAGGGATACGGCATAATGGACTACACGTTCGCACAGAACGTTGAGGTTGAAAATCCCTATCCCGCAGATGAAATTCTTGCAAGCTCCTTCAAGATTGTAGATGCTGAGGGCGTTGAGATTGGCAGCATCTTGAATGTTGAAATCGGCACTCCCGTATATCTGTATCTTACAGAGATTCTCCCCGAAACAGCAATTATTGATCTTATAGAAGTAAATGCAATCGGCGAAGCTGCTGATAACTTTGATGTGTACATTTTTGTTACCGAGGACGAGGACGGAAACTGGGCTATCAAGGTTAACGGATATACTGCAGGCGAGTTTGAAATCACACTTGTAGTAAACGGTGTTGAGAAGGCACTTACTATTAACAATACAGAAGCTGTTCCTACCGAGGTTATCGTTAACAGCTACAAAGAAGAAGAGCTTTACAACGAGTGGTGGGATGAGTATTACTATGCATACGTTGCTTCCGCAGCTTCTTCCGAAATTACCGTTTGGGCAGGCAGCCCCGTAATTCTTATGGGTGCTACTGACAAGGGTGATAACAGAAATTGCATAGTAACTGTAAACGGCGTTGCAGCTACTCTTTCTGAAATAGGCGTTGATGCCGAGTACGGAATGGATTACATAAACGCTCTTATCCTTGATACTGCTGAAGCCGGTGAGTATGAGATCGTATTCACATCCGAGGCAGACGAGACTCTTACCCAGACTGTAACCGTTATAGTTAAGGCAGCTCCCGATATGAATGAGCTTCTTGACGGCAAGTACGTATACACCGTTGACGGTATAAACGTATACGAGGTTGAGTTTGATTCTTGGTTCGGAACATTCAAGCTTACACACGTTGTTTATGATGACGAGGCACAAATCTGGAAGCTCTATGATGCAGAGTATTCTTATGAGTGGACCGATGACGGTCTTGTAACCAAGCTTAAAGGCGGATATGACTTTGACGTATCTGTAATCGTAAACGAGAATTACGAGCTTGAAATAGACGGCAACGTTCTTTCAAAAGAAACAGCTGAGGGCGCTCTTGTCGGAACTTGGGTATACAGAGAATTCGATATGGAAACCTTCGAATTTACTAACAAATATTTCATCACCTTCAATGCTGACGGTACAGGCGTATTCAAGGCAGAGGGCGTTGAGTTCTACTTCGACTACGTTATAGGCGAGTTCGATGAAGACGAGTATGCTTATCACATAACCATTACCGCTACCGAGGGTGCGGCTAACGTTGGCGAAACTACCGCATTTGGCGCAGGCGCAACAGTTACGTACAGATACGATGCCGGCTTCTCCAGCCTGTATGTAGGCAACGGCGAGATTGAGTATGATCAAGAGATCTTCTACGACTACGGCAAGGCTGAACTCGAGGTTGAGAAATACGTATGGCCCATAGATATCAGCGCTGATATGCCTACCAACATTTACAACTGGACCTTCGAGGGCGGTGTAGCTCCCGAGCTTATAGAGCTTGCACTTAATGCGCTTCCCGGTAAGTATGTAATTTATATGTGCGACTTTGTGGACGGAAGCCTTATTGCAGATTCTGACAAGGCTAACTTCGTTGTAAACGGAATGAGCGTTGCAGGTATCCTCTCGTTTGAGGTAGATGCCGAGCAGAGAATTGTTCTTGGTTTGGAAATCCTTGCTGAAGTATTTGATTACAACGTATTTGTTGAGTATACTCCCGTGGCTACTGAAGACGACGGTGAAGAAGAGGGCGGCGAGACCGTTTCGGGCAATACCGTTACCGTTACCACCGACATCAACTCCTCACTTAACCAGGGCGAATATACTTACACAATCGATGCAGACGGAAACATTACCATTTATAACGGTACAGAAGTAGCAAGCTTCAATGATACTTACGCTCTTAAGTTTGTTGACGGTGTATTGACTATCAATGCCGCTCCTTATGAGAAGATTATGATTAAGTATTCGGATGACGACACCACAACTCTTGCAGGTAGCTGGAAGTACGTTATGAATCTTGGCGGAGAGATGGTTGTATACGATATCACCTTTACTGCTGAAGCCACCGAGGATAACGAGGGCGAGGGCGAAGGCGATGAAAACACAAACAGCGTAGTTCTTAACGTAGGCTCTAACGATGTTGTTGTTTCCGAGGATGAGCTTGGCGCACTCCTTGGCGCAGATTACACCTTCACACCTGAGGTTTCCGGTGACTTCAAAATCTCCAGCAACGATTTGTATATTGTTTCTATAACAATCGGTACTACACCTGTTAACTATGAGTCCGGTTATGCAACCCTTGAGGCAGGCGTGACCTACACTCTTACTATCAGCGCACAGTTTATTACTGAGGTGGCAGGTACATACACCCTTAACATCGCTGCTCCCGAATCCGAGGGCGAAGGCGATTCCGAAGTAGAATCCAACGGAAATGTTTTGCAGGTTGGCGCTAACACCGCAACAGCAAGTATGGCTGAGGCTATGATGGGCGTTAACTGGACCTTTACTGCTGAGGTAGCTGGTCAGTATACTATTGAATATACTAACAACGTCAACTATGTTCTCGAGGGTCCGAGTGTTGTTATGAACTTCACTGCAGAAGCAGGTCAGGAATTCATATTCCTTGTATATCCTATGGGTGGCGGTGAGTACACACTTACCATTATAGCTCCCGAAGCATAATTTGATGTAAAAACGGCATATTCTCTGTTTGAGAATAGCCACCACGCTTGGCGTGATGTCCTTTTGGGCATCACGCCATTTTATTTTCTCAAAATACTTGGTTATACGAGGCTCCCTCTTTGAGGGAGCTGTCGAGCAAGGCGAGACTGAAGGAGTTTTATCGGGTGTGTAACAAAAGCTTTGATAAAATACTTGATTATTTTTTATATGTGTGATAAAATCTATATAAAATGGGATAATTTTTAAATTTATGAATAATATGGCGGATATTTTTTGAATCTGTTATAGAAATTTATATAGCTTATCGGTAATTTACCGTAAGGCTTCTATGTATATTAACCGCTTGCTTGCGGCTTCTTCAGCTCGGTGCTAACCGACAAAAGAAAGGATAAAGATATGAAGATTGTACTCGAACATCTTACAAAAAAATTCCCCTCAAGAGTAAAGGGAGCGCCCGACGTTGTGGCGGTTTCCGACTTTAACTTTGAAGTTCCCGACGGAAAGCTTATTGCGCTTCTCGGCCCTTCGGGCTGCGGAAAAAGCACGACGCTCAACCTCATTTGCGGACTTATAAAGCCCACCGAGGGAAACATATATTTCGGGGAAGATGACGTTACAAGGCTTGAGCCTGAGCATCGCGGTGTCGGTATGGTGTTCCAGAATTATGCGCTCTATCCTCACCTGACTGTATATCAGAATATAATCTTTCCTCTTGAAAACCTTAAGGGCGACAAAAAGCTCACAAAGGAAGAGATGCGGCAAAAGGCTGTGGAAATAGCAAAGCTTGTTGAGATTGGCGCACTTCTTGACAGAAAGCCTGCCGAGCTTTCGGGCGGTCAGCAGCAGCGTGTAGCAATAGCCAGGGCTCTTGTTAAAATGCCGCGTGTGCTTTTGCTTGACGAGCCGCTTTCAAACCTTGATGCAAGACTCAGGCTTCAGACCCGTGAGGAAATTCGAAGAATACAAAAAACAACAGGAATAACAACGCTGTTCGTAACCCACGACCAGGACGAGGCAATGAGCATATCCGACCTGATAGTAGTTATGAAGGACGGAATTTTGCAGCAGATAGGAGAGCCGCAGGCGGTGTATAATAACCCTGCAAACCTCTTTGTCGCAAGCTTCCTCGGTACACCCGCTGTGAACGTTTTCTCTGCGGTTGTGCGTGGCGGCGGCGTGTATATCGGTGATGAGCGAGTTATGGAAGCAGGCGGTGTGCGTGACGGTGAGGTGTATTTCGCTGTCCGTCCCGAGGGCCTTATCCCGAGCGAGTCGGGCGCACTTACGCTCTCACTTCGCGGTGTTGAGGTAATGGGCAGAGACGTCAGCGTGCTCTCTGACAGCGCTTATTCAACCTCCGGTGTTATCCGTGCAATCGTCGGCTCTGATAACCTTGGCGAAGCAGGCGGAGAAACAATAAAATTCAAGATTAAGACAACTAAAGCTTACATTTTCGATAAAAATACCGAAGAACGTCTTTACGTTACAGAATAAGGGGGGGCGGGGCTTTAATGGAAAAAAGAAACTTAAAGGCGTGGCTGTATCTGCTCCCGGCACTTGCTTTTCTTGGGGTGTTTATGGTTTACCCGCTCGTTGACGTTCTGATTTATTCCTTTGAGGAGGGATATAATTCGGCTTCGCAGACCTCGTTTGGCATAGGATTTTACAATTATTCCTACGTGCTTCACGACCCATATTTTCTCGGGGCGCTGAAAAACACTATGATACTCGTATTTATCACAGTACCTCTTTCGACTCTCATCTCGCTCGGAATATCCGTGGCGCTTGCTTCAATAAAGCGCCTGCGTGAGCTTTTCCAGACGATTTATTTCCTACCTTACGTTACGAATACGTTGGCGGTGGGACTTGTATTTATGGTGCTTTTTAAGCCGACAGCGTATACTGACGGTGTTGTAAACACAATTCTTTCGATTTTCGGTATCTCGCCGATAGATTTCATAACCGGTCCGTACTGGGCGAAAATGCTTGTGCTTTGCATTTACACGATATGGGTGGTAATGCCATTTAAAATACTTATTCTGACAAGCGCTCTTGCCTCGGTGAACGACCAGTATTACAATGCGGCAAAAATAGACGGTACGTCAAAGTGGCGCATTTTCACAAAAATCACGCTTCCTATGATTTCCCCAACGCTTTTTTACCTTGTTATTACCGGCTTTATCGGTGCATTCAAGGCGTACAGCGATGCGGTTGCCCTCTTTGGTACGGAGCTTAATGCGGCAGAGATGAACACAATAGTCGGCTACATTTACGATATGCTTTACGGTGACGGCGGCGGCTTCCCGTCTTACGCATCTGCGGCGGCGATTATACTGTTTATAATAGTGCTGACGATTACGGTTATTAACCTTGCGGTGAGCCGTAAGCACGTGCATTACACGTAAGTTACCGATTTTCACAAAACCAAACCTAAAAAAGCCTGTTATTCGGAGAAAAATATGACGAATCTGACCGATTTTGACGCCGAGGCTCGGCGCTCGAAAATAAAACAGCGTGCGCTGGATATTACCGTATACGCTATACTCGGTATTTGGGCGCTTTGCGTTCTTTTCCCGTTTTACTATATGCTCCTGACCTCGGTTAAGAGCTATGGCGCTTATAACTCGGAATTTATTCCGAAATTTTATACCGCAGCGCCGACAATTGAAAACTATATAAAGGCATTCAATTCAGTGCCGCTGCTTGATTATCTTATCAATACCCTGATATTCACAGTTTTGACCACGGCACTTATGCTGCTTATTACAATACCTGCGGCTTATGCCTTTGCAAGAATGAATTTTCACGGCAAGGACATAGTTTTTGTTGCATTTTTGGCGCTTATGATGCTGCCGCAGGAGCTTGTTATAATCACAAACTTCGTAACCGTTACCGAGCTTAATCTGCGGAACACGTTTGCAGGACTTATTCTGCCCTCGGTTGCCTCGGTGTTCTACATTTATCTGTTAAAAGAGAATTTCTCGCAGATACCCGAGGAGCTTTACCTTGCGGCAAAGGTAGACGGCACACCCGACCTCAAATATATGCTAAAGGTTATGGTTCCCATTTCCAAGCCGACTATCGTCACGATAACCATACTAAAGGTTATCGAGTGCTGGAACTCATACGTGTGGCCGCGCCTTGCCGTTGACAACCGAGCGTATTACCTCGTTTCCGTCGGTATTCAGCAGATACGTGAGAGCGGCTTCGGACGAGAAAATATCCCCGCTATGATGGCGGCTGTCGTTGTGGTTTCCGCACCTCTTATTATTCTGTTCGTAATCTTCCGTAAAAAGATTATGGCGGGTGTTGCAAGGGGAGGTACAAAGGGATGAGAAGATTTTTGAAAATAACCGCAATTTTGCTAACTTTAGTTATGATATTGCCTGTTGTTTTGACCTCTTGTCACGGCGGCAAACCGCTTTCGGCATTTGTGATGCCCGAGAGCTTCGAGACCTCGAAAAACTATGAAATAGTATTCTGGGCAAAAAACGAGAATAACGATAATCAAAGAGCAATATATGAAAAAGCGGTAAGCGATTTTGAAGCGCTGTATCCGAATATTGACGTTAAGTTGAAGGTATATACCAATTACGGCGATATTTATCAGGACGTTATAACAAATATCGCTACGGGAACGACTCCTGACGTGTGTATAACCTATCCCGACCATATTGCTACCTATATTACGGGTGAAAATATAGTCGTTCCGCTTGATGAGCTGATAGCTGACGAAAAGTTTGGCCTTGGCGGCTCGGAGCTTCGCTTTGACGGTGTAAGTGAGGACGAAATTGTTGAAAAGTTCCTTGACGAGGGCAAAATAGACGGTGTTCAGTATGCGCTACCCTATATGCGCTCTACCGAGGCTTGTTATATCAACCGTGACCTTGTCGAGGCGCTCGGATACACTATACCCGAGGTTTTGACCTGGGACTTTGTCTTTGAGGTTTCACGTGCGGCAATGCGAAAGGATGCCGACGGCAAGTATATAAACGGTCAGGAGGTTATGATACCCTTTATATACAAGTCTACCGACAATATGATGATACAGATGCTCGAGCAGCTTGGCGCTGAATATTCAAACGACTCGGGCGATATACTTATATTTAACGAGGACACCGAGGGTGTGCTCTGTATGGTAGCTGATGCTGCCGAGTGTGGCTCGTTTGACACGTTCAAGCGTGTAAGCTACCCCGGAAACTTTTTAAACAGAGGTCAGTGCATATTTGCAATTGACTCAACTGCTGGTGCTACCTGGATGGGAAGCGATGCCCCGAATCTTGATATCCACGAGGAAGAGGTTATACCGTTTGATATGGCCGTAACCGCAATTCCGCAGTTCGATACAGCGAATCCTAAGATGATTTCTCAGGGTCCGTCTATCTGTATTTTCAACAAGCGCGATGCAGGACAGGTGCTTGCTTCCTGGCTGTTTTGTCAATTCTTGTTGACAAACGACGTGCAAATTGACTATTCCAAGACAGAGGGGTATATTCCCGTAACGACAAAAGCCTTGGAGTCTGATGAGTATGCGGCTTATCTTGCAAGTGCGGGACAAGAAAGCAAAAAGGCGGATGCGTGGATATACTATCAGGCAAAGCATGATGCAACGCAGATTTTGATTGATAATATTGACAACACCTTTACAACCGCCGTTTTCAACGGCTCGGCTTCGCTCCGTAATGCCGCAGGCCGTCTTATTGAAAATGTAGTCACAGATGCCAAACGCGGCATCGAAATTAACCATGATTATATGAGTCAGACTTTCCGAAACGTAAGTAGTCTTTATAAGCTAGGTCAGCTTAGCTCAAACGTTATAGAAACCGATATTAACAGAGAGCTTGGTGAGCTTCCCACGCTTTCGGTGGTGCTTATCGTGGGACTCTCTGTAATATGGCTTGGAATTGGCGCATATTTCGGTTATACCCTGTATAAAAAGAAGAAAACCGATAAATTTGATGATAAAGGCGTATAAAATTCCCCGAAAACCTTGACATATCAAATAAAATGAGTATAATTAAGTTAAACATTTTTTAAATGTAACTTAAATGGTTTAAAACCAAAAAGGAGAAAAAGAAAATGAAAAAGATTTTGACTTTGCTTTTGGCGCTTACACTTGTGTTTGCAATGACATCGTGTAACGGCAGCGGCGGCTCTTCCTATCTTAAGATGGATGAGGAACAGTACAACAACGTAAAAATCAAGTCTGAGGGTGTTATGACCTACGCTGAGTATGCAGCGGCTGCTGTCGGCGATGCAGTAGTAATTGAGGCTTACGTTCAGGCTACTCAGGGTTGTTGGTTCGATTCGGATGATGTTAATGATTATGTAACTACTGCTTATCTTGCAGACCTTGACGGTGCATATTTCGCTTACAAGATGAAGTGCTCGCAGACAGATGCTGAAAAACTTACCCCCGGAACCAAGATAAAGGTTAGCGGAACAAAAACCGCATGGGCAGGTGAGGTTGAAATTAACTGGGGTTCTACATTCGAGTTTGTTGGTGACGAGGATGACAAGTATGTCGCTCCCGCACTTGATGTAACCTCTTTGCTTGGTAAGGATTCTCTTATAAAGTATCAGAATCAGCTTGTTAAGTTTAACGAAGTTACCGTTGTTGGAATAGAGTATCAGGGCGGCGAACGTGGCAAGGATATTTATCTGACCGTTAAATATGGTGAGACAACCGCTACATTCTGTGTAGAATCTTATCTCATTTCTCCTGATAGCGATGTTTACAAGGCTGTCGAAGATCTTGTAGCTGATGATATTATTACTGTAGAAGGTTACGCATACTGGTACAACGGTATCAACACTCATGTAACCAAGGTTACAAAGAAATAATTTATTCGCTTCGGCGAATTCAAAAAAGGACGGGAAAATCCCGTCCTTTTTTGTGTTTATCAAATTATTTCAAGCTCAAAGCTAAATCGAATTTTTATTTGCTGTAAAGCTTGTTTTCGTCTATCGCTATTTCTCCGTTTTCAGCCTCGTATTCCTTGACACAGTTCTGGGCTAAAAATTCAAGCTGTGCATTCAGAGAGCGCTTGTTGTCTTTAGCTATCTGTGTTATCTTATAAAGCAATTCCGGCTCAAATCTTATTCCTGTTTGTATTTTGTTCGTAGCCATACTAACACCTCGAAAACATTTTGATAACATTATACACACTTTTTTCTTGACAATATACAAACAAAGTGTTATCATAATGGTATTAATATTTACTTGTATTGAGGGAAAAATGAGCGGAATAGAGAAAGAAATTGACAAGCTTGGCAGAATAGTTTTGCCAAAGACGTACAGAAATATATTAGGCTTGAAAAGCAATGATAAAGTGATGGTTTCGTTGGAGAACTCCACAATAATTATATCGGCAAATGAAAATATATGCGCCTTGTGCGGTGAAAGAATAGAAAATCCGCAAGAAATACGTCTTTGTGATTTATGCATTTCGAAAATTAAAAAGATAAAATAAGCGTTAAATTCGCTTCGGCAAATTCCGTCCTTTTTGCTCTTTTGTTAACTTTTATTTTTTTGTTTGTGCGCTTATTGACAAAGCTTTGAAATAGGCTTATAATTTTTATGAAGTAATTTGTATTTAAATCTTTTTGGAGAGATTATGGGAATTGAAATTTGGCTTCCGATTATAATTGTCTTGGCGCTTTTGCTGCTGTTTTTTGCGGCTCTTGCCGTTATATTCCGTATGACCTTTTATTCGGCGCCGCGCCGTGTGCTTGGCGAGGGCGAATATGAGTTCCCCGAGGGCAGTATATACGAGCCGTATCACCGTGATATGGTAGGCTGGATGGAAGAAAACCGCAAGCGTCCGCACGAGAATTTTGAGATAAAATCGCATGACGGCTTGACGCTTCGTGCCAAATATTACGAATACCGTCCTGGAGCTGTTATCGAGCTTATATTCCACGGCTATCGCGGCAACTCCGAGCGTGACCTTTGTGCGGCTGTTGAGCGTTGCGCCGCCCTTGGCAGGAGCGTTATGCTTATCGACCAAAGAGCGCACGGCAGGTCAGAGGGAAGTGTTATAAGCTTTGGCATTAACGAGCGTCACGATGCCGTAGCTTGGGCGAATTTTGCAGTCAGACATTTCGGCCCTGACGTCAGACTTATTCTCGGCGGTGTTTCTATGGGGGCTGCAACCGTGCTTCTTGCCGCAGGCGAGAAGCTTCCCGACAACGTGCTTTGCATTATGGCGGATTGCGGTTATAGCTCGGCAAAGGAAATTATAAAAAAGGTAATTGGCGAAATGCACCTGCCGTCGGGGCTTCTTTATCCCTTTGTCAAGCTTTCGGCAAAGCTTTTCGGCGGCTTTGATTTAGATGAAACCTCTCCTGCGGATGCGATGTCACGCTGCAAAAAGCCTATAATTTTCATTCACGGAGATAATGATAATTTCGTTCCGCATACAATGAGCGAGGCGGTTTATGAGCTTTGCCCGAGCAAAAAGCGTATAAAGCTGATTTCGGGCGCAGGACACGGAATTGCGTACCTTGCAGACAAAGAGGGATACGTCGGGGCGCTTGCAGAGTTTGAAGAATACTGCGGCGGCTTTTGACGGCTGTATTTGAGTACAAACAAAAGTATTTCATTTACCTTGTATAACGCTTCGAGCTGCTCAATTTTTAGTTAATAAGCATTGAAAGCCTGACGGTTTTTCGTCAGGCTTTCTTCTTTTTATGAGTATTTCATTTTCGCTTTTTGCGCTCTCTTACATCCGGCTCTATCCTCGTGCGGCTTCGTGCGAGAACGAAAAATTCCGCATAAAATCCACCTCGTCATGGGGGCGCATCCGACTTAATCTAACAAAAGCGGAACAACGCTTTTGTAAAATCAAACTTTCTGAAAAATGCGTTTTTGACTACTATAATTTACTTATTTTGTCTTGGATATGATTTTTGTCAGGTAAAGAAGAGCAAAATATACGACTACAAAAACTGCAATCAAAACAAGCACGTAGAAAATATTTATAGAAAACCACCCGACGGTAGTGGTGGGGAAGATGTCATAGAGAAACTTAAGCGGTGTACCCTGGTAGTTATAAAGATAGAAATAGTTTGGTTCCCAGCCGTCAATCAGGCGGAGTGCCGAGTTGCATATAATAGCACTTGCGAGTATTCCCGATATCAGCGAAAGCGACGCTGTTACGTCACCCCTGGTAGAGTGCGGCTTGTAAATAAGTATGCCGTAGAGTGCGCAAACCACAATCATAATATGCCCCCACACGTATGTCTGCGGTCTTATCGCCAAAAGCGTAGGGTAGTTTGCGAGCGAATCGGCAAAAATCATAGCTAAAAATGCAGGTGTCATATTAAAGCAAAAGCCCGTGAGAAGCAGCCATCTCTTTCTGAAAATCAGGGCAAGACCTGTTACAATGCTTCCGACGTGACATACCTGAAGCGGTATCACCTCAAGGTCCATTCCGCAGGTTGCGTATATATCAATATTTCTTATGATTAGTATTGAAAGCGATATTATTCCGAGTATCAGGGCGGTTGTGTTCTTAACCTTGTCCGATGCATTTTTAACCGCAAAATAAAGGATCGGGAAAATAACAAACGGAGAAAGCATATAAAGAAAATGCCATACAGACCACATCTCAAAAATCATAATAAATCTCCTATGTAAGCGTATAACAAACAATTTTCACACATATCCGCAGCTTTAATAACAAGCAAATTCGTGTGTTAGTTTAATGTTAACATAAATAAAACTTAAATTCAACAATTTTTTTACAAGTTTTCCCCACTCTTTGCGAAAATACTTGCTTTTTGTATAAAAATCGGGTAAAATATACAAGGTTGATATAGCCGACCCACGAAAATAAATTTGAACAGCAGGTTTGGATGGCATTATGAATGATATGAACAAAGCAAACAAGGAAGTCAACTACAAAAACAAAAAGCGGTACAAAACCGCAAAATACCCGATAAGACAGCCGTGGTATCTCGAATGGCTGATATGGATACTTTCCAAGATACTTCTTATCGGTAAAAAATACAAGATTGAAAAAATAAATATGGAGGGCCTGAAGCCGCCGTATATTCTACTCAGCAATCATCAGTATTTTATTGACTTTGAGCTTACCTCGCAGATAACCCACCCATACCGTGTCAATAACGTGGTAAATATTGACGGATATTACAGACGCCCCTGGCTTCTTGAATGGATTGGCGCAATATGCACAAGAAAGTTTGTCAACGATTTTCATCTTGTAAAGTCGATAAGAAAGGTTGTTGACAGGGGTGATATCCTCGCAATGTACCCCGAGGCAAGATATTCGGCATCGGGTACGACGGCATATATGCCGGAGTCGCTCGGCTCGCTTGTTAAAATGTGTAAGGTGCCGGTTGTGGCAGTCGTTCACCGTGGAAATCACCTGCACACACCCTTCTGGAATTTCAGAAAGAAGCGTAAAGTGCCGCTTCATACAACCGCAACGCAGATACTGACGGCAGATGACGTGAAAAATATGTCTGCTGACGAGATATACGAGAAAATAAAGGCGGCGCTTCAGTATGACGAATATAAATATCAGCGTGAAAACGGCATACAGATAACCGAACCATACCGTGCCGAGGGGCTTCATAAAATACTTTATCAATGCCCAAGCTGTAAAACCGAGTCGAAAATGTCCTCGTCGGGCGCTGAAATATTCTGTACCGAGTGCGGCAAGCGCTGGACGCTGAATACCGACGGCACACTTTCTGCAAACAATGGCGAAACCGAGTTTTCACACGTGCCCGATTGGTACGAGTGGGAGCGTAGCGAGGTGCGTGGGCAGATTCTGCGCGGTGAGTATTCATTTTCTGATGACGTGCGTGTTTATTCGCTCCCAAGATGTTGGCGCTTCGAGTATCTCGGTGATGCAAAATTGCGTCACAATCCCGAGGAGGGATTTGTTCTTGAGGGGCATTACCGTGGCGAGGATTACAGGATACAAAGACAACCTCTTGAAAACAATAGTTTGCATATTGAGTATGATTACTGCTATATTGAGCCGTATGACTGCTTTGATATCTCTATCGCAAACGACTCGTATTATTGCTATCCCACCAAAGAAAACGTGGTAACAAAGCTCGGCTTTGCAACCGAAGAAATTTACAAAATCAAGCGTGAGGAAATACGCAAGGACCAAAAATAAAAAAAGCATCTCGGCATGATAAAACCCCAAAGGGCAATATCATATAAGCCGAGATGTTTTTTATTTACTACAAAATTTCAACTGTAAGTGAGCAGTTTTTGCCTCCCTCCCCGAGGGAGGTGGCATTTCGCAGAAATGACGGAGGGAGTTTATTTACGACAAAATCGCTACTGCCAGCGAACAGTAGAGCATCAAGGAAAGCGCATTTTTCGCCTCCATCCCCGAGGGAGGTGGCATTTCGTAGAAATGACGGAGGGAGTTTATTTACGACAAAATCGCTACTGCCAGCGAACAGTAGAGCATCAAGGAAAGCGCATCAACTATCGTCGTAATAAACGGTGAAGCTACAACCGCAGGGTCAAGCCGTAACCGCTTTGCGAGTATGGGCAGGGTGCAGCCGACGAGCTTTGCTATAATTACGGTTACAACGAGCGCTAACGAAATAACAAGACAGCGAATCGGCGTGTAGTCCGAAAATCCAAAGAGCAGATTGTCGATAACGAGAAGCTTTAAGAAGCAGGCGGCACCGAGGGTGATACCGAGCAGCAGGGATGCCCGAAGCTCTTTCCACAGCACGTGGAAAACGTCGCTGATTTCAAGCTCACCGAGCGAGAGCGCACGAATTACGGTTACAGATGCCTGCGAGCCGGAGTTTCCGCCCGTGTCCATCATCATAGGCACTACGGCAAAAAGTACAGACGATATTGCGTTGAGCCTTGACTCAAAGCTGTTGATTATAAGACCTGTAAAGGTTGCGCTTATCATAAGCAGAAGAAGCCAGGGAATACGGCTTTTGAATATTGCAAAAACACCGCGCTTCAGGTATGGAACACCGGTTGGCAATACCGCCGCCATTTTTGCGATATCCTCGGTTGTTTCCTCCTCGATAACGTCCATAGCGTCATCGACTGTGACAATACCGACAATGCGGTTTTCTTTGTCCACTATCGGCAGGGCAAGGAAGTCGTAATCGGCAAGCATACGGGCAACCTCTTCTCGCCCGTCGTCTGTGTGCGCAAAGATTACGTTTTCTTCCATAATTTCGGAAATTTTTCTTTCCTTGTCGGCAAGGAGCAGCGCCTTTACCGTAACGAAGCCCTCCAGCCGTCTTGCGCCGTCTGTAACGTAGCAGGTGTAAATTGTCTCGGAGTCTATCGCGCGGTGCTTGATTTTAGCCAGCGCCTCATCTACCGTCATTTCACGGAAAAGCGAGATAAACTCGGTTGTCATAATGCTTCCTGCGCTGTCCTTTGAGTAACGCAAAAGCTCGTTTATCGTCTTTCTCGTTTCGCTGTTGCTCTGGCGCAAAAGCCTTTTCACGACGTTTGCGGGCATTTCTTCGATAAGGTCAACCGTATCATCGGCAAACATCTCGTTTATGACCTCGCCAAGCTCACGGTCTGTAAGCGCCTCAATGAGCGCTTTTTTTGTATCGGTTTCAAGCTCGACAAAGGTTTCGGCAGCCAAATCCTTTGGCAGTATCCTGAATAGCAGCGTGCGCTGCTCCTTTTCAAGCTCTTCGAAAATCTCTGCAAGCTCAACCTCGTTCATTTCCGAAACAACCGGCTTCAGCTCAGCGAGCTTGCGATTTTCGAGCAAATCAAAAATTTTTTCTTTCATAATTTTACCCCCATTTTGGGATATTGGGATATGTTATCATCAGTGGCAATTAATAAGCCATTTTAGCCTTCCCCAGTGGGGGAAGGGGGACCGCAAAGCGGTGGATGAGGTGCCTTTTCCATCAGCAATAGCAGCCGACATAGCCGTTATTTTGAACCTTCGGCTCGGCTTCCTTTTCAAAATCTGCGCTCGGTGGCTTTTTAGCCTCCATCACCGAGGGAGGTGGCATTTCGCAGAAATGACGGAGGGAGTCCTTACCTCTATCGTTTTTCTGTCAGCAATAGCAGCTGACACAACCGTTATTTTGGACCTTCGGCTCGGCTTCCTTTTCAAAATCTGCGCTCGGAAGCTTTCCCATATGCTTTTTATAGGTTCTTGTGAAATAGGACAGGTTTTCGAAGCCGCACATACGGCACGCTTCCGAAACCGTGTATTTTTTCGTCTTTAAAAGCTCCTTTGCGTGAAAGACACGAAGCATATTGAGATAGGTCATAACCGTTACACCGGCTACCGACTTAAAAATATGCGATACGTAATATTTATTATACCCAACAGCATCCGATATAGTTTCAAGCGTGAGCTTTTCGGCATAGTTTTGCTGAAGATATTTGATAATATCCTTTGCCACGTCAAGCTTTCCGTTTCCGTCACGCCCCCCAAGCTCGTCGCGCCGCTTTGAGTGCTTGATGAAAAGCTCGGATGCAAGTGTGAGTATATGCGCCTTTGCAACAAGCTCATAGCCTTGTGACTTTTCTTGGCAAATCTTCATAATCTCAAGGGTAAGATTTTTTACACGCTCCGAGCGCACGAGTCTGTCAAACTCTATCTCGTCTATCTTTATACCGAAGCCTGAAAGAAAGTCTATGTTTACTATAATGCAGTAGTAGCTCGATTTTTCGTGGCAGATAATGTCGTGAATATAAGAGCTGTTTACCACCGCCACGTCGCCGGGGCAAAGACGCACTCCGACGTCGTTTGTTATAACCTCAACGTCTCCGTAAACAAGGTAGAGAAGCTCCAGGCTCTGGTGCCAGTTGACTATGAAATTGTCCGCCGCCTCTCTTTTTGAAAGATGCTCCTTGAACGGCTTGTCGCTGTTCATAAGCGGCAGGTGGGTTTCGTATCTTATCATATTTTTCTCTTCCAATCCTTGTTTTTTTGAAAAATACGAGAAAAAAGCAATTTAGTGTTAAGAACAAGCAATTTTTCGCTTTGCTTTTGCGCAAAAACATTATATAATAAAAGTGCATAAAAAGCAATAGGTAAAATTTAAATAAATATTCACAGGGAGATTTTATTATGAAAAAGTATCCAATCGCTATCCAGATTCACTCGCTTCGTGAGGATTTTGCAGAGGATCCGCTGGGAACCTTTAAAATGATAAAGGAAATGGGCTATGACGGTGTTGAGCTTCTCGCCGGTGCTTGCTTTGACGAGGCTGAAAAGATGAGGGGCTACCTTGACGAGGTGGGACTTGTTTGTTACAGCGCAATGTGCGGAATTGACGATATAGTTCCCGGAAAAATTGAGAAGGCTGCCGATGCTCTTATTACGCTTGGCGCAAAGAGCCTTGTCGTAGGCTCTGTAAGGTTCGACAAGCTCAAAGAAGATGAGAGCTATGCTGATGAGTGCGTAAAGCTTATGGTAGAGGCTAACGAGTACCTCAAATCAAGAGGAATTCGCTCGGGCTACCACGCTCACGACGGTGACTATCTTAACAAGGTTGGCGACGTTCCGTTCTATGAGTACGTATTTATGAATACTCCCGAGGACTTCGGTATGACTATTGATACCGGTAATATGATGGCGGGCGGCGGTGACCCCATCGAGTGCATTAAAAAGTTCCCCGGCAGAGCGCCCGTTGTTCACGTTAAGGGCTACGGCAAGGAGCTTGGCTACACCACACCCGTTTGGAAGTCCGAGCTTGACTGGGATGAGTTCTTCACCGTTGCACGTGATATCGGTAAGGCAGAGACCTTCTATATCGAGTTCGGCGCAAGAGGCGAGTACACTCCCGTAATCAGAGCAACACTTTCCTGCAAGTGGCTTGAGAGCTGGCTAGAGAAGCTTTAATTCTCTGATTTTAAAACAAAACTTTACATAACAGGAGAAAACAATGATAAAAGTCGGTATTCTTATAAGTGACGTTAACACCGATAACGTGTATGCTAAATTCAAGTGGGCAAAGGAGCTTGGATTTGACAACTGCCAGCTTTCCGTATGGGATATGTCGATGCATACGGATGAGTTTGCAAACGAGGTAAAGCGTGCTATGGCAGAGCTTGATTTCAAGGTTACAGCCGTTTGGTGCGGCTGGTCAGGCCCTGTTGAATGGAGCTACCCGAATATGTACCTCACCCTCGGTCTTGTTCCTGCGGCTTACAGAAATCAGAGAGTTAAGGATATTCTCGGTGGTGCGGAGCTTGCAAGAAAGCTCGGTGTTAAGGATATTATCACTCACATGGGATATCTTCCTGATAACCCCTTCGATAAGGACAGACTCGGCGCAATGGTAGCGCTTCGCCATATCTGCAAGACGATAGCTCCATACGGTCAGCGCTTCCTCTTCGAGACGGGTGAGGAGCTTCCCAACTCGCTCGTACAGCTTATCAAGGAGATTGGCTGCGATAACATCGGTATCAACTACGACCCTGCAAATATGATGATAAACGGCAGAGCAAATTCCTACGATGCGCTCTGTATGTTTGCACCCTACGTTTGCGGCTTCCACGGCAAGGATGCTGTTTATCCCCAGGACGGAAACCCAAAGGGTAAAGAGGTTATGGTAGGCAAGGGCGGCGCAAACTACCCGAAGCTTATCGAAAAGCTTACCGAGATCGGCTATGACGGATATATCACAATTGAGCGTGAAATTCCCGACAGCCCCGAGCGTGACGCCGAGATTGCCGAAACCAAGAAGTTCCTCGAGGAGCTTATTGCAAAGGCGGCAAAGTAATATGTCGATAAAGCTTGCGGTTAAAAAGCTTTTCAAAAAATAAATTTTGTAAACAAAACTTTTAAAAATACATATTTTAAGGAGAATTAACTATGTTAAAGGTTGGTATTATCGGTCTTGGTAACATCGGTGTAGACGCGCATCTTGCAGCGTACGAAAAGATTGCCAAGGAAAACGGTCCTGTTGAGGTCGTTGCTGTTTGCGATAAGGAGGAGATTCGTCTTGCAGAGGTAAGAGGAAGAGGTCATAACTTCCGCGAGTACAAGTCTGTTGACGAGATGCTTGAGGCAGAAAAGGGTAAGCTTGACTACGTTGACATCTGTCTTCCTACGTATCTTCACTCCCCCGTTGCTATCAAGGCTATGGAAATGGGCTATAACGTTCTTTCCGAGAAGCCTATGGCTATCAACACCGAGGCTGCAGAGGCTATGGTAGAAGCAAAGAACAGAACCGGTAAGAAGCTTATGATTGCTTACTGCAATAGATTCTGGAAGGGAGCTCGCTATGTAAAGGAAGTTGTTGATTCGGGTGAGCTTGGCAAGCCGCTTTACGCAGAGTTCAGACATGCGGGCGGTGGCGTTCGTCCTATGGGCAGAAACTACGACAAGTGGTTCTGGGACAAGAACCTTTCGGGCGGCGCAACACTTGACTATCACATTCATAATATTGACGTTATCCGTTGGATGTTCGGTATGCCTGAGGCTGTTAGCGTAGCGGCTATTTCTACGGGTGATGCAAAGGTAAACGGATACGACATCATTTCTGCTAACCTTATGTATGACGGAATGTGGGTAAACGCAATAGCTCAGTGGGCAGGACCTAACCGTGGCAAGTACGAAAACAGAGTTGTTCACGTAAACTTTGAAAAGGGATACGTTCGTTGCGAGCGTACACCCGGCAGACAAATTCTTGAAAAGAGCGTTCAGGACGGAAGAGGAAACGTTATTTCCGAAACCACCAACAACGACCTTCTCCCATTCACCGCATACTATGAAGAAATTTTTTACTTCTGTGATTGCCTCATAAACAACAAAGAGCCTCTTGATGATATGCCGGAGGAGAGTGTTGATTCCGTAAGAATCGTTATGGCAGAGATTGAGTCGGCTGATAACGGCGGCGCAAGAGTTGCTATCAAAAAGTAATATAACACGGGTAGCTGTGCTTTAGGCAACCCCAAATAAAAATCCCCGTTTAGGCAGTGTCTTAAGGGCGCTACGCTAAACGGGGGTTTTTATTATCATATAATTATTTTATGCGCTTTGTCGGCATATTAAGTGTTGACAGTAAATAGTATATTTGGTATAATGTTTACAGCAAAATATGGAGAGTATATGCCCTTGAAAAACAGAATCAGCTTTATTCGGGCGGACAGGACGATTATTTCGGAAAAGGTCAAAGAGGCCTTTACGTCTGTTCTGCCGATAACCTTGATAGTTCTGGCGCTCAGCGTCACGGTTGCCCCAATTAACAGCGGGGTGCTTTTAGCGTTTGTTCTCGGCGCTTTTCTCGTAATTGTCGGTATGGGTCTTTTCACCCTGGGTGCAGATACGGCTATGACACCTATCGGCGAGTACGTCGGCACGTCGGTAATGAAAACCAAAAAATTATGGATAATCTTACCGATATGCTTTATCGTTGGTATTATGATCACCATTTCCGAGCCTGATTTGCAGGTGCTGGGAAAACAGCTCGCACAAACAATCGACCCCTGGCTTCTTATTATGGCTGTTGGTGTTGGTGTCGGCGCCTTTCTCGTTATTGCATTTTTGCGAATCGTGCTTAAAATAAAACTCGCATATCTTCTTATCGGCTTCTATGCCGGTGTATTTGTTCTTTCGGTATTTGTTCCTGACGTGTTTATTCCGCTTGCGTTTGACTCGGGCGGAGTTACCACAGGCCCGATGAGCGTACCCTTTATTATAGCTATCGGTACGGGCGTTGCCTCGCTCAGAAGCGACAAGAATGCCGAAACTGACAGCTTTGGTCTTACGGCGCTTTGCTCGATTGGCCCGATACTTTCGGTAATGCTTCTCGGTATTATATATCAGCCCGAAACAATTAACTCGTCAGCCGCAGTCGTGCCTGACGTTTCGGATTCCAAGGAGCTGCTTCGTCTTTTCGTTACAGAGCTTCCGCATTATATGGAGGAGGTTGCGATAGCGCTTCTGCCGATAGTTGCATTCTACTTTATTTTCCAGCTGTTCGGTCAGCGTGTTGCCCGTCAGCAGATAATCAGAATAATCGTCGGTGTTCTTTATACCTATTTCGGACTTGTTCTTTTCCTGCTCGGAGTAAACGTCGGCTTCCTGCCCGTAGGTAGCTTTGTCGGAGAGACGTTGGGCTCGCTTTCCTATAACTGGATAATCCTGCCGATAGGAATGGCTGTCGGATTCTTCGTTGTTGCGGCAGAGCCTGCGGTGCACGTTCTTACAAAGCAGGTTTACGAAATTACCTCGGGCGCAATAGCAAAAAGTGCGCTCCGTGGCAGCCTTATGATAGGTGTTGCGGTGTCGGTAGGACTTTCGATGCTCCGTATTATTTTACATATTCCGATTATGTATTTCCTGATTCCGGGATATCTTATAGCAATCGTTCTTACCTTTGTTGTTCCGGATATATTCACAGCGATAGCATTCGATTCGGGCGGAGTTGCCTCGGGTGCTATGACGGCAAGCTTTCTTATGCCGCTTGCGCTCGGTGTTTGCCGTGCCGTTGGCGGAAACGTGGCAACCGAGGGCTTCGGAGTTGTGGCAATGGTTGCTATGACGCCCCTCATTACAATTCAGATACTTGGTCTGGTCTATAAGATAAAGACAGCAAGAATTAAAAAGGAAGAAAATATCGCTGCGGCAGAGGATACGGCTGTTATTACTGTCGAGGATATTATCGAGTAAGGTGAGATTATGTTAGGACTAAAATATCTTATACTTATAACCCAAAGAGAATATGCCGAAAAATATCACGAATTTTTCACCGAGCACGGTATAGCAAGGTCAATGGTTATGCTCTCGCACGGAACTGCAAACGAGCGTATGCTCGACTATTTCGGTATTGAAAAGACCGAAAAGGTTATGTTTGGTGCTTTCGTGCGTGACGAGCTTCACGACGAGCTTGTGCGTGATATGTACCTCAAGATGAATATAGGTGCGGCAGGAAACGGCATTGCCGTATTTATCCCGATAGACAGCGTTGGCGGCGGTTCGTCACTTAACTATTTCGCAGGCGAAGGTCCGGTAGAGAAAAAGGAGAAGAAGGATATGAGTGAAACAAAGACGGTTCTTATAATAACGGTTGTGGACAGAGGTAATACCGATCTCGTTATGGAAGCTGCAAGAGGTGCGGGAGCTAGCGGAGGTACTGTCGTTAAGGCGCAGGGTACGGGCTCTGAAATGGCTAAATTCTTCGGCATTTCCATAAGCGAGGAAAAGGAAATGGTGTATATCGTTGCGGCAAGGTCTGACAGAGATAACATTATGCGTGCAATTATGGAAAAGGCAGGAAATGCAACCGATGCGCACGGAGTTATCTTCTCGCTTCCTGTTGACAGCGTTGTGGGAATCAAGCACTTCGAGGAGCTTTGATTGTTTTTCAAAAAGCATACAATAATGCCACCTGAAAATATAAACAAAGAAACTGATTTTGGTAGAAAAAATGATAGTAGGAAATATTAAAGACGCAAAAAGATATTATTCGGTAAATGAAAATTTTGGGGCGGCTTTTGAGTTTCTTTCGTCGCTCGACGCCACAGCCGAGGGAAGCTATGAGTTCACAGGCTTCAGAGTAAATGTTCTTGATTCGGTGGGCAGCGATGTTGCCGCCGACGGCACACCTCGAGTTTTTGAAGCTCACAGGGATTACCTCGACATACACTACTGCATACAGGGTACTGAAGGTATGGGGTACTCGGATATTGAAAAGCTTGCGGTTGTCAAGGAGTACGTTAAAGATGAGGACTATCTGCTCGCCTCGGGCAAGGTAAATAAGCTTATACTCGGGGTGGGGGATTTCTGTATAGTATTCCCCGAGGATGCGCATATACCTGCAATGGTCGGCGAGGGCGGAGCTTTTAAAAAGGCCGTGGTTAAAATAAAGCTGTAAACGCACCGAAATTAAAACACAAGCGGTAAATCAAATAAAAAGCAAGAAAAAGACAATAACTATTGTCTTTTTCTTGCTTTTTTGCAATATATTACCCGATTATTCGCTGATTAAAGCTGTTTTTATTCCCGACAGAAGTTTTCGAGAATATAAGCCACGACGCCCTCGTCGTTTGAGCATACGATTTTATTCGACACGGATTTGAGCGAGTCAACCGCATTTTCTACCGCAAGACCAAGACCTGCCGCACGCAGGAGCGTTATATCGTTGCCGCTGTCACCGACACCGATTGTTTGTCTGTGGTCTATGCCGAGCTTGTCGCACAGCGCAAAAAGTGCCGCCCCCTTGCCTGCCGACTTGTCGAATATTTCAAGTCCGATCTCTCCTACCGATACTGCATGGCACTCACCGAGCGCCTCTATTTCCTCACGGCATTTTATCCGCTCTTCCTCAAAGCGGAAGTATGCCGAAATCACCTCTATATAATCAAAGCTGTAAACAAGCTCCTTGAAATCGGTTGGGAATTTTGCGTACTTACGAATCACCGCCACGTGATTTGGGTCAACCTTACAGCGGTTTGCAACAGAGTCTGTCAGCTCCTCGGCATAGCTTTCGCCGCCGTGTCTTACCGTCAGATGAGCGTCGTATTTAAAAAGAATATCAAGCAGTCTGCCTGCGGCATCACGTCCGATACACAGGCGGATTTGCTCACCCGAGAGTCTGTCGGTTACTGCCGCACCGTTTGAGTGTATTATATAACGGATATCCTTGCAGTTTAAAACTTCGGGGGGAAGCTCCGAAAGCGTCCTGCCGGTTGCGGGTACGAAGTGAATACCAAGCTCCGATAGCTGTGATATTGCATTAAGGTTTTTCTCGCCTACTGTTGAATTACTGTTAAGAAGCGTGCCGTCAAGGTCGCTTGCCACTATTTTGTATTTCATTCTATGCCTTTCTTGCGTTAGCCGAGCGTAAAAGCGTTGAAGCTCTTGTTTTTTGCCCTTGCGCTTTTAGTCTTGTGTTATGCGCAGGACGAATATCGAGTTGTCACTGCTAAAGCTCATACATTTTTTGTAATCCGAGGGGTCGGGGTCTGTCGTTTGCATCCACTCGGCTGCGAATATGAACGCATCCTTTTCTCTGCTCTGACAGCCGAAGTTTCCGAGCCTTGCGCCTCGGTTTGGCACGGCAATCCGCTCTGTCGCTTTTATAAGGCACATACGCTCCGTATCGAATTCTGCGATAAAGAGCGGCGCTCTGTGACGAAAAACGTTGCCGTTATCAGCGCTGCGTCTTGTGTAAACCATATAAAGCTTATTGTCAAGCGATATCCAGTGCTGCTGTGTGCAGTAGTTTCCGATATTCTCACCGCTATCCCACACAAGCTCTATTGGAGCTTCGTAATTCAAGCCGTCATATCCCTTTGAAACATATCCTGATAAATCATTGCGCAAGGCGAGGAAATATTCCCCCCCGTGCTGTATCAAGGACGGCTCGCACAGACCTCTCGGCACATCAACCGTAACCGAGTCACCGATTTCCAAAAACGAGAGCGTCTGACCGTCAAAGGAGCAACGCATAACCGAGCTTTCGTAGCAGTTACCCCACGCATCCTTGGAGCTTTCAAAGTCCATGTGGTAAATGGGAATAAGTATATCACCGTTTTCCTCTATAACGTACTGCGAGCTTCCGCTGCCCGCCGAGTAGTAAAGCGAATCCGCCTTTCGCATATCAACAATTTTGAACGGTGCAAAGTCACCTGTCACATCGTCATATACGGCATACAGCGTGTGTCTTGACGAGTGGGGCGCCGCTTCATCGTTAAGATAGGTAGCGCTTTGACCTATCAGCAGGATTTTACCTGTTTTTTCGTGATATATGGGTGTTGCATCGCATATAGCCATTTCCAAGCCGTCGCCCAGCGCATATCTTGTCAGCGTTTGGCTTGGGGTGAGCTTTGACCAGCTCTTACCCGCATCATTTGTTTTGGATATGTAAATTCCGTAGAAAATATCACATCCCGTGAGTCTTAACGGCTGGGAGGTCATAATTCCGAAGCCGTTATCTAAAATAACAGCTCTTGCGTGTGTGAAGCAATACTCGCCGGTAAAATCCGTCGAGATTTTAGTTGAGTTAATATTCATTTTTCTCCACCTTGCCTATATTATTAAAACAATTGTTTGCAAAAACGGTTATTTTATGCTTATAAGTCTGAAAATTTGCTCTACCGTAGCTGAAATGTTTTTACGTGCAACATCCTCCTTCATAGCCTCGGCAAGAGCTATCGGGCCTCTTACAATCGGGAAGATTGCATCAATGCCGTGTCCGTGTGCTTCTATCGCATCATCCGTGACTCCGCCCGCAATTGCTATCACGGGCTTCCCGTATTTTTTTGCAATCGAAGCGACGCCTATCGGCGCCTTACCCATAAGCGACTGACCGTCAAGCCGACCCTCGCCCGTAATGACGAAATCTGCGGTTTTTATATGCTCCTCAAGTCCTGTTTCGGCTATGACTATATCTATACCCGATTTGAGTGTCGCACCGAGGAATGAAAGAAAGGCAAAGCCAAGACCCCCGGCAGCTCCCGCCCCCGGATAATTTGGGTCGGATGTGGGATTTACCGTCTTTGTCAGCTCGGCATATTTTGAAAGCCAGGAGTCCATATCGGTGATAATTTTTTCATCCGCTCCCTTTTGCGGTGCAAAGATGCGACTGCACCCACGCTCACCGCACAGGGGATTTGTAACGTCGCAGGCAACGGTAAAGCTGCACTCGGAAAGCTCCTTTGCCATATCGGATACCTCTATTTTCCGAAGCTCCGAAAGACCGATACCGCCACGGCTGACGGGATTTCCGCCCTCGTCAAGAAATTTTGCGCCGAGCGCACGCAGCATACCTATACCGCCGTCATTCGTGGCGCTGCCGCCGATACCGATAATAAATTTGCGGCATCCCTGGCGCAAAGCGTCGAGTATAAGCTCACCCGTTCCGTAGGTGTCGGTATAAAGCGGATTTCTTTTATCGGTTGGCACAAGAGGAAGTCCGCTTGCCGCCGCCATTTCTATAATTGCAACCTCACCGCAAATACCGTATTCGGCAATGACCGTATCGCCGAGCGGTCCCGAGGTGGCAACGCTTCGCATAACACCGCCGTTTGCATAGACTATTGCCTGCGCTGTGCCCTCACCGCCGTCGGCTATCGGAGATATCACGACCTCGGCATCGGGGTATACACGCTGTATTCCGCACTTTGCCGCCTCTGCGGCGTCAAAGGTCGTAAGGCTGCCCTTAAAGGAGTCTATTGCTGCAACTATTTTCATAGAGTTTTCCTCGCTTATCCTTGTCGGTAGCTCTGCTTTCTGTTGCGGAGCGGTTCTTTGTGAAGATTGGTGTATATTAAAGACAAGCCCTGATTTTTTCAATCATTTTGTCAAGCTCCTCTATCGGAATGAGGACTCTGTCGTCCTCGGGTGGGAGCATCTCAAAGAGCTTGCCCCAGGTGTAGCCGTCCTTGATTTTCGGTACTATGTGCATATGGAAATGCGGGTTTGTGTCGCCGCAGGTGCCGTAGTTGAGCTTGTCGCAGGGAAAAGCCTTCTGAATAGCGCCCGCAACACGGCTTACGACCTCGAAAAAGCCGTTTAGCTCCTCGGGGGTAAATTCGTTAAGCTCCACCTTGTGCGCTTTGAGGACAACTATACATCTGCCGGGATAGTATTTCTGATATCCCGCCATATAGGATATCGCATAGTCATTCTCGAATATAGGCTTCATATACTGCATACACTCGTCGCCGCAGTAATAGCATTTTCCGTCAGGCTTGAAATCAATATACATAAAGCTCTCCTCCGTGGCTTATTACAGAAACTGTCGGATTTTCGTATTTTGCTATTGTATCGTCTATCGCCTGCTGAAGCTTGGAAAGCGGATAGTAGCCAATCTTGCAGGTGTCGCAGTCCTCTTTCATAACACCGTCGCTTACCATTATTATCTCACGGCGCAGACGCATTTTGCACATTGCAGTGCCTACCGACATTGCAAGTCTGTCACCGGGGATTGTGTCGTCGTCCTTTGCACGTACAAGCTTTTCGTGCGCACCGTCATCACCCATATATTCGGGGAATTCCGGGTGCGGTCCGACACCCTCGTAGTTCGGGGAAACGAGAATTATCGTGCCTCCCTCATCCACAAGGCCGCCCTCTGCCGAGTAAAGTCCTTTGCCCGACTGCCAGAAATCCTGGTCTGCGGGGTAGGAGCTTACAATCATAATATCCGCCTTTTTGCTCGTCTTTGCGCCCCAGATTTCACGAGCGTATTTAACGCCCTCTCTGTGCGCCTTTACGTAATGACCGCTGACAGCACGGTATATGCGGAAATCACCCGTGAGCGCTGTGTTTATGATGAAATCGAGGCCGATAACGTCAACCCAGCCCTCAATGCAGTGGCGCACGGGGGATTCATCCCAGCCGAAAAGGTTTCCGTTTGGGTGCAAGCCGCCCATAAGGTGGAAAAGAGCAACCGTCCGCTCGCCCGAAATTCCGGGGAAGAGTATTTTACCGCCGCCGCTCCAGCCCATAACGGGGTGTGGAACTATGTTTCCGATACCGATTCTGATATCCGACTGCGCCGCCTCGCCCGTGACGTAAATCTTGCTTCCGTCCTCGGCAGTACCCATAAGCACGAGCGACTCCTCGTCCTTGAATTCGGAGTTTATGACACGGTAGTTTTTGTAAATTTCCTCACCGACCTTGGCAATAATCTCATCTTCGGTCATATAGCGGTGAGAGCCAAGAGCAATTATAACCTTGATATTTTCACGCTCAATACCCGCCGCGTGAAGCCTTTTCATAACGGGCGGCAGTATCAGATGCACGGGTGTCGGCCTTGACATATCGTCAACTATAATGCTGACCGTCTTTTTGCCGCTGACGATTTGCTCGAGCTTCGGTGTGCCAATCGGGTTATCAAGAGCCTCCTCTATGACCTCGGCGGCATCATTTTCAAACTGCGGCTCGTGCGGCTCAAGCAGCTCGCAGAAATTTTTATCCGGAACGTCAAAGGAAACGCTTTCGCTTCCGTACGGTATTGTAAGTCTCATAATTTCGGCACTCCCGTTTTTTTATAATTTTACCATATATTTTAAGATTAAGTCAATAGCGGCGGGCGGCTTTTTGCCGATTTTCACACCGCAGCCTTTGCACAAGCTTTTTATTTGGATTCTTTGTTTTGCAATATTGCAAATTTGCTTGATAAATCAGACGCGGTATGCTAAAATACGTAATATTAAAATTTCGGAGGCGGAATTATGAAAATTCTTGCAATAGGCGCACATCAGGACGATAATGAGTTCCGTGTTGGCGGACTTGCTCAAAAATACGTAAAGGCTGGACACGAGGTAAGATTTCTCACCGCACGATAGATTATCACGCAGACCACAGAGCGGCAGCGCAGCTCGTGCAGGATGCATCCTATATACTTACAGTTCCTCACACCTGCCCCGACGTACCCGCAAAATGCCGATAATCGTTTACTACGAGGACAGATTCAAGAACCCGGATTTCGAGGCAACCTACGTTGTAGATATAGACGACGTTATAGACGGTAAGCTTCATATTGCTCATCTAAACGAGTGCCAGGTTTACGAGTGGCTTCCCTATAACAACGGCTACACCGACGTTCCCGAGGAGGAAGAGGCACGTAAGGAGTGGCTTCGGGGCATGAATATCACCCGAGATACTACGGATGCCGAGGTTATGGCGGCAGGCAGAGGCTATGCCGTGCGCTTTGCAAAAACAGCGGCAAGATTCAGACAACAGCTTATCGAAAAGTACGGTGTGGAGCGTGGCTCAAAGGTAAGATATGCCGAGGCGTTCCAGCTTTGCGAATACGGAACAATTCCCGATGCACAAACGCAAAAGGCACTCTTCGGATTCTGATAAAAACAGCTGCGGCTTGGATTTAACCGCAAAAACAAGATTGAAAAACAGCGTGAGGTCTTAAACCGACAATTCACGCTGTTTTTTTATCCTTGCCATTTGTAAGCGGTTCTGTTATATATAGCTTAATTTGGATTTAACATTAATTTAAAGCCGATTTGCTTGACTCGGGCGAACGGTTGGCGGTATAATTTACCTGTACGGTAATACAATAAAATAAAAATGAGATAAAACGGAGGAAAACAATGAAGTTTTACTGCGAAAGCACCGATAAGGTTCTTGGCGAGTTTCACACAAGTACCGATGGACTTACCTCCTCGGAGGCGGCAAAGCGCCTTGAGAGGGACGGCAAGAACAAGCTGGTTGAAGCAAAAAAGGAGTCCTTGCTCCACCGTTTCTTAAAACAGCTTTGTGAGCCTATGACAATTATTCTGCTTGTTGCTGCGGCAATTTCGGCAGGCGTAGAAATTTACGAGGGTATTCATTCGGGCCATATGGGCTTCCCCTCGGACGTGGTTATTATTCTTGCGGTTGTGCTTATCAATGCTATTTTGGGCGTTTTCCAGGAAAGCAAAGCGGAAAAGGCAATCGAAGCTCTGCAGGAAATGTCAAAGGCGCAGAGTAAGGTCATTCGTGACGGAAAACAGATTTCCATTTCAAGCGAAGACCTTGTTGTGGGTGATATAATAGTTCTTGAAGCGGGAGATTCTGTTCCTGCGGATGCCAGGATTATTGAATGCGCTTCTATGAAAATTGAGGAAGCGGCGCTGACGGGCGAATCGGTCCCCGTTGATAAAAGAGTCGAAGCTCTTACGGCGGATGTCGGCGGTGACGTTGCCCTCGGTGACAGAAAAAATATGGTGTTTATGGGCTCTACCGTTGTTTACGGACGCGGAAAGGCGGTTGTAACAGCCACGGGAATGCAGACCGAAATGGGTAAGATAGCAGATGCACTTGCTCAAGCGGAGGCGGGAAAAACACCCCTGCAGATTAAGCTTGCAGGCCTCTCAAGGATTCTTACCTATCTCGTTATCGGTATTTGCGTTGTCATTTTCGGCATTCAGCTTATTCGTGAGGGTATCGGCTTTGAGCCTATTCTCGAATCCTTTATGATTGCTATTTCTCTTGCGGTTGCGGCAATTCCCGAGGGACTTGCTACGGTTGTTACCATTGTTCTTTCTATCGGTGTTACCAATATGTCAAAGCGCAATGCAATAATACGTAAGCTTACCGCTGTTGAAACTCTCGGCTGTACGCAGATTATCTGCTCGGATAAAACAGGTACTCTTACCCAGAATAAGATGACCGTTGTGGACCATTACGGTGATGACGAGGCGCTTCTTGCAAATGCTATGTCGCTTTGCTCTGATGCAGAGTTTGATACAGAGGTGGGTGCCGCTGTCGGTGAGCCTACCGAGTGTGCGCTTGTCAACTATGCCGAGAAAGTGGGCCTTTCCAAGAACACTCAAAAGGACGTGCTTGTCAGAATAGGCGAAGTTCCGTTTGACTCGGGCAGAAAGATGATGTCAACGGTACACAAGGCTTCGGACGGCTCTCTTGTTCAGTTTACAAAAGGCGCTCCCGATGAGCTTTTGAAGAGATGCACTATGGTATTGGTTGACTCAAAGGTTGTGCAGCTTACCGATGAAATCCGTGCGAATATACTCGCCGCCAATAAGAGTATGGCGGACCGTGCTCTGCGTGTTCTTGCTGCTGCAAAGCGTGAGCTTACCGCCGAGCCGTCAGTATATGACTCGCAGAACGTTGAATGTGAGCTTTGCTTCCTCGGCCTTGTGGGTATGATAGACCCCGTCCGCCCTGAGGTTAAGGATGCTATAAACGAGTGCCGAAGCGCAGGTATCCGCCCGATAATGATTACAGGAGACCATAAGGATACCGCAGTTGCCATTGCCACGGAGCTTGGCATAATAACAGATGCCTCGCAGGCAATTACGGGCGCTGAACTTGATAACATTTCGGATGAGGAATTCGAGCTGGCAGTTGAGAAATACAGCGTTTATGCACGTGTTCAGCCTGAACACAAAACAAGAATTGTCAATGCATGGAGAAACAAGGGCAAGGTTACCGCTATGACGGGTGACGGTGTAAATGACGCACCCTCAATCAAGAATGCGGATATCGGTGTCGGTATGGGAATAACAGGTACTGACGTTACAAAAAACGTAGCTGATATGATTCTTGCCGATGACAACTTTGCAACAATAGTTTCTGCTGTCGGAGAGGGACGTAGAATTTACGACAATATAAGAAAAGCTATACAGTTCCTTCTTGCATCTAATTTGTCAGAGGTGCTGACAATTTTCTTCGCTACGCTTTTCGGATTTTCTATTTTCGCCCCGGTTCATCTGCTTTGGATAAACCTTATCACGGATTGCTTCCCCGCACTTGCCCTTGGTATGGAGAAGCCCGAAGCAAGTATTATGAAACGCAAGCCACGTGAAAGCAAGGAAGGTATTTTTGCGGGCGGTCTTGGCTTTGCGGTTGGATACCAGGGTGTTCTCGTTACCGTAATTACTATGGTTTCTTATCTGATAGGCAGATTTTGGCTTGCAGATTTTTCTCATGCGGATGCTATCGCGCAGGGAACGTATTCTGCCGAAATGCTTGGTACTTCTATGGCATTCCTTACGCTTTCGCTTTGCGAAATATGCCATGCGTTCAATATGAGGTCGCTTCACGGCTCAATATTCAAAATGAAGGCTCAAAACGTGTGGCTGTGGGGTGCGGGAATACTCTCGCTACTGCTTACAACGCTTGTAATTGAGGTTGATTTCTTTGCAAAGGCGTTTGAACTTGCGCACCTCGACTTGATGGAATACGGCATCGCATTCGGTCTTGCCATTCTCATAATACCTATCGTTGAGGCAATCAAGCTTATTCATAGAGCGGTTGACAGAAGAAAATAATATAGCTTCGCTTGTTTTTCCCGTTTTCTTCCGAAAGCTGTGTAAAGCTTCGCTAAAAGGGAGAAACAAAAGCTTAAAAAAAGAACTCGGTACACCAAGCGGTGTACCGAGTTTCTTTGCGTTTAAAGGCGTTTGTGTAACCTATTATTTACATTTATCTCTTGTTGGCTTTTCGTGATAGAGCGTTTGCTCCTTTGCGATGCTACGGTATTCTCTGATGCTTATTCCGAATTTTTGCTTAAATCTGCGTCGCAGATTGCTGTCGTCGCCAAGTCCTGTGCGCTCGGCAATTTCCGAAACCGAGAGGGCGCTCTCACAAGCAAACCTGCGTGCCTCGGCTATACGCTTTTCGAAAAGCTTTTCCGAAAAGCTATCACCCACGCATCTTTTGAAAACCGTGGAAAGATATTCCGGCGTTATACCAAGCTCCTCTGCAACCGAGGCGAGGGTGATTCGCTCGGCATATCGCATATCAATTATCGACCTTGCCTTTTGTGCGTAATAGCTGACGTATTTATCTCTTGCAGGCTCTCTCTTTCCGCCTCTTGCGTAGGAGTCAAGCCTATAAAGGATATCGAGGAATATAGCGCCGCACAGAATTTTTGCCGAGGCGCTCTTTTCCATATAGCTGTGTGTATATCTCATAAACAGCTTTTCAAATTCCGAGATTTCACTCTCTTTGAGAAAATCGAGAGTTGACGGTAAAAGAATAAGCTCCAGGTTTTCAAAATCCGCTTCGGAAAATTCACGCAAATCAAAGTGCAATTCGGGGATTTTTGCCGCAATCGAGGCAACGTCTATTCGAGCGCCCCTGGGCGAGAAGCTGCTCACCTCAACGTCTCCGACTATGCAGGAAACTGCCGTGCCGTGTATTTTTCTCGGTGGTTTGCCGGGGTACAGAGTTGTTCGCTCGGTGACGGTTGAAATTGAAATTTCTATCATATCAGGCGAGTTCGAGTTCTTCCAGGAATAGTCGTTTAAAGAGGTTTTCAGAGCCCACACCGCCTCGGGAATAGTATTTGGCTTTTCTATTGCGTATCCGAGCATAACAACACCCCCTCGTTTGTTTTCTATAAAGATTTTAACAGAAAATCGTGCAAAAAAACAATATTTTTCAGGAAATAAGTGTATAAAACTCACGATTTTTAAAGAATTTGCATTGTAAAAAACAGAATATCCGTTATAATTGGGTTAGATTGATAAAGCTTGATTGTTTGGAGGATAGCTATGAGCGTAAACGTATACCCGGTGATAAAAACCGACGTCCTGTGCGAGGACTACACGGTGAAAGTAAACGGCTGTGAAATAAATACTAACACGGCTCGTGTTTCGGCTGTACCGTTTAATCGGCGCTGGCCCGGACATCAGCGAGAGATAAGTCAGAGCGAGACGGTGCAGTTTGTTTCGCTTGAATGTGACGAGCCGCTTTTGTTTGAGGTTGCCTGTCATTTTGAATATGATGAGAAAAATGTGAAAATCCGCCCGAAATCTCTCGGTATCTCGCCAAAGGTGGAGAACGGAAAAATAAGCTTCACCCTGCCGAAGCCTGCGTACTTTACGCTTGAGGTTACAGACAGACGTCGTGCGCTTCATATATTTGCCGACAGAATAAAGGATTACGGAATAAATCCCACGTACGAGGGGGTAATTTATTTTGGTGCGGGCGAGCATGATGCGGGGCTTATTGAGCTTCATTCGGGGCAGACGCTTTTCATTGATGAGGGCGCTGTGGTATATGCGTGTGTTCGAGCCGAGGATGCAAAAAATATAAAAATTCTCGGCAGGGGCATTCTTGATAACAGCAAAAATAAGGAAGAAATACTCTTCTCGACAAATGCCGTGGGCAACGAAACAGCCGTGCAAAACGCAAAGCGCCGACACACAGTACAGCTTGAATATTGCGATGACGTTGAGATTGACGGAATTACAATGCGTGACTCGCTCGTTTATAATATCCGCCCTATCGGCTGTCGTAATTTGAAAATAAAAAACCTGAAGATTATCGGATGCTGGCGCTATAATTCCGACGGCATAGATATGCACAACTGCCGTGACGTTCATATATCCGACTGCTTTATTCGGACGTTTGACGATTCGATATGTGTAAAGGGCTTTGATTTTTACAACGAGGCTGACGTTATGGCGGCTATAAAGGCGGCTACCTATCACGGCGGCTGCTGCTATGACAGCTTTGAAAACCTTGTTGTTGAGCGTACGGTTATATTCAACGACTGGGGCAAATCGCTTGAAATCGGCGCTGAAACAAAGGCGGAAAAAATAAGAAACATTCATTTTCGCAACTGCGATATAATTCACCTGATGGGACCTGCGCTTGACTGTATGAACGTCGATTATGCAGAGGTCAGCGAGGTCTACTTTACCAATATCAATATTGAAGCTGACGAGGTTATACCAAAGCTTCTCTTGCAGACAAAGGACGGTGAGGAATATCACAACACCGCCCCCGAATATATGCCCGAAACCATATCGGTTACGGTTGAGTATCACAAGGAGTATTCGGCAGGAGTTAACAGGCGAGGCAAAAACCACAGCTTTACGTTTAAAAATATAAATCTTTACGGAAAGCATCTGCCAAAGCTTGTCTTTGGCGGCTATGACGGTGAGCATAAAACCGAAAATATACTCATAGAGGACCTTTATTATAACGGTGTGCCTATGCGCTCGCTTGATGAGTGCGACTGTCATATGGGTGATTTTGCCGAGAATATACGCATATCGGTAAGCCCCTTTTCCGATATGGACAAAAATACAGTTTCAGCCATAGGACAGCTTAAGCCTGACGGCTGTATCAGATTTGAAAATCCAAACGGCGGCGGTGCTCGTGTAATGCTTGTCGGAAACTCGATAACGCTGCACGGAATACGTCCGGAGATTGGCTGGTATCACGATTTCGGAATGGCGGCATCAAAAAAGGAGAATGACTACGCTCATATCCTTATGCGAAAAATTTGTGAAAAATCTCCTGATTCCGCTTTCTGCATCTGCCAGGTTTCGGAGTGGGAGAGCAGGTACAAGGAGGGGCAAACAATCCTCGAAAAATACGAGGCGGCCCGTCGCTTCGGAGCGGATATAATCGTAATGCGGGTTGTGGAAAACTGCCCAAAGGACGAATACGACTCGAAAATTTTCAGGGAAAAATACGAGGGCCTTATAAATTATCTTAGCTCTACGGGTGCGAGTGTGATTTTAACCACGGGCTTCTGGCGACACCCTGCCGATGATGATATAATTGCCCTTGGAAAAGAGAAAAATTTGCCAACCGTTTATCTTGGCGACCTCGGAGCAGATGATAAAATGAAGGCGTGTGATCTGTTTGCGCACAGCGGTGTTGCAAGTCACCCGGGTGACCTCGGTATGAAAAATATAGCCGAGAGAATTTTCGAGGAAATTGATAAAAAATTAAAATAAAAGTTTGCATTTTTGATGAAAAATACAGCTTTTACACAAAGCAAAAGCGGAGATTCTGTGTTTACAGCATCTCCGCTATTTTTTATTTTTCTTTCATTTTTTGCTTTTATTCTTTTTCAAAAACAGGTTGATATATACAATTATAAAAATGATAAACAGCACAGTAATAACAGAGAGGAACTGCTGCGCATACAGCTTTATTCCGAACACCTTGTTGCCGTTTTGCTGTATGGCATTCAGAATAAAGCTGCATACAATAGTTGTGAAGAATCCCACAAGTCCGCTGACCACGTTGTGAAGCGCCCACGCTCCCGTTCTGTGATAAGGGTCAACCGTATCAAAAACGAGATTCATAATTCCGTTTCCGTAGCCTGCCTGGAATATTGCAAAGAAAACGGTATAGAAAAGTGTATACATAAGCTTGCCGTTTGAAGGTATTGTGAATATCGTTATGACGTAGCTTAAAAGTCCAAATACGTAGGATAGATTCAGCATTGATAAAAACGAGCGCCTGTCTGCGTAAAGTCCCATAAATATTGCTGCTGCACATCTGACTATTACGTGAATTATTCCTATTACCGAGATAAACACGAGCGAAAAGCCAAGCTCGTTATTCTGATACGTTCCGAAAAACGGCATAGCGCAGCTGTTTATCACACCGGCGAGTGCGGAGAGTACAAGCAAACGGTCCAGAGATTTGTTTTTCAAGAGCTTGATAATACTGTTTTTTGTATTTTTTGTTTCTTTGTCAGATTCGTCGTTTTTACTTGGCTCGTGCGAGAAAATAAGCGTCAGCGAGTGAAGAAGCGTAATAACGAGCATCGTAATACCGCCGACCAAAAAGGCTTGTCGCAGCTCGCCATTTGCCTCAAGCGAGTCGATAACGTAGCTCATCGTAAGCGTAAAGACCATTCCCGAAACGAGAGAGAACATCTCTTTCTTTGCCGTAAAGCTGCCACGCTTACGGTCGTCTACCATAGACATATACCAGCTTATTTTCGGTGCGTTTATTACGTGGTGTATCATCCAACCGCCGAGCAGCGCTACTATAAAGAGCGGAGCTTTTAAATCCTTTGGCAGGTCGAACACAGGGATAAGCCAAACCGCCGAGAAGAAAAGCTGATTTATCGTGTGGCTTATAAGCACGAAGTGCTTAACTTGTTTTTTGCCTGAAATGAAAAGTGCGCAAAGCTGGAAAACGCAGCCGAGCGACGACATCTGCGTAAGTATACCTACCGTAGCGTCAGACATACCTATTGCACTTGCAACCTTTGCAATATAAGCGCCTGTGAGCAGGAGCGAGAAGAAATATTCAAGTGCCGCTTCTATTATGTAAAGAAGCCGTGTGCGGCTGTATTTTCTTTCGGTGTTCGAAAGCTCGTTTGTATTTTTTGAAAGTAATTTCATAAAACCTCTTATCCGAAGTGAATACAGCTTTATTTTATAACGCTGCTTTCTGTTTTTCAAGTGTAAAAACGACAAAATAGTGTCGATTTAATATAAATCGTTTTTATGAGCTGATAAATCTCGACTTTGCAATAACAATCCTGTTTTTCAAGCGCCAAAGCCTTTATTTCGATACAAAATCGCTAAAAAAAACTGTCGGCAGGCTTTTGCTGCGACAGCTTTTTTATTGCGAAATTTTATACCTGTTTTTCGGTATTTTCTGCGGTTTTCTTTGGCTTTCTTATGTTTATGATACGCAGAATTGCGGGCGAGAGTATTATGTTCAGCACAAGCTCAAATACGAAATTAAGTCCTACGAAGAATACTATAAGGTATGCAAAAACAGAGATGTTTTCCGCAACAGCCCACGCCTTTACGGTATCGAGGAAGAATACGACACAGCCGAGCAAGAAAATTCCCGTGTTTACAACCGGGCATACGACAGCTGCAACCAGCACCGCAATATAGCGGTTGTATTTTTCAAGAAGCCGATAGGTAAGTCCTGCCAGAAATCCCGAAAGAATACCCTTTATCATAACGGTTATGATTGTGCCGGGAATACTCAAGCCAAACCAGAAAACAGCATCAGCCGTTGCAAAGAATATTGCTCCCGCAACACCGCCGAGCCAGCCGCCTGCCACAGGGCCGAGAAGTGCCGAGCCGAGGACTACGGGAATCAGGGTGAGTGAGATTGACGCAAGAGCGCCGATTTTAATAAATCCGCCAAAATAAGCGAGTACTGCCACCAGTGCTGTAAGCAGCGCCAAAAGCACCAGCCTTTCTATTTCGTTTTTTTTCATAGAAGCCTTCATAGTTTCTTGTACCTCTCTTTCTGTGCGCATAAATGTGCGATAAAGGACAAATTCGCCTTGAAAATAAAGCGAATTTTCGGTTGCTAATTTCTTTTGCCTATAATTTTAGCACTTGTTTTTAAGCTTGTCAAGTGTTATTTTAAATAAACGGAGCTGTGCGTATTCGATAACCCGCCACAGCGGCAAAGCGCTTTATTTCAAAGGCGTTTCTGTCGTTTTTTTGTATTTTGAAAAGCCTTTTCTGCGCTTTTATTCTATCGGCTCGAAATCCTCCGCACCGTGCTTGCATAACGGGCAGACGAAATCGGCAGGAAGCTCTGCCTCGTCGTGAATATATCCGCATATTGTGCAAAGATATCCCTTGACGTTTTTAACCTCGGGCTTCGGCTTGACCTGCTTGTGATAATATGCGTACGTCATACTCTCGGCATCCGAAATAACCTTTGCCTCTGTAACCGAGCAGATAAACATACCGTGCGTACCGAGGTCTGTATAGTCCTCGACGGCAAGTGACATATATGCGTTTATATATTTCGGAAGCAGGACAAGTCGGTTTTCCGAACGGTCGGGCGAGCAGTCCGCAAACTTGTCTGTATCTCTGCCGCTTTTAAATCCAAATGCTTCAAAAACAGCAAAGGGCGCATCCGTCGTAAGACAGTTTACGTTCATTATTTTTGTTTCTTTTATAGTGTCGTGCGAGTAGTTTTCCTTGTTTATTGTAACCGCAATACGTGTAGGATTGCTTGTGAGCTGCATAACGGTATTTACGATAAGTCCGTTATCCCTTTTGCCGTCATTCGAGGTAACAACGTAAAGGCCGTAGCCTATCTTGTTAAGAGCGCTTTTATCAACGTTATTTGCGTTCATTTCTGAAGCCTCCGTTTTGTCTTTTTAATAATTGTAGCATATATACAGATGATTTTCAAGAACAATTTAGGCAAAAGGCTATGCAAAAATAACGGCCAGCCGATATGAAGCTTTCAAAAGACAGAAAGCTTGAAATTGGCTGGCGTTATTTTTGTAAATTTCTTTAATTATATATTATGTTAGTCATTCCGTTTGAGGTAATGTGTTCTTCAAGATATTTTTTGAGAGCCTCGGGATTTTTTATTCCTATGGTATCTACGTCCCATTTTCCGGGGCAGTCAACACGGATATCACCGTATCCTAAAATTCTGCCGGCGAGAGTTTGTGATATGCTTACGGAATAAACTCCTGCGAATACGCTTTGTGTTTCTGACTTGTTAAATATACCGGATTTTACAATCAATTTGTTGTCGTAAAATTCAATCGAATAGCATTTTGCCGAAACAATTCTTACAATCTGAATTATAAGCGGTATAACCAACCAGAAGAAGAGAAGCAGTTTAATCGACAAAACGGATGCCGCACTTTTTTTAGCTACGTAATTTGGTGTCATAATTAATTCTCCTTTTTAAATATACCAATATGGGATAATTGGATTATACCAAAATGGTATAATAAAGTCAAGAGAATTTTGAAAAAAAGGAACGAAAAATGGAATTTCGGCTAAAAACGTTACGTAAAGCGCGCAGAATTTCACAGTTAAAGCTTGCTCTTGATTTGAATATGAACCAAAATACAATATCTCGTTATGAAAATATGGAAAGAGAGGCGGATTATAAAACGCTCGTCAGATTTGCGGATTATTTTGACGTATCACTCGACTATCTTCTTGGCAGGGTGGATGAAGAAAAATAAAGGTTTTAGATGGCACAGTGCTTCTAAAACCTTTATTTTTTTTATTTTTTAAAGCTTTTGCGATGATCCGCGCCGAAATAAATGTTATTGCTTTATTGTAATAGTTTCGCCGGGCGCTACGCTGTATGATACACCGTTAACGTCAAGCCAAAGCTTGATGATGCTCGGGTTGTAAATTTTAAGCCCGTCGGCGCTGTATATAAGTCTTTTGTAGGCGGTGACGTAATCGTATATTTCGATATTCGTGGCAAACCAGATATCATCCTTTGCCACAGCAAGCTTTTGGCAGATTTCCTCTATCAGTTCCCAGTTGTTATTCATGTCAAACTCGTATGCGTGACCCCAAATATAAAGGAGTCTTGGATATCTTTTTGCGTGGTAGACGCTTGTCGATAAATCCAGCTCTAAAAATTCATTGACAAAGTCCATTATTTCCGGATTCGAGTGGTGCGCCGTCGGCATCCAGGCATGGAAATCAGATGGCAGCGTAAATGACTTATTATCACCGCCGAGCGTTCTTGCATACGCAATACCAAGATCTGTAAGATAGCTTTTTATATTCTCGTATGTGTTAAGGCTGCCCATAACCGTAATACCTGTGTCGGGATATGCCATACCGCGAATAATTCTTTGGCACCGCTCCTCAAGCTCAAGTCTGCAATTGAGCACGTCTTTGATACCTTCAAGGATTGTCGCATTTCCGTTTGCCTTGTGATACTCGCCGTGCACGGCTATCTCGTGCCCTCTGTCAAGGAAATATTCGAAAAGCTCTTCGTCGGTAAGATTTACCTCTCTTGCCGCTATGGAGTTAAGATTGAAGGTTGCACGTATTCCGTATTTTGTGAAAATTTCGGCAAGGCGCTTGTCGGCCTGACAGCCGTCATCATAGCTGAACGTGGCAGCTTTTGCCTTTCCCTCGGGATATCTTAAAAATATTGCCATTTTTATCTCCTTTAAAATGTTTGCCGCCAAATAGAGGCGGAATTATTCATTTTCCTTTTTCGATTTATCTCTGTATTTTATCATAGCGATTATGATAGATGCCATTGTGAGCAAATCACCGAGAGCCGAGCCGTATGCGTGACTCGCAAGATTATAAACGAGCCAGAATGGCGAGCCGAGAAGTGAAATGCGGCGGATGATTTTTTCGTTGGTTATCCAGAATGCTCCCGTGTGCAAAAGCACACCCGCTATCGGTAAAAGGTCGAGAGGGCTTTGGTTGATAATGCAGATAGCGATACCCGTCGCAGCTATAATCACGTTTATCGAGATAAAAACTGCACGTGTGTGCCGCCTGATAAACGGATGCGCTTTCCGCTCGGCAACAACCGAGGACACAGCACCGAGTATATCAAGCACAGCTCCGGCGATAGCACCGAGCAATAAATACTACAAAATGTAAAGACATATTGACAAAACGTTACAAATTATAATGCTTTTGCGCTGTTTTAGCTGATAGCTGTACAGGAATGATGCTACGGCAAACAGACCGATTATCTGTGGAATTATGGGGTGCATATATGCTCCTTTTTGCGAGTGATAAGGCTCTATGTTATCCCGCCCTTGCGCTTATTTGAGAATTACAAGCTTGTGCAGTCTGAAAGGCGGGAGAGCGAGTGTGACCTTGTCACCGTTTTGTGTAAATTGTATTTTCTCACCGTCGGGCTCTGATGTTACCGAGGTGATTTTTTTATCTGTATTCAGCGTGATTTCAACGTTATGAAGCTTCGGGAAATCGGGAAGCAGACATACGTTTCCTCGGTTTATCGGCGGCGCATACAGCACGTGAAGGGCGAGGAATTCACCACCCCTATCCTCACGCAGCCTTATCCTGCCCGAGGATGGAAGCTCGCTTGTTACAATGCTTCTTTCGTAAACGCTGTCGATAGCGTTTATAATATATTTTTCAAGCACGAAGTTGCCCGAATTATTATATGACTCAAATACGGGATGTGCGAAATAAAGCAGATTTTTGCATTTTACAAGAGCGGGATATTCGGCAGGCTCTGTCTTGTAGGGTGTATTCTTATGACCGCAGAAATGGCGGTTGGTACGGTTGAAATATGGCTCGTAAACCTCTGCCATAACCTCACCGTCACACCTTACTTTGTATGCCTTTGAATATGAGAGGAACGGAGTTTTAAATTCTCCAAGCTCGCATTTTATAAAGTCGGCATCCGCATCCGATACCCCGATTTTCTCAATTCCAAGCTCGGAAAATACGCTTTCAAAGCTTGCAATCACTTTGCCGCCACGCTCGGTGAATTTGAGGAGCGCAGCCTTGTCCTCATCCGTGAAAGCAACCTTATCGGGAAGAATAATGCACTTGTACCTCGGAGATATTTCTGCGCCCGACTCGATAACGTCATATTCGAGGTGCATAACCTGCAAAAGCTTTGATGCGCCCATATCCGAGTCACCGTTATGCGAAAGCCATATAGCAAGGTCGGTATAGGCTTTTGTGTTTTCGGAATATTTCTCAATTTTCTTAACGTAGTCAAAGGCATGACCGATAAGCGCATAGGTGCTCTCGTCTATATCCCCCTCGGGGTGCAGGTGGTCGCCAACCGAAATTGACGCTCCGACGCTCAACATATCAGCACACTCATAACGAAGCGCTTCCTTGTCCTTGAAGCCGCCGAATTCGCCCCACGCATGGTGGAATTTTCCTGTCATACCGAGGAAGAGCTTGCCGTATTTTTCAAAGAATTTTGCACGAAGCGGCATAAGGTCATAGCCGCCCCAAGCGGTAGGCAAATCCTCAAGCTCGTAGTGTGTCTGATAGGGGTGATACTCGGTTCTGTTCATATCAGCGCCGCCGTTGTAGAATACTGTCGCATTCGGGCGGTATTCGTGAACAATGCCCGTGAGCTTCTTCATCATCTCTATTCTTCCGAGCGAATAGTATTTTTTAGCATCCTCGTAGGATTCGGGATTGAGTCCCATTTTCTTCATACCCGAAACGCAGGCATCGCAAGCACAAGCCTCGTCGAAGAAGCAGATATCGTAGAATATGCCGTCTGATACGTCAAAGCTCTCGCATACCTCACGTGTCAGCGCCTCAATATGATTTATGTAATCTCCAAGAGGGCAGAGCGCCGCCCAGGTGCAATGCTCAATCGGCGCATCGGGGTCATCGTTTTCGCTCGGCTCTTGTCCCATATAAGCCGTCTTTTTTGTAAAGAAATCTATCTGGTGCCATTCGGGATGCTCGTCTGCGTCCTTTTTGCTCCAGCCGATAGGTATGTATATCGGAGCTTTTGCTCCCGCATCGTGGATAGCCTCAATTTCCTCGGCAAGCAGATTTCGCTCAAGTCCCGGATGCATTTCGGCCACCTTTGACGGATAATATGTGTATCCGTGATGACATTTTGCAAATACCGTCATCAGGTCGATGTTGGCTTCTTTGACGGTTTTTGTAAACTTTTGTTTGTTAAAACGCTTTCCGATGCCCATAATATCGGGGCTTGTATGGAAATCGAGGTGTACACATCTCATAGGCGCATTGCTCCTTTTTGAATTTCAATCCTTTGAATTAAGCTCGAATAAATTGTCTAGCGGCAAGTCTTTCGTTTACCGTTTGTCGTATCTTTTACTCGGGTACGGCTTCGGTCTGTGATACTACGTAAGCGCTGACGGCTGAAGCCTTTTGCATACATTCGAGCAGCGGCTTTCGGTTCATATAATTCACCAAAAATGTGGCGGCATAGCTGTCACCTGCACCCACGGTGGATACAACCTCTGCTTTGACGGCAGGGCAGTAAACGAAATCTCCCCCCCTTGCGTCATACGAGGTAGAGCCGTCAGCTCCGCAGGTCAGAAGAACCAGCTTAATATTAGAAAACCGCTTTGCTATCGTTATCATTGCATCATTTGTACTGTAAGATGACAGAGAAAACAGCTCGCTCATCACAAACGGAAGCTCCTCGTCGCTGATTTTGATGATTGTGGCATTTTCAAATGCATAAAGGAGGCTTTCCTTATTGCAAAAGGGCAGTCTTACATTTACATCCGCAAATATCTCGCCGTAGCTTTGGCAGGCGATTAGCTCTTCAAGCGTCCTTTTGTTTTTCTCCCCTCTCAAGGCAAGAGTGCCGAAATAGAGTCCGTCAAAGCTCTCTTGTGCGATATCCTTATTCATAGAAATATTGTCGTAAGCGGTAGGGAAAACCAAATCATATTTAGGTATTCCGCACTCATCAAGCGTAACACGGCAGACGCCTGTTTCATATTCGGTTGAGCGTGATACGTATTCGGTTTTTACATTGTGGTGCTGCGCTATTTGTATGGCGGTATCTCCAAGCGTGTCAAATCCGACAGCCGACATAAGGTAGGCTTCCGCCCCCGCTCTTGTTGCGTGTGCGGCAAAATTGAGGGGAGCGCCGCCAATCTTGCTTTCATTACCAAAAACGTCAAATAAAATTTCACCAAAGCACAAAAGCTTCATTTTTTTACCGCCTATCCGTAATTGTTACTTTAATGAAACCCTGTAAAAATCAGGATAAAATCCGCCTTTTTTTAAAAATCAACCTCGCAGCCGTCGTAGGACACCAGAAGGCCGTAGCTTTTTGCTCTTTCCTCTAAATTATGATGGAGCGGATTTCCGTTATGCGAAAAATGATTTACGTATTTTACAGTTGATTTTGTCACGGCACCTATGGCACAGAGCCTATGCAATACCCGTTCAATATTTGGGAAGCCCATATGCGAGCCCTCGTCCGAAATCGGAATATCCACGTTGGTGCAGTCAAGGCTTATCATATCGAAAACAATTTTGTTTTTTTCTATATAGTTAAAAACATCCTCGTAAAAATATCCCGTATCGTGGGCATAAAGCAGAGTTTTCTCACCTTTTATGACGTAGATAAATGCCACAGAGCCTAACATATGCTTTGCCGGCAGGGGGGTTACCTCATATTCACCGATTTTTATACTCTTGTACGGCTCGATCAAAGCAACTTCTAGGTTTTCGGGAATCTTGTCAAAGGAATCGTACACGGTTTTGGGGCAAAATACCTTTAGTGTCGGCACACGCATATCATGCGCATATGGGGAGCGTCTTGTTCCGAGGTCTTTCGGGTAAAAGTGGTCGTGGTGTGCGTGAGTGACAAGCAGATATTCGATTTTGTCTGCTCGGATTCCGTTTTGCAAAAAATGTGAATAGGTATCTGCGGGGAAATCAATGAGCAAATCTTCGTTAATAAGCGCTTGTGAACGGGTACGAACATTCTTACCGCCAAGCTTTCTTGCCTCACAGCAGTATTTACAGTTACAAAACAGTGCGGGAAAGCCCTCTGCTGCGGCTGTGCCTAAATAAGTGATTTTCATTATCTGACCTCGAAAGCGTTACTTTAGATTATTGTAGCTCGGCAATGTAAAAATGTCAATGAATTTTGGGGGTGTTTGCAATACGGTTACATAGGCAAAGACAGAAAAAACGACCTCCCAACCCGGAGGCCGTTGAACTAGGATATTCGCCACAGCGAAGATACCCACACCCTGCGCCTGAAATGTGAACATTTCGATCTTCGGGTGGGGTATGCGAAGCCGAGCATACAAGGTTGCCGTCTTGACACATCGAGTGTCTGCGACAGCAAGGAACTAGGGTATGGCTGTGCGGGGCGAAGTTCAGCTGAATGTCCCCTTGACGCTTTAAGTGAAATGAATCTTCCGCACGACGCCAGATACCGCCACTTTGTGTCGGTATGCCAACCCCCTTTGCGGTAAGCAAAGATAAAGGTTAAGGCAAAACGAGAATGCCGCAAGGGGGCTTCGGTACCGGTTCACAACCAAAGAAAAAAGACACCTTTACGGTGTCTTTTTTCTTTGTATAAAGGCTACGAAAAAGATATTTTTCAGGGATTGCCATTAGGATTCGAACTCAAACGATTTTTATTTTGTAACTCAATAAAGCTTTGTAAATTTGAAATCTTCATTGATTCCAAGCTTCTGAAGTGCATTTTTCTTATTCTCAGCTATGCTTTTGTCGAGCCTATCGAAATAATTGTTTCCTTCAGAGTCAATATCTACGATGAAAGGTCCAAGCTCGTCCACCTTGAAAAACCAAGCAGCCTCAATGCTGCCAAGCTCATCAAAAAGATAAACGTCCTCTACAGTGATAGAGTCTATCCAAAGATTAGGACTTACCGAACGGGGAGAAACGTGAACGCAGCCCATTTCTTTCATCGCCGCCGCCGTCTGTTCACCCATCGTCGTTTTTCCAACAATCATTCGCAGTCCCCACTCTTTTACGCTTTTCTCTCCCCATTTCTCAAATCTGATGCTTGAGGTGGGCATAAAAGACATAAGTTTCCACTTTCCGTTTTCCTTTATAACGATAGGACCGTTGTGAATCAAAATATTTCTGTCCGAGGTATCGAATGGGAGCGTGTTTCCTTCGTCAAAAATATAGCGTTGAAGCCTCGAACGGCACGTAAAAGCATTTCCGCTGATATATACCGTATCTCCTATTTTTAGTTTTCTTACATCTTCTTCACTCAAAGGTGACGTTAAATGATATTCTGCCATAAAAGCTCCTGTTTGTAAATAATTATTTGCAAAAACTTGGTTATCTGTCGCCAAACCACATGGGGCTCTGCATTGTTTCTACTGTTTGGTCGGCATATATTCTTGTTGAAGCTCTGCGCGCAACCATACAGTTCGTGCTGGTAGCACACGCGATTCCTGCAATGTGCGTATAAGCATATTCAACGTTTACCGCAAGTACGGACGTCTTACCTCCCGCTCCGAGGATTCCTATTCCGAGGCTGTTAAGTGCTTCGTACAGATCTTCCTCAATTTTTCTGAACATAGGATCCGGGTGCTTTGAACCAACTGTGCGTAGGCAAGCAGCTTCTTTAGCGAGATTTGCAGCCACGTTAGCAGTTCCGCCAATACCGATTCCAAGAACGGAAGGAGGGCATACCGCGCCGGCTCTTGCAGATGCCACGAAGCTTTCAAT
>JAZOWX010000014.1:0-27069 GCA_045659405.1 Eubacteriales bacterium | reverse complement strand
CTCTCACGACATTGACTCATTCGACCTTGAGTACCTTCAGCACGACCTTCTCGACATTATGAGAAAGATGATTCCCGTCTTTGCAGAGGAGCATCAGTACCGTCATCCCGGTCCTATCCACGCTCAATACGGACGCTACGTAAACGAGCCCGGCGACTACTCCAGCATGAACACCGACGGTCACCTCCGTTCTGTTTTCTTCGGCAGAAGCGAGACTCTCACTATCAAGGACGGCAAACTTGACCTTGGTCTGTTCGCTCACATTTACTTCATCGACTGGGACCACGTTATTGCTCGTCGCAGACAGGTAAACGTTACCGTTATGGGTACAACCGACGACGTTGAGAACAGAAAGTGGAACGACGGTCAGGTTATCGACACCAAGCGCAAGTTCACCGACGAGGAAAAGGCATACGACGTACACTACGAGCTTCAGCAGCAGAGATAATCTCTCTTTGATGCGAGTATAAAGGAACTCTTATGAATTTTTTAGGAATAGATATTGGCACAACGTCGGTCAAAACGGCGGTGTTCAATGAAGCGCTTGAGCAAAAAATATCGCTTACTGCCGATTACACGCTCGATTCCCATGGCGATACCGTTGAATTTGACGGTGAAAAATATTGGACTATCGTTAAGGGCGAAATCGAAAAGGTTAAGGCACAGACGGCTATTGATGCTCTGGCAGTAGACACACAGTGCGAAACTCTGATACTTACCGACGAAAACGGCACTCCCGTTCGTCCTGCTATCGTATGGCTTGACAACAGAGCTGTTGAAGAGGCAGAGATAATTGCCGAGCATTTTGGTCACAAAAAAGTGTACGAGGTAACAGGTCAACCTGAAATTACCGCAACCTGGCCGGCTTGTAAGCTGCTTTGGGTAAAGCGTCACGAGCCGGAGGTTTGGGCAAAGACGAAAAAGGTCTTTTTGCTTGAGGACTGGATACTTTATAAGATGACCGGCAAATTCATATCCGAAAAGACTCTGCAATCCTCCACAATTTACTTTGACATCCACAAGGGTGCGTGGTGGGACGAGATGCTTTCCTTTATCGGTGTAGAAAAGGAAATGCTCCCCGCCCTCCATTCAAGCGCACAAAGAGTTGGCGAATACGAGGGGTGTGCGGTAGTTACGGGCGCTATTGACCAGATAGCCGGTGCTATTGGCGCAGGCGTTGTCAAGCAGGGTGTCGTAAGTGTTATGACGGGTACGACAATGGTTATCTTTTTGCCTGCGGAAAACGCACCTGCATACGACGAAAAGAGTATAGTTCCCTGCCACTACAACTATAATGACAAGTATTGTTTACTTTCTTGGACTCCTACGGCAGGTATGGCATTGAAGTGGTTCAAAAATGCGCTGTGCGAGAATTTTTCATTCAGGGAGCTTGATGAGCTGGCTTCTGCCGTGCCCGCAGGCAGCGACGGCGTTACCTTTTTGCCCTATCTGTGCGGCTCTACCATGCCAAAGTACAATCCACAGGCACGTGGCAGCTTTACAGGACTTACCACCGAGCATAACCGCGGTCACTTCGTTCGTGCCGTTATGGAATCGGTTGCTTGTATGTTGAAATCGAATCTCGACTATCTCGGTCTTGACATAGAGGAGATTCGTGCTATGGGCGGCGGTGCTAACAGCCCACTGTGGTGTCAGATGAAGGCTGATATGACCGGCAAAAAACTCGTTACCCTCAAAAATAAGGAAACCGCTTGTCTTGGCTCTGCCATTTTGGCGGCTGTCGGTGTTGGTTTCTTTGCAAGTGTTGAAGAAGCGACAAAAATGATCGAGCTTGACAAGGTTTACGAAAGCCGTGGCACAGATTACAGCGAATGCTATGACAGATACACAAGCTACGACAAGCTTCTTAACGTTACACAATAATGTACATAGGAAAGGTATGGTCATAAATATGGCTAAAATAGGATTTGTTGGCTTTGGCGAGATTAACACCCCCGTCGACGTCATCATCAGAAAATGTGCCGCAGCAGAAAAGGCATTGAAGGAAGAGGGACTTGATCTCGTTTCCGTATACCCCGTTGCGGACGATTATGGAGAAACGCAGGTAAAGGGTGCTGTTGCTTCCTTGGCAAAGGAAAGCTTTGATGCGCTCGTAGTTTGCGTTGCGGGTTGGATACCTACCCACGCTGTAATTAAGGTTACCGAGCATTACCGCCATTTGCCGATGGTGCTTTGGGGACTTTGCGGCTGGTATGAGGGCGACAGACTTGTTACTACCGCTGATCAGGCAGGTACTACCGGTCTTCGTGCAACCTTTGAGGGACTTGGATACAAGTTTAAATACGTATACGATATAATCGGTAAAAAGACGAGAAGCAACGTGGTTGCAGATTACTGCAAAGCGGCTATTGCCGCAAAGCAGCTTTTGACCGACAAGGTAGGTATGGCGGGCTACCGTGATATGAATCTTTACGGCACGCTGTACGACGGTATGTCTCTCAAAAAGACCACGGGCATAGAGATAGAGACCTTTGAGATGCTCGAAATTCAGCAAAGATACGATGCTCTTGACGAGGCGGCAAAGCGTGAGGTAGTGAACAACAGAATTCTGAAGTGGAACTTCCTGAAGCCCGCAAACGACGAAGCAATGATGAAGGCGGCGGGCTACTACCTTGCAGTTAAGGCTATTGCCGATGAAAGAAATTATAAAGCGATATCTCTCAAGGACGTTGACGGTATGAAGAAGCTTTGCGGCTTCCCTCCTGCGCCCATCTTTATGCTTCTTTCCGAGGACGGATACACTACCGTTCCCGAAAACGACTCACTTGGCGCAGTTACCCAGCTTATGATGAACAGACTTACAGGTCAGCTTGCAGGCTATCTTGAATTCTATGAATTCTTTGATAACAGCGTTCTTGCAGGTGTTCCCGATTTCGTTGCGTCAGATATGGTAGACGGTGATACCTACACCGTTCTTCCCGCAGCATTCGGCTTGCTCTCGCAGGGTATTCTGAACGTTTCAAAGGTAAAAACAGGCGTCGTAACTATGTGCCGCCTTGTATATAAGGACGGTAAGTACACCATGCAGGTTATTCTTGGTGACGGTATGAATCCGCCCAAATGGGAGGAATGCGGTTGGGATCAGCCGGCGCCTCAACTTTCCGCTCTTGAGATAAAAATAGGCGACGTAGAAACCTTTGCCGACCACGTAGCATGCCAGCACTATATAATCACGTACGGAGATAACAGAGCAAAGATCGGAAACCTCTGTTCCATTCTCGGCATAGACGTTCTTTACCTTTAAATTTGTATAAACAAGAGACTACGAACGGTATATGATTGCTCGTCGTTCTCTCTTACCTACTATTAATTGGAGTAAAAAAATAAAATCCAAGCAGCTTGAAGGCAGATATAAATGCCTGACTTTGTTCCTGTTATGCTTTGTTATGTACATGATAGTTTACATGACGAAGAATATGTTCACCTCAGCGATGGCTACAATAGTTGAGGAGGGCGTTATGACAAAAACCCAAACGGGTGCTATAAGTGCGGCATTTTGGGTAGCTTACGCTATCTTTCAAGTGGTGGGCGGATTTGCAGCAGATAAATTTCCGCCGTCCTTACTTATATGTGTAGGTATTGGCGGCGGCGCTGTCGCAAACCTTGTAATTTACCTCAACCACTCGTATACTGTCATAATAATAACCTGGATATGCAACGCAATAATTCAGTTCGGTCTTTGGCCTGCTGTGTTTCGTATACTTGCAACACAGCTTTCACCGAAATATAGAGATAAGGCAATTTTCTGGATCTTGTTTGCAGGAACGGCAGGTAATACGTTGAGTATGCTGATAGCATCACTCGTATCAAGGTGGCAGAACAATTTCCTTTTGTCTTTTATATTCCTTGTCCTTACTCTTTTGGTCTGGATAGCGGTTTACTATCCGCTCGAAAGACGAATGACCGTGCAAGACGAGTGCGTGTGTGTCGAAGTCGAGAAAAAATCTGTTGAAATAAAATCTATAAGTGTTCGCACACTCTTTATCTCGTCCGGCCTTTTCGTAATTCTCATCATAGGATTTTTAAGGGGTGCGACAAGCAGTGCTTTAACAATGACAACACCCACGATGCTGATGGAGTCGTACGAGCAGCTTCCCGCAGCAATAGCTACTCGTCTTAGCGTCATTCTCGTTCTGTTTTCTGTTGTCGGAGTGTTCATTAGCGGCGTCGTTCAGAAGAGGATAACCGATAATGAAATGAAGGCGGCTCCGCTTCTTATGACTGTATGTATCCCGCCTCTTGCGGCTGCTTGCTTTATCGGCAGAATTCATTATATATGGATACTCGCATGTCTTTCAGTCGCTATGGTATTCGTACAGTCAGCATCTCTTTTTACCAATACAACGATAGCGAAAAGATTTATCGCTTACGGCAAGAGCGGTACGGTATCGGGAATAGTAAATGCAGCGCTTGCGGCGTCAAATGCCGTTGCTTCATTCGTGTTTCCGGCTATGGCGGAAACGCTTTCGTGGAATATCATAGTCGTTACGTGGCTGATGATGCTTGTATCCGCTGCGCTGCTATCACTCTGTGTACTCCGCATTTGGACACGCTTTATAAATTCATAACCGGATTAAATTTAACAACTAACATTTAGGAGAATCAAAATGAATAAAATCAAATTTGGTTGGAGCGAAGTCAGCATTCTTCCCGAGGGAAGAAGAGTTGATCTTGCAGGACAGCTCTACGAAAGAATTTCAGGTGATGTGGAAACCCCCATTTCGGTAACTGCGTTGGCACTGGAATGCGGCGAGGAACAGATGATCTTCATTGCCTGCGACCTCGTTTCGACAAGCTTCAAGCTTCTCAAAGCTGTAAGAGACTATCTTCCCGACAACTGCGGCTTCGATAAGAGCAAGATAATCATCAGCGCAATCCACACTCACGCATCCTTTGGATACGCTGACTCGTCCGATGGCTTCGCATCCCACATAGATGCGCTCCGGGAGCTGATGCCCAAGGGAGTGAAATACATCCCCAGAGTCTCTGACAATTCTGACGATATTATCCGTGGCCAGGAAGCAAAGCAGTTCCTCGTTGAGAGAATAGCTAAAGCGGCTACCCAGGCTTGGAACAACCGCTCCGAGGGCGCATACGCCTGCGGATTCGGACGTGCAGCCGTTGGTATGTGTCGCAGAGTTTGCTACGATGACGGCTCTGCCAAGATGTGGGGTAATTCAAACACCGCAAACTTCACAGAGCTTGAGAGCGGAAACGACAGCGGTATCGAGCTTCTCTTCACCTACGATTTGAACAAGAAGCTGACAGGTGTGGTTGCAAACGTTGCCTGCCCCGCACAGGTGCTGGAGCATCAGAACTACATTTCCTCAGACTACGTTGGTAAGGTGAGAGGCTTCATACGCGAAAAATACGGAGATAACGTAAACTTCCTCTGTATGATATCTCCTGCGGGCGATTTGTGTCCCCGTGACCTTATCCGTTGGGTAGACTCCCCTGTTTGCAAAAACGACCCCAACATCCACCGTGAGAAAGTAATTCCGAGACGTGCCGACCCCTCTATGTTCGATATCAAGGGTTGCACCCTTATCGCAAAGAGAATCGCAAACGAGATATTATGGGCGCTCGATGACGTGACCGAATACGTAACCGAAACCGAATTTGTGCATAAAAATATCACTATGGAAATGCCGCTTCGTCGAGTAACCGTTGCGGAATACAACAGCGCAATGAAAACCATCAAGGAATTCTATGATAATCTTGAGGGCGACGTTTCCTATGAGGACAAGGCGCATATGCAGATTTACAACGGTATCGTTGCAAGATATCAGATACAGCAAACGTTGGATCTCTATCCTATTGAGATACACATTGCCCGACTTGGCGACGTTGCACTTGCAACCAACCCCTACGAGCTATTCTTGAACTACGGTAACCAGATTCGCGCTCGCTCTCTTGCAAAGCAGACATTCCTCTGCCAGCTCTCTTGCGGTTCATACGGCTATCTTCCCACCGAGAAAGCCGAACAGGGCAGCCACTATTCCGCATTCGTCGGAAGCGGTACGGCGGGCCACGTAGGCGGTGAGATGCTCGTACGCAAGACGCTGACCGAGATAAACAAGATGTTTGAAGAGTGATAAGCTTTTTCGCCATTGATTTTAAAAGGTAAGCTTTTCGCCAAAAAGCGAGCGAAGCTGTACCTTTTGGTGAGGAAGCACTCTCACACCGTGCATTGTGTCACCTTGGCGCAACGCATCGAATAAATCTACTAAATGACAACTTTTATATGTATTTATAAGCAAAAAATGCAGTACTTGTCAAAAAAGGACGAAGAATTTTTACGTTCTTCGTCCTTTTAAGCTCTTTTGTAACATATTCAATTTCAAAAAGTGTCCTTTAGAGCGCATCAGCTTACGGGCGGCAGTTTTGTTTTTTAAACCGCCCCGAAAACAGCTCTTTTTATTTTATAAGCGCCTTGCTTTTTGCGCTTTGATATGATACAATTACTGTACACGTTAATTATGGTAAAGGACTCATCAGATGTTTGACTTTAGCGATAAAAATCAGTTGATTGCGCAACTGATAGGATTTGTGGCGCTGATTGTAATAGTAATCGGTATGCAACAAAAGCAGTATGGCCGAATCGTCTTTTGCAAAATCACAAACGCTTTTCTGTCGGTTATACATTATCTGTTTCTTGCGGCATATACGGGAGCGATTATCAATCTTGCGAGCTGCTTTTCAAACGGAGTATATTGGTACAGAAACACCAAGGGAAAAAGCATTCTTCCCTTTCAAATCGCATTTGCGATAATGTTTGTCGCCCTCGGACTTTTGTCCTGGCAAGGATATATGAGCATTTTTGTTATAATGGCAAAGCTTGTGTCGTCCGTTGCGCTTGGTATCAATAACCCTCGCATTATTCGTATTCTTAACCTTATAAGCAATCCCTGCTGGCTGGTGTATAACCTCTACACACAGAGCATTTCAGCAGTCCTCACCGATACGCTCGTTATTACATCGGTAATAATCGCAATAATCAGACACGATATTTTGCAGCCTAAAAAAGAGGCAAAGGAGCAAATTGCCAACAAAATGCAAGAGGATTGCTGATTAAGCGAAGCGGCTATTTTAACCGCCAAGGCGGAGGTGGCTACAAAACCCGAAAAGCCTTGCAAGAATAAAGAAGCCCGTCAATCAACTGTACAAAATGGCTACCGCCTTTGCGGTAGCCATTTTGTATATTAATCAACTAATATAAAGCGGATAAAACACCCATGGTAAAAATCGGTGGGATAAAGGAGCGAAAACGTCGGAAAATCATTCAATATTGAGCGTCATAAGCTCCTGAATACTGGTTACACCGTTGAGAACGAGGTTTCGACAGCAGTTCCAAAGTGTTACCATTCCGTTTCTTCTTGCCGCCTCACGCAGCTTTTCGAGGTTCTTTTCCCTTACTATAACACCACGCATATCCTCGTTGATATACATCATCTCATGCACGGCAATTCTGCCCTTGTAGCCAGTGCCGTTGCAGTAATTACAGCCCTGCGGCTTGTAGACGCTTATCGGCTCATCCAGCTTAAGAACCTTCATTTCCTGCTCGTTTGTACGCAGCTTTTTCTTGCAGGCGGGGCAAAGGCGCTTAACAAGACGCTGTGCAATTACACCGACAAGCGCATCTGCAAGCAGGTAGTCGTCAACGCCCATATCCTGAAGTCTTGTAATACTTCCCGGAGCATCGTTGGTATGCAGGGTGCTGAACACAAGGTGACCTGTGATAGCGGCTCTTACCGCAATTTCGGCAGTTTCCTCATCACGCATCTCTCCGACCATTATTACGTCGGGGTCCTGACGCAGAATAGAACGAAGCGCAACCGCAAACGTCATATTTGCCTTGGTGTTTACCTGCGTCTGATTTATTCCCGTCATAATATACTCGACGGGGTCCTCAACTGTTACGATATTGACGTTAGGCTTGTTTATTTCCTTTAAGAAAGCGTAAAGAGTTGTGGATTTACCGCAACCCGTAGGTCCTGTCAAAAGAATTATACCGTGCGGACGTGAAAGCATCTTATCAAGCACGGCGCTCTCCGCCTCATTGAAGCCGAGGTCCTCTCGCTTGAAGCGGAATGCGCTACGGTCAAGAACTCTTATAACGAATTTTTCGCCAAAAATAGTGGGAAGCGATGAAATACGGAAGTCGTATTCCCTGCCGCCTATGACGAGATTTATTCTTCCGTCCTGCGGAATACGGCGCTCGGCAATATCCATTCCCGCCATAATCTTAATTCGGGCGCTTATAGCGGAATATGCGTTAATCGGGAAATCGGCACGGTCCTGAAGATCACCGTCTATTCTGTAACGCACCTTTACGTTTTTCTCGAACGGCTCAATGTGAATATCGCTGGCTCTGTAAGGTATTGCCTCTTTAATTATGGAGTCAACAAGTCTTACCGATGGGTTATTAACCGCATCGCCCTCAATAGCATCCGAATCCGAGCCGAATACACTGTCCGAAAACAACGAGCCCTCGCCCTCCTCGTTGAGGTCCTTTAGCGCCTCCGAGGTTGAAATAACGGCAGCTATGGAGTCAACGTAACGCTCAATCTGGAAAGGCGGAACAAGCACGTAGTCGAGCGGACATATAAAGCGTGAGGATATCGCAGACATAGCCGAGCAGTCAAGCGGATTGCCCACAGCAAGCAGGAGCGTTCCGTCCTCACCGCGGCAAATCGGCATAACCTTGTAGCGCTTCATAAATTCAAAGGAGAAAAGGTCAAATAGCGACTTGTCGATTTCGAGCATATCAATTTCCACGTACGGCATACAGTGGAAATCACCGAGAACAGGCAGCTCTCGTGCCTCCGTCGCATACTCCTTTGCGAGCATATAATCACGGACGGAAACATTAAGTCGCTCACAGTCCGCAAGTATTTTCGGAATCTGACTTCTTTTTATGACCTTTTTATAGGCATAAAATTGCAGTAATTCGTAATTTATATTCATTGCAAAAATCCTTTAATTAAAGAACGTTCATCATTGTGAGCATCGGTGAATACACAGCAAGGAACAAGGAGCCTACGACCACGCCTATTATTATAAGCATCACAGGCTGTAGCTTTGCTGTGAGCGAATTGAGTGTTGCCTCAACCTTTTGGTCGAAATAGTTGCACGAGCGGCCAAGCACCTCGGGCAGCGACGCAGTTCTCTCTCCTACCGCCACCATTTGTATAAGAATGTCGGGAAATACCCGATATCTTCGCAGCGCTTCGGTCAAGGTAGTACCGTTTCGGACACGGCGAGCAACGACTTCAAAGCGTTTTTGTAAATATTTGTTTCCAAGAATAAGCCCGACAGCATCAAGAGCAGAGGAAAGATCCATTCCGCTGTCAAGAAGAATGCTGAACGCTCTTGAAAATCTTGCGGTAACGATATCTATATGCACGTTTTTGAAAATCGGGGTGTGAACCTTTAAAACGTCGAAGAAATACTTTCCTGCACCTGTCTGCGAGAAAATTCCGATAGCCACAACCGCAAAAACAGTACCTATAATTAAAGTTTTCCAGTTAAGCATTATGAAATCGGAAACGTCGTAGACGGTTTTCGTAAAGCCCTCAGGCTGAATTGACATTTTTTCCATTGTCTCCCTGAACGTCGGAACGACAAAGGCTAGCATCAATATAACGATAGCAACCGCCATACCTAGCAAGAAGAGTGGGTAGCTTAATGCGCTTTTTGCCTTGCGCTTAATTGCGGCATCCGATTCGTAGTAATCCGCAAGAGAGAGGAATACAACGTCAAGCCTGCCGCTCGCCTCACCGACGTAAACCATACTGCGGAAGAAATTCGGGAAGAATTTGGAATGCTTGTCAAGTGCGACAGAAAGCATATCTCCACTCTTTACGTCATCGTAAATGACCTCAATAATTGATTTGAAATAAGGCGTATATTTCTGCTTTTTGAGGCTTTCAAGACACTCGATAGCCGGAATTCCCGCAGTAAGCATAATTGCAAACTGACGGCAAAACGGCGTAAGGTCATTGAGATTAGCCTTTCCGACACCTGAGGAAACCGAGGAGCTGTCTTTATAAACGGTTGCGGAAATGAGATATAAATTGTTTCTTGCAAGTAAGGATGCAAGCTCCTTTTCATTCGCTGCGATGTATTTTCCCCTGACCTTTACCTTTTGGGAATTCACCGCTGTATATTTATAAATCGGCAAAACCTGTGCCTCCTTGTTTAATTTCAGAATTTAAAGAGTGAAAGATATGCATCAATTATATCCTTGCCAAAGTAGAGCGCTATCGCAAAGCCGACGCAAAGGAATGGAGCAAACGGATATTCACGCCCCTCACCGTCACCGCGCACACGGCGAAGTATAACGAGAATTATTGCCGCTGATACGAATGCAATAACGAGCGAGAGCGCAAGTCTTTCCCAGCCGAGAAGCAGACCCATAACGAGCGCAAGCTTTATGTCGCCGCCGCCCATTGCCTCTTTTTTCATAATAAGATAGAAAATCGCATAGACACCGTAGAACAGTAAAAATCCGACAGCAGCGCCAACAAGATGCGACCACCACTTGTACTGAAAATCAAAGATTGCAGCAGCTATACCGAGTGCGCCGATTATTATAATAAACCTGTCAAAAATCAGCATATTTTCAAGGTCGATAAAGAAAACGCATATCAAAACCGACATTGTGAGCGCTGATATCACGGCATACGGAATGCTGGTTTGCCAGAATACGAAAACTGACAAAATCCAGGCGAGCATATTCGCTATTTCTACCGCTGTGTATCTAAAAGAAATCTTTTGTTTACATTTTCTGCATTTTCCGCCTAAAATTATGTAGGAAAGAACAGGAATATTATCATACCACCGCAGCTTGTAGTTACAGCTCGGACAATGGGAATCAGGCTTGTCAAGGCGCATACCGATTGGCACACGGTATATGACTACGTTCAGAAAGCTGCCGACGCATACGCCAACAAGTCCTGAAAGAATATAAGCAACTATCAGGTAATAAAGCTCGAGATCCAATGGATTGCTCCTTTCTTTTTATCTTTATCAGAATTTCACAGAGGGATGCCAGAGCTTTGTATTAAGTCCGCCAAATAGCTCAAGGTGGAATGCAAGCTCGGGGTCATCATCTGCCGCTGTAAAGCGCTGGAACGGTATGCCTGACTCTTTTTCCTCGTTTGCGAGATTATCAATAACGTACTGATACTCCGGGGGAAGATTTACGCTGACGTATTTCGGCATACCAATAGAGGTTAATGCGGGGTTTGAACGAAGAATACCAAGTCCCCACTTAACAAAGGTGCGGAATTTCTCCTGCACTATTCCCTCGTGCGTCTCGGGAATCGGGCGCTGCATAAAGCTCGGAAGCTTTCGGGGTGTCTTTTTTGCGAGGAATTTGCCGTTGCTTGTCGCATTGCCGCCCTCACTCGGCATTGCAATCGGGGTTTGCAGACTTGCGCTATCGTCAGCCTGCATATCCTCGCCATCAAGCTCGTCGTTAAGCTCTGCGGCATCCTCGCTGTTAACCTGAAGCTCGCGCATCATTGTAAGCTTCTTTGCTTTTGCCTTTTCACGTGCGTTAAGTACGGTAATCTCGGAAAGCGAATGCTCGAAAAGCATATCCTCCTGAATGAATTTCGGTGAGCCGAGGAATTCAAGTCCAAACGGAAGCGTAAAGAAGCCGACAGCTCTGCCGCCCGCAACGAAAATAAAGCGAGAGTATATATCCTTTATATCAAGGAAAAGATAGCTGTCATTTTTCATTTTGGGGTTAAGCGCATTTATTGCCGATATGACAGATGCCGATGAATAGGTAAGCGTGTCAACAAGCATCTTGTTTTCAGCGCAGGCAGCCGAAATAGAGCTGACTATGCTTTTCTGCAATGCTACCACGTTAAAGGCGCAGTACTGCTTATTTTTCTCTGCCTGATGTGTCAGAATTCGGAGATCGTCGTGATTCTGATAAATATCATTAAGCTTGACGTTAAGTGCGTTTTGTATAAGTCTTGACGAGCGGAGCAGCGGCAAACGTACGGTGTCAAGCGATACCGCATCGTCAGGAACTATAACGGCTACCTTTATTGGTTTTTCGGACGGTTGATCCTCAACGAATCCTGCCAAAGCGTCCTTAAGCTTTTGATAAAATTCCTCTGTAAATGCTTCACCTGCGTAGTTTTTAACACGGTGAACAATCGAGGTGCGGTCATCGCCAAGCATCGAATAATAATGCAAAGCGCCACGACGCCTGTCAATAGCTATTACGGTTGAGGTTATAGGAGTGGATGCCATAATTCAGCGTTCCTTTACTTTTAGATTTTTGCCTTCCCCGATGGGGAAAGGGTAGCGAAGCGGCAGAACGGTAGTGAATGGCATTGATAATGCCAGAGCCGTTCTGTGACCGAGCCGCAGCGAGAACCACAAAGTGGTGGATGAGGCGTTATATCCCCTGTAGGGGAAGCCTTATAAGTGAAATCAACTGGGGTATATTATAAAGGTTTCAAATCGTCAAACGTTAGATCTATGTTGTTTAATATACTTGCGGCTACTGCAGAAAAATTATGCCGTATACTTTCGTTAGTATAACGCAAAACTTTTATGCCCCAACGTTCAAGAGCCTTATCACGTTTCTCATCGGCTTCTTTGTGTTCGTTGGAATTGTGTTGTATTCCGTCGACCTCGATGACTATCTTCTTTTTTGGTATATAAAAATCTACAATATAATTTTCAATATTACGCTGTCGACTTACGTTGTATGGTAGTCTTTTCAAAAAATCATACCACAAATGCTTTTCTTCGGGAGTCATATTTTTTCGTAGTTCTCTTGCATTTGCAACAAGATTTCTATTATACGGTATCATATCAATCCTCACAAAGTGTTGCTTGTAAGACAAGTCGCCTCATCCACCACTACGTGGTCCCCCTTCCCCCACCGGGGAAGGCTTAATTACTGTGTCGGTGGGGAGTATCGCCATACGGTGGCTACGTTTCCGAGCTTTTCTATATAAAGCACGGTTCTTCCCGACTCGGATTTTTTAAGATGTAGTGTATTTGCGTCTGTTGCCACTCGGTAATAGTCGGCAAAATCGCTATCATTTAAAGTGCCGCTTATAAAATACTCACCGATTTGCTCGAGAGCCAGGCGGTCGTTCATTTGCCGCTCGGCAAGGTTTGCACGGCTGTGAGCGGTCATTACCACGGTTGTCATAAGAATAGAAAAGGTCATAAGCACTACTACAAAAAGTATTGCCCCCTCGATTGCCACACCGCGTTTGGAGCGTAGGATTCTTCTCATAAGCCGTCACCCGCCTTTCGGAAGCTTTTGGAAATTTCCTGATTTCCAACGGTGACAGTAAAATCAATCTCCGTATCGCTCCAGGTTATTTCACAGTTAGCTTTATCTGAATCGCTAATCGAAAAGTCGAGCGCAGCGGCAAAATCAGCTTCGCTGTCGGTTATGCGATAACATTCTATAATAGATTCGGTGATGTTTTGCGCCCTTGACTTATCAATGGCGTTTTTGGTTGCGTTATAGGAAGCAAGAAAAAGCGAAAGTGTCGCAAAAGACATGATAGCTATAATAGATAGCGCAACTATCGCCTCTGAAAGGGCGAAGCCACGAGAACTTTTATTATGTTTTTTCATTTTTTGCTCCTTTCAGATTTTTTTGCTGATTACTATTATGGCAGCTCATAGGTCGGCTTTGGTGACAGCTTTCCCCACGTGGTAAGCCTGATGAGCGGTTTGAGTGAAGCGAAATTCCCCACCGTGGAAGGCTTTTTAAGCTAGTTTGAAAAAACTGCGCCCGTGCGAGAGGTGAGGACAAAGGTGTAATCGGTGTTTTCAAGCTCGGACGTGAGGGTAATTTTGAGAATTTTCCCTGACAAGTCGGTGGTCTCACCGTTTGTTTGTGTATATATATCTAAAGAAATTGATTTAATTTCTTGGTAATTTGCAAGGTCAAGTATTATCAGCTCTGTATTTTCGGTATCATTTTGGTCGATGAAAATGAGCTTTCTGCTACCGTTATCAAACAATACGGTAAAGGTCGTGTTTTTGTCGATTTCTGCAAATTTTGTGCGCAGAACGTCTTTAAGTGTTTGCGAGGTCGAGTAAAACTCTGCCCTGGCTGTGGTTTCCTCTACTTGCGAGGATGAATCAGCGGTAAAGGTGACGATAAGCACCGAGGCTATCGCTATAATCGCCATAGCGACGATAAGCTCGATAAGAGTAAAGCCACGTCGAGAGTTATTTTTGCTTTTGTTATTCTCTTTTCGCCAAAAAATTTCAAGCATAGGCTTCCCTCCTTTTGTTCTTGTAAAAATTCAAGGCACTCTGCACTCGCGTTGGAGTGCAGAGTGCCCTGCTTTTGTAATTAGCTTATTATTTCTGAATTACTTTTGATAGTATACACCTGCAAGTTCAGCAACTGCAGTTGCATCAGTCAAACCTAAATATGTGCTGAGGAGAATAACACCGGTATCTGCCGCATCAAAAGCAGCCTTGTCGGTGAATATGTCTGTATTTTCGGGAGCATCTACGGGATCACCGATAGCGCCGCCGTCAACAACATACCAATAGGAACCGGAATTGATGTACCAATCGTCACCGTTTATATTATCGGTGGTAGCGTAAGCAAGCGCTGCATGATATTTGCCTGTTGCCTGCTGACGAGCTGCGGATTCCTGTGCCTTACTTACGATGCCCGAGAATGTGGGAATCATAACCGATGCGAGAATTGCAATAACTGCAATTACGATTACAAGCTCTACTATAGTAAAGCCTTTTTTGTTAAGCTTTTTCATTATTTTTCTCCTTCAAAAATATTATTCGGGAATTACATCGCCCTTAATAGACTGTCCGTTTATAGTAGAACTATTATTTGTATAGTAAACATACTTAGCAGTACCCTTAACAATTTCAACGTCGTCGAGAGCTATGGTAACCACAGCGTTTACCTCAGCATAGAAGATGTATGAACCAAGCTTAAGTGTAGCAGCCTGATCGAGGGTATTGTTACTCGGAGCAATTTCAGCAAGAGCCTTCTGATCGAAGTAACCGCCTGTAACAGTGGTTGTGCTGCTGCCGCTTGTAGCTACAACACCACGAACAGAGAGGAAGTAGCCGCCCGAAATTTCGAGTGTTCCGCTTACGTTGCTAATTGCGTAAGAAGCAGAAGCAGCAGTAAAGTTACCGCCCGAAATTGTTACGTCTCCACCGTTTTGATTCTGAATAACAATGGGATCCTGGTAGTAAGCACCTGCTGTACCGTAGTCACCGTTAAGAGCTGTGTACTTACCGCCTGTGATAGTAAGTGTACCGCCGTCGTTCCATACGCACGCACCACCGTTAGCATCTATTGCGTTAACCGTTACGCCTGTAGCCATTGTAAGCGCTGCGCCTTTGAAGTTCTGAATACCGCGAGCATTGATTGTACCGTTCTGAATTGTAAGAGTACCGGAGTTATTTATGTAGTAATGTCTGCCGGCGCTCTGTTCAGCGGTTGTAATGGTGTGTCCGTTAAGGTTAAGAGTAACTACTTCACCTGCGTTGATGTTTATCTGTCCTGCGTTTTCGATATCAGCAAGAAGAATAATTGTCTTATCACCTGCGATAGCAAATGCGTCAGCGTAGTCCATAACCTCGTTACCTGCGCCACGAACAACGTAAACGATACCGGGAACACCGTCAACATCCTCAAGGAAATCTTCGGGAGCCTTAACAACTGCTTCAGCGAGGTCGGTTACCTTGGAAGCTACAGCCTCACTAGCAGCTTCACCAGCTTCGATTGCAACAACAAGAGCATCGTTTGCAGCAGAAAGCTTGAAATCTGCATCAGCGGCAGCATTAACAACGATCTTGTTAACAAAAGCACCCGCCTCTGCAACAAAGTTACCCTTGGTAAGAGTTACTTCGTTAGCGATACCATTCTCATGGTAAGACTGCATAGCAACAGCAACGATATCAACCTCATCAGCATAACCGTAGTGGTTAACGCTTGCAGCAGGAGCATCTACGGTAAGGTTACCGCCATTGGTACGGATAACAACTGTATCTGCAAGTGTAGTGTTTGAGAGGGTAACGTTAACATCAACGTTGTTGCCAACGTCAACGCCGCCCTTCCAAATTACAGCAGAACTGCTGTTGTATTCGTCATTGAGATAAACAGAATAACCTGCATTTGTAGCAGTAGAAGCCTCGGTTGAATTGGAAACGAACTTCCAGTTGTTTGCGAGAACAGAAGAAAGCTCACCGACAACAACGTCACCTGTACCCTTGTTAAGAAGTACGATACGGTTTGTCTCTGCATTCCAAAGCATCTCATAATCCTTGGACTTTACGCTGAGGTTATCAACTCTGAAACCGTTAGCCTCAATAATAGCAAGAGCTTCATAGGGAGTTGCAGGCTTATTTGTTGTTTCAGAAGAAAGAATGGTGTTCATCTGAGCAACCATCTGCTCATCTACAGAACGGTTAGCCTTGTTAATGATACCTGCAAAGGTAGGAACAAGAACCGCTGTAAGAATTGCAATTACAGCAACGACTACTACAAGCTCAATGAGTGTAAAGCCGCGCTTTTTGTTTGTGTTTTTCACGTTTTTTCTCCTTAAATTTTGTTTTTGTTTTTTTACAGATTAAAGCCAGAAGATGAGCATAAGAGCCACAGCGATAGCGAGAGTGCCGCCAATAACACTCCAAGCAATAACCGGCTTAATCGGCTTAGTCCACGGAACTATCTTAATGAGATTCCAAATGTACTTTGCCGCTTTGGCAATCGCACTTCCGGCTACCTTTGCCGCTTTGGCAATCGCACAGCCAGCTACCTTTGCCGCTTTGGCAATCGCACTTCCGGCTACCTTTGCCGCTTTCACAATAGCAGAACCAACCTTCTTGAAGAAAGCGCCTACTTTGGAAAGAAAGTCTTTCATGATGTTACCTCCGTTAAAAAATTACAATGTAGATTATACTAAAAGCAGAGTGTTCCCTGCTCATTGTATCAAAGCAAAGCTGAAAGCACCTAAAATAAATATATACGCAAAGATTTTAAATATGATACTTTCTATTATAAGTATGATAACATTTAAAACAAGTTTTGTCAAGTAAAAACAGAGTTTTTTTGATGATTTTCGATTGTTTATGAGCATTTTCTCCACTCACTACTTATTTTAACAGATTTCATGAGGGACTTTGGTATGTTTTTTCATTGTTTATTATATGAGGAAAAGCGGTTAACCGTAAGGGAATTTCTGCTCATTAAATCCACGGCACTTTAGCTTAAGGATAAATAAAAGGGGGTTAAGCTTTCGCCCAAACCCCTTGTATTTTTATTTACTTACTTTTAGAGTATAAAATTAATTTCAGTTCTTTATCCAGAAAATGTAGTAATCGGTATACGAATCATTTCCTTCGTAGGTATAGAAGGATCTATACGACTTAACACCATACTTTGAATTTCCCTGGCCGTCATAGTAATAGTTTCCGGGAGTGCCATCATCATCCGCAGAATAGGAATCAAACTTTGACGGAATATCATCTATGCTATCAACCCAATACTGCATCTGTATTTTAGCTACGCAATCTTCGAATGTGCAATTGCTATATGTGAGCTTGGGATATTCAGAACCGTAATCATACCACTCGGAGCCGCCCGAAACAGCCGATGCGCAATTTGCGAAGCTGCAATTTGTTATAACGAGGTTTGTTAATCCCCACGGAGAAATTGCGGTAGCTTCATAAAGCCCCTCACCAAGTATCTTTGAGCTGATAAACTGACAATTGTCGATTGTAGCGGAAGCGGTTTTTACTCCGTTGGGATCGCCTATCTGAATCTGGTTAGGATACTGATACGACTGAACAGTTCCGTCAAATACGCAGTTTGCAACCGTGCATATACCGGTCTTTATGTTAATAAAGCTGCTGTTCAAGCCCTGGAAATTACATCCTACGATGTTAATTTTGGTCGACTCATCACAAGTGATATCTGCCAATATGCCGGAACAACTTGATTTAGAGGAATCAACAAATGCACCTGCCGATTTATAGATGGCAAAATCCTTGAAAACAAGGTTATTGAACGATACTGCCTGATTTGAAGATGTTGTTTTTACAAAGAAAGCACTTGATGTACTATTGCTATTAGGATTGTAATAACCAAGCAAAACAGTCTTACCCTGAACACCGGTTATAGTAATAGAGTTATTAATTTCGATCCTGTTTGTAAACTGATATTCACCGGCATCGAGATATACAGAAGGATTAACAAGTGTTCCTGCATTTACCTGACTGATTATACTCTCGAGTTCTGCAACGGTGCTGATTTTCTGAAGTTCATCCTTAGACTTAGCCTCGTTAGTTTTTACACCGCTGAAAACGGTTTTACCTGTGTTCTTTACAGCTTGAATAACATCAGCATCAGCGTAAAGCTGAACAGAACCCTTGGTAGCAGTTACGTTAACGAATACATTACCGCTAGCAATATCACTTGCAGAAGCATCGATCTTAACTTCATAATTGTTTTTTGCATCAAGTACGATATGACCGCTCTTAAGGGTAATGAATCCAGAAACCTCACCGTTTTCATAGTAGGAGCTATTGGCTACCTTTTCTATTACAACCTGATCTGCTACACCGTAGTGAGTAATATCGTCGAGGGGAGCGTTAATTGTAAGCGTACCGCCATTTGTAACAATAGTTACGTTCTGTGCGGTTGCAGTTCCGTTATAGGTAACGCTGGTAATATCGCAGTTACCAACATCAATACCTACCGAAGCAACGATAGCACCGCTTGCACCATAAAGATAAGTGGAATACTTATTGCTGGGTGTGGAAGCAATAGTCCAATAATCTATATCAGCAGGCTTTGTCGCAACGTTGTAATCGGGTATGTAAGAAATCTTGCCGTCCTTTTCATAGCAGAACACGTTGTTCACAGAATCCCAAAGAATTTTGTTTTCAGACGCCTTTGCATTGATTCTAGCTACGTCAAAGCCCTGATCTGCCGCAGCAGCAAGAGCTTCAGCCATTGTATCACATCCGTCCACGTCAGCAGCAAGAGCTGTGTTAAGATTCTTAATGAGAGCTGTATCAGCTGCTTCATTTGCACGTCTTATAACACCTGCAAACGTAGGAACAAGAACCGCTGTAAGAATTGCAATTACAGCAACGACTATTACAAGCTCTATAATTGTAAAGCCGCGCTTTTTGTTTGTGTTTTTCACGATTTTTCTCCTTAAGCTTTTTTATTTAGATAAAAATTGTGCGCAAATTAAATGACAAGCACGAGCACCATAAGCGCTGCGAAAATAGCAAAAGCTCCCATAACAATAGTCCAGCCCAAAGCAGGCTTAACCGGCTGAGTCCAAGGAATGTCTCTTATATAGTCATAAGCATCCTCGAATCCGTCAACGATTGCGTAACCAATCTTTCTGAAAAAAGATCCCATAAATTATTACCTCCGTTTTAAAATTACAAAGTGAAATATATACCAAAGGCAGACACAGTCTGCTTTTTTGTGTTTGTTATTAGTGTATTAAAATGCGTAAATATATAACACTTCATCTTAAGACAATGATAACACTTTACGTAAGCTTTGTCAAGCAATTTTGGCTTTTTTTGAGAAATTAGCGCTTTTTTTCGCTGTTTTTTTACAGTTTGTGGGGAATCCGCACCGCTGTGATGATTTTTTTCGGATTTTTAATCTATCAGAGCAGGAAGATAAGTATTATTGCCAAAGCAATAGCAAGAGCTCCGCCCACGATACACCAAGCAACAAGCGGCTTAACAGGCTGTGACCACGGAATCTCCTTTATAAGTGCCCAGGTTTCTACGAAAGCTTCTTTGATCGTAGTGCCTATTTTCTTAAAGAAAGCTCCTATTTTTTTCATTGGTATTACCTCCGTTTAATTATAAAAATGAAATTTATACTAAAAGCAGAGCTTCCCTGCTCCCGGTATCGGTAATTAAAGGATATGTTAATAGTTTATTCATTTATAAGGATATGATAGCACTTAATTTCGCCTTTGTCAAGCAAATTTGGTTATTTTTGAGAGTTTTTGCAAAATCTCGGTACAGGAAATCTATATCTGATGGGAACAACTATATCAAACCTATAAGAACAATTGTAGCCGCAGTCACGACGTTGCTTATGAAATTGGTAACGTTGTTGTCTTTCAGCCTCCCTCAAGAGGGCGGCTTAAAGACTCCTTCCACCGCAAGCGGTCCCCCTCCCTCAAAGATGGAGGCTACACAAAATAACAACAACAGCAGTCACGACGTTGCTTATGAAATTGGTAACGTTATTGTCAATAACAGCAAAGCCCGAGTGCTTCTCGGTTTCGGCTTTGCAATGAGTTTTTTCGTCGGTTACGGTTTTGCAGATGGGGCAGATATACTTTTCCTGGAAAAGCGAGCCTATGAACGTATCAACGAAGCAGCCGCCAAAGGCAACAGCACCGCAAATTAGTATATAAATCGGCTCAATGAAGCCGAGTGCAAAAGCAACAGCGGGAAGCAAGAATGATGCGACAAGCGCCGCAAAAGTACCGATGCCCGACACACCGCCGCTAACACCGCGCTCGCATTTTTTCATTCTGAAAAGGTCAATGGTTTCATCGGCAAAAATGCCAAAGCCTGATGACACCGTATCCGCAAGAGCCTCTGCCATCACGGCAACAAATGCAGCGATAAATATAGATTTTGGAACAAAAATGTACGCAAAAGCACACACAAAAGCCGCTCCGCCGTTTGCAAGAACCTGAATTTCGTTTCTCGGCTTTTTGTCAAGCTCTACCCTTTTACCACGCTTTCTGCTTGCGATTGCGGTAGCCTTGCGATGCTTAATCTTATCCGTGATAACAGAAAGCACAAGGAAGAGTACAAGAATGGCAAAGCCCGAATTTCCAAATGCAACCGATACAATAACGTCAAGCAGGACTGCCGAGAGAGTGCCGAGGGGTGTCAACACCTTTTTTTCAAGCGCTACGGCTATGATAAGAGGGGTTGCGATTATCGGAGCTACATATCCCACCACCGCAGGCAGGTAAGCAAGAAGATACGCAAGAGCGCCCGTGCCGAGCGGAACGCTCACGTTGTCAAGACCGTAGGGTGTGACAAGCTCCAGCACTACCGAAAACAGCGCTATATAAAGGCAGTCAAGCACAGAAATTTCAAAGCTCATTACCGCCGAGAATATCCACACGCCAAAGAATGAAACCGCAAGGTTTGTAAGCGTACCAAGTAATGTTTTATTTGCTAAAAGCTTGATATTGAATTTATCTATCGCCTGACCGACGACACCCGCAAATCCGTCACCAAGCGAGGTGCAAATCACGGCAATACCAAACGGAAGCATCATATCAGGCAGGAATATACATACGAAAGACAGCACCGACATCGAAACTCCGTAATAAACCGTGCCGGGTGAATTTTCCCCCTCCGAGGATATCATCGGAAGCAGCTTTTTGATATAGGACACCACAAGCAAAGCCGTAAAGGCAAGGCAGATAGCGAAGCTGTGCCAGGTTGCTCCGCAGAAAACATACAAAATTATCCACTCAATGCCGATAGCGATATGCACGAGCTTTCTCGTGTATTTTTTCGGCATGCCAAGCTTATACGCAAGGTGCGAAAGGACAAGACAAAGCGCTCCGAACAGAAAAGCGAAGATATATCCTAAAAATTCCATAAATACCTCTAAAATTTATTTTTAACATTATTATAAAGCATACGACAATTTTTGTCAACACAGCCGCAATAGTTTCTTCGAAAATTCCTTAATAAATATAAAGAAAGCAAAACGCACGGGATACCCCGCCTCGCTTTGCTTTCATTCAAAACCTTATATTTCCTCTTGCTCGTTGTTTTTATTTTCCTCATCCTCGCCGTCAAGCGGTGAAAATTCCTTACCCGGAATTACAATGCCCTTTGTCATTGCACGCAGATTTTCTTCGTTCTTTTTAGCGATTATCTGCTCCTTTACCTTGTTCGTAGCAACCAAATCGTTCTTTATTTCATCGCTTACCGTTCCGTCGGAAAGCGTCAAGAACTTTTCAAAAATGTCGGGATAAACAAAAACCTTTTCGCAAGATTCGAACTTTACCTTAAAATATTTACCCTGCGCTTCAACAACACTGCCGATGCCAAACGCTTTATGCTTTACCTGAAGATTTTCGAGAACCATACTATGCCTCCGATAATAAATCTTTATTTATTCACTTTATTATATGCTTATGCGACAAACACTACTATGTATAGCAGGCTACACAAAGCGGTGATTATTGTAACAGAAAAAAATTACCAAAGTATGAACAAAACATACTTTTTATGTAATACTCAATTTTTTGTTAAATATTAACAAATTGTCTTTCTTACTTTTGCATATTTTGGAAAGGAATATACTACGCACCTCGCCTATTTGGATTGAAAAATTTCCCTACCGCTCTCAAAAGTCGAAAAATCGCTTGACTTTTCCAATGGTTGGTAGTAAAATTTTAACAGGACTTACGTCCGAGTTTATTTTAGAGAGGACTTAAAAATGAAAAAATTACTTGCACTCATTCTTTGCATCGCACTCGCTTTGTTCGCTTTTGCATCCTGCGACCCGAGTACTGGCGGTGACGAAAATTTGCAGGAGACGCTGAACGGAAAGACACCCGACGAGCTTTATGAAATTTCGCAGACAAAGCTCAAGGAAGCCACCTCTTTCTACGTTAAGTCAACCCAGGATATCGTTATGTACGCAACCAACGGTGAGCAGACTCAAACATTTACCATTACACAGCTCGTTGAGTCCAAGGTTGACGGTGATAACAGCTACGTAAAAACAAGCAACAATATGGATGATAGCCTTAATATGGAGGCTTGGTACGTTGACGGCGTTGTATACGGCAATACCGCAGGACAGAAAATCAAGGTAAACATCACAAAGCAGGAATATATGGAGCAGTATATGGGAACCGACCCCTCGGAGAGCACCTTGCTCGATATTCCCGAAAGCTGGTTTGAAAACGTTAAGTTCGAAAACGAGGACGGTGTTTGGGCTCTTAACTTTATAGTCAGCGGAGAAAAGTACACCGAATATTATGAAAACATAGGTCTTGCCGGAGAAATTAACGGTGATATAACCTATAAAATCATCTTCGATGAAGACGGAAATATGCAGAAAATCACAACAAGCTTTGATATGACGATATCGGGTGTCAGCGCACACTGCGATTCGGTATCAATCGTTACCATTGGCGACGTTGAGGTTACACCTCCCGCAGATGCTGACAGCTACATTCCCGTAAGCATCAATTAATTAAATAAGCGAAAACGGCATTATTTTATGCCGACAAAAAGGCCGCTCTTTACCGAAAGGTATTGAGCGACCTTTTTTTAGATTTGTTTCAAGCTTTGTTTTAATTCAAGCTTTCCATTGAGCTGACCTTGTCAAAATCAGCCTGGATTTCAGCATCAGGCTCTTTTGTAAGCAGCGATGCTACGACTATTGCTATCGAGGATATAATAAATGCGGGAAGAAGCTCGTAAATAGCGAATACTCCGCCGATTTTAGATATAAGCAGCTTCCAGATGAACACCGTCGCAGCGCCGCTTACCATACCCGCAACAGCACCCGCACGTGTCATTCTCTTCCAGAAGAGCGAGAATACCATAAGCGGACCGAAGGTTGCGCCCAAGCCTGCCCAAGCGAAGGAAACTATCTGGAATATAACGCTGTCCTCATCAAGCGCAATAAGCGCCGCAATAACGGTTATCACAAGAAGCGCAATTCTCGATACTCTCATTATCTGTTTGTCGGTTGCGTCCTTTTTGAAGATACCGTTAAAGAGGTTTTTCGAAAGTGCCGAGGTAGCGATAAGAAGATAGGAGTCGGACGAGGATATGGTTGCGGCAAGGATACCCGCCATAACGAAGCCCGCAATAATCGGAGGCAGATAGGAGGTTGCCATAGTTATGAAGATGTTTTCCGCACCCGACTGTGTAAGATGCTCCGTCGGGAAAAGATGTCTACCTATAATACCTATGAATATAGCAACTCCGAGCGAAATTACAACCCATACCATAGCAATTCTTCTTGAACGCTTAAGGTCGCCCTCATTCTTTATTGCCATAAAGCGAAGAAGAACCTGCGGCATACCGAAGTAGCCAAGTCCCCAAGCAAGAGCCGACGCTATGCTGAGGAAGCTGAAGCTGCGAGCCTCGCCAAATACGGGAGCTGCGCCCTCGACGAGCTGCTCACCGCCCTCGAGCGTGGGTGTTGCAATACCGAAGAATTCGAGGAAGCCGGGAATTTTGCCCGTATTTTCAATCACAGCGCCAATGCCTCCGGCATTCACGGTTGCTATTATAACAACTATGGAAAGCGCCGAAATCATAACTATACTTTGCATAAAGTCGGATGCGCTCTCTGCAAGGAAGCCGCCGATGATAGTATAAACCAGTACGAATGCGGCACCGATAAGCATCATTACAACGTAGTCAGCACCGAACAGAGCCGCAAAAAGCTTACCGCAGGTAACGAAGCAGCTTGATGCGTAAACGGTGAAGAATATGAGAATGAAAATAGCCGCAAGAGAAAGAACAACCTTTTTCTTCTCCTTAAATCTGTTAGAGAAGAATTCGGGCAGAGTTATGGAATTATCCGCAACGACGCAGTAGCGGCGAAGTCTTCTTGAAACGATAAGCCAGTTAAAGTACGTACCTATCGCAAGACCAACAGCCGTCCAAAAGGCATCTGCAAGTCCGCACCAGTAAGCAACACCGGGAAGTCCCATAAGCAGCCAACCGCTCATATCAGATGCTTCGGCGCTCATAGCCGTTACCCAAGGGCCGAGCGAGCGTCCGCCAAGAAAGTAGTTTTCCGAGCTTTTATTTGCCACTCTGGTAAACAAAAGTCCGATGCCGATAACTGCCGCCATATATATAATCATTGCCAGCAGAATCTGAATTGTCTGTGAATTCATAAGTTTTCCTCTGAAAGTGTTTTTTGAAACCTGCGCCCCCGCCAAAGCTCAAAAGGCATAAAAATGCTTTCTTTATGCGTAGATTCTATCATATTCTATCTAAAAATGCAATAGAAAAACAGTATTTTGCATTTTTTCAGCTAAAAAAATGCAAAAAGGCGGGATTTTCGGCATTTTTATGCCAAATCTCTCGCCTTTTGCTGTTAAATTATGGAATTATTTAAAAATCAAAGCTCTATCATTGACTCATCCCAGATTTCGGGAGCTTCAAATCCAAGCATATTCACAGTGGTTGCGGCAACAGAAGAAAGACCGAAATCAGCTCTTCCCTCTTTTACCTTATAAGCGTCCTTTGTGAAATTGTCGTAGATGATAAACGGAACGGGGTTAAGCGTGTGGCTGGTCTTTGCCTTGAAGCTTCCGTCCTTACCTGCCTTGGGAGCTTTTGTCTTTTTATCAATCTCGTACATTTCATCAGCGTTTCCGTGGTCGGCTGTTATGAGCGCTGCGCCCTCAAGCTCATCAACTACCTTGAGTATGCGAGCAAGCTGAAGGTCAAGCGCCTCAATAGAGCACTGTGTCGCAAGGAAGGAGCCTGTATGACCTACCATATCTCCGTTGGGGAAATTAACTCTCAAATATTTGTACTTGCCGCTCTTCAGGCACTCTATGAGCTTATCGGTTATCTCTGCGCACTTCATCCAAGGTCTTTGCTCGAAAGGTACAACGTCAGAGGGGATTTCTATATAAGTTTCAAGCTCCTCGGAAAATTTACCCGATTTATTTCCGTTCCAGAAATAGGTTACGTGACCGTATTTCTGCGTTTCGGAAATGGCAAGTTCGGAAATTCCCGCACTTACAAGATATTCGGTCATAGTGTTTGTTATTTCGGGGGGGCTTACGAGATATCTTGAGGGGATATGAAGGTCGCCGTCATATTCAAGCATACCTGCGTAAAGAACCTTGGGTGTGCGAACTCTGTCAAACTTATCAAAGCTCTCACCCTCTTCAAACGCCTTTGAAATCTCTATAGAGCGGTCACCGCGGAAGTTGAAGAAGATAACGCTGTCACCGTCGTTGACAGTACCGATAGGAGCGCCATCCTTTGCGATAACGAAAGGCGGAAGATCCTGGTCAATCGTGCCAAGCTCTTTTCTGTAAGCTGTAATTGCTTCCTCGGCACTTGCAAAGAATCTGCCCTCTCCAAGCACGTGAGTTTTCCAACCTGCCTCGACCATTGCCCAGTTTGCTTCATATCTATCCATTGTAATCTGCATTCTGCCGCCGCCCGATGCGATAGCTATATCAAAATCGGCACTGCGGAGTGTGTCAAGATACTCCTCAAAGGGGCATACGTAGTCAAGAGCGCTGGTTTCGCCAACGTCACGTCCGTCAAGGAGAATGTGAACTCTGACACGCTTTACACCGTCAGCCTTTGCACGCTCTATGAGCGCCTTCAGGTGGTCTATGTGAGAATGTACGTTTCCGTCGGAGAAAAGACCGAGAAAATGAAGTGTAGAGGAATTATCCTTAACACCGCCGACAAGAGTATTCCACGTGTCCGAAGCGAAGAGCTTACCCGTTTCGATAGATTGAGAAACCAGCTTTGCGCCCTGCGCAAACACCTGACCCGAGCCGAGAGCGTTGTGTCCTACCTCCGAGTTACCCATATCGTCATCCGAGGGAAGTCCGACTGCCGTACCGTGCGCCTTTATAGAGAGCGTCGGATAATCACGCATAATTCTGTCAAGAGTCGGGGTGTTTGCCGCAGCAACGGCATTTGCGCCGTTATTCGGAGCGATACCTACACCGTCCATAACTATTGTGAGAAGCGGACCCCGTACTCCGGAAAATTTCTTTGATTTTTCAAGATGTGCCATAGTGTAAACCTTTCAATAATATATATAGTGGTTGTTGTTTTTATCAGATGTCGGCATCTTTGATGTAAAGATGTCCGTTTTCGGTTATAAATTTCTTTCTTTCGGCAAGTGCGTCACCGAGCAGCACGTCGAACATTTTTGCCGTTGCCTCCGCATCAGTGGGGGTTACCGCAATAAGCCTTCTCGTCTGCGGACACATTGTCGTGCGCCACATCATATCAGGC
>JAZOWX010000013.1:0-10712 GCA_045659405.1 Eubacteriales bacterium | reverse complement strand
AAAACAAAATTAAAACAGGAGGTAATTTACAATGGTAAACGCAATAGAGAAGTTCAATATAACCGCAACAGATGTTTCGGAAAACGAAAGCGAGGCAACCTTTATCGTTGAACCCCTTGTAAGAGGTTACGGTATTACCCTCGGAAACTCTCTTCGCAGAGTTGTTCTTTCAACTCTTCCGGGTTATGCTGCAACAAGCATCAAGATTGACGGTGTTCTTCATGAGATTTCCGCTTGTAACGGAGTTAAAGAGGACGTTCCGGAAATCGTGCTTAACGTAAAGGGAATCGTTGCAAAGCTTGAATGCGAAGGCCCTAAAACCGTTGTTATAGACGTTACCGGTCCTTGCAACGTAACAGCAGGCGACATTATACCTGACGCAGAACTTACAGTTCTTAATCCCGAGCATCACATTTGCACGGTAAGCGAAAACGCGCGCTTCTATATGGAGATTACGTTTGATCAGGGTAGAGGATACGTTCCCTCTGATCTTAATAAGCAGTATTACCTCGCAAATGCAGGAACTAACGTAGGCGCACCTATCGGACAGATTTTCGTTGACTCTATATTCACACCTGTATATAAGGTTGAATACAGTGTTGAAAATACCCGTGTAGGAAACAGCATCGACTACGATAAGCTTACAATGAAGGTTATAACCAACGGCACTATCAGTGCTAAGGAGGCGGTTTCACTCGCAGCCAAGGTTCTCAACGAGCACCTCGCCCTCTTTATCGATATGTCTGACAAAGCAAGTGACACAACGATAATGGTCGACAGACCTGAGGTTAAAAAGGAAAAAGTCCTTGAGATGACCATTGAGGAACTTGACCTGTCTGTTCGTAGCTTCAACTGCTTGAAGCGTGCGAGCATAGACACGGTGGAGGATCTTATAAATCGCACCGAGGAAGATATGATTAAGGTTCGTAACCTTGGACGTAAGTCTCTCGAAGAGGTTATACTGAAGCTCAATTCTTTGGGTCTTAACCTGAAGAAAGAAGAAGAATAATAAGGAGAATATACAGATGAGAAAACTTGGCAGAACAACTGCACAGCGTAAAGCTATGCTCAGAGGTATGGTAACTCTTCTCCTTGAAAATGGCAAGATCGAAACAACATATACCAGAGCACAGGAGGTTTCGGTTAAGGCTGATGAAATGATCACCCTTGGCAAAGCCGGCGACCTCGCTGCTTACCGTACAGCTCTTGCTTATATCACAAAGGAAGATGTTGCTAAAAAGCTTTTCAGCACTATTGCTCCTGCTTATGCACAGCAGAATGGCGGATACACTCAGATTCTTAAAACTGGTCCCCGCCGCGGTGACAGTGCAGAGATGGCTATCGTTAAGCTCGTAGCAGTAAAAGCTCCCGCAGAGGAAGCAGCAGAAGCTACCGAAGAAAAGTAATATAAATAAAAAACAGCGTGTTATCCTTTAGGATAGCACGCTGTTTTTTTGAAAATAAAGCTGTAATAATGCAAATATTTGAATCGCTTTTTTGAAACAAGATTTGCTGTTAAAAAGAATGTTTTTTGCTAAAAATGCATTAAATGACAAATTAAGTTTACTTATCAGCCTTGTTTGCACCCTCGTGTAGAGCTTTTAGCCTTTTTACGTTCTCGTCAACTTGACGCTTGTGAAGCGGATACCAAAACCAAAGAGTCAAAGCGAGTAAGAGGAAACCGAGCGCCGGAAGAAGTGTCGATATATTGTAAATTCCCTCCAGCACATCCCTATCAAACTGCGTTGTGTCACTATAACCGATACCTGTCAGAAGAAAGCCTACAAGCCCCGAGGAAGCCGCTTGACCGAGCTTTCTTGCAAAGGAGTACAGAGCATATATAGAGCCATCCTCTCGTATTCCGTTTTTTAGCTCGGAATAGTCGATAACGTCTGTTATCAGCGCCCATGAAACCATAGAAAACACTCCAAGTCCGAGCCAGGATATGAAATTGAGTCCAACGTAAACCCAAACGCTGCTCGGGCGGATAAAGAATAACAGTACGCATATCAGAGCGGCCAAAAGATTTGACAGTGTGCTTATTTCAGCCTTTCCGAATCTGTTGGTCAGTGGCTTTGCCACCGATGCTGCTATCATCATTCCCACCAGCATTGTAAGCGTTGATACCGACATCGCGGCTGCATTTCCGTAGTAGTTGGGAAAAATATAGTTTGACATTTGTTGCATTGTAAGCTGTGCGAGCAGCATTACGACGGACGCAAATATTATAGACAGCAGCGCACGGTTTTTTAGGGCGCTGTACAGCATTGCCTTTACACCTCGATTTTCGAGTGAGCGCTTGTCAGCCTCAGGAAGCACACGCTCTGTTGTGAGGTAGTAGCTCAAAAGATACGCACCGACAGAAAGCAGCGACAGTACTCCCGCCACGATAGTGAATCGCTCACCGTTCAAAATGTTGACAGTATTTCCGTTTATTATTTCGCTGTCATAGACTATGAGCGGAACACCCGCACCTATAACAACTCCTGCAAGCGTCGCACCCATTGTGCGCCACGTTGAAAGCGATTGCCTGTCCTCGGGCTCTCTTGATATCGCTGAAGCCATAGAGCCGTATGGAATGTTTATCGACGTATAGAAAATTGAGCCCCAAAGTATATAGGTTACGGCAAGCCATAGTATTTTGAACCACATCGCATAGCTGCGAAATACGCTTTGGTATATGAGAAATGAAGCGATTGCGACAGGGCCGCACATACGACGTATCCAAGGCTTGAATTTTCCGGCAGACGTTACTCGGCTTTTGTCGCAAATTCTTCCCATAGTGATATCGGTAAATCCGTCAAGAAAGCGAGCAAGCATCATTATAATACCTACTACAAAGGCATCCACACCCATGACGTCTGTATAAAATTTCAAAAGAAAGCTTGACGAGAGAATGAATGTAAAATCGTTTCCGAAATCTCCTAAAAGATAACCTATTTTATCCCTTATTCCAAACGGTCTTTCATTTTTTTGCAATTTTTTTATGCTCATAAAAACTCCTCAATATGATGCTAATTATACTATACCCAAAAAATTCTTGTTGATACAGGATTCTGAAGCTTTGCTGAAAATTCATTTTTTAAATAAGAGTGTATTCTTTGTGATAAAATAGGTGATAATGCTGTTTGTAGCTGAAATTACAGCTATGAATGTTATGCTTTGTTAACAATTTATCCTTGACTTATCCTTGCGATTATTGTATAATTATTTTGTTAAAATATATATTTAAGGAGAAAGATATGAGACAGATTATCAATATCAATAATTCCTGGGCATTTTCAAAGGAACTCACAGAAGCTCCGACTGCTTATCCCGCCCAAGCAACTGTTGTTAACCTTCCCCATACCTGGAATGCCACCGACGGACAGGACGGCGGTAACGATTATTATCGCGGCACCTGCTATTACGTAAAAGAAATTAAAAAAACCGAGCTTCCTGAAGCTCCTGTCTATTACCTTGAGTTTGAGGGCGCAAACTCCTCTGCTGACGTTTATTTCAACGGAGAGAAAATAGCTCATCACGACGGTGGATATTCTACCTGGCGTGTAAATATCACACCCTATCTTAAGGATGAAAACCTTATTGCCGTTGCTGTTGATAACGCACCCAACGATACCGTTTATCCCCAAACTGCAGACTTTACCTTCTATGGCGGTCTTTACAGAAATGTAAATATCATAGCCGTAGCAGACTCTCACTTCGACCTCGACTATTACGGCGCTCCCGGTATTGCCGTAACACCTACTCTTTCCGACAATTCCGCTTCTGTGGAGGTTTCTGTTTACGTAACCGATATGAAGGACGGACAGAAGATTTCCTATAAGATTTTCGATAAAGAGGGAAATGTTGTTGCCGAAGCAGTTAGCGCAGAAAAGAGTGTAACTCTTGAGATACCTAACGTTATCCGTTGGCACGGAAGAAAGAATCCTTATCTGTATTCGGCAGAGGCATCGCTTCTTGACGGCGATTTTGCTGTTGATACTGTTAAAACAAGATTTGGCTGCCGTACCTTTGAGATTGACCCCGAGCGCGGATTCATTCTTAACGGTGAGGAATATCCTCTTCGCGGTGTATCCCGCCATCAGGACAGACTCGGTATCGGAAATGCGCTTCTTCCCGAGCATCATGAGGAGGACATAGAGCTCATAATGGAGGTTGGCGCTACTACAATCCGCCTTGCTCACTATCAGCACGCACAGTATTTCTATGACCTTTGCGATGAGAAGGGCCTTGTTCTTTGGGCTGAAATTCCCTATATTTCAAACCATATGCCCGGTGGTAGAGAAAACACGATCTCTCAGATGAAGGAGCTTGTTTATCAGAACTACAACCACCCCTCGATAGTTGTTTGGGGACTTTCAAACGAGATTACGATGGCAGGTGCGAATAATCCCGATCTGCTTGAAAACCACTATATACTCAACGACCTTGTTCACAGCATAGATAAGACTCGTCTTACAACCGTTGCTTGTGTTTCTATGTGCGGAATGGATGAGGAGTACGTTCACATTTCTGACGTTGTTTCCTACAACCACTATTTCGGTTGGTATGGCGGAGATACCTCTATGAACGGTCCTTGGTTCGATAAGTTCCACGGCAAATATCCGAACAAGCCCATCGGCGTGAGTGAATACGGCTGTGAGGCGCTTAACTGGCATACCTCAAAACCCACGCAGGGTGACTACACCGAGGAATATCAGGCATACTATCACGAGGAGCTTATAAAGCAGCTCTTTACCCGTAAGTATCTGTGGGCAACTCACGTATGGAATATGTTCGATTTCGCTGCAGACGCACGTGCTGAAGGCGGCGAAAACGGTCAGAACCACAAGGGTCTTGTTACCTTTGACCGTAAGTATAAGAAGGATTCCTTCTATGCCTACAAGGCTTGGCTTTCGGATGAACCCTTCGTGCATATTGCAAGCAAACGCTACGTTGACCGTGTAGAGGACGTAACAAAGGTTACCGTTTACTCGAACCTCCCCGAGGTTGAGCTTTTCGTGAACGGTGAGAGCGTTGGAAAGAAGACCGCAGAGGATCACTTCTTCTACTTCGAGGTTAAGAACGAGGGCAGAAGCGAGCTTCGTGCTGTTGCAGGCGAATATACCGATACAGCCGAGATAAACAAGGTTTCCGAGCCTAACCCCGCATACAAGCTTCAGGAGGTTGGAGCAATCCTTAACTGGTTCGATATTACCGAGCCCGAGGGACGTCTTTCAATCAACTGCAAGGTTAGCGATATAATGAAGACTGTCAGAGGTAAAATAGTTGTCGCTCTTCTTATGGCTAAAGTTTTGAAGTCTATGAAGAAAAAGGGAAGCAAGGCTACCGCAGGCTTCGACATTGATAAGGGTGCTATGATGCAGATGATGGGTGGCTTTACGCTTCTGCGTCTTACCAACCTCGTTGGTATGATGAACGTTAAGTTCACAAAAGAGGAGCTTCTTCTCGCTAACAAGCGCCTTAACAGAATCAAGAAAAAGTAATTTTAACAGCCTTGTTGTTAGATAAAAACAGCGAAAGAACGGAACACGTTTTTGTGTTCCGTTCTTAATTTTACTTGTGTTTTGCAAACTTTTATTTTCATATTTGATTGAAAAACAAAAAACGGCTTTTTAAAAGCCGTTTTTTGTATGTATGAAAGTTGAAAAATCAGAAGAATACGTCCTTTGCTTTTTCCTTAATTTCCTGCGATGCGATAAAGGGAATACGGGTTGTATAGCCTTCCTTTGCGGCAACTATCATTTTGGTGGGCCATGCAAAAATATCTCTGTTCCAGGTGTTTATCGTATCGTTGTAAAGCTCTCTTGCGGCGGTTATCTCACGCTGTAAATACATATTCTGCTGCATAGCATCCTTGATTTCGTTGTGAGCCTTGAGCTCGGGATAATTCTCGAATGCGATATTAACGCTTTTTGAAATATTATCAAGCGTTCCGGAAAGCTGGTTTCTGCCCTCGTCTGTAACCGTACCGCTGCGGTATTTTGCGATGTTTTCGAACGTGGACTTGTCAAGCTCGATTGCTCTGTCAAGAAGTCTTGCGCAGTTCTGAAGCACGACAACACGCTGTTCAAGATAGTTGTCTATTTGAGATGCGTTGCGCTGAATCTTTTGCTCAAGCTGCATAAAGTAGTTTTTTGCCTTTATCTTCTTAAAGAGAAAGACAACACCGGGGATTATAAACAGAACCCAAAGAAGTATTTCGAATATTGTCGAGCCAACACCTACCTTGACGGGTATCTTTTTTGCTATAACGTGAGTGTCAAGCCCCTCCTCTCTTACGGTAGTGGTGTCAAGTTCATCAAGCATATTTGCCATTTTAAATTCCTCCAAATTATTATATTAATCACAAATTGTTGCATAAATGCCGTGTAGAAATGCATCAGACCTATCCTGACGTGCGGCGCTTAAAAGTATATTGCGTGATGCGACAAGCGGTATGTATTCAACCCACGGAACAGAGATGGTATGAAATCTTCCGTCTCTGCCGAATACCGAAACCGGTTCAATGCGTGGTATTGCCTGATAAGAGTGTGCTGTAACACGCACTCTGTCTCTATCGCCTGCTTTTTCCAAAAACAGAGTCTTCAATATAGAATCTGTTGCAGAATCGGGATGCGCAAATTTGTGCGCTCCGATAGCGTTTGCCAAAGCCTCGTGCTCGTATTGTGTAAAGTTGGATTTGTGTTCTTGCGTATTTCTCGATTTTTCGGTATTTTCGTGATACGACGGAACCGAAAGAAGCGGTGCAAGGTCGAAAAATACCGATTTGAAATATTCTTCATTATAAGAAATATAATTCTTTCGAGCGGTGTCGATATCAAAGCTTTTGAAGCGTGAAACGTCGGTTTTCATACTCCACTTTTGTCCGTGAACAGTCTTTATGATGTTGTATTTGCCCTGCTTTATAAAATCGAAATCATCGCCGTAGCCGTCCTTTGAGCGCAAAAGGTCGACGGTGTTGTTTTGTGCGAGCGGTGTATACATAAGGCGGAACTGAACCTCGTGATTTCGGTTGAGCGCTCCGAAAAGAACGTCGAACTCGCTGTTTGACATCTCCTGGAAGCTGCCGCCGGCTTTAGCGGATTTTTCGGCTTGCTTCTGAAGCTTTCGCTCTCCCTTTTTTATTCTGCGTGCGAGTGCGCCCTCGCTAAGCTCATCCGTGTCTGATTCTGTGCGTGAAAAAGAAAGATTTGGTGCTGCGTCGCATCCATAACCCAAATGAGTCGCTACGCTGTAATTCGGCTTTGGCTTATTTACTGTTGCCGTAAGCACCTGCGAGCGGTGAACGGTGCGGACGTTTCCTTTGCTGTCACGCTCTCTTTCGGTCCAATGAATGGTAATTGAGGCAGAGTAAGTTGCCATCAGCATTCTGTGTTCGATATATCTTTCGTACAAGAAGGGATTTTTAAAGATTGTACCTGCGAGTGTATCTGTTACCGATGTTTCGTCGTCGGTAAGGTCGATATAATCGTATTCGTCGATCAATAGCCTTTCGTGGTCGGGGGTATAGCACTTGTGAAATTTCATCTCGGGAATTGTTGCCTCTATCAGCTCAAGTGTATCGGCTTCGCTGAATAGCGCATTTAGCGGCGCCATCTGTGATTCGGCTTCACTGCGTATTGATGAAGCTTCGTCCTCAAGCTTTGCCTTAACCTTTTCGACGTTCTTGATTATGGGGCGAAGCTTTTTTGTGAGCAGAATGATGATAAGCGCAACAAGTATTGTTCCGAATGTGATAAGTCCGATTAAAAGAGGAATGCTTTTTGGCGGATTGAAAATAAGAATAACAGCGGCAATGCCTATACAAACGCAAGCAAAGATAAGAAGCCAGAATAGCAGCTTGTATTTTCGTATTTTCGAACTTGCCTCGTCGATTTCCTTAAGCTTGGCATTGTAGCGGGTAACTGTTTCTTGGTTTTTAGCAACGTCTATTCCTGACCCGGCTACCATATCGTCAAAGCGTTTTGTGGCCTCTTCCTTATGCCGAGCTCTTGCATCCTTATAATACTTCAGCGGCTCAAGTAACAGATTGTCCATACAACCTCCGTGTAGAAAATAGTCAGAGCTGTCGCATTCTTCGGAAAAATCTGCAAAAACCGACAATCTACTGCAAATATTTTAGCACAAATCGTTCCTAATGTCAATCTATGCTAAAAATAAGCAATATGTTTTAAAGCTTATTCTGAAAAAATGCACCGTACCCTACGTTTAGCGGAGCACGGTGCTTTTTTTAAATTTAATGATGCTGAAATCAAATCATCAGCTCTGATATGAGCGCTGTAAATTCACGGGTGTCTTCGATATCAATACCGCTTACAAGACAAGCCTCGCCGTAAAGTATCTTTGCATACTTGGTAAGCTTATCCCTGTCGCTTTCGTAAAGCTCTTTGATTTTGTTTGCGATTGGATGCTCACGGTTTATTTCAAGAACAAGATTTGCACTCGGTGCGCCCATCTCTTCTGCGCCGGGCATCTTCTTAAGAATCTTTTCCATTTCCAATGAAAGCTCTCCCGACGTGCCTATGCTGACTGCGTGATCTCCGAGAGTGCCCGAGAATTTGACCGCTCCGACCTTGCCGATAGCTTCCTTAATAAATTCAAGCATATCGTGTGAAGAGTCGTTTTCGGATTCGAGTGCCTGTTTTTCTTCTTCGTCGGTTATGTCAAGCTCGTCAGCGGTAACGTTTTTGAATTCGTAGTCGCCGTATTTTCCAAGCATCTTGAGGGCAAATTCATCAACGTCATCGGTAAGGTAAAGCACTTCAAATCCTCGTGACTTAACAGCGCTTACCTTGGGGAGAGCTTCAATTTTTGCGACGTTCTCTCCGGCGGCGTAGTAAATAGCCTTCTGCTCGGATTTCATTGCTGCGGTGTATTCCTTCAGAGATACGTATTTACCTGTCGAAGAGTGGAAAAGAACGAGGTCCTTAAGTGTGTCCTTGTGCATACCGTAATCGCTGTAAAGACCGTATTTAAGCTGAAGACCGAATGCATCAAAGAATTTTTCGTAGCTTTCACGCTCTGATTCAAGCATACGCTCAAGCTCGCTCTTTATCTTCTTTTCAACCGCCTTGGCGATAACCTTGAGCTGTCTGTCGTGTTGAAGCAGCTCACGCGATATGTTCAGAGAAAGGTCCTGCGAATCTACCAAGCCTTTAACAAAACCGAAATAGTCAGGCAACAGGTCAGAGCAACGCTCCATTATCATAACGCCCGAGGAATAAAGCTCAAGTCCCTTTTCATAATCCTTCGTGTAGTAGTTGTACGGTGCGTGAGAGGGAATGAACATAAGCGCTGTATAGGTTGCCGTGCCTTCTGATTTCTGGGTGATAACCTTCAGCGGTGCTTCGTAGTCATAGAATTTGTCGGTGTAGAAGCTGTTGTATTCCTCGTCTGTGACGTTGCCTTTGGCTCTTTTCCAAATGGGCATCATGCTGTTGAGTGTTTCAATCTCGTGTACCGTCTCAAACTCACCCTCTGCGCCCTCTTTCGGAATGCGTTTTTCAACGTTCATCTTTATCGGGTATCTGATGTAGTCCGAATATTTCTTAACGAGCCCGCGGATGCGGTATTCTTCAAGAAATTCCGAATATTTTTCATCATCGCTGTCGGGCTTTATATAAAGAGTTATCTTTGTGCCAAAGCTATCCTTGTCGCATTCTTCAATAGTGTATCCGTCAGCGCCTGATGACTCCCAGACGTGAGCTGTGTCGGAGCTGTAAGGCTTTGACTGTACTGTAATTTTATCCGCAACCATAAACGCAGAATAAAAGCCAACTCCGAATTGACCTATAATGTCAACCTCGTCGGATTTTCCGTTTTCATTCTTAAAATCAAAAGATCCGCTTTTAGCGATAGTTCCAAGGTTGTTTTCAAGCTCATCCCTTGTCATACCGCAACCGTTATCCGTAATGGTGAGTGTCTTTTTATCTTTATCCGCTTCAAGCCAAATAGCATAGTCTGTGCGGCTCAAGCCCACCGACGAGTCCGTGAGCGAGCGGAAATAAAGCTTGTCGAGTGCATCGCTGGCATTCGATATAAGCTCTCGCAGAAAGATTTCCTTGTGCGTGTATATGGAATTTATCATCATGTCAAGCAGCTTTTGTGACTCTGTTTTGAATTGTTTCTTCATTTATATTAATATACCTCCTCAAAAAACGCTTTAGCACTCGTATCAGATGAGTGCTAAAAACATTATAACACCATAAAAACACTCTGTCAATAGAGTAAATAGAAAATTCACAATAATTCGTAAATACACCCGCTCATATGCAAATTGTACAAAAACAGGTAAATTATTTTGATTATAGTGGTTAAAATGCGAAAAGTGTAAAAATCTCAAAAAAAATTAAAAAAAGTGCTTGACAAGCTGCTTTAAATTGTGTATAATAATTGAGCGCCTTGCGAGAGGCTGTCCTTTTGCGGAGCGCACTTGCTCATTGAAAATTGAACAACATGAAATTTCGAAGCACTGAATTAGTGCAGAGATCTTGTCAAAACACTTTGAAAAAAGAAACTCAAAAAGTAAGATAAAGTCAGAAAGACTGATCTAAAAAAGGTGTTAAGTCGCATGAGCGATTTAATATAGAATTTTTTAGAGAGTTTGATCCTGGCTCAGGATGAACGCTGGCGGCGTGCTTAACACATTCAAGTCGAACGGGTGTAGCAATACATCAGTGGCGGACGGGTGAGTAACGCGTGAGCAA
>JAZOWX010000012.1:0-5600 GCA_045659405.1 Eubacteriales bacterium | reverse complement strand
CAGAGCTTTCAGCTTTGCGTTATTTTTATTACAAAATGTAAACTTTTGATATAAAAAACAGAGAATTTACAAAATTCTCTGTTTTTTATTTATATTAAATCAAAGTTTTTACATACGCTGAAAGCTCGTCAAAGCTGCCGCTCGGATAAAGACTTATATCCTTGTTTTCTTTATTTAAGATACAGTCGGTCAAAAGAAAGACCTTCATACCTAGTTGACTCGCCACCATATCATCTCCTACGTCATTACCGACCATAAGACATTCATCGGGCGAAAGTCCCAAAGCCGAGGCGACTTCGGAATAGTATTCAAGCGACGGCTTTGCGTAGTGTGAATTCTCATAGGTTGTATAAAGGTCAAAGTCGTCAGGCGAAAGTCCTGCCCAAGCTATTCTTTTTCTTGTTGCGATAGCAGGAAATATCGGGGTTGTGGCAAGTACTGTGCGAAAACCGAGTGCTTTCACCTCACAGACAATATCTTTAGCCTTTGGGGTGAATCCGCAGACTGCTTTGATTTTATCAAAATCATTTATATAGAACTCTTCGAAATACGGCTCGTCGGCTCTTGCCCCCTCACCGAATATTTCGGTAAATTTATCCCAAAAGACGGCTTCGTTAGTCTTTTTGCCGTCGTTTTTCAGCATTGCTCCCGTTCCTGCCCAGATTGCGGAAATAAGCTTTTCGGGTTCATAGCCTCGGGTGGCAAGTCTTTTTGCAATCCCGCCAAAATATGCTTTAATAAACACGTCCTGATCCATCGGGAGCAAAGTTCCGTCCAAGTCAAACAAAATAGCTTTTATCATTTTTTCTTTTTCCGTTTTATTTTGAAATACTGCTTATATCGTAAGGTGTTGTCTGATAAACGAAATAATTAAGCCAGTTTGAGAAAAGAAGATTTGCGTGCGCACGCCAGGTTACGGCAGGCGCTTTTTTGGGGTTGTCGCCGGGGAAATAATTCTTCGGGATTTCTATCGGCTTACCCTGCGAGAGGTCACGCAAATACTCCGCCTTAAGCGTATCCGCATCATACTCGATATGCCCTGTTACAAATATCTGTCTGCCGTTTTTACTCGATACGGCATAGACTCCCGCTTCCTCCGACGAGGCAAGAATTTTAAGTCCTGAAACCGCCTCGATATCCTCGCGATGCACGGTTGTATGGCGAGAGTGAGGAATCATAAACGAGTCGTCAAAGCCACGGAAAAGTATAGACCGCTTATAGTCAACCTTGTGCGAAAAGACTCCGAAGAGCTTGGATTCGAGGGGATATTTCTTTATTCCAAAGTGGTAGTAAAGACCCGCCTGCGCACCCCAGCATATATGCAGCGTACTATGGACGTGAGTTTTCGACCACTCCATTATCTCGACAAGCTCATCCCAATACGTAACCTCTTCAAACTCCATTTGTTCAACGGGTGCGCCCGTGATGATAAATCCGTCATAATAATTATCACGGACACGGTCAAAGGTCTTGTAAAACGAGAGCAGATGCTCCTCTGCTACGTTTTTAGATTTATGACTGCTTGTGTGTATCAGCTCAAGCTCAACCTGAAGCGGGCTGTTACCGAGAAGACGGGAAAACTGTGTTTCGGTCTCAATTTTCTTCGGCATAAGGTTAAGAAGCAATATTTTCAGCGGTCTTATATCCTGTGTTATAGCACGGGTTTCGGTCATCACGAATATATTTTCATTCGTGAGCACTTTTCCCGCCGGCAAATCGTTTGGAATTTTTATCGGCATTTATTTTACCAATCCTTATACGTTTTCAAGAGCCTGCGCTATATCGGCAATCAGGTCCTCGTAATGCTCAAGACCGCAGGAGAAGCGGACAAGGTCAGCAGGTACGCCTGCAAACGAAAGCTCCTCGTCGGTCATCTGTCTATGTGTACTGCTTGCGGGGTGCAGACAGCAGGAACGTGCATCGGCTACGTGTGTTTCGATAGCGGCAATTTTAAGTCCCTTCATAAATCTTTCAGCAGCCGCTCTGCCGCCCTTTATACCAAAGCTTACAACACCGCAGGTGCCGCTCGGCATATATTTTTGGGCAAGGTCGTAGTATTTGTTGGATTTAAGTCCCGGATAGTTAACCCAGGTGATTTTATCGTTTGCTTCAAGGAATTCTGCAACCATCTGTGCGTTTTTGCAATGTCTTTCCATTCTGACGTGCAGACTTTCAAGACCAAGGTTGAGTATATAAGCGCTCTGCGGCGACTGTGTACAGCCAAAGTCACGCATAAGCTGTGCTGTTGCTTTGTAGATGTACGCACCCTCCTTGCCGAATCTTTCGGCATAGGTTACACCGTGATAGCTGTCATCGGGAGTACAGAGTCCCGGGAACTTTTCAGCGTGAGCCATCCAGTCAAAATTGCCCGAATCAACAATACATCCGCCAATAGCAGAACCGTGACCGTCCATATACTTGGTAGTGGAGTGAGTAACAATATCCGCACCGTGCTCAAAGGGGCGGCAGTTTACGGGTGTTGCAAAGGTGTTGTCTATGATAAGCGGAACACCGTGGCGGTGAGCCGCATTAGCAAACTTCTCTATATCGAGAACGGTAAGCGCGGGGTTAGCAAGCGTTTCACCGAAAACCGCCTTTGTATTTTCACGGAATGCAGTGTCAAGCTCCTCCTCTGTGCAGTCGGGGTCAACAAAGGTAAAATCAATACCCATTTTCTTCATTGTAACAGCAAAGAGATTATAGGTTCCGCCGTATATGCTTGCAGAAGATATAACGTGGTCGCCTACGTTTGCTATATTGAAAATCGAGAAGAATGATGCCGCCTGTCCTGAAGAAAGCAGCATTGCGGCAGTTCCGCCCTCAAGCTCACAAATTTTAGCCGCAACCGTGTCACAGGTAGGATTCTGCAAACGAGAATAGAAATAGCCCGAAGCTTCAAGGTCAAAAAGCTTTCCCATAGCCTCACTTGTTGCATATTTGAACGTTGTGCTCTGCACAATCGGCACTTGTCTTGGCTCTCCGTTACCAGGGGTATAGCCGCCCTGAACGCATTTTGTTTCTACCTTGTAATTTTTCATTTTCAATACCTCTGTATTTTAAACAGTTATTTTAATATATTTTAGCACAAATAACCTAGCGTGTCAATATTCCGGCGAGTTTTATATCATTTTTGTATTATTTTCTTACGGTGTACTTGCTTTGTACATTTTTTTATGGTAGAATATTCTAAAATGCATTTTTTGGAATGGAACCGATATGAAAAAGCTTTATCTTTTATGTACCAAGCCGTGGATATATTTATCCGAAATTCCGCTGATTGTACTGCTTGTTTTGGCAATAATATTCAACGAGGCAGTCGACGGTGTGTGGAAGCTATATCCGCTTATAATAACGCTGATACTCGGCATTTTGTTCATTCTTGTTTACTTTTTCAAGGTGATTATACTCACAACAGACGAGGTTGAGGTCTTTTCGGTGTTCACAGAACGTGACAGCGCAACGCTGAACCGCGGCAAGTCTCTGATAATCGGAAGAATCTCGTCGGGGCGCATCAAGGTGTGCGTTTTTGGCAATGACGGAAAGCCGCCCGAATTTGATTTTATCGAGGATGGCGCTGACTATACCCCGATAGATATATTTCTTCTGCGAGGCAAGGCGCTTGGCGGTGACGGTACACTTGTTCGTATTATGAACTACTTTGATATTCCGACAGAAAAGGCAATAAAGCTTACAAGCGCTGACGGTGAGTATGAGGATGAGGTGCTTTCGGCCACCTCTGTTGCTAACTCAAACGGATATCAGGAGATAAAAATAACCTTCAAAAAGACCATTTAAAGCTAAAAAATTATGGCGTGATGCACACAGCATCACGCCATTTTTTCACTTTATACAATTCAGAAAGCAGCTTCAGTCTCGTCAAAGACTGCGGCAGCTTTCGCTTGTTCATCAGCTTCGATGAGCATTGTCTCACGCTTTGCTTCTTCTACTGTGTAGGCATCACGTGCGGTGGCAGAGCTTACAACGTCAAACGCTTCGTATGACGGCTTAACAACGTCAACGACGTCGTATACGTCCTGCTTGGAAGCTTCACCGCAAGGTTCGGTTTTTCCATCATCCGACTTCACGAAAATATTAAGATCAACGTCTCCCTCACGCTCGGCTCTGACAAGCTTTTCGTCCTCTGCGCTCTCTTCGCCCACGTTTATGTATACAGGCTCTTTCATATTAACGGTAAGAGCGGTTGGCACGGTAACAGAATCTGCAAATGCGCTAGAATCAGGAACTATATTGAAAGCCCTCTTGTATGGCGGCTTATCAAACATATCCTCTTTGTCGGCATACAGCTTTGCTTTTTCGTTAAGAGCTTCGAGCGGTGTTGGAGCTTTGTCTTGCGGCTCCGGCTTTTTATTTGCCGTATTTGTATTTTTTCCCTCATCTTTTTTCGGCTCTTCGGGTTTCTGCGGCTTTTCACCGAGCAAATCCACAAGTGTAGCAAACGCATCCGATACCTCACCGACAGCATTCGCTATATCCGCAAGAGGGTTTGGGGCATCCTTGGTTTCCGCCTCTGCTTTTGGCTCGTCGCAAACAGGAGCTTCGTCCTTGGCGATTTTTTCAGGTTCGATATCTTCGCTTTCGGGAGCATTTACTGATTCGTTTTCTGTATTCGGTACTTCGTTTTCACTCAACGGGGTTTCGCTGTTTTCGGAAGCTTCTCCCTCATCGGTGCTTACTGACGCCTTGGGAGCAATAAGCGGCTCATAGCTCTCCTCTACTACGAGGTTAAGCATAAGCTTATCGTTTCTGTTATCGAGAAGCTGTTTTTTTGCTCTCTTTGGAGCTTTCACCTTTTGCTTTTCGGGAACTATAATAACGTCGGTTTCGTCAGCATCAAGCTCGTTTATAAAGAGCTTATCATCCGAATATACCTTGCCGTTGGTTATGGGCACTGTGTGTTTGGCTTTCTCGGTAGCGGAATTTGACTTTGCAGGTGTTTCCTCTACCATCAAACGTCTTTCGTATTTCGGTTTAGCATCAGTTATCGGTGCGGGAGCTTGTCTTTTTTCAGCCACAGGCTTTGACGTAGTCGGTGCTTCGGCTGCTTTAGGAGTCGGGGCTGGGTTATTTGACGCTTCCTTTGCGGTGGGCGCTGACATACTCGGAGTCTCACGCTTTACAGGTGCGCTCTCATACTCGGGAATTTTATCCGTCGGTTCTTCTTCGGCTTCAGCGGCAGCCTTCAAGGCTTGTGCAGAAAGCCAGGACGCACGGGTCTGCGCCTTTTTCCTTTTACTTTTTTCCACCATAAGCATAACCAAAAGCAATGCTACGACGGCAACAAGCGCTCCTATTAATATTGAATTTGGATCAATGGCAAGTATGGACATTATCAAGAAACTTTACCTGACCTTTCAAAAAATCTACATTATATAATATTATAACACCTCTGCTTATATAAAATCAATAGTATTTTAGAAAAAATGAACGCACGTGTTTACTTTTTATTTTTTCACGTCAAAAAAAGGATTGATATATGACTTCGTCATATGATATAATATCCGTTCCTTAATACGCAAGGCGTATATAATCTGCGAAGCAGATATAATATCTGTTTCATAAGGAACGGATATAATTGAAAA
>JAZOWX010000011.1:0-8723 GCA_045659405.1 Eubacteriales bacterium | reverse complement strand
TGACTGTCGAGGGGATAGATTCCTGCGCTTGCTGTGCGCCGCACGTAGCTCATACGGGTGAGATTGGCATAATAAAGCTATTAGACTTTGAAAAGCACAGAGGCGGCTGCCGTATATACCTGACAGCAGGAAAACGTGCGCTGCTTGATTACAGAAAGCGCTACGAGCTGACAAAGGCTGTTTCGGGGTACGTATCAAAGCCGCAGTACGTTATTGATAACGCTGTCCTGGAGCTGATTTCAGAGCGTGACGAGTTAAGACGAAAGCTGACTCTTTCCGAGATTTCAAAGGTCAAAATGATTGCCGAGTCCGCCCCCGCTGTCGAAGAATGTAAGCTTTTTAATATCCCCGATGCCACCCCTGACGCACTACGTGAGTTCTGTAACCTGATGAGCGAAAAATCCGTGGGGTATATAGTTGCGATTTCACAAAACCAAGACACGTACAGATACGTAATCAGCAAAAGCGGAGCTGATATATCCGACTTTGTAAAAGCCGCAAATGCCGCCCTCGGCGGTAAGGGCGGCGGCAGAGGAGGTATGGCAACGGGAAACTTCGGTGCGGGCCTTGCGGATATTGAAGGTTATTTTGATAAGCTATCCTGACCCCATTTCCCATACTGTATATACCGCTGATTTGAGTACAAAAACAGTCAGCGGCAAACAAGCTGCTGACTGTTTTTTGTTATTTAATAATTTTAATCGGCATTGAAACTCAGAACCAGCGATGCCTTAGTTGGCTTAAGCTGTGTAAGCTTTACACCTGCCGCATCAAGCATTCTGCGTGATGCAATAGTGGACGGTGTGTGCTTATATTTGTCAGAAAGGTATATTACCTCACTGACACCTGCTTGTATTATCGCCTTTGCGCATTCATTGCAGGGGAAAAGACCGACGTAAAGCGTTGAGCCTGCGAGTGATTTTCCTCGAGAATTCAAAATAGCATTCAGCTCTGCGTGTACTACAAACTGATATTTCGTCTCACCGAGAGACTCATCTCTGTTCCAGGGGAAATCATCATCCGAGCAACCGTGCGGAAAGCCGTTATAGCCGGTTGAAAGTATGCGCTTGTTTTCATCAACAATGCATGCGCCAACCTGTGTGTTAGGGTCTTTCGAGCGCTCTGCCGCAAGAAGCGCAACGCCCATAAAATATTCATCCCAGCTTATGTAACTATTTCTTTTATCGGACATTTTTTGTCCCTCCGTTCATTTCTAACAAAAAAAGTATATCATAAAACCTGAAGCGTGTCAATACGGGGAGGTGAAAAACTATGACAGAGTATGAAGGCTGTATGCTGTGTATGCGCCGTTGCGGTGTAAACAGACTTGCGGGTGCTGTTGGATATTGCAAATGCGGCGACACAATGCACGTGTGCCGTATAGCGCCCCATATGTGGGAAGAGCCGATTATTTCCGGCTCACGCGGCAGCGGTACGGTTTTCTTTTCGGGCTGCTCGCTCGGCTGTGTATATTGCCAGAACAGCAAAATCAGCAGAGAAGAGGTGGGTGCGGCTGTAACCCCCGATGTGCTTTCCAAAAAGCTCCTTGAGCTTGAGGGGGCGGGAGTTCATAATATAAATTTCGTAACGCCGACGCACTATGCGCCATCTGTTAAAAAAACGGTTGAGCTTGCAAGAAATCTCGGGCTTTCGCTTCCGATAGTATATAATACGGGTACTTACGATACACCCGATACTGTGAAAATGCTTGATGGCACGGTTGACGTTTATTTGCCCGATTTGAAGTATTATCTTCCGAAAACGGCACGTGAATACAGCGCCGCTGTCGATTATCCGACCTCTGCAAGGGCCGCAATCTCCGAAATGGTTAAGCAAAAGGGCAGTGCGGTTGTAAAGGACGGCTTGATAAAGCGTGGAGTGGTTGTGAGAATTTTGCTTTTGCCAGCGCATCTTGCCGAAGCGAAGCTGTCGGTCAAATATCTGTATTCCACGTATGGTGACGATATATATATCAGCCTTATGAATCAGTACACTCCAACAAAAAATATGAAAAAGCCGCTTGACCGTACGGTAACTCGTGCAGAATACCGTGAGCTTTGCGAGTATGCCGCATCGCTCGGCTTGAAAAATGCTTTTATGCAGGATTTCGGTACGGCTACCGATGAATACATACCCGATTTCGATATTGGCACTCGATGAATACGTATACAGAAAATAAAAGCTGCCGCAACAGTCGTTGCGACAGCTTTTTTGTATTAAATGTTAATTTTTGTTTGCAGTATTTGCGCTTTTACGTGCGAGTCTTAATTGCTTGTCACGCTCTCTGTAATCCTTGGAACGGCGTTTTTTGATATACACCGTGTAGATTACTGGGGTCAGAACTCCGACTACTATAGTAATAGCCGTAATATGAACCCAAAGCTCGGTTGAGCTTTCGGTTTTCAAGCTTTCCCAAAGCGTGTTTACGTATGCCTGCATATCGGCAGTAAAGCTGTGATAATACGGGTCGTATGAATAGGTGGTTTCAACGTCGGCATAAAGAATGTCAAGAAGGTCACCCATCTCATCCACGTAATCCTCGTTTTCACGAACAAGAGTGTTGGGGGATGCGTATCCGATATAGAGTGCATTTGCAACCGCTATGTCCTCTGTGAGCATAAAGTTTATATATTCCTTTGCAAGTTCAGGCTCTCTTGCATCCTTGGGGATACACATAGCATCAACGAATACGTTAACACCCTCCTCGGGATAGAAGAAATCAAGATGCTCGTTTTGGTCAAGCATTGTGATAAAGTCACCTACAAAGTAGGGAGCAATTGCCGCAGAGCCGCTTGTCATCTTGTTGAAAATCTCATCGTTAACGTAAGCCTGTATCAGAGATTTCTGCTGTACGAGGTATGAAAGCGCCAAATCCCAATCGGCTTTGTTTTTGGAGTTTATATCTATGTTTTTCCAATACATAGCCGAGCCGAATGCATCACGGGGGTTGTTGAACTGAAGAATTTTACCGGCATATTTCGGGTTCCACAGAAGTCCCCAGCTTCCGATATCCTCTTCATCAACCATAGTGGTGTTGTAGATAATTCCCGTCATACCGTAGGTGTAGGGAACTGTGTAGCGGTTGTTCGGGTCGTAATATCTGTTTTTGAAATTGCTATCAATATATTGATAATTTTCGATATCTTCTGCTACGTTAAATTCGAGCAGCATATCCTCGGATATCATCTTCTGTATCATATAGTCGGAGGGGATTATGATATCATAAGTACCCGCACCGCTTTTGATTTTAGAGTACATATCCTCGTTTGTTGCGTAGGTTGTGTAGTTTACACGGACGTTAAGACCGAGGACGTCCTTGCAGTATTTTTCGAATTCCGCGTTTACGTCGAGCGTGTCCTCAAAGCCGTCGGAAATGTATTCACCCCAGTTATAAACGTTGAGTGTTATTACCTCACCGTTATAACCGTCACCGTCGTCCTCACCCTCCGAGCAGGAGCAAACGCACAGAGCGCAAAGTATTAAGAGGAAAAATAAGGTCAGCTTTTTCATTTCGTTCTCGCCCCCTTTTTCTTCCTTTTTGTGCTTCCTGAATCCTTTTTAAGGTTGGATATCAAAAGCAGTACGAAAATTGCGACGATAATAAGCGTTGAGAGCGCGTACATATCCGGAGTAACCTTTTTCTTCGTCATCGAATAGATAAGAAGCGGAAGCGTCTGGAAATTGGACGAGCCTACAAAGTAGGATATAACAAAGTCGTCAAGAGAGAGCGTGAATGCCATAACAAGTCCCGAAATAACACCGGGCATAATGTTCGGAAGCTTAACCTTGAAGAATGACTGAAGCGGTGTGCATCCAAGGTCAAGCGCCGCCTCTGAAAGCGAATCGCCGAGCTCTGTTATTCTCGGTAAAACAGAGAGAATAACGTAGGGCAGCGAGAAGGTAACGTGTGCTATGAGCATTGCGGTAAAGCCGATGTCCTCATAAGCAATACCGATAATTCCCGCAACCGCAACGAAAAATAGCATCATTGACATACCGGTAACGATTTCCGGGTTCATCATCGGGATGTTTGTTACCGAGGTTATGGTGTTTTTGAGCAGCGTGCTCTTCATTCTGTAAATACCCTCTGCCGCCGCAGTACCTATAACTGTTGCAATGAGAGAGGAAAGTACGGCGAGAATAAGCGTGTTCCTGAGTGCTGCAAAGGTATCTGGTGATGAGAAAAGCTCACGGTACCAGCGCAGGCTGAAGCCGCCAAACACCGCCGTGCTGTTTTCTGCATTGAACGAGAAGAATATAAGGGTAAGAATCGGAATATACAGTATTCCGAATATAAGACAAAGATATATGCGTGATGCGTATTTCATACGATTATACCTCCGTCCTCGGAATCGGAGAATTTGTTCATAACGGTAAGCGATATAAGGATAAGTATCATCATTACCATTGAAATAGCTGCTCCGACGTTCAAAGCGCCCGTAACGAACTGACGCTCGATTGTATCTCCGATAAGCTCAAACGTACCGCCGCCAAGCTTTTGCGAAATATAGAAGGTGCTGATAGAGGGAACAAGTACCATTGTTATACCCGAAATCACACCTGATGCGGAAAGCGGGAAAATAACCTTTGTTATAACCTTCATCGGGTTACAGCCGAGGTCGTTGGCAGCCTCCCACATATTCTTGTCGATTTTCGATATGCAGGTGTAAATAGGAAGCACCATATAGGGAAGAAAATCGTAAACCATACCGAAAATAACCGCACCCTTCGTGCCGATTATATGAAATTCGGTATTCAGAATAGTGTTAAGAAATCCGCCGTCATCGAGTATTGCCATAATGGAATAGGTGCGGATAAGAAGGTTTGTCCACATAGGGAGCATCAGAAGCATCATATATATCTTCTGCGCTCTGGGACTCGAACGTGCCATTATATACGCAAGCGGATAGCCGATAACGAAGCACACAAAGGTAGCAATTACCGAAAGCTCAACCGAGAGCGTAAATATGGGTGTATATTCGGAAAGCGATGCGATGTTTTCAAGCGTAAAAGCGCCGTCTGCATCTGTAAAAGCGTAGTATAAAACTATCAGAAGCGGTAACACGATAAAAAGGACAGACCAGAACACGTGGGGTGCTGCCGCTATTGAATTTATCAGTGAATTTTTCTTTTTCATTTACTGCCCCAAGGAATGCAAAAAAGCATTCGTTCCTAAAAGTATTTTTTCAGAATTCCTCTGCCGAGTCAGCATCCGAGAGCTGATCTATCTCATCAGAGAAGGAGGAGTAATCTCCGAATTTTCCGGAGTATTTGGATTTTTTCATTATATGAATTGCGTCAGGCTCGATATAAAGACCGATATTTGCATCCGGAGCAACGTAATCGGTGGACTGAATCATCCATTTAAAGCCTCGTATATCAACGATAATTTCGTAGTGAACACCCTTGAACGTAACGCTCGTTACCTTACCTGTCAGCATACCCGCCTCGGGGGCAACCACGTCAACGTCTTCAGGACGAACAACAACGTCTACCGCCTCGGACGGCTCAAAGCCACCGTCAACACAGTCAAATATGTGACCGGCGAATTTAACGCTCTTATCCTTCAGCATAACGCCGTCTATGATGTTACTTTCACCGATGAAATCGGCAACGAAAGCGTTTTTGGGCTCGTTATATATATCGGTGGGAGTACCTATCTGCTGAATCTCACCGTCAGCCATAACTACTATGGTGTCTGACATGGAGAGCGCCTCCTCTTGGTCGTGCGTTACGTACACGAACGTAATACCGATAGCCTTCTGAATGTTCTTAAGCTCGTTCTGCATATCCTTGCGAAGCTTAAGGTCGAGCGCACCGAGCGGCTCGTCAAGAAGAAGCACACGTGGGTGCGATATAAGCGCTCTTGCTATCGCAACTCTCTGCTGCTGACCGCCAGACAGTGTGCTTACGCTCTTATTTTCAAATCCCGAAAGGGCAACCATTTTGAGCATCTCTGTAACACGCTCTTTTATTTCATTTTCGGGTGTCTTTTTAAGACGAAGCGGAAATGCGATATTTTCATAAACGTTCAGGTGAGGGAAGAGCGCATATTTTTGAAAGACTGTATTTACCTGTCTTTTGTATGCCGGCACGTCGCTTATCTCAACTCCGTCAAAATAGAGTGAGCCCTCGTCGGCAACTTCAAAACCGCCGATTATCCGCAACGTCGTAGTCTTTCCGCAGCCCGACGGACCGAGCAGGGTAATAAATTCTTTATCCCTTATGTAAAGGTCTATACAGTTTAAAACCTTCTCGTCATCATAAGATTTCGAAATTCCTTTTAACTCAATGAGCTTTGCCATTTATCGAATAACCGTTCCTTTCATACTGTGTCGCATACACAGTTTTTTTGTAATTTTTTTCGGTTTTTTGCCGATGCGACTGTAACGAAAGCTATTATAACAAAAATATATACAATTTGCAATAGATTTTTCATATTTTTTATTAAAAAATTTTGCGTTTATTCGAGATTAAACCAAATTAGGCTGTATTTTCTTGGTAAAAACTTGTGAAAAACTTTAAATAACTCTTTTTTTCTCTCGAAATCTTCCGAAATCTCGTTTTTTGATATTTTTTGATTTGAAGAGCCGAGAAAGCAGTGAAAAGAAAAAAATTCCGAATATCCAAAAGCCCTCACCCACCTTCAGTATCAGATAAAGCGATAAAAACGTCAGAATAACCGAAAAAGCAAAGGAAACCCCTCGGAGCAGTTGAAATCCGTTTTTGAAGCCCTCTTTCATACAGATTGCGATATCCAGAATTTTGTATCCGTCATACCCCTCTATCGGCATAAGATTTGAGATAGCCGTGAAAAGATTAAGCAAGGAAAAGATGAGAAAATACCTGCCGAAAAGAAGCGAGAGAAGATATAAAAGCAGGGAAGCCAACAGATTTGCCACAGGACCTGCCAGAAGTATCAGCAGCTCGTCACGGTAGCCGATTTGTCTTCTTGAATACAGACGCACCCCCACAGGTACAAAATGCACAAGCCCCCGAAAATTTCCGGTCAAGACTAGCGCTGTGATATGTCCGCACTCGTGAATTACAGCCGAGATAAAGGTCAGCACCGCCACAGCGGGGGTGTTGAAGCTGAAAAGTATTATTGCCCAAAACGTAAAGGAAAGTGCATTTGTGGCAAATTTAAAAATCCTGTAAAGCTGCTCGGAAATTCTCATATAACTACCCCCAAAAAAAGCAAGAGGAGCTATATACAAACCTCAATTTGTCAAAGCTCCTCTTTACCGTATATTTAATTATATAATGAAAATTTCCGCAGCATACTACCCGTGGGTTTGTTTTTTGCTGAATTTGTTTTGTATAGAAACTCCGCCGACAGAGGAGAGGTGGAATATATTCTTATGCTCCTCAACGATAAGCGAGCCGTCGGTTGTGTCTACGTTAAGAATTCTACCGAGTCTGCGTTTTCCGCCTGCGGTATATCTGATTTTCTGATTTCTTTGGATAAATTTGCTGTTGTAGGTATCCATAAACTTTGAGGGGTTTTTGATATCCTCGAAGAGCGGGAAGAATTTTTCAAGCACGTTTTTCGCAATTATCATTGATATCGAGCTGTTTTCGCTTTCAAACACCTTGCGTATCATATCAGTAAGCCTTGGAGGAAAAACGTCAGCGTCGAGCTGGGCAGAAAAGCTGACAATGATGTATTCAAAGCCGAAATCGCTGTTCAGCTTACCCTCAAGCGCAACACCGCCGATTTTTCTGTCTTTGCAAAAAACGTCGCTTATCCAACCTATGCCAAGCTTGTTTGCCGTATGCTCCTCTAGCGCCTTTACAAAGGCAACCGTTGCCATGTGCGCTATAAGGCTCGCCTGCGAGGTATAGATTGCGGGGCGGAGAATGCAGGAAAGATATACACCGTCCTTTTTGTGCAGCGTTTGCTTTTGCTTTGACGTCTCCTTCGTATATTCGAGACTCTCCGAAAAAACAACGTATCTGTCGGGATATCCCGCCCTTGCATACTCCTTTGCAAGAGCTGCTGTGGAGGGCAGGGAGTCGTGGCACTCGAGTCTGGCAATACCGCCCTCGGGTGTTCTTATCGTAACTACGTTTTTAGCCGTGTATTCCATAAAGCCCTCCTTTCGCAAAATCCAAAATTTATCTTATCAGTATGCCTTGCCCCAGTAAACAAGCTTCTTTGCCGCTCTGCCGCAGCAAACGCAGGTGTCCGAAATTGCCTCACCCTCAAACGGCATACAGCGAGAGGATACGTCAGCCTCTTCCTTGAGCTTCAATTCGCACTCAAGCTCACCGCACCACATAGCCTTTATATATCCGCTCTTTTCAGCGGCAATTGCCTTAAGCTCATCAAAGGTTTTAGCCTCATAGGTTCTGTTTTCTCTGTTCGCAAGAGCCTTGTTGTAAAGCGCAAGGCGCAGAGCCTCAAGTCCCTCGTTTACAGAGTCAACGAGAGTGTCAAGATTAACGAAGCTCTTTTCTCTGTTGTCACGTCTGACGATTACGCACTTGCCATCTGCGATATCGCGAGGACCAATCTCGATACGGAGCGGAACACCCTTCATCTCGTATTCCGAGAACTTCCAGCCGGGCGACTGCTCGGAGTCGTCAACCTTAACGCGTATACCCGCAGCCTTAAGCTCTTTAGCTATGCCGTAAGCTGCGTCAAGAACGCCCTCTTTGTGCTGCTGAACGGGAATTACCACAACCTGAATGGGAGCAACGGCAGGGGGAAGAACAAGTCC
>JAZOWX010000010.1:0-30534 GCA_045659405.1 Eubacteriales bacterium | reverse complement strand
GCTTTGGCCTCCGACTTAACAAGCGTTATGATATATCAGAGGCAACATAACAAGCGTTACGTTGCCTTTTTTAAATTAAAAATAAATAGGAGGGAAGATGATATGTATTACGCAAGACGCAGATTTATTACTACAATCATTATATTACTGGTGCTTGTATGCATCCTTTCTTGTATGCTTTTGAATAAGTGCAGTAGCAGCGATGGCGGCGATATAGGCGTTAACGTGACGACGGGAAATGTTAAGGTTGATATAGTAAATGAAAATGAAGCTTCTCTTATCGGAAAAACCTTGAGCTTCGTGTCGGGCGACAGTGTGACAAATGCAATCTTTGCACCGGGCAGCACTTATCGCACGGAGGGCTTTAAGATAAAGAATATAGGCTCGCTTTCTATGGAATATTTCATATACATCAGCGAGAGTGCTTCTTTGGATAAGGAAAGCTTCGAGCGTGCTTTCGAATTTTGGTTAAGCACCGATCCTGATGATTTGAGCACAGCGCAGCGCCTTGTTTCTTTCACAGGAAATCTTGACGTAGGCGTTTGCAGCGAAACCTATTATCTCGTTATAAAAATGCGTGAAAACGCAGGCAATGAATTTCAGAACAAATCTTATAGCGGCATCGGCATAACGGTGCATGCGGTGCAGATGGACTAAATTAAATACAATGAGACTTCGGTAAAATTTCAGCCGAGTCTTTGGGGGAGAAGCCATGCAGCTTAATGATAAGACGAAAAAAATCTTTGATATATCCTTGAGGGTGCTTACAGCACTTATTGTTGCTTTTACTGTCTTTATGATGGTGTTTACGATTTTTACCGTTACAACCGTTGATAAAAATGACCGTAGTATTTTGGGTGTTCGCTTTTACATAGTACAGACCGACTCAATGAGCAAGTCGGAAAATAACAAGGATATGGACGTTCATTTCAATGCGGGTGATATTGTTTTAATCAAAAACGTTGACGACCCGACAGCACTTTCTGAGGGGGATATAATAGCCTTTCTTTCAACAAACACCGATAACTACGGCGAAACCATTACGCATATGATTAAAACCGTAAGAAAAGAAAACGGTGTAACGATAGGTTATGATACGTACGGTACAAACACGGGAACTGTTGACGAAAAGATGGTTAAACCGGAATATGTAATAGGTGAGTATGCAGGAAAGCTTCCGTGGCTCGGCCATTTCTTCGCCTTTACAAAATCCAATATGGGTTACGTCGTTTGTATTCTCGTGCCGTTTTTACTTCTTATCCTTTATAACGTGTTAAACGTCATTCGTCTGTCGCGGCAGTACAAGCGTGAGCAAAATGCCGAAATTGAGGCAGAACGTGCGGCAATAGCCGAGGAACGTGCGCAAAATGCGGAAATTCTCAAAGAATTGCAGGAGCTTAAGGCGCAGCTCGCTCACAGGGAGAGTGAAGAACCCAAACCTGATGCTAAAGAATAAACAGAGCCCTCGGTTTTGTGATGCTTTAACGTTCAGGCCAAACGGTTTTCAAAAGTGAAAGCTGGGACAAATTTAAAATCTACAAAAAGACGCACTGTTCACAAGTGCTATTATATACAACACAAATCTATTTGGAGGAAAAACAAATGACGAATTTAAAAACAACCAGAGGCGCATTGTTTGCAAGCATCGCATCGCTTGTTATATGCTTCTCAATGCTTCTTGGTACAACCTTTGCTTGGTTTACAGATTCTGTATCGAGCAGCGGTAACATAATTCAGACTGGTACGCTTGACGTTCAGCTTTTGATGTTCAACGGAAGCGAGTACGTTGATATCAGCGATAGCAAGAAGCCAATCTTCGGTGAAAATAGCTTAATTGCTGAATACGAATACGTTGATCTTCTTTGGGAGCCTGGAAAAACTCAAATCGTTTATCTCGGAGTCAAGAATGCGGGTGACCTCGCATTGAAGTACAACATCGTCGTGGACACAACCGATGCAGGTCTTTTAGGAGCGCTTGATTACGCTATCATTGACGGCGCAAAGAAAGGCGTGAATGCACCGAACGTTACAAGTTGGAATGATATTCTTGCGACAGAGGGTGTTCAAGCCGGAGTTATAGCGGACGGACGCACCGTAGCAGCAAGCAATGGCGCGCTTGAATCGGATAGCTACGATTATTTTGCTCTTGCTGTACATATGAACGATTCTGTGGGTAACGAGTATCAGGGCAAAAGCGTAGAAATAGACATAAATATCGTAGCTACACAGCTTTCTGACGAAGAGGATAGCACAGGACCTGATTATGACAATGATGCAGAGTTTCCTGAAGTAAAGCTCCCCGCAAAGAACGTTAGTGCCGCAAGCACCGCAGAATTGAAAGAAATTCTTGCCGAAGCTGCAAACTCGGAGCAAGAGCTCATCATAGATGCAACAGGTGTATCTATTAATATTGCAGCAGATGATTATATGTTTGAAATTCCGGGCGGTGTTACGCTGAAGGGTGCAACAGTTACTCCTACGTACAGAGGAATCAGTTATATTATGTTCGAACCCGGAGCTGGCGAGCAGGTTGTGTTTGAGGATTGCACCTTTGGCGATACAAGCAGAATATTGACAATCGGAGGATATGAAGGCTGTCCCAGCTCGGTTGTTTATAACAATTGCACCTTTAAAGGTCAGGTTATTACAAACTTTGTAGAAAATGCAAATGGCGTTGCAGAGTTCAATAACTGCAAGTTTACCAAGAGTGCTTCATCAACTTACAACTATATTGAAGCTATGGGAGGTACACACGTATTCAATTCCTGTACTTTCGATTACACAGGAGTATCGCAAACTTCGATGGGTGTTATTACAAGCGGTCAAATAAACGTATATAGCGAGGACGAATATTCTACGCTCGTTATTTTGAACGGCTGCACTCGTACAAATTGCGGAACACGTATCTACGGCCCGAACAGTAAGCTTGAGATTAAATAATTTTTAATTCGTATTTGCCGTATCTTTTCTCATATGGCGGCAAACGTGTGTTCATTTTTCGTTTCAGCTTGTTATAAAGGTTGAAATCGAGCAAAAAAGACAAATTTAAAATCTACAAAAAGATGCACTGTTCACAAGTGCTATTATATACAACACAAATCTATTTGGAGGAAAAACAAATGACGAATTTAAAAACAACCAGAGGCGCATTGCTTGCAAGCATCGCATCGCTTGTTATATGCTTCTCAATGCTTCTTGGTACAACCTTTGCTTGGTTTACAGATTCTGTATCGAGCAGTGGAAACATAATTCAGACAGGTACGCTTGATATATCTCTCGAGCACTCTGATGCAATTCTCGGTGCAAATGACGAGGGATGGGTAGACGCAGCTGCCGGCGCAATCTTCAACTATGACAAGTGGGAGCCCGGCTACACTGCTGTTAAGTACGTTAAGATTGAGAACGAAGGCTCACTTGACCTTAAATTTACTCTTAACATCGTTCCCAATGCCGCAGCAGAGGAAGTAAATCTTGCTGACGTTATTGAGGTTTATATGATTAACGAGGCCACCCCCGTTGATCGTGCCGCACTTGCTACCGACAGTGCTGCTTACGTTGGAACTCTTTCCGAGCTTATGGCAGAGAATGACGGTGCTGCTCACGGTGTTCTTTACGCTGACGATGCTGACAAGGCTGGCAACGTATATGAGATTTATACAATCGCTCTTAAGATGAGCACCTCTGCGGGCAACGATTTTATGGGCAAGAGCGTTGGCGGCGGATTCTCTGTAAATCTTCTTGCAGGTCAGCTTGCATCCGAATTTGACAGCATCGGAAATCAGTATGATATTGATGCAAATTACGTAACACCCGTAGCTACTCTTGATGCGTTCTTTACAGCACTTGAGGAGGGAAATGATATCCTTCTTGAGGATCCCATTGCGGTTAACGAAAGCTTCATCAATTATATGAACGAGCGTTATTCTGCATCCACCTTTGCTTTGGGTGACGAAACCGTAACGATTGACAAAGACGCTGTAATTGACGCTGGCGGAATAACCGTTTACAGAACCGAAAAGACAGCAAACGTGCCGCTTATTAACGTTGCAGAGGGATATTCTCTTACTCTTTCTAACATAATCCTCGACGGTGGCGCCGTTTGGACAGGTGAGGTTGATGCAACGCTCGGACGTCCTATCGCCAACAGCGGTATGACTACTACGGGTACGCTTATCACACTTGCAAATAATGCGCATCTTGTACTTAATGAGGGCACAGTTCTTCAGAATAATGACGGTGGCGCAGCGCTTTACCCCAGCTTTAAGAGCGATGCGACTGTTACCTTGAACGGTGCTTGGATTGTAAACAATAATACAAATGGCGGCACAGGTGCTATTTGGGGCGGAGCTAATATTACCGTTAACGAGGGCTCTAAAATCAACTCTAACTATTCTTCTTCCAACGGCGGCGTAATCCGTATGGTTAGCCAACATAGCTTAACAGTCAACGGCGGTGAAATAAACAACAACAAAGCTCTCGGTACAGGCGGTGTTATTTATGACTTTAACTACGGTCGTTACTATTTCAGAGGCGGCGAAATGGCTAATAATGAAGCCGGAACAGGCGGAGCAATGTACATAGCCGAGCGTTCGATTATTGAAATCAGCGGTGACTTTAAGCTCATAAACAATATTGCAAACGATGCGGGCGCAATCCGTATGTCCGACTATACCCAGTTTATTATGACCGGCGGTACAATTTCGGGTAACGTCAGCAGAAATAGCGATGAATGGGACGGCTTCTACGGCTACAATGCTATCGTAAATATTTCCGGAGGTGTTCTTCTGGATAACGTAACCATTCAAGGCGGACACAAGCCTGTTCTTGGCGGCGACGGTATTGACGGTACTGTATATTTGAGCACTGCGTGGGCTCATCTTGCTGAAAATTATGACACCATCAGCTTTGAGATTTCCGACAGCTACATTAATTCCTTCTGCTTCTATCCCGCAACCGGATACACTTACACAGAGGGTGATGAAGCAAAGCTTATCTGCCTCAACGAGGGTTACGAAACCTATTGGAATGCAGAAAAAGATGCGTTCTACATTCGTGAAATCGCAGCAGAATAATTTTTCAAGCTCTTTTCACCCCTGCGGTGTTAGGATAATTTTTAAGACAAAAACAAGTTTTTTAGGAGAAAACAAATGACAAATTTTAAAACCACAAAAGGCGCATTGCTATTAAGCATCGCATCGCTTGTTTTATGTTTCTCAATGCTTCTTGGTACAACCTTTGCTTGGTTTACAGATTCTGTATCGAGCAGCGGAAACATAATTCAGACAGGTACGCTTGATGTAGCTATGAGCTGGGCAAAGAGTGACGAAGATCCAGCGAGTGCTGCTTGGACAGATGCTTCTGCCGGTGCAATCTTCAACAATAATAAATGGGAACCCGGCTATGTTGAGGCTAAGCATATAAAGATTCAAAACCTTGGTTCACTCGCTCTTAAGTATAAGCTTCTTATAGTTCCGAGCGGTGAGGTTGACGCTATCGCTGACGTAATCGACGTTTATTTCATTCCTACGGCAACACAGCTGACTAACCGTTTGGATTTGAACGACTCTTATAAGGTTGGAACGCTTCGCGATTTAATTGAAGATAACGACGGAGCTGTACACGGTGCGCTTCTTCCCGCTGGTGAGACTGCTACCAATGATTACGAGAGAGTTGGTGAGGTTACCGCTACTATCGCTTTCAAGATGCAGGATTTGGCAGGTAACGAGTATCAGGATATGTCTATCGGCTCGAACTTCTCTATTCAGCTCTTTGCAACCCAGTATATGTATGAGGGTGATAGCTTTGATAACGAATACGATAGCGGCGCCGAGTATGATGAGCCTATTACTGTAAGCAATGCTGCAGAGCTTCTTTTGGCTCTGGAGAGCGCAGCTCCCGGTGCGGTTATTGATGCCACCGGTGTAGAAACGAATATGAGCGAGTTGGGTGAAGCTGCAGGAGCGCATACCGTTTGGAACGTTAAAGCAGGCGCAACCATCAAGGGATTGACCTTAACAACAACTGTAAATCAGCCTATCTTGACTAGCAATGGAACTGAAGGCTCGGGCGAGATTGTTTTTGAAGACTGCACCTTCAAAACGACAAGCAATTTTAGCGACGAGGTTTATTTCCAGAGCGGTACAGAAGCATCCGGAACGAAGCTTGTATTTAACAATTGCAATTTTGAAGCTGCAAAGGTAATCTTTGCTGATTCAACAGGTGGCGGCGTAGAATTAAACAATTGCAAGTTCAATCTTAATTCTGCCGGCTACGGCTTGGTTCAGTGTATGGGCGGAACTCACACCTTTAATGCATGTGAATTTAATATCTCCGGAAGCAAATCCATAGGAAACTCCCCCATTACAAAGTACGGACGCCTTAACCTGTATTCCGAAAAATATACAACGGCGGTTACTCTTAATCAATGCATTAACGTACCGGCAAGCCATAGCTACGGTGGCTCAAACACCCTTACGAATAATCCGTGATTGTGCGGCTTGTTACCGAGCAACGTTTGACAAAATTTATAGAGCAACTTGAGTAAAGCATTGCTTTGAGCTTTCCGCAAGCAAGCCTCAATCATAATCTTTATGAATTGTTTTGAAAAACACAGCGCAAAATGCTCGGTTGACGTTGAGCAAACTTTTGAAGTTTAAAACAAAAAACGCATAATTTTACAACAAAAGTATACAAAAAGCACTCGTTTTTAAAACGAGTGCTTTTTGTTATGGTAGAAAAAACAAAACGGCTTGTTATGCGTTCTTTTTGAAAACAAGAGCATTGAGCGCATCTGCGACACCGCCGCTCGAGCAGTCTGTGGTGATATAATCTGCAATTGATTTGATTTTTTTGTCTGCGTTTCCCATTGCTACGCCAACACCTGCAAACCTTATCATATCATAGTCGTTTTCGCTGTCGCCCATGGCTATTGTTTGGTGATTTTTTGCACCGTAATACTCGCAAATCCTCTCAATTGCAGTTGCTTTGTTACAAGCTTTTGCGGGTATCTCAACGTAATCGGGAAGCACGTACACGTTGCCAACCCTTTCCCTCAAATAATCAATCTCATCCTTTGGTAACACGGTATGAGAAAAGGTTATTTTGGTTATCTGTGCATCGGGATATTTTTCAAGAAACTCGTCGGTGGTGTTTATGAAGGTTTTTTGGTTAAGCACCTGTCTGCCGTTCATAATATAAAGCTTCTCGACGCTTTCCGCAATAGTGAAATAACCGTGCTCCTCGCCAAACCGCATCAAAAATTCAACCGTATCTTTTTCCATGCTTTGGGAATATATAAGCTTCTTACCAACCGTAATTGCCGTGCCCATGCCGCCAACCACACCGTCGTGCGACACGTTATCTAAAATATAGCTTGGAATTACGCAATGAGCTCTGCCTGAATTTATAAATACCTTGTGTCCCAGCTCTCTTGCTAAAACAACCGCATCCGAAGTTCTTTTCGGAACTTCCTTACCGTCAAAGACAGTTCCGTCAACGTCGAGGAAAATAATGAATTTGTCGCTTGGCAATCTTTCCATAGTACACACCCCACCGATTAAAAATAAGAGTATACCCAAAAGTATAAGGTAAAAGACTTGTTGATAAAATGACATAAACAACACAGCGTGTTTGGTTAAAAAAATAAAAACGCATCCTTTAAAAAAGGTGCGTTTTTGGTGCCGGTAGTCGGGGTCGAACCGACACGGTATTGCTACCTTCGGATTTTGAGTCCGACGCGTCTGCCAATTCCACCATACCGGCAAATGGTTTGGTATATTCATACCACGCAGAGTATTATATCATAAAGCTTTCCAAAAATCAATACCTTTTAAAAAAGTTTCGTCGTTAACGTTAAAAAATCCCGCTGTGTAAAATTTTTTAAAAATATTTTTTCCTTGTTGTATTTTCGCGCGAAATACTGTATAATTATTACGTATAGAATTTTAGGGGGTGAGCTTATGCAGGATGTTTTTCCCAACAAAGGCAAAATCGGTAATAATCTTAACAGTATAACTGAAAAGCAGCATGGACTCACCGAGCTTCGTATATGCGAGCTTGAAACTCTTGCATGCGAGCTTCTTTCTTATGCATCTGATATGCAAAAAAACGAGCTTTTGCTGTATGAGGTACTGCCGCTTATTTGCGAGGAATTTATCTCGGATGAAGAAACAGCGGCGAATCCCACAAATAATCTTCCCGAAAACAAAGAGCGACTTCGATATGCGGCTCATATAAACCGAAACCTTGACCGTGCGGTGCTTTCCGAGCTTTTCACGGAGCGTGCGGATGAATATGATATAAGCGTCAGCGAATCCAATCTTCTGCAAAGCACACGTGGGGAGAGTACGTTTGTATACGTAAAAAATGCATATTCGGATGAAGCGTACGACGTCCTGACAGAAAATATGAGCGGTGCGAGAGTGAAATACGTGAACACTCCCAAAGAAGCGGCAATAGCAATTTCTGAAGGCCGCGCAACCTACTGCATCCTGCCGCTTGAGGAGCATTCTGTAAGGATAGCCTCGATAGCAGAGCTTATTGCGACGTATGATTTAAAAATCAATGCTATAACCTCCGTCCTTGGCTTTGACGGAACGGCAGATATGAAATACGCAATGCTTTCTCGCTCTTATATCGTGCCAAGCCGTGACGAGGGGGATGACAGATATCTTGAAATACGTCATCTTGCGAATTCAACTCCGGAGCTTTCTGATATAATCTTTGCCGCATCGGCATACGGGCATCGCATATACCGTGTCAACACGTGTCGCACGGTAGAGGATGGCGAGCCAAAGATTTACTATTCGCTTGTTTTGCGTGACGATGAACGTGATTTTTCGGCAATGCTCGTGTATCTTTCGCTGTTTTCTCCGGATACCGCCATTGTGGGAATGTATAAAAATTTGGAATAAAGAGGAATAAGCTATGAAGACAATAGAATATAAAACAAAAGGTACTTGCTCAAGAGCTATTCGAATAGAGCTTGACGATGACGGAATAATAACCGACTGCTCCTTTGTTGCGGGGTGTCCCGGCAATACCTTTGGTGTAGCTACGCTTGTCAAGGGGATGCATAAGGACGAGGCTATCCGTCGTCTTAAGGGAATAAAGTGCGGAATGAAATCAACCTCCTGTCCTGATCAGCTTGCAAGAGCGCTTGAGAGTGTGACCGAATAAATTTTATTCGAAAAAGGAAATTCTATGAAAAATTACAATACCGAATACCAAAGATGGCTGAAATCTGCGAGCCTTACGGATGAAGAGCGAGCCGAGCTTTTATCCATCTTTGACAAGGAAGATGTAAAAGAGCTTCGTTTTTCCGCTCCGATGAGCTTCGGCACAGCGGGATTGCGCTCGGATATGTATATGGGTATCGGCTGTATGAACCGTTTTACAGTAGCGTGGACGACTCGTGGAATAGCCTCGCTTATAAAATCAGAGGGCAGAGCGGCGGACGGTGTGGCAATCGCTTATGATTCGAGAAACAATTCGAAGCTTTTCGCAATTGTGAGCGCTATGGTGTTAGCAGGTGCGGGTATAAAGGTGTATATCTTCGATTCACTTCGTCCCACCCCCGAGCTTTCCTTTGCGGTAAGGGAGCTTTCTTGTGTGGCGGGTATAAATATCACAGCCTCGCACAACCCCAAGGAATATAACGGATATAAGGCATATTGGGAGGACGGAGCGCAGATAAGCCCCGAGCAGGCAAAGATTGTTTCGGAAGAGCGAGAGAGCTTTGACGTGCTTGATACAACCGGTCTTGCTGATTACGAAAAGGCAAAGGAAGACGGACTTATAGTCGAGCTTTCGGAAGAATTTGATGAAAAATATATTGATGCCGTACTGAAAACCTCTATATATGACAGCGCAATAGCCGACGTGGCAGATGAGCTTCGTGTTGTATATACTCCGCTCCACGGCGCAGGCTATAAGCTTGTACCCGAGGTGTTTAAAAGACGTGGACTCAAGCATCTTTACACGGTAACCAAGCAGATGATGCCAAACGGCAATTTCCCGACTGTAAAAAAGCCAAATCCCGAATATGCAGACGTATTTGCGCTCGGAATAGATATAGCTAACAGCATAGGCTCTGATTTAGTCATTGCAACCGACCCCGATTCGGACAGAGTAGGCGTTATGTCGAGGATAAAGGACGGAAGCTTTGCTACTATTACCGGAAACCAGATGGGCGCCTTGCTTCTTGACTATGCTATCAAAGCTCATAAAGAGAAGGGCGGACTTCCTGCGGGTGCTTACTGCGTAAAAAGCCTTGTCTCTACCGATATGGCTGATAAAATTGCCAAGACAAACGGTGTTATTATGCACGACGTTCTCACGGGCTTCAAGTTCATAGGCGAGGTAATAAAGAACTACGAGGCAAAGGGGAAAAGGGACGGCTTCTTGCTTGGATTTGAGGAGAGCTACGGATACCTTCTCGGAACCTATGCCAGAGATAAGGATGCCGTAGAGGGCGCTATGATAATTCTCGAAATGACGGCATATTACAAAAAGCTTGGTATGACGCTTTCGGATGCTTTGCAGGCTCTTTATGAAAAGTACGGATACTACAAGGAACGCACGGTTGACATTTATATGGAGGGGCTTGACGGTATAGAGCGCCGCAGACGTGTTATGAGCGCCTTGCGTGAAAATCCACCGCTTGATTTCGGAGGCTACCGTGTAAAATCCTATGCCGATTATTCGACGGGTGTTGTAACCGAGGTTGATGGCGGAAATAAATCAAAAACAGGTCAGCCAAGCTCTGACGTGCTCTATTATACACTTGAAAACGACGATAAAATTATTGTTCGCCCATCGGGTACAGAGCCGAAAATAAAGATATATATACTTGCTCACGACGGCAGTCGGGCAGGACTTGATAAGAAAACAGAAATTTACGAAACAGTTACGAAAAGGATAGCAGAGGTTTAAACCTCAGGACAAAAAAGTGACGGATAAACAAAAACACATACGGAATTTTTCAATAATAGCTCACATCGACCACGGAAAATCAACACTTGCCGACAGAATACTTGAAAAAACAAGAACTGTCACGACAAGAGAAATGGAAGAACAGCTTCTTGATAATATGGAGCTTGAGCGTGAGCGCGGAATAACAATAAAGGCACGTGCGGTCAAGCTCAACTACACCTCAAAAAGCGGTGAGGACTATGAGTTCAACCTTATCGACACACCCGGTCACGTTGACTTCGGCTATGAGGTTTCACGTTCGCTTTGTGCGTGTGAGGGTGCGCTGCTTGTCGTAGACGCAACGCAGGGTGTTGAGGCGCAGACTCTTGCTAACGCATATCTGGCAATAGACAACGACCTTGAAATTTTGCCTGTAATCAACAAGATTGATTTAGCGTCAGCAGATATAGAGGGCGCGCGACGTGAAATAGAGGATATAATCGGTATTCTTGCCGAGGACTGTCCTGCGGTTTCTGCGAAAAACGGCATTAATATCGAGGATGTCCTCGAAAAAATAATAACCGATATACCCGCTCCAACCGGTGATATTGACGCACCGCTTAAGGCTCTTATATTCGACTCCCACTATGACTCATATCTCGGTGTTGTCGTATATATAAGAGTATTTGACGGTACAATCAAGGCGGGCGACAAAATAAAGCTTATGGCGCAGGGAAGCGAGTTTGATGTTGTAGAGGTTGGTACAATGGAGCCGTTTGGACTTCGACGTACCGATATGCTCTCAGCAGGTGAGGTAGGTTATATAACAGCATCAATAAAAACCGTCGGTGATACACGTGTCGGTGATACGGTAACCCACGCTGAACGCTGTGCCGCAGAGTCGCTCCCCGGCTTCCGTAAGGTAAATCCTATGGTATATTCAGGAATTTATCCTGCTGACGGCGCACGCTACGGAGACTTAAGAGAGGCGCTTGAAAAGCTTCAGCTTAACGATGCATCCTTGGTATTCGAGCCTGAAACCTCGGTAGCGCTTGGCTTCGGCTTCAGATGCGGCTTCCTCGGACTTCTTCATATGGAGATAATTGAGGAGCGCCTTGAGCGGGAATTCAATCTTGACCTGATAACCACAGCGCCGTCTGTTATATACAAGGTTGAGCTTCGCAGCGGTGAGACCGTTATGATAGATAACCCCTCAAAATTCCCCACGGCAGATGAAATAAACGTAGCCTACGAGCCAATAATGCGAGCAACCATTATAACACCGAGCGATTATATTGGCGGAATTATGGATTTGTGTCAGGATAGGCGCGGTGTATTTATTGATATGAAATATATCGACACCGAGCGTGCAGAGGTGCATTATGAGTTGCCGCTCAACGAAATAATATACGATTTCTTTGATGCGCTCAAAAGCCGTACCAAGGGATACGCATCTCTCGATTACGAGCTTAAGGGGTATAAGCAGTCAAAGCTTGTAAAGCTTGACTTTATGCTCAACGGTGAGGTTGTCGATGCGCTTTCTTTCATTGTGTTTGAGGAGCGAGCTTATACAAGAGCGAGAAAAATTGCCGAAAAGCTGAAAGAGAATATCCCGCGTCAGCTCTTTGAAATACCTATCCAGGCAGCCATAGGCTCAAAGATAATCGCAAGAGAAACCGTAAAGGCTATGCGTAAGGACGTGCTTGCGAAATGCTATGGCGGTGATATAACAAGAAAGAAAAAGCTGCTTGAAAAGCAAAAAGAGGGTAAAAAGAAAATGCGTAAGCTCGGTAGTGTTGAGGTTACCCCCGAAGCGTTTATGGCGGTTTTGCGTCTTGACGATGAAAACTGACAGCGTTGGGCTTTACGTCCATATTCCGTTTTGCGTAAGAAAGTGTAATTACTGCGATTTTTGCTCCTTTTCCGATGTTTCAAAAGAGCAAAGAGCGATGTATATCGACTGCCTTGTCACCGAAATCCGAAGCTATAAAACAGACCCGAAGATCTCGCTTGACACAATCTTTTTCGGTGGCGGTACACCATCGCTTCTCGAGCCGTTTGAGCTTTCAAAAATCTGCAGTGCCATATACGACAGCTTCGCAGTTGTCGATGGCGCGGAGTTTACGCTTGAGGTAAATCCCAAGACTCTTAACGAGAAAAAATGCAAAGCATACAAATCGCTCGGTGTAAACAGAATTAGCATCGGAATGCAATCAATTCACGAAAACGAGCTGAAAAAGCTGGGCAGAATACATACCTTTTCAGGCTTTGTCGACTCTTACAAGCTTGTGTCGAAGTATTTTGACAACGTTTCGGTTGACGTTATGTACGGAATTCCCGAGCAGACAATCGAAAGCTTTGGTGTGACACTCGACGAGGTGATCTCGCTTTCTCCAAAGCATATTTCGGTATACGGGCTTATAGTCGAGGAGGGTACACCGTTTTATAAAATGCGTGACACGCTCGATTTGCCAAGCGAGGACGAGGAGTGTGATATGTATCTTCTCGCTGCAAAAAAACTTGCAGCTGCGGGTTATTCACACTACGAGATTTCTAACTATGCAAAAGAGGATTTTTCCTGTCGACATAACCTTAAATATTGGCGTGCCGAGCAGTATATCGGTGTTGGCGCTTCTGCGGCTTCTTATTTTGACAAACGCTTTGTAAATACCAATAATTTCGACGAATATTTGTCGGCGGGTGATGCAAACTATAACCGTGAGTATGAAGCGCCCGACTGTAAGTGTGAGTATACAATGCTCCGTCTTCGCCTTCGTGAGGGAGTTTGCCTTTCGGAATACAAGGAGCGCTTCGGTGAGGATTTTATCGCCGTCCACCGTGAGGTTATAGATAAGTTTTTGGCTTTGGGATATATTGAGTATGATGCTAGCAGCCTTCATCTTACAGAAAAAGGCTTTTATGTCAGTAACTTTATAATATCCGAGCTAATATAGCCACTTGACAAATATTCTGAATTATTATAAAATATAACTGTAAGATTTAAATGCAATTCGAATGGAGTAGTTATGAAGAATAAAGACGTAATTTATGAGGATGCCGACAAAGCTCCGATATACACCCTGATTGCAGAGGACGGCACCGAGGATGATTATATGTGCCGTGCGCAAATGGTGATAGACGGAAAACTGTATTTTGCTCTTGCCACCAAAGAGGATTGGGAGAATGACGACTTCGGTATATGCCTTGTTACCGAGGACGGAGATGATATCCTTCTTCATCCGCTTGATGATGACGAGCAGTATGACAAAATATACGATGCCTTTGGCGACCTTCTTTTTGACGAGTTAAGCTACGATTGATTTTTATCCTGCGTGGTGCGTGATACTGTATGTTTGAACCTACACACAAAGCCGGGGAGCTCGGACTTCCGCAGTGGGGATGCAGGCCTCCCGCCGAGAGCTGTCACAGACCCTCTCAAGTGCGGACGTTGGAAGCGCAAAGCTGTGGAGAGAGCACCCACCTGTATATACAGGGTTAAAAATTACGGTACACGGCCAATGCGGGTCTCTAATTTAATAATAAAACCGTATGGACAAATTTTCCATACGGTTTTATTTTTTTTATTCATATCATATGTTTATATAGAAATTAACCTTTGGATTTATTTAGAAAAAACTTGACGATATGCAGTCTATACGGTATGAATGGAGAAGAAATGAAGAAAATATCAGGACTTACCTCGGCAGAGGTTGAGATTTCAAGAAAAACGCACGGTGAAAACATTCTGAAAAGGGAAAAGAAAAAAAGCGTTTTAAGACGTTTCTTTGAAAATCTCGGTGACCCTATAATTAAAATATTACTTATCGCAGTGGCGCTTGAGGTAGCGCTCTCTTTCGGTAATTGCAACTATTTTGAGGTGGGCGGAATAATTATAGCCGTCCTTATAGCTACGGTAGTATCCACCCTTTTTGAGCACGGAAGCGAGGCGGCATTTGAGCGTCTTGAAGCCGAGAATTTGAATTCAAAGACTGACGTGCTTCGAGATGGGGTTCGGGTGAGCATTCCGTCGTCCGAGCTTGTAGTCGGAGATATTGCCTTTATAAAGGCAGGTGAGGTTGTCGGGGCAGACGGATATATAATCACCGGCGGTGTGTCCGTAAATCAGTCAGCGCTCAACGGTGAGGGGCGGGAGATATATAAAAAAGCTGCCGACTTTGACCGAAGCTGGGAGCTTGACGGTGAGTGTACGGTTTTTCGAGGCAGTACAGTCAGCGAGGGCGAGGCTATTATGCGTGTTGGCAGGGTGGGCGACAAAACCTACTACGGTATGGTTGCAAGGGAGCTGCAATCCGAAACCCGTGAAAGCCCCCTGAAGCTCCGTTTATCAAAGCTTGCAGGGCAGATAAGCAAAATAGGTTACGTTATGGCGGCACTTGTTGCCATAACATATTTATTCTTCGCCTACGTCGTTGATAACAGCTTTGATTTACATAGGATAGCTATGTCGCTTTCGGATTACCCTGCGCTGTTTTCGTCGCTTCTTCATGCGCTGACGCTTATGATAACGGTTGTGGTTGTTGCCGTGCCCGAGGGGCTTCCGATGATGATTACGGTTGTGCTTTCGGCTAATATGAAAAAAATGCTCTCGGATAACATCCTGATAAAAAAGCTTGTCGGTATAGAAACGGCAGGATCAATGAATATACTCTTTACAGACAAAACAGGAACACTCACAAAGGGGAATATTGAGTGTGACAGAATAATAACACCGAGCGGTATATTCCGAAGAGCAGAGGCGATAAAAAGGCACAGTCAGATTTTACGCAGTCTTCTTATTTCAGCAAAAATCAACACCGATACTTATATTTCCGACGGCAAGGTTTTTGGTGGAAATGCCACGGACCGTGCGGTTGCTGAATTTTTCATAGAGTGTGAGCGCCCGAAAGTCAGCGTTGTAAAAAAGAAAAGCTTTAACAGCAGCGATAAGTATTCATCGGTTACCACAGAAGACGGAGTTACCTATATAAAAGGAGCCGCCGAGGTAATACTGAAGGCATCGAATTATATATATTCCGAGAGTGGTGAGCGAATTGCCTACGATTTTTCGCAAATAGAGCGTGAATATAAAAACGCAACCGAGCGAGGTGAGCGTGCGATAGCCGTCGCTGTGTCAGAAACAGAAAAGCTGACCGACCTTACCTTTATTGCACTTTTGATACTCAAGGATAAGCTTCGTTTGGGGGTACGAGAGGCGATAGATGAAATAAACGGTGCAGGAATACAGGTAGTGATGCTTACGGGTGACGGCAAGGAAACTGCCGCGGCTATTGCCGAGGAGTGCGGAATATATAAAACGGGCAGAGCGCAAATGATACTAACCTCATCCGAGCTTTCAGCGCTTGGGGATGATGAGGTGAAGGCGATTTTGCCAAGCTTGCGTGTTGTTGCAAGAGCTTTGCCAACCGATAAAACAAGGCTTGTGCGCCTCTCGCAGGAGCTTGATTTGGTAGTGGGAATGACGGGTGACGGAATAAATGACGCTCCATCTCTGAAGCTTGCTGACGTCGGCTTCGCTATGGGCTCGGGTACAGACGTTGCAAAAGGGGCAGGGGACGTTGTGATACTCGATGACAGCCTTGGTGCAATATCAAAAACAGTGCTTTACGGAAGAACAATATTCAAGTCGATAAGAAAGTTTATAACCTTCCAGCTGATAATGAATCTTGCGGCATGCGGTGTATCGCTGCTCGGTCAGTTTATCGGCATAGAAACCCCGATAACCATAATTCAGATGCTTTGGGTTAATATAATAATGGATACGCTTGGCGGTCTTGCCTTTGCGGGCGAAGCTCCGCTTCCTTATTATATGAAAGAGCCGCCAAAGCGACGTGGTGAGCCGATTCTCTCGCTCGATATGCTAAAGCATATAGCGGCGCTCGGACTTTATACGCTGACTCTTTGCGTACTCTTTTTGCGTCTTGACTTGTTCCGTGACTTCTATTTTGCCGATTATAACAGTGAAAAATTTCTCTCGTCATTTTACGTCCTCTTTATCTTTTCGGGAATATTCAATTGCTTCCTTGCCAGATGCGAGCGGCTTAACATATTCTCAAATATAGGGAAGAACAAGCCTTTTATAATCATAATGCTTATGATATCCGCAATTCAAATCGCAATGATATATTTTGGCGGTGCGCTATTCCGCACAGTACCGCTCACAGTGTCCGAGCTTATGCTCGCCATAGCCCTCGCCTCAACGACAATTTTCTTTGATATCCTGCGACGTGTCTTTGTGAAGCTAAAATAGTGATAAAAAACCCACCGCATCAGGATGTGATGCGGTGGGTATAAATTATCCAAACCGCAGGAAGGATACACGCTAATGCGTGATTATATCCAATAACGGCGTGCCGCACTTGATGATATACAAGGCTTGCGTCTTGATTTGTTAGCGAAGATATGTTATAATAAGCTGACCAAAATATAAGAATTTGTAAAAAGGAGACGTTATCGTGAAAAAGACGGTTTGCGGTATTTTGATTTCGTTTTTTATATTTTCTATTGTGAGTTGTGACAGAAGCCACTTATGCTCTGTTGACGTGCTTTGTTCTGGTGAAAACGCAAGTATTGTTGTTGATGATGAAAAAGTCGATTCGTTCAATTTTTCAAGCAACGGATTAAATCATCAACCGCTGGAAAATTATTCAAACATAGATTTCACTAACAAGGATAACAATTTATCAAATGCAAATGTTTACAATTTTGAAATTGCGAGCCTGGCGAATGATACATACAACCTATCATTAAAATTAGTTGATGCGAATAAATATGTTGTTGATTTTTTAAGAATCGGAATCGTAGTTGATGGAGAGATTCACGTGTATAAGTATTATGATAAGCACGAAGAACTCTATCACAAGGAAAACGACCCCGATTCAATACTGCATTTTAACTCAAAGATCGAAATTTTCAATGATTTAGCGGTTGATTTTTCTGTCGGAGAAACCAAAAAAATCGTTATGTTTGTTTGGATTGAAGAAGCCGAGCTGTATGATAAGAACGGGGAAAGATATACAGGTTGGGCGGATAAATCATATAATGCATCTCCTATCGTTTTAAGTATGGAAATAAAATAATAAATAAACAAATTGCAAATCATTTTATTGAAAAAAACAAAAGGCTGCGATATACTTTAGCGTAGAAAGCAAAAGGAGGATAGGCAGAAATGACCGAAAGAGATAACCGGGAATATATCCGAGAGCCAAATGGCGCTACCACCGCTGTTCTTATGATACACGGTATCTGCGGTACACCGAGGCAGTTCGATTTTTTGATACCGCTTATTCCAAAGGACTATGCTATCTACAATATTCTGCTTTCGGGGCACGGTGGAGGTGTGCGTGATTTTTCGCATACGTCAATGGAAAATTGGCTAAAAGAAACCGACATCCGCCTTTGCGCTCTTTATGCGAAGTACGACAAAATCATAGTCGTTGGTCATTCTATGGGAACTCTGCTTCTTACAAGCTGTGCCGAGAAATATGCTGATAAAATAGCTATGATGATATTTCTCGCTTCACCGCTTAAAATCTTTATGAAGCCAAAAATGATACCCACCTCGCTCAAAATCGCCTTTGATAAGTACGATAGGGAAAACCCCTATCACGTAGCAATGCGTAGGGCTTACAGCATAGAGCCTGACGGCAGACTTTGGCGCTATCTTGGCTGGATACCGAGGTATCTCGAGCTGTTTTCACTCTCGAGAAAAACACGTGCGCTTATACCGAATATAAAAACCCCAACCTACGTCTTTCAGTCAGGGCAGGACGAGCTTGTGAGCTTAAGCTCGGCAAAATATTTCGAGAATAACGAAAATATAAGGCTTTATATGCTTGAAAATTCACGTCACTTTGACTATTCGGAGTCCGACCTCGGCTTTATGTGCGGCAAAATATCCGAAATCTTTGACGGATTAGAGAAAAGGTAAAAATGGATAAAAAATACAACTCTTTAAAATATGGCTGCTATATGATGAGCATGTCGATGTCGGTAGTCGCAAATCTGTCACCGGTATTGTTTATTACGTTCAGGGAGCTTTACAGCATATCTTATTCGAGGCTCGGATTTCTGATACTCGTTAACTTTATAACCCAGCTTTCTGTTGATTTGCTATTTTCATTCTTCTCGCATAAATTCAATATATCAAAAACGGTTAAGCTTACTCCTGTGATAACACTTGTGGGGCTTCTTGCGTATTCAATTTTACCGATTTTGTTCCCAAGCGCCGCTTATGCAGGAATTCTTATAGGAACAATTATCTTTTCTGCGGCATCAGGACTAACCGAGGTGCTGGTAAGCCCCGTAATTGCCGCAATTCCGTCGGATAACCCGGAGCGTGAGGTCGGTAAGCTTCATTCGGTGTATGCTTGGGGTGTTGTTGGTGTAATTCTGTTTGCAACCGCCTACCTATTAATATTTGACAATAAAACCTGGTGGGTTCTTTCGCTTATCTTTATGTTAGTGCCGCTTACGGCAGCAATCCTATTTGCAAATAGTGAAATCCCGAAAATGCAAACTCCCGAAATGGCATCCGGCGCCTTGCATCTGCTGGGTAACCGTGGTCTGTGGCTCTCGGTTATCGGTATTTTCCTCGGTGGTGCTGCCGAGTGTACAATGGCGCAGTGGTGCTCGGGATATATAGAAAGAGCGCTCGAAATACCCAAATTCTGGGGCGATGTTTTCGGTGTGGCGGGCTTTGCGCTTATGCTCGGTATCGGCAGAACTCTGTATTCAAAATACAGCAATCGCTCCGAGCTGTTTCTCCTGGTCGGTGCTATCGGTGCAACTGCGTGTTATCTTACCGCCGCTGTCTCGAATATCGAGCTTGTAGGTCTTATCGCCTGCGCTATGACAGGCTTCTTTGCCTCGGCGCTATGGCCGGCTAGTCTTATCGTAGCATCAGAGCGTTTTCCCCTGGGCGGAGTTTTCGTCTATGCCATAATGGCGTCGGGCGGTGACCTCGGTGCATCTGTTGCTCCACAGCTTGTCGGACTTGTAACCGATAGCGTTATCGCATCGGATTTTGCCATAACTCTTTCTGCCGAGTGGGGTATAACAGTCGAGCAGCTCGGAATGAAATTCGGAATGCTTACAGCTATGCTGTTTCCACTTATAGCCGTGTTTGTTTATCTTGCGCTGTATAAGACAAGAAAAGCGCGAAAATCTCAAAAATCCTACTAAATTCGAGGCAGAAATAAACGAATATGTGGATATTAACCTTATAAAACAAAAAACACGCAGAACTTAATTTTTAGTTCTGCGTGTTTTCTATCATTTTTTTTATAAGCAAATCCGAAAGCTTCACGAAATCCTCTGTGTTAAGTCTTTCGCCACGTACCGTATCGGGAAAACCGAGCTCTAAAATAGCGGCTTTCGCTCTTTCCTTGTCTATCGAAAGCTTCGCTGACATAGCGTTTACAAGCGTCTTTCTTCTCATCTCAAATGCCGCTTTTATAAGATTTCTGAAAAGGTTCTCGTCCTTTGGCGTATATTTTGGTGTGTCGTAAAGGTCTATTCTCACAACAGCGCTGTCAACCTTTGGGGCGGGGATGAACGACCCTGCCGAAACCTTAAACAGCCGCCTTGTAGTACCGTAATATCCAAGCACCGCAGTAATAGCGCCGTAATCCGAGCTACCCGCCTTTGCCACAAGCCTTGAGGCAACCTCGTTTTGTACCATTACCGTTATTGACGAGAATTTAACACCCGATTCCAAAAGATACATAAGAATAGGCGTCGTGATATAGTAGGGAAGATTAGCGCAAACCGAAACGGGAAGTCCGCCCGAATATTCATCAACAATCGCACGGATGTCGGTAGCCATAATGTCGGCATTTATCACCGTTACGTTATCAAACTCGCAAAGCGTCTTGTCAAGCACGGGGATTAGTCCCTTATCTATCTCAACAGCGACTACACGGGAATACCGTCCTGCAAGCTCCTTTGTAAGACAGCCGATTCCCGGGCCTATCTCGAGTATCATACTGTCGGGGTTATCCGTACAGTTTTCGGCGATTTCTTCGGGTATCATTCTGTTTATAAGAAAGTTTTGTCCGTAGTCCTTGCGAAAGGTTATCCCTGCCTCGCTCATCAGCTCACGGATTACCGAAAGATTGCATAAATCCATTGTAAAATCCCATATCCTTTAAAGCACTTCGTTTTATAAGCAATGAGGCTGTCTCAAATGCATTTTGTCATTTGAGGCAGCCTCTTTTGGAGCTGGTGACCGGACTTGAACCGGTGACCTGTTGATTACGAATCAACTGCTCTACCAACTGAGCCACACCAGCAACGCTACTATTCTATCATCTTTTTATATGTTTGTCAAGAGTAAAAACATATTTTGATAGTATAAAATAGCCTCTATGGTATGGTTATAATTCGTTTTGCGAAAGCGATATTAGCTTTCCCAGCCAAGCGTGCGCTCAACCGCCCGCCGCCAGCGCTGAATACGGCAGCTTCGCCACTGCTCGTCCTCATTCGGGGAAAATACGGTCTCGTACTTCTTGTTTTTCTTTATTTCGTCAAGCGATGAATAAACCCCGACGGTAAGACCGCAAAGATATGCCGCACCGAGAGCCGTTGTTTCTATGCAAACCGGGCGCACGGTGGGTATTCCGAGAATATCCGACTGGAATTGCATAAGCAGATTATTTGCCGAAGCTCCGCCGTCGACGTTAAGAGCGCTTACCTTGATACCGGTTACGCTTTGCATAAGGTCTATAACGTCGGTTGTCTGATAGGCGAGCGACTCAAGCGTTGCTCTTATTATATGGTACTTGTTTGTGGCCCTGGTAACACCTATTATCATACCTCGTGCATACGGGTCCCACCAAGGAGCGCCAAGCCCTGCAAATGCGGGAACAACCATGACACCTCCGGAATCCTTTACCTTTTTTGCGTAGTATTCGCTGTCAGCGGCAGATTCTATAAGCTTCATTCCGTCACGAAGCCACTGAATAGCGGCACCGCAGGTGAAAACCGAACCCTCAACGGCATAGGTTACCTTATCCCCGATACCCCAGGCGATTGTAGTTATAAGTCCGCTATCGCTGATGTGAGGCACGTCCGCTGTGTTCATAAGCAGGAAAGCTCCCGTGCCATAGGTGTTTTTCAGCTCACCCTCGGAGAATGCGCACTGACCGAAAAGCGCTGCCTGCTGGTCGCCTGCCACACCGCCGATTACAACGCTCTCGCCAAAGAGAGTTTTGTCGGTATAACCGAAAACGGATGAGGATGGCACAACCTCGGGGAGCATAGAGCGGGGAATACCAAAGAGCGAAAGAAGCTCCTCGTCCCACTCAAGAGTGTTGATATTGTAAAGCATCGTCCTCGATGCGTTAGAGTAGTCGGTTTTGTGTTCTTTGCCGCCCGTCAGCTTCCATATAAGCCAGCTGTCAACAGTACCGAAGCAAAGCTCACCACGCTCGGCACGCTCCCTCGCGCCAGAGACGTTATCGAGTATCCATTTGATTTTTGTAGCCGAAAAATAGGGGTCTATTACAAGTCCTGTCTTTTTCTTTATCATATCCGAAAAGCCGCCTGCTGAAAGCTCACGGCAATAATCGGCAGTTCTTCTGCATTGCCATACAATAGCGTTATATACAGGCTCGCCGGTTTGTCTGTCCCATACGATAGTGGTTTCTCTTTGATTGGTGATGCCTATACCAAAGACCTCATGCCACGTAGCGCCTATTTTGAGAAGCGCCTCGGTGGCAACACTCATTTCGCTTGACCATATTTCCATAGGGTCGTGCTCAACGTAGCCCTCCTTCGGGAATATTTGCGCAAACTCACGCTGTGCCACCGAAGCAATAGAGCCGTCGGGTGTGAAAAGAATGCACCGTGAGCTTGTTGTCCCCTGGTCTAGCGACATAATATATTTTTTCATATAAACTCTCCCGAAAAAACAGACGGCAAAAAGCACAAAATACGTGTATGCTAAAAGCCATTTTTTCTTTTAAAATTGGATATTTTGTATAAAAAATTCCCCCGGGCAATAATATACCCGGGGTGTCTTTTATTTGATTTCCACGGTAACGTGCTTACCCTCTGTGTTGGCAGCGGATTTCATAACCTGTCTTATCGCCTTTGCGATTCTTCCGTGGTGGCCGATAACCATACCCGTATCGTCTTCGTGAACGGTGAGAACAAGCTCAACGTCGTCGCCGTCAATAGTTTCCTCTACACTAACAGCGTCCGGATTGTCCACGATGGCACGAGCAATATCTGTGAGTATTTGCTTAAGCTCCATGTGTGCTACCTGTTTCAATTTAGAAACAATCCTTCCGTTTTAGTATGGTTAATTACTTGATGATTTCGCTCTTCTTAAGAAGTGCTCTTACAGTATCGGTGGGTTGAGCACCGTTTGCAAGCCACTTTGCAGCCTTCTCACCGTCGATTTTGATATCAGCGGGATTGGTGAGGGGGTTGTAGTAACCGATTTCCTCGATGAACTTACCGTCTCTGGGCGATCTTTCGTCTGCCACTACTACACGGTAGAAGGGAGTTTTCTTTGCTCCAAGTCTCTTAAGTCTGATTTTAACTGCCATTTTTCTGTCCTCCAAAATGAATGTGTTTTTTTATTTTTTGTTTTTATTTGATATCAATTAAAAGGGAAGCTTGAGACCGCCAAAGCCGCGTCGCTTACCCATATTTGTGAACTGCTTCATCATCTTTTTCATCTGCTCAAACTGTCGCAAAAGCTTGTTGACGTCCTCTACTTGAGTACCCGAGCCCTTTGCGATTCTTTTTCTTCTTGAGCCGTTGATCATTTCTGGGCGTTCACGTTCTTTTTTAGTCATCGAAAGTATAATTGCCTCTGTACGAGCCATCTGACCCTCGTCAATGGTCGCATCCTTGAGCGCACCGGTATTTGCACCGGGGAGCATCTTTAAAATGCTATCGAGATTGCCCATTTTCTTGAGCTGTCTCATCTGTTCAAGAAAATCTTCGAGGGTGAAGCTCTGCTCACGCAGCTTTTTCTCCATCTCTTTGGCATTTTTCTCGTCATAAGCAGCCTCCGCTTTTTCGATAAGCGAAAGCACGTCGCCCATACCGAGAATTCTCGATGCGATTCTGTCGGGGTGGAATAGCTCAAGTGCATCAAGCTTTTCTCCCGTACCGATAAACTTTATAGGCTTCTCGGTAATATATTTTACCGAAAGGGCAGCACCGCCACGGGTATCGCCGTCCATTTTAGTAAGAACTACACCCGTAATATCAAGCAGGTCGTTAAAGGATTTTGCTACGTTGACCGCATCCTGACCTGTCATAGCGTCAACCACGAGCAGTATTTCATCTGGGTTAACAGCCTCTTTAATCTTAACAAGCTCACCCATCAGCTCTTCGTCAATGTGAAGTCTGCCGGCGGTATCTATAACTACAAAATCGTTGCCGTTTTTCTTTGCGTGAAGAATACCCGCCTTTGCAATTTCAACAGGAGAGATTTTAGCGCCCATTGAAAATACGGGAACGTCGACTGATTCACCCACGATTTTAAGCTGATCAATCGCTGCGGGACGGTATACGTCACATGCAACAAGCAGGGGAGACTTGCTTTTTTGCTTGTACATCCTTGCAAGCTTGCCTGCGTGCGTGGTTTTACCCGCACCCTGAAGTCCGACCATCATAACAACTGTCGGCGGCTTGGGATTTATGTTGATTTTCGGGCTTTCACCGCCCATAAGCTTGATAAGCTCTTCGTTGACAATCTTAACAATCTGTTGCGCGGGCACAAGGCTCTCAAGCACCTGTGCTCCGATTGCACGCTCTGTAACTGCGTTAACAAAGCTTTTTACAACCTTGAAATTAACGTCAGCCTCAAGCAGAGCGAGCTTGACCTCGCGCATACCCTCTTTAACGTCTGCTTCGGTGAGTTTACCCTTGTTCCTGAACTTTTTAAAAGCGCCTGCAAGCTTTTCTGTAAGGTTACCGAACATTCTAAACTCCTTTGCTGGTTAAATTTTTCTCTATTTCGGAAAGCTCATCTGTTATGTCAGATGCTTCATTACCGAATCTTTCGGAAATTTTCGCTCTTAACGCAGACAGATTTTCCGCAAGCCTTACAGCTTCGCCGTAGCGTGCGGCAAGGCCGAGCTTTTCCTCAAGAAAAGAGAGCTGCTCCTCGCCACGCTTCAATGTGTGTCGTACACCCTGACGGGATATTCCCACGCTTGAAGCTATTTCAGCAAGAGAGAGGTCGTCATCATAGTAGGCGGCCATTATTGCTCTGGTATTTTCGTCAAGAAGCTCTCCGTAAAAATCGACAAGATACGCAAACCGCATATTCTTTTCAAACATACAATTCCTCGCTGTAAAGCAATTTACTTTACAAGTATAACAGAAAGACTTCGGTTTGTCAAGTATATAGTGTGAAAAAACTAAAAATATTTTTCAAAAAAATGACAAAATCCTTGAATTCTTTCTATTGGCTTTAGCGGGTGCGTGTGTTAAAATAAAAATTGCAGAGGTGAGCGTTAAAAGAGAAAATATAGAACGCCACGAGAATTAGGAGACGGTTATGTGTAATATTTCGGGTTATATAGGTGACAGACGTGCAGCCCCCATCCTTTTTGAAATGATGAAAAATCAGGAGGGCTATTGCGCAGGCTATTATACAGGAATTACCACGCTTCACGAGGGTAAGCTCTACACGGCAAAGGTGCTTGGCGACGTTAATAGGCTGCTTAGTGAAACAGACGCTATAAACTTCCCGGGGAACGTAGGAATTATACACAGCCGTTCTAACAGCGGCGGTGATTGGCGCTGGTCTCACCCGTTTGTGACCTCTGACGATAAATTTTCGGTTTGTCTTAACGGAGCTACGGGTAAATACGAGACTGCTCCAAGACTTGCCGAGGTGGCAAATATGCTAAACGACCTCGGTGTGAAATTCTTCACCGAGAGCGAATACACCGACAGAATAAAGGGCTATCCAAAGCTTAAAAACGGCAACTTCGTTCACACGAGCGAGGTTGTGTGTCAGCTTGCCTACCATCATCTGCAGAAAAATCCCGAAAAACCCAGCTACCTCGCACTTGAAAAGGCATTTTTGGAAGCTCCGAAGGAAGTCGTTGTTCTTTCGCTTTATGCCGATGAGCCGGGTGCTATCAGCTATGCAAAAATGAATATGCCGATGGCGATAGCGCGTACCGAAACAGAGGTCTTTCTTTCAAGCTTTTCGATATGCTTCCCGACGGACAGGGAATATATATCTCTCGATGAGCTGCCCCAGGAAAGCTCGGGAAAAATAACTCTCGATACACTCGAAATGCACCGTTTCAGATCACCGAAGTCCATGGGTAGGATGACAACGGCTATTATGCACGATGCGTACGATATAATCCTTGACACTCTGCGTGAAAAGGGAAACTGCGGTATCGGTACGCTTAATCAAGCTGTTCGTGTGCTTTGGGGTGATGACGTAGACCTGCGTTATCTCGCAACCTACGGAGTGCTTCGTGATCTTGCGGATCAGGGGAAAATCAAGACGGTTAAAAATCTTGTTGACGGACCCTCCGAGGCGAACGACCCGAATATTAAAGTTCCGAGTTTTACTGTTGCTTTGACAGATTATGTAAATAATGATTGTCAAAACGACGGGGAAATTGATGAAAATGAGCGCTGCGACACAACTCGTTGACCGCTTGGCGGATACCTCACTTGCTTATGGTATTTGCGGCTTTGAAAACCTGTGATGAGGACTACCCGAAGCTCTATCACTCACTTCCTTATAAGTCGGATATTGCCGAGGGGAGAAGAAATTTTGCTATAAGCGGTCTGATACTTTTGATTTCGGAAAAATTATTTTCAAAAAAACAAACTTTTTTTCAAAAACCTATTGATTTTACCGTTTGAATGTGATAAAATAATGCGGTATGAAATAAAAGCAAAGCTTTGTTTTGGCACAGCGGACCCTCTCAGCCGCACCGCCGGGGAAGCTTGCGATATAAAATAAGGAGAAAGAAAATGGCTAATATTAAGTCCGCAAAGAAGCGTATACTTGTTAACCGCACTAAAGCTCTCCAGAATCAGATGATTAAGAGCCAGCTTAAGACTATTGTTAAGAAGTTCAACGCTGCAGTTGATGCAAACGACAAGACGCTCGCTTCCGAGCTTTACAGACTTACCGTTAAGAAGATTGACCAGGCAGTTGCTCACGGCGTTCTTCACAAGAATAATGCGGCTCATAAAAAGTCTGCTCTTACAATTAAGTACAACGCAATGGCGTAAACAAATCCGACCTGTCTTAACCCGGACAGGTCTTTTGTTTTTTATATTGACTGGAAGCGTCGTTTGTGCTAAAATGTAGATGTAAAGATAAAAATAGGAGATACCTATGCTCAAATATGAAAAGTTAAGCTCTGAAATTTCGGAGCGAATAAAATACGATAAGGAACATAATACGCGCCCCGACTTTTCGGCAAAGGGGTGTGACGCAAAAAGGAGAAATCCGAATTTCGATAAGGAATCTGTCTGGCGTCCTGCATACGTCCGTGACGTGGACAAGATAATGCACAGTCCGTATTATAACCGCTATACCGATAAAACGCAGGTCTTTTCATTCTATAAAAACGATGATATAACAAGACGTGCGCTGCACGTTCAGCTTGTTTCAAGAATTGCACGCTCTATCGGCGCTGTTCTCGGACTCAACCTTGACCTCATTGAAGCGATAGCTCTCGGTCACGATATCGGACATACACCGTTCGGTCACGCAGGCGAGCATTATTTGAGCGAAATGTATCACGCTGAAACAGGCAGATTTTTCAATCACAACGTCCACAGCGTGCGTGTGCTTGACGGAATCTTTCCTCTTAATATAACTCTCGATACGCTCGACGGAATTATTGCGCATAACGGTGAGCTTGAAATGCACGAGTATTTCCCGAAAACCATGCCCGACTTTGATACCTTTGATAAAATGGTAGAGTCCTGCTATGTTGACGAGAGCAATATTGCAAGAATTATTCCATCAACGCTCGAGGGATGCGTAGTCCGTGTTTCTGATATTATAGCCTATCTCGGAAAGGATAGACAGGACGCACAGCGAGCAAAGCTTACGGATATCCAAAATCCATTTGGTGACGGTGCTATCGGAACAATCAATGCTGAAATAATTAACAACCTTATGGTTAATATAATAGAGCATAGCTACGGCAATCCTTATATTATGCTTGATGCCGAGCATTTCAAGGGGCTTCAGGAAGCAAAACGCATAAATTACACAGCAATATACAAAAACGAGCAGGTTTCACGAGTGCTTGACGGCACGGTAAAGCCGATGATGCAGAAAATGTACACGAAGCTGCTGTCAGACCTGAAAAACGGCAACGAGTCCTCTCCGATATTCAAGCACCATATTGATTTTGTCAGCGGCAACCATTATGCCGCCCCGACACCGTATATGGAAACCGAGCCAAACCAGATAGTCGTTGATTACATAGCCTCTATGACAGACGACTACTGCGCCGAGCTTTATGAATACCTCTTCCCGAACAGCAATCTCGGAGTTAATTATCACTGCTACTTCGAGGATTTGAAAGGGTAGTGCGCACCTCTTCACTTAACTAAAGATGCAAAACAAAGCGAGACACAGAAAAAATGTGTCTCGCTTTGTTTTTATGAATAACCGTTTTAAGCTGTTTAGTCCTGCTCGTGATTGATTTTCGGATTGTTTGTCATTCCTACGAGATAATCAATAGACGTGCCGTAAAGCTTTGAAAGTTTGATAGCCGCCCAAAGAGGAAGCTCACGCTCACCTCTTTCGTATCTCTGATATACCGTTAATTGCATATTTAAATAGTCAGCTACCTTTCGCTGTGTAATATCATTGTCCTCTCGCAAATCTCTTATTCGCCGATATAAGCTCATAGCCGACCTCCAATATAAAATACAGTTTTATTTTACAAAAATATAGTAGATTCTCTTGACAAATAACACCGAGCGGTGTTATAATGATGCCATCACATATATTAAGTTTATGTCTTTATAATGTGAGTTGTAAATTCTATATTTAGATTTACGACACTTTTTTGACTTTTCAATTTTAGGAGGAAAACAATGAAAAGAAAGCTTAACTTATTTTTGTCTTTTCTTGCGGTTATGTTGCTCACGCTCTTTACCGTTTCGAGCTGTGAAGCGCCGGCTGCGGGAATTGCGCCGATAGTAGAGATAAAGAATACGTCGGCAACACAAACGAGCCTTGATTTTGAGATATCTACTCTTGATATCACGGGCGGTGCTATAACAAGCGTGTCGCTTGTTAGCGATGACACTTCCGTATCACTCGAAAACAAGACACAGCACAGTATTAAGAATCTTAAGCCTGATACTGAATATACGCTGAAGGTGAATTATAGTTATACGCTGGACGGTGCGCTCCAAACGCTTACAAAGGAGCTGACCGCAAAAACCGAGGCGTATGAGATTCCTACGGTATTTCTGGCAAATCCTAAAACGACAAAGACCATTTTAGATTTTGAGGTTTTAGAGGTAGACGTAGATAACGTTGGAGAAATAACTAAAATAGAGCTTATCTCCGCCACCGAAACAAAAACAGCAAATCGCAATACTGTAAGACGCTTCACCGGACTCGAAGCGGGTACGGATTACACCTTGAAGCTTACCTATACCTATGATGTCGGAAAAGGTGACGTAGTAATCGAGAAAACACTCGATGTTACAACCGCACTTAAGGAAATTCCGACAGTTAAGGTTATCAATACGTACAAATCGCTTACCTCACTCTATTTTGAAATAGTTGTTGATGACCCGGACTTTGTCGGAGAGATAACAGGCGTGGGTGCTGCTGTACAGCTTCTTGCGGATGGTGAAGTCTGGGGATATACGGAAAATCTTGAGGACTACAAGGTAAGTGCTACCAAATATCATTTTGACTCTATCGACGCAAATTCTACACTTTATTTCCGCGCAACCTATACTTATGATTTGGATGACGGAAATGGTGAGAAAACCGTAATTGCGGAGACCGTTGCTTCAACCTATTCTATGCCGGAAATAAAGGTTATAAACGCATCTGCTGCTTACAACAGTATAACATTTGAGATTTCCGAGCTTGATGAAAATAATTTAGCCGAGATTACCGAAATTGCCATTATCGACCCGCACGGAAACGAGGTTCTTGCTGATAGCCTTGATCAAAGACGCTTCGATGAGCTTCTTGAGGGAACAGAGTACACCGTGCGTATAACCTACGACGTAGATCTCGGAAATGATGTAACAGAAAGCTTTACCTCGTCGGCGAAAATTGTTACTCTGCACACAGAGCATATTGACGATGACCGGGACGGCTTCTGTGATAACAATGGCTGTACAGAACAAGTGGAATGCACTCACGAGGATGAGGACGGGGATGATATATGCGACTTTTGCTATGAAGTACTTATCCAGCCAGGTAACTATCCTTGGGAAAGAACCACACTTAAGTTTGCATTAAATATGCACTCTCACAACGGTGAGCTTTCTTCCGGTTCTAAGAGATATCTTGCCGGATTTGCTGACGGTACGGACCTCGTTAAAGAGGTTGGTAAGAGAAACGCTAAGGCTGCTTACTACACCAAGACCGCTATCACATACGAA
>JAZOWX010000009.1:0-3667 GCA_045659405.1 Eubacteriales bacterium | reverse complement strand
TTCTCATAGAACACGCTTGCATCCAGCAGAGCCTCGCCGTCCCAGATCACATTCTCAATCTCGGTTTCTTCTTCCTCTGCTCTGAGGTCGTGAGCGTCGTTTTCTTTGACGCATACCACGTTGTCGGTAAAGCGGCTGACTTGGTCACGGATAATGAGGATCGACTTTTTCGGGAGCTTGATGACGTTCTCGATGCTACTGAGTGTGAGCGCGATATACGCCTGCCAAGAGGCTTGGTCGGAGGCGGTATCTGCAGAGAGGTCGCAGGAGCTCCATGCCATCATATCCGCATACAGAGGCTCTGCGATAAAGAGACAGCGACCGTCACGGCTCGCACCCGCGCTTCTTTTGTAGCGAACGTAGTGGATGCCGTCGATATCGAAGCCATGTGTGTAGAGATGCTCACGGATATCCTGACAGGAGAAGGCGGTGGGAATGACCTTGTCGCTCCGCTTATAGGAGCGCGTTTCGGCATCGTATTTGAAATACTTGCCGAGTAAGGCATCCGGCAACGGTTCTTCCACAGGGGCATATCCTCTGTCCTCTCGGTAAGAGACGTCTATGGCAATGAGCGTGGGCTGATTGCCTACCATACAAAAGCAGACGTGGTCTTCCATATCCTCATCGGTAACCTCGTATCCGTTCAGAACATAGCGGTTGCCGTAGGACTCGTATACCTTGATCGCGCGGTTGAATGAAAGGTTCACAACGGCGCGGCAGAATCGCTTCTTGCCATCGAGATATGGATAGCCGATCTCGTCCTCGTGCCGAGCGTACACCTCTGCGAGCTTCAAGGTATCAAGACTCTCGTCGAGAATGCCTCGAAAAGCTTGGGGATCGGGCTTTCCGTCCTTGGTAGCGGTGAAGACATCACCTTTACAAAGCATACTGCCCTCAAGGGACATGATGCGCATGCTTTCATATTTTTTCGTCGCCATTATAACACCTCCTTCTGATCTGATGCTTTTATTTTACCATATTGTGCGACTTTTTTCAAGGAACTCTTTGTGAATTCCGGGCGGAGAAATCAAGTGGTCAAAATGGCCACTTGAAAATCGGCTTCTGCAGATTTCGGACAAAGGGGAGAAACACAAATATCAGTGGGTCAAAATGACCCATTGATTTTCGATGCCCTCGCCGAGGCTTTTTCTTTGATTACAGAGGCTCAATTTTTGCGGTTCGTTTTCAAGTCCTCAAAATGAGGACTTGCTTTGGTTTCAAAGCCTCAAAATGAGGCCTTGAAAGCGGACGGTCAGAAACATTGTGAGCTAACCGACAAAATGTCGGCAAGGCCAGCTCTGATATTTTCTCTCTACCATTTATCCGAAATCACGATTTTGCACGAAATAGCACAAAAGGCTTTATTTTTAAGGCTTTTCGGGTATTTTCGAGCCGTTTGCACGGAAGGCTGAAAAAGGAAACTGTAAATTTGAGCCTCAAAAATGCAATTCTGTGTTTGAGGTTTGGTTTGGTATATTTCATACTCACAAACCACGTTTGCGCCGATAGCCTTTTCTTTGACTACAGAGACGCGCTTTTTGATGGGTGAGAAAGCCCTCGCTCCGTGTGGAATGAGGGCTGATTCTTATAAAGGCGGCACCCGATAAGGTGTCGCCTTTCCTTGTGGTAGTCGTCGAATGATTGGCGGCTAATTTAGAGAGTTTCCGATACACCCAAAACCTCATTTATTCGCTACCGCACTCGTCGCAGATGGCAATTACCTCATGCACATGATGTACCTTCGCGTCTTGTTCTGCAGTTTCACGATACTCTTTGAATTCGTCCGTTAAGTTATTTTCCTCACAATACCAATGACACGCACGAATAACAGATTGATCGTCCATATCTGATACTTTCACCATTCTGTAACGGTACACCTTGTATCTGGAGAGAAAATTCCTTGATATTTGTGCGAGACTAATCTCTTTCATTTTCTGATCGCCTCCCAATCTTTCACTTTTTAGAGCAGACTGATTCCCAATATGCACGCTGCAATCCATAGCGGACACAGCAAAGCTACAATAATTGGCTGCATGGGAATTGTCAATTTATGAATGTAGGCATATTTCGGATTATTTTTCTGATAAATAACGTCTACCACGGAGTTCATGTTTGCTTTGGTTCCGGGAACGCCACCGGAAACGGTATAGTCTTTTCCATTCACCTTGTATCTGTAGGTATAGTCCAGATAACGTTTGTAAAAACGCCCTGCTTTACCACCGACATATTTATCCTTGTATTGGACAGAATCTATTAAATACCCTTTGCATTTGCAGCAATTCTTTTTTCTGAAGCCAATAGAGACAAACAGTAGATACATATCAATAAAAAATATACTTATACCGATAAGTAAAGTAATAATTCCTAATAACTTCATGTATTATCCTTTCTTAGCTTGCCTCTTTTTCTTCTTACCGCTCCTATCCCCAAGATAGATTTCCATTAACACAAACCACGCGACAGTTCCAACAAGAATTACCGACGCAGCAACTATACAAATGACTCTATCTTCGGTTTGTTGTTTATTATGCAGTTCCATATCAAAATATTCTAATCAAATCGGTCAGTATAACATTTGCTGTTGCAATGTCTGCATTCAATCTGTCATCATCAGATGCAGGAAAGGGTGTATCCTCTTCATTTTCTAAAAATAGAATTTCCCGAACAACAAACCCCGATATGCTGGGGCGCAGTGCTTTTGATATTGCATCATCAACGTCTCGAATACGATTTTTCAAGAGGGTAATGTGTTCCTTGCTTCCCTCAATGGTAAAATCAAGTGCATATTTGTCCCATACATCACCTCTCATGCCGGCATAATAAGCAAGACCCATTTTTTCATATTCATAACTACATGCCTTAAACGCCGCAGATAATTGTGCCCCTGCAGTTTTTTGTTGTAGAATCTGAACTATGCGTTTATCGAAGTCGGTTGGAAACTCATAGGTGAAATCGTACTGTCCCATTTTGGTCCTCCAATATCATGATTTGATTATAATATGCCCTATAATTATATCATAAAACATTGCTGTTGTAAAGCCTTGAACCACGCTATTTCGTGCAAGCTCGATAATCTCTATAATGCTTTTGATGATACTATTCTTTTTAATTTAATAGGCTGTACCTCCTGTTAGCACACAACAATACCACAGAAGGGGACGAAAGACCAGATCTTTTTCGAAAGAAATTCAAATTTTTCGCAGGGCTTTTTCTTTGACTACTGCACCTCAATATTTGCTGTTTTGAAAAGGGACTTGCAATTGTAGCGAAAATATGGTATACTATCGGCAGAAGATAGGAACGTCTTGGTCTGATGATGGGCGACAGGAATTATGGTAGAAGCGGCTTGACCACACCTTTGACCATCTACGGCTTCGGACTACGTGGACATTGTGCGTTGGGTAGCCTTGGAAAGCACCGATTTCCGATACAAAAGCACTGAAAATCACCCGAAAGTCCTTATTTTACAAGGCTTTTACGGTTCGGGTCCATGAGGTCGCAGGTTCGAATCCTGTCACTCCGACCATAAAAAGAGAAGGGAGTCCAACGGACTCCCTTCTCTTTTTATGCCCGTAGCGCCAGGCTTCGCCCCTGCAACCTCTAAGACCCCGAACCATCGTTCGGGGCCATGGGTTTTGCGGCACAAACGATTAAGTATCGTTTGTGC
>JAZOWX010000008.1:0-53885 GCA_045659405.1 Eubacteriales bacterium | reverse complement strand
TGGTACAGGTAGAACTCTCCATCCCGATAACATGGCTGCAGGTCCCGCTTCCTACGGTATGACCGACACTATGGGTAGAATGCACGGCGACGCTCAGTTCGCAGGTTCTTCCTCCGTGCCCGCTCACGTAGAGATGATGGGTCTCATCGGCGCAGGTAACAACCCCATGGTTGGTATGACTGTTGCTGTTGCAGTTGCTATCGAAGAGGCAAGTAAGTAAGAAATAAAATCAAGGCTTTTAGCCACTTTTTAAGACTCCTGAACATCACAGTTCGGGAGTCTTTTTTTGTTCTGTTTTCGTTTTTGTCCACATTTTGTCCACGTGGACAAATTTACAAACAATATCCAAGAGGAGAAAAGAAATGAAACAGAACATCATCATTCGCAAAAGAAAATCAGTAAAACACGGAACAACTTACGAATACCGCTTTGAAACCGCCTCGATAGGTGGACAAAGAAAATGGATAAGCAAAGGGGGATTCTTGGACGAGAACACTGCTCGGATAGAGGGCATTAAATCACTCAATGAATACAACACTTGCGGTCAAGTGGTAGAGCCTACTACAATGAGCTTTGCCGACTTCTTGGAGCATTGGCTTGTCCACGATTGTGCCGCCACTCTAAACGAGGTCACCATTCTCAACTACCGCAAGAAAATCAAAAATCTAATTGTGCCGTATCTTGGCAAGTACAGAATGAACACCATAGACCGCGACAAATTACAAAATCTCTTGATAACCTTGCATGATAATGGCTATTCCGATAACACCATTTCTGCCGTCAAGGGAATTGTAACAAAGTGCTTTAACTACGCCTATTATAGCGGTTATTTGACGAAAATGCCTGCTATTAACTTAAAAATACCGAAGAACGAGAACACCACAGTTCCCACACGGCAATCTCCCCATGTTTATTTGACAAAAGAGCAACTGTCCGCTATCTTTGATAGATTTTCTCTCGGTCATCCGTCATATCTGCCTTTGATGATAGGTTTGCATTGCGGTTTGCGCTTAGGTGAGGCGTTTGCGCTCACTTGGGACGATATAGACCTTGAAAGCAAGAAGATTTCCGTCAATAAGCAGATACAATGGCGTCAATTCAAGAGAACGGACGAGCAGAAGAAAAGCAACAACGGACGGAACACCGAGGATTGCGGTTGTTGGTACTATTCATCCACCAAATATAAATCTGACAGAGTGCTTGAAATGGACGAGGAATTATATCACATATTGTCTGTCGAAAAAACAAAGCAAGAAAACGCAAGAGCTTATTTCGATGATAGGTTTGCTCGGTACTACGAAACGGAGCGCAGAGAGATAACGCAAGAACCAACGGCAAAAGAAATCCGTTTTGTCTGTATCCGTGAGGACGGAACATATATCACGCCCCGAACAATGCAACACACATCACGCATTATACACTTTGACTTGAACATAAGGGATTTTGACTACCATAGCCTACGCCACACCCACGCCACAGTTTTGCTTGAAAAGGGCGCACCGCTCAAATACATTCAGCAGAGGCTTGGTCACAAAAAGATTGACATCACGATAAATGTATATCAGCACTTGACCGATGACCTACGGCAGATGGGAACGGATATTCTCAACGGAATTTTCACCTCGTAATCGCTCCCTCTCAAAGCATGCCATTTTATCCCTAACTACTCAGCATTTTTTAGACCATCCCTCTCGGGGTAGTATAAACGGCTTATGAGTGCTTGAATAGTTCTTGTAAGCCGTACTATTTAGGGAAAACTACTTGCAAAATCTCGGATTTTGTGATATAATAATCTCGCTACACAATTTTATATACTTGAATGGCTTTACGTTGGTAAAAACGTAGGCTTTGCTTGTCATATCCATTTAGGTGTGAAATTGTGTAGCAACAACGAGCGAAACTGCGTTTTTCGGTGCGTGGTTTCGGCTACGCACCTTTTTTTGACAAAGGAGATAAGACTATGAAGAAATCACTATGGCTTGTATTTCTTTTGACGTTGGCTTGTGTTCTCACCCTCTCTGCGTGTGACAAAGGCACAGATCAGCCATCAGATACAGATGATAAAGAGCAATCTACAAATCAGTCATCCAACAACGAGGTATGCCAACATAACTTTGGTAATTGGATGACTGTTAAAACTGCTTCTTGCAAAGAAGAAGGACTATTGATCAGGGTGTGTGGCAAATGCTCTACATCTGAACAAACTGTAATAGAAAAAAACAACTCTCATAATGAGGTTGTAGACGCTGCAATTTCAGCTACTTGCATTGCCGAAGGTAAAACAGAAGGCAAACATTGCTCGGACTGCGGCAAAGTTATCGTTGCTCAAGAAGTGATAGCAAAGAATGACACTCATAATATAGTTATAGATTCTGCAATTTCTGCCACATGTACTACAAATGGTAAAACAGAAGGTAAACATTGCTCGGATTGCGGCAAAGTTATCGTTCCACAGCAACTGATAGACGCAGGTCACACAATTGTTACAGACAAGGCGATATCTGCTACATGTAGTAATTCGGGATTGACAGAAGGCAGTCATTGTTCAGTTTGCGGAACGATATTGGTTAAACAAGAATCTATAGGTATGGTTTCCCACAACTATGTTAAAGGGAAATGCCAAATGTGTGGGGAAGAAGAGCTTTATAGTTTGGGTTTATCCTATAGCGTTAATTACGACGAAGAATATGTAGTTGTAACTGGAATCGGTTCTTGCACAAATTCTACGGTCATTATTCCTGCATATCAAAATGGAATGCCAGTGAAAGAAATCGATTCGTATGCTTTTTATCAGACAAATACCGTAAAAAAAGTTATTATACCTGAAACTGTCACGAAAATAGGTTATAGAGCATTCAGAGAATCAAAGTTAGAAGAAATAACAATTCCGGATAGTGTAATAGAAATAGGTGGAGATGCTTTTTACGATTGCTATTATTTAACAAAGATAACCATCCCTTCCACATTGCAAGATTTGGGCACCAATGCTTTCGGAATGTGTAGCAATGCAAATTACACGTATTATGAAAATGCTAAGTATTTGGGAAATGATGACAATCCGTATTTAATTCTTGTTGCTCGAGTTACATCAAGCGCCACTGTTAGGGTGAATGATGAAACCAAATTTATTTCTTATAACGCATACATATATGATAGCGTTTTAAAAAACATTTATCTTCCCAAAAGTCTGGTTTATATTGATGAATGTGCGTTCGCTTATTGTAGTGACTTGACAATACATTTCGCTGGAACAAAACAAGAATGGAATGATATGCGCAAACATCGTTGGTGGGCTGATTATTCAAGCTATACAATTATCTGTACAGATGGTGCAATATAATAAGAACCGCTTCGTTATCCTTTTGAGATAACGGGGCGGCTCTTTCTTGTATTACCTTGACAATACGTTGAATTTATGATAAAATATCCATAAAGATGATTTTGATATCCATAAAAGAGAATTTGACACATAGGAAAAAGCCTCGGTTTTTTCGTGCGTGCTCTCTATCTCTATTAAGAATTGAGGTGTACACAGATGGGTGAAAGAAGACGGATAGTTGATATTGACAAAGAAACAGGTGAATACATAGAGTATATCGAATGGCGAGAGGGCGATACTTTACGCTCCAAAGAGCAGAGAGAATGGTTCTTTGATAGAATGGAGAGGTATGCAGACAAGACCGAGTTCGTTTGGCTCAAATTTGCTTATAACAAAGATTTCTATGCTCCTATTAGTCCCGAAAATTTGACACGCTTAATGTATTTTGCGACTTTTTGCAATGACGAGTGTTATGCAATGACAGATAAAGATGTAAAATCAATGTTGGGCATTAACCCAAACCAAGTGAAATCTTTTCGTGATGCGTTCTTCGGGAAAGCAATCATAAAGGACGGGGAAAGGCTCTATCTAAAAGAGGACTTGTTTGGCAAAGGGAAAATTGGAGAACCCGATAGGGACTACATACGCCTATTTACAGGAGTAACACGGCAATTATACAAGAGTTGTGAAACGACAAGCGAGCACGCCTACCTATCCTATTTCTTCCGTATGATTCCATTTGTCAATAGACAGACCAATATTCTTTGCCGTAGCCAACAAGAACAAGACCGAGAGCATATTGCATATATGACCACAACAGAGTTTTTTAACCTTATGGGAAGAACTCACCACGGAAGAATAAAAACGCAGTTACAAACCTATCGTATAAATGGAGAACTTTTAATTGGCTTTTTTGATACCCTTGACACCATCACACCACAAGGAAGACACGCCATCATCAACCCAATTTTGTATTATGGCGGTGATAGAACAAAACAGAACTACGCAGATATACGAAAACTGTTTACAGACGAAAAAGAAGCCTATCTATCCTCGCAAACTTGACCTATCATCCCCAAGGATATTACTTGTTCCGCTTTCGCTCCACAAGTACCGCCCCACTCTTGGGGGCTATATCCTCAAAATCCACTTCGCCCTACGGTCGAAATGAATTTTGGATAAGAAATTTTTAGTCAGTACCTAAAGACACCACCTAACGACCTATCCGTGAAAATCCTTGCGCTCCGTGGTTTTATCGTGCCCCACGATTAAAAGAATAGGAAAAGCCTCGTGTTTTGTGGTATAATGGAGTGAGGAAAATCGTACGCTTGACAGAGTGGACAAGATATGGTATAATAGGTGTGGACAAATCCTCGTCCACATTTCGTCCACGAGAGTGAGAACGGAGCAAATAAGCGCACATAAATCCGTGTGTTTAGGAGTCAAAAAAGCCATTGATTGGCGGTTATTTCTTGCGCCACAGATATAGGTATCAACCCCATGGTTGGTATGACTGTTGCAGTAGCGGTTGCTATTGAGGAAGCAAGCAAATAATTCCTTGATTTATAAGGCTTTTTAGGACTTTTTAAGACCTGAATTATGCATTGTAAAAATCATTTCACGAAAAATCAATAATAAAAAAGTTGGACACATCATTTTGGAGAAATCCTCTGTGATGTGTCCAATTTATTTTTATACACAAAGGAAGGATTTTTACAATAAAAAAACTCAAAATGACAGCTACTCAAACAATGACTTTCGAAGAAGGGTGTGAGTGGTTCTTTGAGGAATATTTAACAAGAGGGAAAAGGCAGACCATTTCTATTGACTAAATTATTGCGCCCACTTGATTTTCCATATTACGTGTGCTATAATGATCAATATGTGATTTTTGGAGACGTAAAATGAAGACTTCATATTCAAAAAACGGAATTACGATGCTGTGTGCCGTCGTATATTTCATAAGCTATTTTTCGCGTAAGGATTTCGCCGCAGTTATGGCGGCTATGCTCTCGCAGAACGTGCTTGATAAATCGACGGCAGGTCTTATCGGGAACGATGCTTTTCGTCTTCTACGGTATAGGCCAGCTTGTCAGCGGTTATCTCGGTGATAAAATCAAGCCGAGCTACATAATAATTTTCGGACTCGTTCTTACTGCGGTCTGTAATCTTCTTATGCCTCTTGTGCCGATAAGCACTCTTATGATACCCCTCTGGGGACTTAACGGCTTTGCTCAGGCAATGCTGTGGCCTCCGATAGTAAAGATACTTTCTTGCTATCTCAGTCACGAGCAGTTTGTCAGTGCGAATCTCGTCGTTACCTCTGCGGCGCATATATCCACAATAGTTCTTTATCTCTACGTTCCCGTTTGACTCTCCTTTATGAATTGGGAGACGGTGTTCTATACCGCGGCGGCGCTTGCTGTTATTACCATCGTGGGCTTCGTTATCGCTCTGCGAACCGTATTGCCTGCCGATGCCGCGACGATTGCCTCTCCGATAACGCAAAAGGACGTGGGGGAGAAAATACCCATCGGCAGAATAATGATAGAGGCGGGTATTCTCCCTGTTTTCGGTTGCATCGTTGTTACGGGCTTTCTCCGAGATGGAATAGAATCCTGGCTGCCGACCCTTTATTCGGAAGCCTTTGGCAGAGAGTCCACCGAGTCTATTCTCGTATCGGTAATTCTCCCGATATTCTCGATACTATCCGTTACCACCATAACCGCAATGCACAAAAAGCCTCTTTTCAATAACGAAATCAGGGGCTCAGGCATTCTTTTTGCCCTCGCGATTGTATTGTGCGTACCTCTTGCGCTTTTGATAAGTAATGAAACGGTTGTCGCGCGTGTAATTTGTCTTGTGCTTGTGGCTGTCATTTGTGCGGCAATGCACGCTGTAAACTTTCTGCTTATATCCTGTGTTCCCGGAAGATTTGCTTCCTACGGAAGATCCTCTACCGTCAGCGGTCTTACGAACGCCTGCATCTACATCGGTGCGGCGGCTTCAATGTACGGAATAGCTGTTATATCCGAGGTTCTCGGTTGGAGTGCGACGGTTGTATCCTGGATTATAATTGCCGCTGCCGGAATCGTTCTTGCGGTCTTTGCTTACCGTAAGTATACAAAATTCATAGTTACAACCGGATAGTCATAACCACCGGCACGGCCGGTGGTTATGACTATCCGGGGAGGCTAACCCGAAAAGGTGCGAAGCTTATCACGGCGATTATAGCTTTACCGTGCTTTGGCTGACTACAAATCCGTGTCGTCCTTGATCCAACCTTTGATTGTTTTGTATGGACTGAAGGTGCGGTAGCCTTTATTTTCCATAAGCATTTCAAGGCGGCGGATGTAGACGGATAGCTGCTCTTGGCTGACAAGCTTTAACAGCTGCTTGTACTGCTCGGCGGTCATGCTGACCAATCCGTTTTTGCCAAACTGGTAAAACTCGAATTTCGGGCGCTTTACGTCACGGGCAAGGATGCTTTCGATTTTGATATCAAGATCCTCAAGCACGTGAGGGGCGGGAAGTGCGGATTCTCTTTTCTCGCAGTAATCTTTTTCCGGGGATGCGGTAAATTTCGCCTCGGCTTCTGCCGCTTTTGCTTCGTCAGACTTGGAATCGGGCATATCTTCCGTCGCTTCACGCTCGCTTACGCAGCTTTTGTATCCTTGGATACCGTTAATCTCGCATTTTTCTATATATCCTTTTTCTAAAAGCTTCACCAAAGCTCGCTTTACTGTGCTTTGTGAAACGGCAGCGGCTTTTGCAAGGTAGCCGAGAGTTCCAAAGTAAAATCCGCCCTTGCCGTTTGTAAATGAATAAATTATCGCAAAAATTCGAAGCTCGCTCACCCGAAGCTTGAGCCTCTGTGTCATAAAGCTATGGATGATATAGGATATCTCTGTGTTTTCTCTTTTGGTCATTTTCGGTTGCTCCTCGAAGTTGTTTACAAGAACATTTTACTTCATTTGTCGGTAAAAGTAAGTATAGACGACTGCCAAAAAAGTTGGCAAACATACAGAGATTTTTGTGCATTTTGATGAAGAATTTGCCCCTTTGTGGGCTTTTTGGGAAATAACACGAAAGTCGGGTTGGCTATTGGCGGAGCGGTTTATATAATAATTGAATGGTAGAAAACCGTCGGATACAAAGCTCTGTTTGGCTCACCTATACCCGGTATCTTTTTCAAAAAAACTCTCACGTGCGCGTGCGCTAAAGGAATACATCTATATATATATGTTTGTATTCTTTATTATCTATTTATTATATGTAGCTCAAATTGAGCTGACCTATGGCTCAAAGCAACCGCTTTTGAGGCTCGAAAGTAATGGCTCAAAATGAGCTGTTTTTTTGGTTTTTCGTAAATTTCGAGAGAGTTTTCCACAGGTGAAATTAGCTTGGAATGCAAAATTAATACGGGTTCATTATGTATCTGCGTTGCCGAAAGGTCAATAAAAATTGAAGAAAATAAAGGTCTCTTGGTATTGACAAGTGCAATTTCCCAGGCTATAATGTAATTAAAAAAAGCTTGTTTTTGATTATAAAATCACAGCCTCGAAAACAAGCCAAAAGGAGCAGTATTATGTTAAAGGGTATTCCAAAGATTATCTCCCCCGAGCTTTTAAAGGTGCTGTCCGAAATGGGGCACGGTGACAGAATAGTTATTGCAGACGGCAACTTTTCCGCCGCCTCAACAGCTAAAAATTCTATACTCATCAGATGTGACGGACACGGAGTGCCGGAGCTTCTCGACGCTATTTTGAAGCTGTTTCCGCTTGATAGTTATTCGGATAAGCCCGTAACGCTTATGGCGGTTTTGCCGGGCGATACGGTACAGACTCCGATTTGGGATACATATAAAGAGATAATAGCAAAGCACGATGAGCGCGGTGCGGCGACTGTCGGCACGGTTTCACGCTCGGAATTTTACGAGCAGGCACGTGAGGCGTATGCAATCATTGCCACAAGCGAAAAGGCGCTGTATGCGAATATAATGCTTCAAAAGGGTGTATTGTAAATAAATAAAAAATGCTGAAAACTCCTTCCGTCACGGCTGTGCCGTGCCACCTCCCTCAGGAGGGAGGCGAAGAAAAGCTTCAAAAGGGTGTTTTGTAATTTTTTGAATTTTTTTCAAGAAAGCTATTGCAATTTTAAAACAGGTGTGCTAATATGAGGTAACCGATGAAAATCTTGTGCTGTTTTGGCTGGTTTTTATTGGAAAATATTAAAAATGAATACGGATAAAGGTATGCAAACGGAGGGGTCAGTATGGAAAACTTTGAGTTGATACTTAAAAACAAGCCTATACCCAAAGGGGCAGAGCCTATTATCGAAGAACTTAAGAGCGGCGGCGAAAATGTGCTTTTCGTCATCGTCGGTGATCTCGGCCTTAACGGCAGATATACCGACACCGCTCTTATTTTTACTGATAAAGAGGTTGTAAGTTATGGCGGAAGTCGTGAACAAACAAATCGATATGCCTTTTCGGATATGAGCGAGGTTGTAGCCAAGCGAATGTACGGAAATGCAACGCTATCAGCAAAAATGCAGAGCGGCTCTCGTGTGGTATTTTTCCGTTATACCTATTCGGTGGCGGCGCTTTGCGATGCGGCGGCACTTTTCATAAATCATATAAATTCAGGCTCACCGCTCAACGAGGAGCTGGCTGTTATGGCTGTTACCTTTGAGTGAGCGCTCAGCGTATGCCCGAAATGCGGTAGAACCTTGCTTCACCCAGGCGCTGAATGTATTATGTGCCGCTCGAAGCTGAAGATAGTAAAACAGCTCTCAAAATACATAACACCGCAAATTAAGACAATAATTGTTTGCATAATATTATCACTTCTGACTACGGCGATGTCGCTTGTGCCGCCAACAATCACGGGATTTATAGTTGACGTCGTGTTCTCGGGCGGTAAATCAAGCGTCGGAATACTCAATAGTATTGCGAATTCTATCGGTGAAGATCAATTCAGGCTTCTTTCCTCGATGATAGCCTGTCTATTCTTCACCTACGTATTACAGTACGGTATCGGTATTATAAGAGCATATCTTATGCGAACCGTCGGTGATAAGGCGGTTGCCGCCCTGCGAAACGATATATACCTCAAAGCGCAGTATCTGCCGATGAAGTTTTATGACAAGACCTCAACAGGCTCGGTTATAAACCGCATTGCGGGTGATTCCTCAACGCTTCAGCAGTTTATGCTCCGTATAACGCAGGAGGCGGTTGTTCACGCATTTCAGCTTGTGGGAATAGTCATCATAATGCTGACACTTAACCCGTCACTGACCTTGCTTTCATTGATTCCGGTTGTGTTTATAGTTATTGCAACGAGAATTTTCTCTCGCAAAATCCGCCCCTACTACCGCAGAATATGGCGGCGCTGGTCGGGCGTTTTCGCAACGCTTTCGGACACTATTCCTTGCATTAAGGTTGTAAAATCCTTTACGGGCGAAACCCGTTCCTCGAGCAAATTTGAACAAAGGAACGAGGAGTGGCTGAAAATGGACCTTAAAATCGGAAAGCTTGCAACAGCCTTTCCGCAGATTATTTCATTCCTTGTTACCTGCGGCTCGCTTATCATCTGGGGTGTTGGCGGCAGCCGTGTAATTGCAGGGGATGCGGGATATTCGGCAGGTCTTATAGTTTCCTTTATTTCCTACGCATCAATGTTTTATAATCCCGTGACGTTTTTTTGCAAACCTTTCGGATTCATTCCAAGGGGCGCTCGCTTCAACCGAGAAAATACTCGACATTCTCGAAGCAGAGCCTGAAACGCAGGCAGAGTCGCACGTTGTGGCAGACAAGCTTAACGGTAAAATTGAATTTTTGCACGTTGGCTTCTCCTTTGACAGAACGAAAAAGGTGCTTGACGGCGTGACGCTCACTATAAATCCCGGTGAGGTTGTCGGTATTGTCGGCACTACGGGAAGCGGAAAGTCAACTCTTGTAAACCTGCTTATGCGTTTTTATGACGGTTATTCGGGTGAGATACTTGTAGACGGTCACAATATCAAGAACTTTGACCTTGCCTCATACCGTGAGCAGATTGGCTACGTTCAGCAAGAGCCGATGGTGTTCAGCGATACGATATTCAACAATATCGCATACAGCAATCCCGAAGCCACGGTTGAGGACGTTATCCACGCTGCCGACGTTGCAAATGCGCACGGATTTATTGCCCGTCAGCCTGACGCTTACGATACAATGCTCGGAGAGCGAGGTGTCGGTGTTTCGGGCGGTGAAAAGCAGAGAATATCTATCGCAAGAGCCGTGCTGAAATCTCCGTCAATACTCATATTTGACGAGGCGACAGCGGCGGTTGACTCGGAAACCGAGCACCTGATACAGGAGGCGATAGACCGCCTTATTGCAGGAAAGACAACGCTTATGATAGCGCATAGGCTCTCAACGCTCAAACGTGCAAACCGCATTATCGTTGTTGACGGCGGAAAAATAATCGAAAACGGCACACCCGAGGAGCTTACGGCGAAAAAGGGCAAGTATTATAAGCTCGTGCAGATACAGTCAATGGCGGCTGATGCTGACCGTATGAGAGAGGAGGAGCGCTTATGAGTAATAACCTTAAGGAAAGAATATACGTTACGGCTGATGACAAAATCACGATTTTTGAAAACAATCTCGTGACCCTCACACACAAGAGCGGTGAAGTGTACGAGGCGCTCGAACCAAGGCGGCTGTTTCCTGTCAGCCGTGCGGATTCTTACATTACGCTTCTCGATAAAAACGGAGTTGAGGTTGCAATAATACGTGCGCCGCATGAGCTTGATAAAAGCTCGTTTGAGGTGATAGAATATAGCCTTAACGACTATTACCTTGTACCTCATATCGTAAGAATAATCTCTGTTACCGAGAAATACGGCACGCTCCATTGGACTGTGGAAACCGACAGAGGCATAAAGAGCTTCGATATCAGAAACCGCAACCACGACGTCAAGGTTTATTCGGACGGACGTGTCAGGGTGCGTGACTCGGATGATAACAGATACGTTATTACCGATTACAGACAGCTCGATAAGCACAGCAAAGCACAGCTTATAGCAGACCTTTAAAGGAGAAAACTATGCAACCTATTACATTTACATACGAGGAGCTTTTGGCGCACAGGGCGGGCGTTCCCGGCGAGGCGCTCGAAAAGCTTCGTCTTGTTGCCGATAAGATTATATCCGAGCCTGTCGTTGACGTAACTATGAGAACTCTGCGTGCGCCGAGCGGCGACCCGCACGACTATATGTCAATGGGACCGTATTGGTGGCCGAATCCCGACACGCCCGACGGACTGCCGTAAATTTCCCGTGACGGACTTATCAATCCCGAAACGGCGCAAAAGGTCAATATTCCCACACTTTACGCAAACTACAAAACACTTGCGCTTGCCGCATTTTACTTTGAGGATAAAAAATATTCGGATTATGCCGAGCGTCAGTTAAGAGCGTGGTATATAACCCCCGAAACGCGTATGAACCCGAATGCACGCTATGCTCAAAGCGTTCCCGGCAGAACGGATGGCTCGGGCTACGGTCTTATTGATTTTGCTACGGCACATTCTCTTTTTGATGCTTTGGGACTTCTTGATTCTATGGGCGCTATATCAGCTGATACCCGTGACGGTGTGCTTTCTTGGTATAATGAGTTTCTTGACTGGATGCTCACAAGCGAGCAGGGGCTGCTTGCGGGAAACTGTATCAGCAACCACGGCTCGTGGTATGATGCGCACGTGCTTTCTGCCGCTGTCGCTGTTGGCAGGTGGGAGCTTATCAGAAGATTTTGCATATATTTCTACATTATCAGAAACAAGCGGCAGATAGATAAGGACGGTGCGATGCCGATTGAGCTTACAAGAACTGCGGCTATGAGCTATACCTTCTTTAATTTTGATGCGCTTCTTGTTATTGCGAACATAGCCGAGCGAAACGGTTTCAAGGAATACTGGTCGGATGACGCTGAACGTGGGGTGTGCCTTTTGAAGCTGGCGGCGGATTATATATATCCCTATGTCAAAAAACCCGAAACATTCCCCTATAAGGAGCTTCGCCCCCAGAATCAGCCGGGCAGAATGTTATCTGTACTTCTCTCGGTGGATAAGCGCTTCCCGGGGCAGGGTTATGCAGAGCGGGCAGCGGAGCTTGCGGTTGACCGAAGCTCCCCGATATATCTCTGTCCGCCGCTATGATTTTAAAAATGTCAATATTGTGAAAGCTTTTATCAAATTCGGTATTGTTTATCTATGCTTATAAATGCTAAAATATAAAAAACGCATAAGGAGTATTAAAATGCTGGAATTTGGTTTACAGATTTATTCGGTAAGAGACCGCTTTACAACACCCGAGGATACAAAGGCGGCGCTCGCAGAGCTTGGAAAAATGGGTTACTCTCATATACAGACGGCGGGTACTTACGACTACATATCGCCCGAGCTTTTTGCACAGTACGTCAGGGAAGCGGGACTTACCGTTTGCGGAACACACTATGATTTTAATAAAATAGTCAATGACGTAGAGGGTACTGTCGCTTATCACAAGATACTCGGTACGACAAATATCGGTATTGGCGGTATGCCTTATGAATACAGAGATGAAAAGGGTATTTTTGAATTTTGCGAAAGTTACAATAAAGTGGTGGATATTTATGCCGTGCGTGGCTTTAAGCTTACCTACCATAATCATAATTTTGAGTTTGTCAAGCTTTCCGATGGCAGGACGATGTTTGACCATATGATAGAGCTTCTTGACGAGCGTGTAAGCTTCGTTTTGGATGCATTCTGGCTTCAGTATGCGGGTATTGACGTGCGTGATATGATAGAGCGCCTTTCGGGCAGAATTGAGATTCTCCACCTCAAGGATATGACAGCCGAGCGTGACAAGACCGACCCCACAAAGTTCCCGATTGTTGAAATTGGAAGCGGTGTTATGAATTATGAGCGCATAATAAAAGAGGCAGAGGCGTGCGGCGTAAAATATTTTGTCGTTGAAGATGACCGCTGCATTCCGGGAAGGTCGCTTGAATGTGCAAAAATCAGCGCAGATTACATCAAAGCAAATCTTGTAAAATAAGCGGTAATACCGAAAAATATCCGTTAAATGCAAACAAAAGATAACAAAAGGACGAAGAAACTTGTTTTCTTCGTCCTTTTTATTTATTAGCAAAACTTTTGCTATCGCAAAAGTGAAGCTTGACTTTCAATTCACGCAACCTCGTTGCAATTCATTGCGTGTTTCCTTTACGGAAAACACGCTTACACTCCCGAATACGCAGCGAAGCCGCAGTCAACAGGAAGAACTACGCCTGTGATAGCTGATGCGGATTTCTCGTCGCAAAGGAAGAGGGTAGCGCCAAGAAGCTCGAATGCATCAACAAATCTGCCGGTGGGTGTGCCGCCGAGTATTTTTGCCGAGCGAGCTGTGGGAGTACCGTCCTCGTTGAACAGAAGCGCTTTGTTCTGTGCTGAAACAAGGAAGCCGGGAGCAATAGCGTTGCAGCGTATTCCCGTACCTGCAAAGTGAGTTGCAAGCCACTGTGTAAAGTTGGAAATACCTGCCTTTGCCGCAGAGTATGCGGGAATCTTGGTAAGCGGAGTATAAGCATTCATCGAGGAAATGTTGAGAATGCATCCCGACTTTTTCTCGGCGAGGTCCTTTGCAAATACCTGTGTGGGGAGAAGAGTTCCCTGGAAGTTGAGCTTGAAAACAAAGTCAACGCCTGATGCGTCAAGGTCGAAGAATGACTTTCCGCCCTCTTTTGCCTCGTGGTGATACTCGTTGTCAGTCGTAGCTCTGGGGTTGTTACCGCCCGCTCCGTTTACAAGAATGTCACAAGGTCCAAGGTCAGCAAGAACTGCCTTGTGTACCTCCTCAAGAGCCTCTCTTTCAAGCACGTTTGCCTTGTAGCCACGGCAAATGAAGCCCTCGGCACAAAGCTCGTCTGCAAGCTGTTTAACAGCATCCTCGTTGAGGTCAAGAGCGGCAACCTTTGCACCGCTCTGCGCAAATGCACGAGCCATAGCGCCGCAGATAAGTCCGCCGGCACCCGTAACAACGACAACCTTGCCGCTATAATCAATATTTAATGGTAAATTAATCATCGGTTTTATCTCCAAATTTATTTTTGAAATCTTTCTTTGCGGTAAGCTTCGTTTCAGTTCAGCTTATCGAGCATATCCCAAACACCGAGCATATACATAATGCCGAGCGCTCTGTCGTAAAGTCCGTAGCCGGGACGAACAGTGCCGGGACCCTCACCCCAAAGGTGACGTCCGTGGTCAGGACGGATATATCCCTTGTAACCGCAGTCGTGGTAAGCCTTAAGTATGTCGATAATTCCGGTATCACCGTCACAGTCTCTGTGGCTTGCCTCGGAGAAGTCACCGTTTTCGAAGTGCTTAACGTTTCTTATATGAGCAAAAGCAATTCTGTCACAGTGCTTTCTTACGATATCGGCAACGTTGGTGTTGGGGTTAGCGTTAAGGCTTCCCGAGCAAAGCGTGAGGCAGTTGCAGGGGTGGTCAACCATACGCAGGAATTTGTCAATGCTTGCCTCGTCAACAAGAAGACGGGGAAGACCGAAGATATCCCACGGCGGGTCATCCATGTGGATTGCCATTTTAATTCCTGTTTCCTCGCAGGTAGGCATAATAGCCTCAAGGAAATACTTAAGGTTTGACCACAGCTTTTCGTGGTCAACGTCAGCATAAAGCTTGAAAAGCTCGTCAAGCTTTGCCATTCTTTCAGGCTCCCAGCCGGGGAATGACATATTGTATTTTTCCGTGAAATCAAGGATGTACTTCGCCATTGCGTTGTAATCATCCTGAATCATATTCTTTTCATAGTAGAGCGCAGTAGAGCCGTCTCCGACAGGGTGGAAAAGATTAGAGCGTGTCCAGTCGAAGATAGGCATAAAGTTATAGCATATAACCTTTACGCCAAACTTTGAGAGGTTGCGGATTGTGGTTTTGTAGTTCTCGATATATTTGTCACGTGTGGGAAGACCGATTTTGATGTCATCGTGTACGTTAACGCTCTCGACAACGTCCATATTGAAGCCGTATTCGTCGAGCTGACGCTTAACCTCCGCAATTTCATCAGTTTCCCAAACCTCGCCCGGCATCTTGCTGTGAAGCGCCCAAACGATACCCTGTACACCGGGGATTTGCTTGATATCGGAAAGGCTGATTTTATCATTGCCCTCGCCGTACCAACGGAAAGTCATTTGCATAGCATACTTCTCCTTTATTTTGTGAGATTTATTGAAATCAATACGTAAAATTACATATTTTGAATGCAATATTTGCAAGGTTTTACAGACCGACTTGCGGATAATTTCACAGCCTTTTTCCGCTGTGAACCTACGAATTTTACATTCCTACTGTTATTTTAACACACAAAAGATTTAAGTTCAATACTTTTTTTCAAATTATCATTGTTACACTTGCAAAAACTATTGCAAAAATTGCTCATATATGTTAAAATGATATGGTGCTGTGAGTATGCGTTATTTCTCACGCATTAAATTTGCTGTCTAAAACGGATTGAATGAAATGACAAAAATTACCACCATTGAGGCGGGCGGAATCAGCTTTTCGCATAAATACGACCTGACCGTTCCCGCAGAGATAAACACGAGGCATTGCCACGATACCTATGAAATACTTCTGCTCACCGAGGGTGAGGGAAGATATATTGTTGAGGGCTGCGAGTATAACATATCGGCAGGTACGGTTATGTTTACCCGCCCGTTTGAATATCACTGCATAAATATAAATCCCGAAATACCTTACGAAAGAAGCGTGGTTGCCTTTCCAAAGGATGCTGTTCCCGAGGAGGCTATGGGGCTTTTCTGTGACACGTATAATACGGACGGCGGCGGATGCTTTTATCCGCCCGAAGCAATCTCACCGTTTGTAATATCGCTTTTCGAGCGATTTGAGCTGTCGGTTGCTATGCCCGAGCGTGAAAGAGAAATATACCTGAAGCTACTTGTCGGTGAGCTTGTCGTTCTTCTCTCTGCGGCAAAGGCGCAGAAGCTCTCCTACGACGACGAGGATATCGGCACAAAGGTCAGACGCTATATAAACGACCATATTTCAAAGGATATCAGCCTCGACGTCTTGTCAAAGCGCTTTTTTGTCAGCAAGTACTATCTTTGCCGTGCGTTCAAGCGTCGCAACGGTGTTTCGATACACGGATATATTACGCATAAACGTGTAATGTATGCAAAGCAGCTTATAGACGGCGGCGAGTCTGCGTCGGGTGCGGCTTATAAGGTTGGCTTCTGCGATTATTCTGCATTTTATCGGGCATACGTTAAAATTATCGGTAAATCGCCAAGCGCTGAGGGGGCTCGTGAAAAGAATGAAATATGAAATACTTGAAAAAATCAACTCTCCCGAGGATTTAAAGGGGATAGCTGCGAGCGATATACCGAGGCTTTCGGATGAAATAAGAAGCTTTCTTATAGAAAAGGTAGCAAACCGAGGTGGTCATCTTGCCTCAAATCTCGGTGTCGTTGAGCTGACGCTCGCTATGCATCGGGTATTTGACAGCCCCCGTGACCACTTTATCTTCGACGTCGGACATCAGGCGTATATTCATAAGATGATTACAGGCAGACGCGGACGCTTTGACGAGCTTCGTACACCGGGCGGTCTTGGCGGTTTTACCTCGATTTTTGAGAGTGAGCACGACGCTTTCGGTGCGGGGCATAGCTCAACCTCGCTTTCCGCAGGACTTGGCTTTGCAAAGGCGGATAAGCTTTCGGGCAGCGACGCATATACGGTATGCCTTATCGGTGACGGCGCATTTACGGGCGGTATGGTACACGAGGCTCTCAATAACGTAGAGCAGGATTTACCGCTTGTCGTTATACTCAACGAAAACGGAATGTCGATTTCAATGAACAAGGGCGCTTTCGCCTCATACCTTGCAAAGGTGCGTATATCTAAGGGCTACGTCAGGTGGAAGGAGGGAACTCGCAATTTCCTCTCGAAAGCTCCGCTTGGCAAACCCATTGCCACCTTTCTTTCATATATGAAGCGTAAAATCAAGCGGATGATTTATCCTATGAACTACTTCGAGGAGCTTGGATTTTACTATATCGGCCCTGTTTCGGGCAATGATTACGGTGCGATAGAACACGCACTAAACGAGGCTAAAAGACTTGGAAAAGCTGTTGTCGTACACGCAAAAACTCAAAAAGGCAAGGGATATTCTTTGGCAGAAAATGCGCCTGATGAGTTTCACAGCATTTCAAGGCTTGGCGCTGTGCATTCGCACGACACCTATCACTCGGTCTTTTCCGACTTTTTGATTGAAGCGGCAAGTGCCGACGAAAAAATTGCGGCTATAACTGCGGCAATGGGAATCGGCACGGGACTTTCTGCCTTTGGCGTAGCTTATCCGAGGAGGTATTTTGACGTTGGAATTGCGGAGGGTCATGCGCTGACATTTTCAGCAGGACTTGCCAAATCAGGCTATAAGCCTTATGCGGCTATATACTCGACCTTCTTACAGCGAGGCTATGACAGTATTCTTCACGATATCGCCTTGCAACGGCTGCCCGTGAGAATGATTATTGACAGAGCGGGGATTTCGGTAGCCGACGGTGCAACGCACCACGGTATTTTCGACGTGGCTTTTCTCTCGCACATACCGAATATCGAAATATATTCTCCCGCAACCTACGGCTCGCTTCGTGCTGTACTTGCCGACACGCTGGAGTCGGATTTACCCGTGGCTGTGAGATATCCGAATTCGGGTGAAGATTGCGGTGTGGTTTGCGCCTTTTATCCCGACGGTGATTTTGAAAAATACGGTGTACGCTGTGATTTCGACACCGAAAGCGTTCCCGAAAATATAATTATAACCTATGGCGCTATCGTGAAAAATGCACTCCTGGCAAAGCGGATTCTGAAAAATGAAAATATCGAGGTCGGTATTCTGCTTATCGAGCGCATAAAGCCATATTCGGATGCCGTTTCCTTTATTACCGAAAAGCTCCCCTCGGTGAAGAATATTCTTTACGTTGAGGAGGGAATAAAAAACGGCGGCGCTGCGATGATTACAAGGGATGCTTTGACCGAGTGCGGCTATCTTTTGGATAAAAATATGAGCATATCGGCAATAGACGATAATTTCGTAATCCCCGAGAAAATCTCGGATATTTACGATTTTGCAGGACTGTCGCCCGAAAAAATTGCAAAAAAATTCAAAGAGTGTGCAAAAATCTGTTGAAAAATGTTTAAAAATATAGTAAAATAAATATTTGGAGAAATATGAGCTTATACTACGACGAAATAATTGATGAAAATGCCACCTCGGCAATCAGGGCTTATACCGCAGGCGGCGGAAAATCCGCCTGTGTAAAAACCTTTGGCTGTCAGCAAAACGAGGCGGACAGCGAAAAGGCGCTCGGAATACTGAAATCTCTCGGATTCAGTATTACCGATTCGTACGAATCCTGTGACCTCATAATACTTAACACCTGCGCTGTGCGTGCGCACGCAGAGGAAAAGGTGCTGTCGCTTCTTGGCAATTTTAAGGCATTAAAGCGGAAAAATCCCGAGCTTATTATAGGCGTTATGGGCTGTATGGGCGCTGTTTTGGGAACCGTCAATAAGCTGAAGCGTGATTTTCATTACGTAAGCTTCACGCTTGGTGCGGGTGCTATGCATAAGCTTCCCGAATTGCTCTGTGACGTAATAAAGGACGGAAAAAGACGGTTTATAATTCCCGACGAGCGTGAGAAAATAGTAGAGGGCATACCCGTGCTCAGACAATCGAAATCCACAGCGTACGTCAGCATAATGTACGGATGCAATAATTTCTGCTCATACTGTATAGTTCCGTATACGAGGGGCAGGGAAAGAAGCCGTGAGAGCGCGCATATACTTGAGGAATGCAAAAGGCTTATCCTTGGCGGCGCACGGGAGATTATGCTGCTTGGTCAAAACGTAAATTCCTACCGTGCGGATATGGATTTTCCCGACCTGCTTGAAAAAATTGTCGAAATTCCGGGTGATTTCAAAATTCGCTTTATGACCAGCCACCCAAAGGACGTCTCGGACAGGCTTATTCGGGTTATGAGTCGGAATACCGAGAAGATTTCACCGATATTCCACCTGCCCCTGCAATCGGGAAGCGATAGAATTCTATCCGATATGAACAGAAAGTACGACAGACAGAAATTTATCGGGGTTGCGGAAAAAATAAAGGCTGAAATTCCGGGTGTTTCGCTCACAACCGACGTAATCGTCGGATATCCCGGTGAGAGCGAGGAAGATTTTCTCGAAACGCTTGACGTGCTGTCACGTGTGAGATTTGATGCGGTTTATGCATTTTTGTATTCACCGAGGTCGGGCACACGTGCCGCAGAGCGCACCGATACAGTTCCCGACGAGCTGAAGCGAGAGCGTATAACCCGACTTCTTTCTATGCAGGATGAGATTTCGCTTGAAATCAACCGTGCGCTGCTCGGCAAGACGGTTTCTATTTTCGGGCTTACTGCCGAGGCGGGTACGTGCCGTAGATATTCGGGTCGTACGAATACGGGAAAACTCGTGCATTTTTGTGCGGAAAAACCGCCAACCGTTGACTGTGTAAAGGTAAAAATAACTTCGGCTGAACCGTATTTCCTGATTGGTGAGGCCCAGAAATTAGATAGGAGAAATAAAAATGACAAGAATTATTGAGCTTGCGCAGATGCTTGGAGAGGAAATCGCAAAAAGCGATGAGATAAAGGCTCTTGAGCTTGCAAAGGAGAATATGGAAAAGGATAGCGACCTGCAGGAAAAAATGAGCCGCTATGAGACAGAAAGAAAGCTTCTTGGCGAGGAGTTTTCTAAAAGCTCGGATGAGATTGACAGAGAGCTTGTAAATAAGCTTCGCTCTGCAATTGAGGAGCTTACCAAGGAAATCTCGGCATCAGAGAATTATATCGCCTTTGCCGAGGCACAGCGCGCGATGAATAATCTTATGGCAAGCGTAAACGGAGAAATTAAGTTTGCTATAACAGGCGAGCGCCCCGTGGAATGCACACACGACTGCTCCACCTGCAGCGGCTGTCACTGATTATTTTTTGATTTTAACGGAGTGTTTGCATTATGGCACAGGAAGTAGTAAATAAGAGGGCAGAGATTAAAACCACAACGCCGATGATGAAGCAATATCTCGAAATCAAGGACGAGTATTCCGAGTATATTCTCTTGTATCGGCTTGGGGATTTTTACGAATGCTTCTTTGACGATGCGCTGATAGCCTCGCACGAGCTTGAGCTTACCCTGACAGGCAGAGATTGCGGTGAGGGAAAGCGTGCGGCTATGTGCGGTGTACCTTTTCACAAGGCAGACGTGTATATAGGACGTCTTGTGGATAAGGGATATAAGGTTGCCATTTGTGAGCAGACGGAAAACCCGAAAGAGGCGCAGGGACTTGTAAAGCGTGCCGTTACGAGAGTTGTAACACCCGGCACGGTTACAGACTCATCAGCTCTCATAGACGGTAAAAATAACTTCCTGTGCGGTATATGCTTCGGTACTGAAAATATATCCGTAGCCTTTGTCGATATTACAACGGGCGAAATGTCGGTAACCTATCTTTCGGGCACTGATGCCGAATCAAGGCTTTTAAACGAGCTTGGCACTTATCAGCCGAGCGAGGTTATAATGAATATCACATGTGATAATGTGCCGATGATTTCAGCCTTTATAACCGAAAGACTCGGTGCGCTTATAACCGATTCCGTAAAGCGGCTCTTCAATTACGATACGGCAGCCGAGGCTGTCAAATCTGTATTTGACAAGGACGAGGAATCTAAGCTCACCTCCCCCGAAATGATAATTGCCGTAGGCGCGCTTATCGGTTATATAAAGGAAACGCAGAAAACCGAAATTGCATACGCATCAGGCATTAACGTATATTCAAAGGGGCAATACCTTGAGATAGACCTCAATACAAAGAGAAATCTTGAGCTTACCGAATCAATGCGTAATAAGGAGCGCCGCGGCTCGCTTCTTTGGGTGCTTGATAAAACCAAAACGGCAATGGGTACACGCCTTTTGCGTTCATGGATTATAAAGCCGCTGATAAACCCTTTGCAGATTGCGAAAAGGCAGGGCGCTGTCACAGCACTTCTTTCCGACCTGCGAAAAAGAGATGCGTTATGTGAGCTTCTGTCGTCGGTGCTTGACCTTGAGCGCCTCACCGCAAGGGCGGTTTACACCTCTGCAAATGCAAAGGATTTGCAGGCGATTTGCCAAAGTATATCAAAACTGCCCGAAATTAAATCCTTAATTTCAGGTTTTAACAGCGGTGCGCTTCAGGAAATATCGGCAGAACTTGATACGCTTGACGACCTATGCGAGCTGCTTGACGCTGCCATTGCAGACAATCCCCCCTATACCGTGCGTGAGGGCGGAATGATAAAGCCCGGCTATGACAGCGACGTTGATTACTACCGCTCTATAAAGTGCGGCGGTGAGGAAATAATGAAATCAATCGAGGAGCGTGAAAAGGACCTTACGGGAATCAGAACGCTTAAGGTTGATTACAACAAGGTATTCGGATATTATATTGAGGTATCGAAATCCTTTATCAACGACGTGCCCGACAGATACGTCAGAAAGCAAACGCTGACAAACTGTGAGCGTTATATTACCCAAGAGCTTAAGGAAATGGAAAACAGCATTTTCGGAGCTGACGAGAAGCTTGTAGCTCTTGAATTCGAGATTTTCTCAAGGCTTCGTGAGACGGTTGCGAAAAATGCCGAGCGCATAATGAAAAGCGCCGCTATGGTTGCCGAGCTTGACGTGTATCGCTCGTTTGCCGAGGTTGCTGACAAAAATGCATACGTTTGTCCCGAGGTTGACCTTTCCTCGGAGCTTACTATAAAGGACGGCAGACACCCGATAGTTGAAAAGTTTGTGACCGACAGCTATTTTGTTCCGAATGATACTCTGCTTGATACGGGCGCTAACCGTATGATGATAATCACAGGTCCGAATATGGCAGGTAAGTCTACATATATGCGTCAGGTTGCTATAATAACCGTAATGGCGCAGATAGGCTCGTTTGTCCCCGCAAGATATGCGAAAATCGGAATAGTGGACAAGCTTTTCACCCGTGTCGGAGCATCCGACGACCTTGCGGCAGGACAGTCTACCTTTATGCTTGAGATGAGCGAGGTTGCCGCAATTCTGAAGAATGCAACAAAGCGTTCGCTTATCATTTACGACGAGGTGGGTAGGGGTACCAGCACCTATGACGGTATGGCGATAGCAAGAGCTGTCGTTGAATATACCGCATCGAAAAAAATCGGTGCTAAAACTCTGTTTGCCACTCATTATCACGAGCTTACCGCAATGGAAAATGATACCGAGGGTGTGGTAAACTACAATATTGCCGCCAAAAAGCGTGGCGATAGCATAACCTTTTTGCGTAAAATTGTCCGTGGCGGCACTGACGACTCGTACGGTATAGAGGTTGCAAAGCTTGCAGGTGTGCCGAGCGAGGTCACAAAGCGTGCAAAGGAAATACTGAAGGATATAGAATCAGGCGCACCTAGGGCGGAAAAAGTCACGGTAAGAGAGGAAAACGAGTTTGATTTGTTCAGCTCGCTTTCGGCAAGTCGTGAGTCCGAGGCAGCCGAGAAAATACGGGGAATAGACCTTAATACGTTAACGCCTATTGAGGCTATGAATCTTTTGTTTGAAGTTAAGAAAATGCTTGATTGAGGCATTAAAGCCGATTTTTAAGTCAACATTGGAGTAAATATGGCAAAAATCAATATACTCGATTTTGAAATAGCCAATCTTATAGCCGCAGGTGAGGTGGTCGAGCGCCCCTCGTCGGTGCTTAAGGAGCTTATAGAAAACTCAATAGATTCAGGCGCTACGGAAATCGTTGCCGAGATAAAGCGTGGCGGTGTTGCGCTCATTCGTGTGAGTGACAACGGCTGCGGTATTGATAAGGACGACCTGCCCATAGCGCTCAAGCGCCACGCAACCAGCAAAATACGGGGAAAAGAGGACCTTGACTCTATTGCAACCCTCGGCTTCCGTGGTGAGGCACTTGCCGCCATATCCTCGGTTTCGGATATGACGATTATTACGAAAACCTCCGAATCGGATACAGGTTATATGCTTACCTCCGAGGCGGGCAGGGTAATCGAGGTTTGCGAGGTCGGCACGGCAAACGGTACTACCGTCGTTGTTGAAAATCTTTTCTACAACGTACCCGCAAGGCGCAAGTTCTTGAAAAAGGACTCCACCGAGGCAATGAACGTAGCGGCTCTTGTTGAAAAGGTTGCCTTGTCCTGCCCCAACATCTCAATACAGCTTCTCGTTGACGGTGAGCAACGCTTTAAAACCGCAGGCGACGGTGACCTGCTTAACACTATATATTCGGTTTTCGGTAAGGACTTTTCCGAGAAGCTCATAAAAGCCGATGGCTCTGCGGGCGGTATTCGTGTGCACGGTTATATCGGCAGAAGCGATAACGTAAGAAAGAACAGAAATTTAGAAAACATATTCATAAACGGCAGATACGTCAAGAGCCTGACTGCAATGGCGGCTGTTGAAAAGGCATATACGTCATATATTGCGCCCGAGTGCTTCCCGAGCTGTGTTTTGTTCATAGAAATGAGAAGCTCGGACGTTGACGTCAACGTGCATCCTGCAAAGCTTGAGGTGAAATTCTCTGACGAGCGTGTGGTTTTTGAGGCGGTTTATTATACGGTTAAAAATGCGCTTGAGTCGAGCGTTTACCGCCCTGAAATCGAGCTTGATAGCAAAAAGAGCTTTTATAACGCTGCGGCGGCATTCGTTCCGATTGGCAGGGGCAGCGAGGGTACACAGCTTTCATTCGGAGAGAGTAGTGCTGACAAAAAAAGTGCCGCCCGCCCCGAGGCTTATACGAAGCCTGTGAGCTATACCGAGGAAAGGTTAGCGAATAGCGCTCTCAATTATGATAAGCCCCTGCGTGTAAACAGCGGACTTGGCAGCTGGGGCGGCAAAGCGGACGCTCCGAGTACACACGGCTATATGACACCCGAAAAATCGCTTGACCTGCTCAAAGCCTACGACGAGACAAAGCCGAAAGAAATCCCAAGCACCCCGACACAGCAAGCACCAAAGCTTGAGCCGACAGCCGTGGCCGATTGCAAAAAATACAAAATTATCGGTGAGGCTTTCGACTGCTACGTTATGGTGGAATACGAGGGAGATTTGCTCGTCATTGACAAGCATGCCGCTCACGAAAGAGTGATTTTCGAAGAGCTTAAGGAGCGCTATGAAAAGGACGGCAGAGTAGCGTCACAGGCACTGCTTCTTCCGATAGGAATTCAGCTCGGAGCTGATGAGCTTGCGGCTGTAATGGACGCAAAGGCTGACTTTGAGTCGGTAGGCTTCGAGTTTATAAGAAACGGATATTCGGTAGATATTACGGCTATCCCGGATGCTATCAGCGCTCTTGGGGCGGAGGGACTTTTCACAGAAATGGCCGACGAGCTTTTGCGTGGGCGTGGAAATCCCGCACTCACCGAGGCAATCCGCCGTGAAAAGGCGCTTTATCAGATAGCCTGCAAGGCGGCAATAAAGGGCGGCAGGAGCTATACACCCGAAATCATAGAGTGGCTTGTCAAAAAGCTTCTTGATTTACCCGACGTTATAGTTTGTCCGCACGGCAGACCTGTTGCATATAAGCTTACAAAGCGTGAGCTTGACCGTCAGTTTGACAGAATAAAATAATTTTCAGCAAACGAGAGTCACGGACTTCGGTACGAGTCTTTCGGTGTGCTTTAAGAAAGAAAGTAAAATGGGAAAATTCAATCTTTTGAAAACCGAGGGGCATGCGCGCCGAGGTGAATTTGAAACAGTACACGGAACTATACAAACACCCGTCTTTATGAACGTCGGAACATCAGCGGCAATAAAAGGCGGTATATCAACTATGGACCTTATCGACGTTGGGTGTCAGGTAGAGCTTTCGAATACCTATCATCTGCACATACGCCCCGGTGACGGACTTATCCGCCGTATGGGCGGTCTTCACAAGTTTTTCAATTGGCAAAGACCTGTGCTTACCGATTCGGGCGGATTTCAGGTTTTCTCACTTGCAAAGCTTCGCAAAATAACCGAGGAGGGTGTTACCTTTAACTCTCACTTTGACGGAAAGCGTATATTTATGGGCCCTGAAGAGTCTATGCGTATTCAGTCAAATCTCGGCTCTACTATTGCTATGGCTTTTGACGAGTGCGTTGAGAACCCTGCTCCATATAAATACGTAAAGGATTCCGAGGAGCGCACCGTGCGCTGGCTGAAGCGATGCCGTGCAGAGCTTGACAGACTCAATGCGAGTGAGGGAACTGTAAACCCGAATCAGATGCTTTTCGGTATAAATCAGGGCGGTACTTATGAGGACTTGCGTATAAAGAATATGAAAGCAATCTCCGAGATTGAGTGTGACGGATACGCTATCGGCGGACTTGCTGTTGGTGAGAGTGCGGAGGAAATGTACCGCATAATCGACGCTGTCGAGCCGTATATGCCAAAGGATAAGCCGAGATACCTTATGGGTGTCGGCACACCGCAGAATATAGTTGAGGCGGTTTACCGTGGTGTTGATTTCTTTGACTGCGTTATGCCAAGCAGAAACGCAAGACACGGAAACCTCTTTACCTGGCAGGGTAAAATGAATCTTCTCAATGAAAAATATATGGAGGACGAAAGACCCATATCCGTCGGCTGTGGCTGTCCTGCCTGCAAAAACTATTCAAGATCGTATATAAGACATCTCTTTAAGGCAAAGGAAGCGCTCGGAATGCGTCTTGCCGTGCTTCATAATCTCTATTTCTACAATGAGCTTATGCAGAAAATAAGAGATGCGCTCGACGAGGGCAGATACGAGGAGTTTTACAGAACCTACCGTGATAAGTTGGCAGAGCGTGTCGCTGATTGATATAACGGGGCTTCCGTATTTAGGCATAAACGAAAACGAAATGAATTGTTCTTCTGTTTTTCGTTGCTTGATTGAAATTTGTTGTGTAAACTGACTTTATTGCTCACTACTATATAAAAACAAAACGAATGCTTTGTACCGTGGGGTGTTAAAGCATTCGTTTTTTGTATCGAAATTTCAGACTTTTTAATTTTCGTCAAGCTTTACTGCGTGTCCTGAACAATGACCGTCAAACATTCCTGTCATATCCGAGAAAAATTTATCACCGTCGGTAGGCTTGAAGCCTGCGGCTCTTATAAGGCGCTCGGGTGCGGCATCCTTTGATATTTCGCACTTGTGCGCACCGCATATATCAATAAAGTTCATAGTCTGTCTTGCGAGAATGAACATTGCCTCAAAGTCATCCTTGCCAACTCTTTCCTTTATATCCGATATGTAACCAAGCTCCCCCGAGATTTCAAACTGTGAAAATCCCATCACCTCGTCGGTTTCTACGTCGAGCATAACGTAGGCGAAATATCCCTCTCGGTAGGCACCGCCGCAAAGCTCGGCTATTCTTTTTTGCTCTGTTGCATCCTGCACGGGTATGATTTTAAACATCTTATTTACCTCTTGTTGCTTTGTACAAATATTCAACCTCACCAGGCTCAAGGTAGCGCCACTTGCCAACGGGAAGACCGCCAAGCTTCAAACTGCCGATAGATACACGTGAAAGACGCTTTACAGTAAGTCCTGCTATCTCGCACATCTTTCTGATTTGTCTGTTTCTGCCCTCGTGGAGTGTGAATTTCAGCACCGTGCCGCTTTCGTTTTTCTCACCGCGAATAACCTCAACAGGCTTTATCTCGTAGCCGTCTATTTCCATAGGCGAGGTGAGTATCGTAAGCTGTTCGTCGGACACAGCGCCCGAAACCTTTACACGGTATACCTTCGGCAGGCTGAATTTCGGGTGGGTAAGTCTGTTTTTCAGCTCACCGTCGTCGGTAAGCAGGAGCAATCCCTCCGAAATCAGGTCGAGCCTGCCGACGGGGTAAACTCTTGCACGAACACCCTCCGTAAGGTCGGTAACGCACTTTCTGCCGTGCGTATCCGAGGTAGAGCACAGATAGCCGCGCGGCTTGTTCATCATAATATACACCTTTTCACGGCGCTCGCAGGATATCCTGTCACCCTTATATGTAACGATATCTGCCCTCGGGTCAATTTTTGTGCCGATTGCGGCAACATGACCGTTTACAGAAATGCTGCCGCGCTCGATTTCGGCTTCTGCCGCACGCCTTGACATAACACCTGCGTCGGCTATGAATTTTTGAAGTCTGATTTTTTCCATTGCTGTATACCAATCTATTTTTCCATTATTTTTTCTAAAAAGGTTTTGTTTTTCTCAACGTCCGACGTGGCTATGATATCAATCTCACCAACGGTGACGCCGTCCGCTTTTACTGTTATTTTTCCTACTTTGTCACCCGATTTTATCGGTGCTATAAGGTATTTCGGTAAATCGTATATAAGCTCGGTTTTCGCACCTCTGTGTGCAACGAAGCCGAAATCCTCACTCGGCCTTACCAAAACACTGTCTTTTGGTGAGTTTACCACGGGTAATTCAAGCTCACAGTCCTTTGCTGTAACCGCATTTACAAATTCGAGCTGTGAAAATCCGAAGTCGAGAAGCGCTGTGTGGTCCGCCCAATCATTCGGTGCGTTAATAGTTACCGCTATAAGCGTCACACCGTCACGCTCTGCCGCACTTACAAGGCTTCTGCCCGAGCGCTTTGTGTAGCCTGTTTTTACACCGATACAGCCGTCATATCGCACTAAAAGCTTATTATGGTTTACATAAACGCACTTTTTTTGGCTTGATAGGTCGGTGGCGGTGTAGATTCTTTTGGAAACAATTTCACGAAAGACGTCGTATTTCATCGCCTCTGCTGTGATTATGGCAAGCTCTCGTGCTGTCGTGTAGTGGTTATCGTCATCAAGCCCCGAGGGGTTTGTAAAGCTCGTATTTTTAAGGCCAAGCTCATCTGCCGTCTTGTTCATAAGCTCTGCAAAGGTCGGAATGTCGCCCGAAACCGAATAGGCTATCTGCGCCGCCGCATCGTTTGCGCTTCTTAACATCATAATATGAAGCAGGTCGTAAAGCGTAAAGATTTCGCCGCCCCGAAAATATGCAGACGAGCCTTCAATACCCACGGCTCTTTCGTCTACTGTTATTTTTTCGTCGAGATTATCAAATGCCGATAGCGCAACGAGGGCTGTCATTATTTTGGTCGTGCTTGCCATAGGCAGCGGTGTATCTGCATTTTTTGAAAAGAGGAATTCACCCCTCTCTGGCTCATAAAGCACACCCGAGCGAGCGCTGATTGAAAGAGGTGATTTTGAAAAAGCGGCAAATGAAAAAAGAGTGAAGAGAAGCGCCAAAAGCGTAATTGCCGCTATAAACGTTTTCTTTGGACTGTTCATAATGCCTCCTTGCCTTTATTTTGGCAGGGGGCGGTCTATTTTATTCTTTGCTAAATTATGACAGGCAATTTCTATTATCTGCCGAATTATGACGGCAGATTTTTTATTCTTTGCCGAATTATGACAGAGCATTTTTTATTTTTTCTATAATTTCAGGCGAGCGGTCAATAAGGCTTGTTATCCTTTCGATATCGCTCGTCGTCTCGGACAGCGGAATCAGTCCTACCTCCGAATCCCCCTTAACGGTCAGAAAGGCTATCGGGGTTATCGAAACACCCGTGCCGCTGCCGCCACCGAAATTCTGTGTCGAGGTGAGCTTTTTGCCGCCGTAGTCAAGTCCGCCGCCCGCAAATCCCACCGACACCTTTGATATCGGTATTACGGTAACACCTGCGGGGGTATTTATCACCCGTCCGACAACGGTATCCATTTCGGTAAAGCTTTTTATTCCGTCAAGAGAAGCTTTTATAATATCACTCATTTTATTATCAGCCATCGGTAAATCCTCTTTTTCTTTTTTTCAGCCAGGTCGTCAAAAGTCCCAGAAAAATATGAAATACACGAATGCTCTCGGTGATACTGAAATAAGTGCTGTCGGGTGTGTTTTCGTCGGAATCAAATACAAGCGCACCCTCGCTTTCGGTAATCCGCTCGGCATAGCGTAAAAGATATGCTATCGCAAAGGATGTTATGGCGGGATATGCACCGAATGATATAAGTGCGTTTTTTGATACCGTTCTTTCTTTTCGGTTAAGATAAATGCGGTCTATATTTATATCCGAGTGAGAAATGATATAGCCCCAAAAGGCTCTGTAAAAGCCAAAGCTCCGCAGTCTTTTTTGCAAAGACTGTTTTTTAGCCTTTTTCCTTTTGAAATTCCAAAGCGAAAGCTCAATAACCGAAAAGGTAAGCGTTATTTTAAGAGTGCCGAGGTAAACGTATTTTACCGTAATTTTTTCGTATAATATCAAAAACACAATCGAAATGATACAAAAGAGTATATATCCGACCATTTTTACCTCGGTCAGCCGATAATACGAAGCCCATCTTTGATAAGCTTCCTTTGGGCTGAATTATATATCGTTTACGATATCGTCCTCGGCAGATGCCTCATCAGGCTCGTCCGCCGCTATTGGCGCTTCGTTTGCTTCGCCAAGGATATCGTCTATCGTCTGTTGTGAAGCTGTTGCCTCGTTTATGAGGCCGTCGTTTTGCTCGGGGTCTGCCTTTCCAAGCTCGGTTTCGGATTTTGCGTTTTCAAATACCTGTATCAGCTCCTCTGTCGTAGCGGGCAGGGAATCGAGGTCGGAAAGACCAAAGGCACGCAAAAAGTCCGAGGTAGTGCCGTAAAGCATGGGTCTGCCGGGTACGTCAAGTCTGCCCTTGCTTTCGATAAGACCTCTGTCTATGAGGTTGTTCATAGCGTACGAGGAGTCAGCACGTCTTAACGTATCGACAAAAAGCCTTGTGACAGGTTGGTTGTATGCAACGATTGCAAGTGCCTCCATTGACGAGGTGGAAAGCGTACCGCTTTTGCGAATTCCGAGCGCTTCTCGGATTTCGGGCAGATAATTCTGCTTTGTGCAAAGCTGGCAGGAGTCAGAATAGCACAGGAGTATTACACCTCGGGAAATATTCGAGTCGTTGTATTTGAGAGAATACTCAAACACGATATCCTTTACCTTTGCGGGGGTGAGCTGAAATACACGTGCGAGTGTCGAATACTGCACGGGATGTCCTGCCGCAAACAGTATTGCCTCGAGCGCCTCCTCGATATTTATATCTCTTGGTGTTTCCTCTATATTATTGTCCTCGGGCTGTAAGTTATTCGCCTGCGCCTCGGTTTCTTTTTCGGTGGTTTCAATTTGTGTTTCAGCTATCATTTTCTTTATCCGTCTCCTTTTCACCCTCATCTTCTGTCATATCAAATTCGCTCTGCGCCCCCTCTGTGTATACGTAGTCGGGGTTGAGCCTGAATTTCATTGCAAGACCAAGCTCGTCGTATTCGACAACGTCCTCAACGATATGCGAGGTCGTAATTATAACTCTGCCGATTTTTATAAGCTCAAGTATACCCATAAAGCGTGCAACAAGCTCGGCTCTACTGTCCGAATCCTTGAGTAGGAAGAAGAGCGACGCTTCCTCGTGCTCCTCGAGAATATCGCACATTTCGGCTATCTTTTCCTCAACAGATACCACCTTATGCTTTATAAGCGGATTTACAAGCTCGGTTGGTGTCCTTGCGCCCTCGGCAACCTTGATTCTTCGCATAACCGCACCGAGCGCCTTTAAGAGCATATTGGCATCAAGATTGAGCGGCAATCCCTTTTCGGGCGGTATTTCGTCCGTACCCTTTACGTAGCGCCCCGAATATTCGTCATACATCGGGCGCAGCTCCTTTGCCGCAAGCTTTGCCTGCTGATAAAGGATAAGCGCATCGGCAATCTCACGTCTTGGGTCGTTGACGGTACCTTCCTCGTGGGGCAGAAGCATTTTGCTCTTTATCAGCATAAGCTCGCTTGCCATAACGATGAATTCACTGGCAATCTCAAGGTCCATACGCTCGGCTTCTTCTATATATTCAAGATATTGGTCGCATATCAATGCTATCGGAATATCGGTAATGCTCACCTTGTTTTTGCTGATAAGCGTTAAAAGCAGGTCGAGCGGCCCTTCAAACAGGTCAAGACGGTAGGTCAGTTGTTGAATCATTTAATCATCCTCTTTAGGTTATATCTTAAGAAAGGGTATAAGCTGCCAGAAATCAAGCATAAGCGAGGAAAGCGCTCCGATAAGCGAGGAGAGCATTCCCGAAAGAGAAAATACCCCGGCAATTGCTGATAAGACAGGACTTGCCGCAATAAAGGAAAACGAGAGCAGAATATTTTTCACGTATCCGCCAAGCAGCAGCCACAGAAGAAGCACGAGATATATTTTTCTCTCGTATTTCATAATACCGAAATAAAGCTTTGGCGGCAGAATTGCGGTCAGTATTCTTGAGCCGTCAAGCGGCGGTATCGGAATAAGATTGAAAATTCCAAGACCGAGATTTATCGAATGAAACAGCCCGATAAAAAGTATCAGGTTATAAGCAAGTCTTGATACAAAGCCCTCGCCAAGCGTCACGGGGAAGAGATATTTTGCGGCAAGCAGGTAGAAGAATGCCGAAATAAACGAAAGTATAATATTTACAAGCGGGCCTGCAAGAGCGCTTATGGCAAAATCTCTTTTCGGATTTTTAAAGTTCCTCGGGTTTATCGGCACGGGCTTTGCCCAACCGAAGTGGAAAAAGAGTAAGCAGATAGCGCCGACGGGGTCAAGGTGCTTTATCGGATTGAGCGAGAGTCTGCCAAAGGCTCTGGCAGTACCGTCACCGAGTCGGTATGCCGCATATCCGTGCGCATATTCGTGTACTGTAAGCGTGATAAGCACGGCAAGTGCGCTCAAGACAAGCGTTGGAATATCGAATGAATTAAACATAATTTTTATCCCCTTGGATTTAGTTTCCCGAGAACGTGCGAATTTTGCCCCTCGGACTTCTTTGTCAGTCGGTGTTCCGAAGCGGCAGATTTTGCCCCTCTGACATCTTTGTCAGTCGGTATTCCGAAGCGGCAAGAAGCCATAGCACTTTATCGGGATATGCTGTCTGTTATTACTCTCCAAAGCTCCTCACGGCCGGCTCTTGTAACCGAGGAGAAGGGTAGGGGCTTTATTCCCGTACCCGCAAAATAATTTTTGTCAAGCTCTGCGAGCGCCTCGTTCAGCTGTGCGGCTGAAAGCTTGTCGGTTTTGGTAGCTACGACGATAAAGGGGATTTCTTTGTCGATGAGAAGATTTATCATCATAATATCATCGTCGGTAGGCCCTGTCCTGATATCTATGAGCTGAATTACAAGACGGAGCGCATCAGCCGAGGGGTTTTTCAGAAAATAATCCTCTGTAAGCGAGCTCCAGGAGCGCTTTGATTCCTGCGAGCGCTTTGCGTAGCCATATCCGGGCAGGTCTACAAGATAGAGCTTTTTATCTATATCGTAATAGTTTATCGTTATGGTTTTTCCGGGAGATGAGGACACACGTGCTAAAGATTTTCTGCAAAGAAGTGTGTTTATCAGCGAGCTTTTTCCGACGTTTGAGCGACCCGAAAGCGCAATCTGCGGGCGTGGGTCACGTGGAAAGCGGCTTCTGTCACCGACTGTCATCGCTATATCCGAATTATTGACGTTAATCTTCATAAATATATCCTATATCAAATATTTTCAAGTGCGCCTGACAAAACGTCGTCGGCATTTTTGCAGGGGATAAAGGAAAGCGCCGCTCTTGCCTCTTTATCTATTTCATCGAGGTCACGAAGATTTTCTTCGGGTATAAGCACCGTCTTTATTCCCGCACGGTATGCGGCAAGCGTCTTTTCACGCAAACCACCGATAGGAAGCACCTTGCCACGAAGCGTAATCTCGCCTGTCATAGCAACGTCACGCTTTACGGGAATGTTTCCAAGTGCGCTTATTATTGCGGTAACCATAGTTACACCTGCTGATGGGCCGTCCTTCGGCACAGCGCCCTCGGGGAAATGTATGTGTATATCGCTATCCTTATAGAACGTCTTTGAAATTCCGTATTTATCGGCAACCGTGCGTACGTAGGAGTGAGCGATTTTTGCCGATTCCTTCATAACGTCGCCAAGCGAGCCTGTAAGCTCGATTTTGCCGCTGCCGTCCATAACCGAAACCTCGACCTTAAGCAGGTCTCCGCCCGTCTGCGTATAAGCAAGTCCGTTTACAACGCCTATCGGACTCTTTTCTTCAAGCTTTTCGGGCAGAACTTTAGGCTTTCCGAGGAATTCCGAGAGGTTTTTGTCTGTTATTTTAACCGATTCGATATCGGTTTCGGCAATTTTCTTTGCCGCCTTTCTGATAAGCGAGGCAATCTCACGCTCCAGACTTCGAACACCCGCCTCTCTCGTATAGCCCTCGATAAGTGCGTGTATTCCCTTATCGGTTATCGAGAACATAGACTTCGAAATACCGTTGCGTCGAAGCTGCTTCGGTACAAGATGACGCTTTGCGATATTCAGCTTTTCGGTATCCGTGTAGGTCTGAAGCTCTATTATCTCCATTCTGTCAAGAAGCGGCGCGGGAATACCCTCGTAATTGTTTGCCGTAGCTATAAAGAGCGTTTCGGAAAGGTCAATCGGCAGCTCCATAAAGTTATCCCTGAAGCATCTGTTCTGCTCGGGGTCAAGCACCTCAAGCAGGGCAGAGGTCGGGTCACCTCTGAAATTACTTGCCATTTTGTCTATCTCGTCAAGCACGATAACCGGGTTTTCTACCTTTGCGTTGATAAGCGCAGTTACTATTCTTCCGGGCATAGCGCCGACGTAGGTCTTTCTGTGACCTCGGATTTCCGCCTCGTCGTGCATACCGCCGAGCGACACTCTTGCGTATTTTCTGCCCAGCGCCTCGGCAACCGATGCCGCAACCGGGGTTTTACCTACACCGGGCGGGCCTATAAGACAGATTATCTGATTTTTAACCTCGGGAGAGAATTGCTTTACCGCAACGAATTCAAGTATGCGCTCCTTGACCTTTTCAAGGCCGTAATGGTCACGCTCAAGAATCTTTCGGGCGCTGCCAACTGTTACCTTGGCATTGGATTTTTTGCCAAAGGGGAAATCAAGGCAGGTATCAAGATAGGTACGCAAAACAGTACCCTCGGCAGCTCCGTAGGGCGTTTTTGCAAGCTTTGAAAGCTCCTTGTAGAGCTTTTCACGCACCTCTGTGGGAAGATTTTCCGCTGTGGCAATTTTTTCCTCGTATTCTCTTATCTCATCGTCATCGTCATCGCCAAGCTCTGACTGAATTGCCTTTATCTGCTCTCTTAAGAAATAATCCTTTTGGCTCTTGTCGATTTTGTCACGCACCTGCATCTGAATATCGTGCTCACACTCCATAAGCATAAGCTCCTCTTCCATAGCTATAAGAAGCTTTTCGAGTCTTGTTTTCGGAAGAAGCGATTCGAGTACGTTTTGCTTATTCTTGTAATCAATAAGAGCCGATGAGGCTACAAAGTCCGCAAGATAACCGGGTGTGGTTATGGCATCTGCGGCAAGGCAAACCTCCTCTGAAAGTGCGGGATTGAGATTTTTAGACTCACGAAGTCTGTTTTTAATCTCGTGCATCAAAACCTCAACCTCGGGGGTGTGCTTTACGCTCTCACGCTCTGCCTTGGCAATTCCACCTGCTACGTAGTAGCCGTCGGTTTCTGTGATTGTCTTTACCTTTGCTCTTGAAATACCCTCGAAAACAACCGACAGATTGCCGTGGGGATTTTTAACCACGTGCTTGATTTTTGCAACCACGCCCACCGAATAAAAATCACGTGCGGTAGGCTCGTCCTGCGAAATATCCCTCTGCGTAAGAAGCAGGACGTTTGCTTCGTGCATAGTAGCCGATGCCGAAAACGCCTTTAGGGATATCGGCCTCATTATTTCAATATTAACCTGCACGGCAGGGAAAGCAACCATTCCTCGCAGTGCTATGACGGGCAGGTTAATTTCATCGTATATATCAATATGCTCTGACATAGTAAATACCTCTGTTTATTTGCGAATTTATAACGTATTAGCCGTAAAAATCCAACTAATCATCTTATTATATCACATCGAAACGCTAAAATCTATATATTTTCGCAAAATTTAAAATTATTTAATATATAAATCTCTCGGCGGTTGTTTTTTCTTTTCGGGGGTTGACTTTTGCGTAAAAGGGTGATATACTATCATTACAGTAGCGCGGTGCATTGCATCCATTGCGAGAAGGTCATGCTTCTTGTGGGCGCTACTTTTTGTTTTTATGTGGATATTTCCACGGTAACGACCGATTTCTTTTTGAAATCCTGCTGATGCTTCGTTTTGAAGATGTTTGGCCCAGTCGTTACTTTTTCTTTTTTTGAGCTAAATATTTTTCCTTGGCTTTCTGACCATGGATTTTTTCTTGTGCTTAATCCTTTTCGTCATTCGACCTTTTTAGCATCCGAATAATTAGTCTTGAAATCAACTATTCCTTGCCTATGTAAAACTGCTCACGCTCATAATTGCTATTAAAACCGATATTACGCCCCATATGTATAAATCTCCGCTTTGCGTTATTGACTAACGGCTTTCTTTGTGATATACTATAATAATAAATACCGAAAAGCGGAGTAAATATGATAATTTTGGGAATTGACCCGGGACTTGCGATAGTAGGCTGGGGAATTATAGAAAGCGTGGGCGGTAAAATTCGCCCGATAGCATACGGCTCTATAACCACACCCGCACATACCGATATTGAGTGCAGACTTCTTATGATTCAGAATGATCTTGAGGAGCTGATAAAAAAATACAAGCCTGATGAAATGGCGGTAGAGGAGCTGTTTTTCAATACGAATATCACCACAGGTATAGCGGTTGCCGAGGCAAGAGGCGTTATTATTTGCACGGCGCACAGATTAGGTGTGAAAATCAGCGAATACACACCGCTTCAGGTAAAGCAGGCTGTCGTCGGCTACGGTAAAGCCGAAAAAAGACAGGTTATTGCAATGGTTACAGCGCTTCTTAAACTCCCAAAGCCACCGAAGCCGGATGACGTGGCGGATGCTGTTGCGATAGCGATATGCCACTCGCAGTGCCGTGGCTCGGCAATGGGAAAATATTTTAACAACAGATAGGAAAAATACTTATGTGGATTGCAGATAAATGGCAGGATTATACGGTGCTTGATACCTCATCGGGCGAAAAGCTTGAAAAGTGGGGAAAATACAGCCTCATCCGCCCCGACCCGCAGGTGATTTGGAAAACCGAAAAGAAAAATCCGCTTTGGAAGAAAGCGGATGCAAGCTACAAAAGGAGTAGCAGCGGCGGCGGTGCGTGGAGTGAAAATAAGCTTCCCGAATCCTGGAATATATCCTACGGCAGCCTTAAATTCAAAATCAAGCCTATGGGTTTCAAGCACACAGGACTTTTCCCCGAGCAGGCTACAAACTGGGATTGGTTTTCCGAGCTTATACGCAATGCAAACCGCCCGATTAAGGTTTTGAATCTCTTTGCCTATACCGGTGGCGCTACCGTTGCGGCAGCAGCCGCAGGCGCTTCTGTTTGCCACGTTGACGCACCACGGGGCATTGTTGCGGCGGCAAAGGAAAACGCACAGCTTTCAGGACTCTCGGACGCTCCGATACGCTATATCGTTGACGACTGCAAGAAGTTTGTAGAGCGTGAAATCCGTAGAGGAAATAAGTATGACGGTATCATTATGGACCCGCCCTCATACGGCAGAGGGCCGACGGGCGAGGTTTGGAAAATAGAGGAGTCAATCGACGATTTTGTGGCGCTTGTCGCAGGTGTGCTTTCGGATAAGCCATTGTTCTTCCTTCTCAATTCCTACACGACAGGACTTTCAGCATCGACGATGAAATACATAACCGAAACTAGATTGATTTCAAAATTCGGTGGAAAAAGCGAGGCAGAAGAAATAGGATTGCCTGTAAAAGACAGCGGACTTGTACTGCCTTGCGGCTCTAGTGTAAGGGTTTGCTTCGATAAATAATCCTATGGGAGACGGTATGGATAACGTTATAATCAGAACCGAGGGGCTCGGTTATACCTATATAAACGATGAACAGACGCTGTCGGATAATGCGGCTGAAATGGCGCTTTTTGACGTTTCGGTTTCTATTCGTCGGGGCGAGTACGTTTCGATACTCGGTCACAACGGCTCGGGAAAATCAACCCTTGCCAAGCTTCTCAATTTAATACTGATACCGACGGTTGGTAAAATATATATCGACGGCATTGATATAACCGATGAAAAATTTGGCGAGGACGAGCTGTTTGATATAAGAAGAAAGGTCGGAATGGTTTTCCAGAATCCCGACAATCAGCTCGTTGCTACGGTTGTTGAGGAGGACGTTGCATTCGGCCCTGAAAATCTCGGACTGCCGAGAAAAGAGATAAGGCGGCGTGTTGACGAGGCGCTTTCGCTTGTCGGAATGTCAGCCTACGCATCACACGCACCGCATAAGCTCTCGGGCGGTCAGAAGCAGAGGGTTGCTATCGCAGGTATCATTGCTATGAAGCCCAAGGTAATTATCTTTGACGAATCAACGGCTATGCTCGACCCGCAGGGCCGCCGTGACGTAATGCAGATAATGGAGCGCCTTAATAAAGACGAGGGCATCACCGTTATAAATATTACGCATTATATGGAGGAAGCGGCAAGAGCTGACAGGGTTATCGTTATAAACGACGGCAGAGTAGAGCTTGACGGTAAGCCGCGCGAGGTATTTTCACGTGTGGATAAGCTCCACGGGATGGGTCTTGAAGCACCGCAGGGGGCAGAGGTCATAAATCTTCTCCGATGCCATGGTGCGGCGCTTGACGAAGCCCCACTTACAGAGGAAGAATGCGCCCGTGCCATTCTGAAATATCTCAATGAATAAACAAAGCTTAAGATAAGAGGTCTTAAGTAAACGAACAACAGGTCTTAAGAGGAATAAATGAACAGTATTCTAAAGCTTAAAGGCGTTTCCTACGTGTATTCACGGGGAACACCCTTTGAAAAGGTTGCTATAAGCGATATAAACGTTGAATTTGAAAAAGGCAAAATTACAGGCCTCATAGGACATACCGGCTCGGGCAAATCTACGCTTGTAAATTTGCTCAACGGACTTTTGCACCCAAGCTCGGGTGAGGTTTTGCTCGATGGCGAGAATATCTGGGAAAATCCTAAAGAAATTTCCAAAATCCGCTACCGTGTAGGACTCGTTATGCAATATCCCGAGTATCAGCTCTTTGATGAGACTGTGGCTTTGGATATCGGCTTCGGCCCTCGCAATCTTGGGCTTTCCGAGGCGGAAATTGAAAACAGAGTCAAAGAGGCGGCTGAATTTACGGGTGTTGATGCCGAGCTGCTTTCAAAATCCCCCTTTGAGCTGTCCGGCGGACAGAAGCGCCGTGTAGCAATAGCGGGTATTCTTGCAATGCGCCCCGACGTGCTTGTGCTTGATGAGCCTGCGGCAGGTCTTGACCCACGTGGCAGACGCTCAATTCTCGGCGGTCTTTGCAGATATATGAAGGAATACGGCACGTCGATTATACTTGTCAGCCACTCTATGGAGGATATGGCGCAGTATTGTGACAACGTCGTCGTAATGAGCGGCGGTAAAATCTTTGCTGTCGGAACTACCGAGCAAATCTTTTCTGATTACAAAATGCTCACAGAGGTCGGACTCGATGCGCCCGAGGCGCTGAAGATTGCCGAGCGTCTGCGTGCAGAGGGTATTAATCTTTCGGGCAATTTATATACAACCGAGGGACTTTACAGCGCTATTATGGGCTATAAAAAGGGTATCGGAGGTAGTGAATTATGATTTCCGATATAACTTTAGGTCAGTTTTTCCCGGGTGTTTCAATTCTTCACAGGCTTGACCCGAGGACAAAGATAATACTTTCGGTGCTGTTTATAGTTACCGTCTTTCTTGCGAACAATCCCGTATCCTTTTTGCTGATTTTTCTGGCAACTCTTTGGTTTATAATGCTCTCACGTATAGCGATCTCGACGGTGCTTCGTGGAATTAAGCCGATTCTTGCCATTCTCATTTTTACAGCGGCTATAAATATCTTCTTTATCAAGGGGCAGGGGGAGCCGCTCGTTTCGCTGTGGGTAATAGAAATTTATACCGACGGTATAATCAAGGCGCTCTTTATGGCGCTTCGGGTAACGCTTCTTATTATGGGAACAAGCGTACTGCTTACCTATACCACCTCTCCGATATCGCTGACCGACGGTATAGAATCGCTTCTGTCTCCTCTGAAAAAAATCGGTGTGCCGGTACACGTTTTTGCTATGATGATGTCAATAGCGTTAAGGTTTATACCGACACTCGTCGAGGAAACAGAAAAAATTATGAATGCGCAGAAATCACGAGGCGCAGATTTTGAGAGCGGAGGACTCATAAAGCGTGCAAGGTCGCTCATACCGCTTCTTATACCGCTGTTCGTTTCGGCTTTCACAAGAGCAGAGGAGCTTGCGACGGCTATGGAATGCCGCTGCTACCGTGGCGATAAAAACAGAACAAAGCTTAACAAGCTGCAGTATAAGAAAAGAGATTTCGTCATAATGGGCGTCGTTTTTCTTATCCTCGGTGCGGTTATCGCTTTGCGTGTAATCCCCGCTGCCGTCAGCCTTGACAGTACGCTTTTTGATATTATCTTTTACACCGTTTGACGAGGTGTGTATATGAAATATTTCGCAAAAATAAAATACGTAGGAACCGACTTTTTCGGCTTTCAGGTACAGCCTGACAGAAGAACGGTGCAGGGGGAGCTGAACACTGCTCTCGCTCTTGCTTTCGACGCTCCCTGCCGCATAACCGGATGCAGCAGAACCGATGCCGGAGTTCACGCAAACGAGCTTGCAATTACTATCGAAACCGACGGAAATGCGATACCCCCGGAGCGGCTTCCGCTTGCGGTAACTCGTTTTCTGCCCGAAGATTTGTCCTTGTTTTTCGCAAAATATGCCGACGACAGCTTTCACGTAAGGCACGACGTTGCTTATAAGGAATATCTTTACAGAATAAAAAATTCGAGAGTACCCGACCCGTTTGAAGTGGGGCGCTCTTGGTTTTTGCCAAAGGAAATTGATGAGGCGAAGATCGAAAAAATGCGAGCGGCGGCAGACAGAATTGTCGGCAAGCATGATTTTTCAGCCTTTATGGCAGAGGGCTCGGATGCGCAGGATACCGTAAGAAACGTAATGTCGTTAAAAATTGAAAAGATTGGCGATATCGTTGAAATACGCATCACGGCTGACGGATTTCTTTACAATATGGTAAGGATAATTGTGGGCACTTTGGTTGAGGTTGCATACGGCAGATTTACCGCTGACGACGTTGAGAGAATACTTAATTCCCACCGCCGTGCCAATGCGGGAATGACAGCGCCGCCCGACGGACTTTATCTTAACCGTGTTGTATATTAAATCCTGCGCTTCCAAAAATAAATTCTTATACTATCTCCCCCTATGCGGAAAAATTCTAAAAAACGCATAGGGGTTTTTTATGTCTAAAACGAGAAAAATTCTTTCGGTTATCGGAATTTCGCTGCTTGTCCTTGCGCTGATTTTGGCGTTTGCCGTTTTTTTCCTGTACCTTTTTGCACGAAAAAACGTGAATTACGGGGCAGACGATATGCTTTTTCTCAATTCGCAAAGCGGCGGCACACGGATTTTTGCCTATGACGAGTCAGGTCAGCCGACGGAAATTGAGCTTCTTTCTCAAAACGGAGTGAAAAAGGTTAAATACAGCCTTGATGAGATTTCGGAGCATCTGAAAAACGGCTTTATAGCTATGGAGGACAGAGAATTCTATTCGCATTCGGGTGTTAATTACAGGCGCACACTTATGGCGCTTTCCAATTATATATTCAAGACCACACGCAAATTCGGAGCTTCGACAATCACACAGCAGGTGGTTAAAAACATAAGCGGTGACAATCAGCCCACCGTAACACGTAAGCTTTCCGAAATGATACGTGCCGCTTATATGGAAAAGGCGCACGGCAAGGATGAAATTCTTGAGCTTTATTTAAACATCGTACCGATGAGTGACAATATGGTCGGCGTGGGTATGGGAGCGAGGACTTATTTCGGAAAAGAGCCAGACGAGCTGACACTCTCCGAGGCAGCCACAATAATAGGTATTACAAATTCGCCTGCAAAATATAATCCCTACCGTCATTATGATGCCTGTATCGAAAAGCGCAACCGTGTTTTGTATGCAATGCAGGACTTTGGCGTGATTGATGAGGGCGAGTATCGGGCGGCACTTGCCGAGCCGGTTGTCTTGATACCGAAAGCGGATAGCTCACAGAGCAAGACTTCCTGGTTTTCAGAAACTGTAATATCCGACGTTTCGGATGATTTGGTAAAAAAATACAATATATCAAAAAGCGCCGCAAGACTGCTTCTCTTTGGCGGCGGATATGAAATTTACACTACACAGAATATAGAAATACAGAAAATTCTCGACGAATATTTTGAGAATACCGACAATTTCCCGAAGGCCGTTGATTCGGGGCTGAATTACGCTATGGCAATCTGCGATTCTGTCAGCGGCGACCTCGTTGCAATTTACGGCTCTGCGGGAGAAAAGCGTGGCGACAGACTGCTAAATTATGCCACGGTTAATATCACACCTGGCTCTGTCCTGAAGCCGCTTGCGCTTTATGCGCCGCTTGTCGATAAGCGTAGGATAAACTGGGCAACCGTGCTTGACGACAGCCCGATAAGGGTTAAAAAAAGCGGTGGGGGATATTCGGTTTATCCGAAAAATCACCCTGATATTTACGAGGGTAAAATATCCTTGCACACAGCTCTTGAAAAATCAAAAAACACAGTAGCCGTAAGGCTTTATGATATGCTTGGCGGCGAAAATATATATTACAGCCTAAAAGAGGATTTCGGCTTTGACTCGCTTGTGCGAAACGTATATAACAGTCGGGGCGGGAAGCTTACAGACGTTGATACAGCGCCTCTTGCCCTCGGACAGCTGTCATACGGTGTTCCGCTTCGTAAGCTCACCTCGGCATATACGGTTTTTCCGGGCGAGGGAATTTACAGAAAGTGCCGAAGCTATACCGCAGTTTACGACTCGCAGGGCGAGCTGATACTCGAAAATCAGCCGAGTGAGAAAAGAATTTTCCGCACCGAGTCGGCAAGGCTTATGAACAAGCTGCTGGAGGGGGTGACCGAGTGTGGCACAGCACGCAGAATTACTCTCAAAAACACCGTTGATACAGCGGGTAAAACCGGAACGTCGGGCGCTGACCGTGACAGACTTTTCGTCGGATATACTCCGTACGTCACAGCAGGTATATGGTGCGGCTACCGAGAGCGGAATACCCCTGTCGGAAATCACGAGCCGTCACATCTTGAAATCTGGGACGGAGTTATGCTTAAAATTCACGAGCATATTTTGAAGAACAACGAATCCCCGATAGGCTTTTCGGACGAGGGGCTTGAATATCTGCCGTATTTTACCGAAACCGGAGAGATAATATATGATGAATCCGAGGCCGAGCGTGAAAACCAAGCTGTTGAGTACGGCTATTTTGAGGCAAAAAGCGGGGTTGGCGGTGAGGGAAAACCTAAAAGCGGCTTTATGGATTACGGCGCAACCCCCGCAATTACCGATGAATATCGCAAAAAACGGCAGAAGTAAATCAAACAGCCGCCAAAGCTTTAAAGCTCTTTACAAGCGCTAACCTTTATGATAAAATAGTTTGTAGTAAGATTTTTTGGCGGAGGTGACTTTTTTGGAATACGAAATAAAATATGCAAAAAGAAGAACCGTCACTATAAAGGTGCGTGACGGTAAGCTGTACGTCATAGCGCCGATTGGAACGAAACAAAGCCTTATCGACGAGCTTATATATAAACACAGAAGATGGATTTCGGGCAAAATTGCCTCGCAGGAAAAGAGGGGCGAGCAGCTTGCGGGAATGAGCGAAAAGGATATTTCTGCGCTGAAAAAAGAGGCTCGTGCGTATCTTACACGGCTCGTTGAATATTATGCGCCTCTTATGGGCGCAGAGTACGGAAAAATACGCATAACCTCGGCACGTGGGCGCTTTGGCTCCTGCTCTAGCGAGAAAAACATATCCTTTTCGTATAGACTTATGATGTACCCCGAGGCGGCACGTGAATACGTGGTAGTCCACGAGCTTGCCCATACTCACGAGATGAACCACTCGGCGAAATTTTATGCGATAATCGAAAAAATCCTGCCCGATTACAAGGAGCGGAAGAAGCTTTTGAAGTAAAAATACAAAGAAACCGTGGGAAAATCCACGGTTTCTTTGCTTGAAATGAACTTCGGTCTTGAAATGCTTTGCACACCGAAGCTTGAAATGACAGTAGCTATCGTGAAATGCTATAACAGCATTTTAAAATTCCAGCGTATGCGACAGGAGCTTTTCGGCACGGTAGACGAGCTTTAAGGAAAAGTGCGGCAGGTCCTCGTCAAGCAGACGAAGAAAGATTTTATCCCCCTCCCAGATTGGCAGAGAGAGAAGTGCGCTTTTTTCTATCCAGCAAAGCTCTCCCTCATCACATTGGGGCTTTATCTTGCCGTGGAACTCGGTGCATTTGAAAAGATGCATATATTCCGTACCCCACGTGTCAGACACAAAGGTGACGATACCCCGATACTCGGGTTTATCGAGTATAAGCCCTGATTCCTCAAAAATTTCACGTCTTACACAGTCGTAGGGACTCTCGCCCGATTCAAGCTTTCCGCCAAGCCCTATCCACTTGTCACGGTTTTCGTCATTTTCCTTTTTCGTGCGGTGTATCATAAGATACTTGCCGTCTTTTTCAATATAGCAAAGTGTTGTGTTTTTCATTCCCAAAATCACGCTTTTTTATTCTATTTTAGCACAAAATTACCGCCCTTGCAACATATATGTTAACAAATATTAAATTTCGTTTTTTTCTGTTGACTTTTTCACCTTTCGGTGTATAATAGTTAAGTAGTTAATTGTTGTAGCCAACACAAACCTAAATAGAAAACGCCAAAATCTATATAAATCGGCATATTTACGCCCGTTATCTTTTGTAAAGTCGGATATTTAGAGGATTTTTGGCGATGTATCGTACAAAATATGCTTTTTAAAACGTATTCGATTTAGATTGGCATTGGATAAGGAGGATTTTCGTGAATAAGGAAAAGCTTCATGCGGCTATCCGTATGATGATTACAACAGACCGTATGCACAAGCGGCTTTTTGATACGAAGCTTTGCGATATAGGTATCCACCGCTCGGCGCATATGATACTTATAAACATTCACAAAAACGGCGGTATAGGCTCGCAAAAGCAGCTTGCCGAAATCGTCGGAATAACGCCCGCGGCTGTAACGGGCGCACTGAAAACACTGGAAAAAAACGGATATATTACACGAACGCTCGGCAGAGATTCGAGATACAACGAGGTTAATATAACCGAGGCGGGAGAGGCGCTTTTGGCATCTTCAAAATCAATGTTTACCGAGGTGGATAAAACTCTCTTTGAGGGGTTCACCGAGGAAGAATTTGATATGTATATATCCTGCCTTAATAAAATGCAAAGCAATATGGAAAAACAACTTGAAAAGGATAGGAGGGAAAACCCTTGAAGCGCTGGTTAAAATACGTAAAACCATACTTACCTTACTTTATATTAGGCCCGCTTTGTATGATAGTCGAGGTTGTCGGAGAGGTGCTTATGCCAAAGCTTCTTTCGATTATCATAAACCAAGGCACTGACGGTACTCTTACCGTGCCGAATTCAATAGGAATCTGTCTTCTTATGATACTTACCGCAGTCTTGATGCTTGCGGGCGGTGTCGGTGGCGCATATTTCGGTGCAAAGGCATCGGTTAATTTTGCCGCCGATTTGCGTCGTGACGCTTATTCAAAGTTGCAGGATTTTTCATTCTCAAGTATTGATAAATTCTCCGCAGGCTCGATTGTTACTCGTCTTACGAATGACGTTACCCAAATGCAGAATTTTGTAAATATGCTCCTGCGTATGGCGCTCCGCTCACCCGGTATGATGATAGGTGCGCTCGTTATGGCAATAACTCTTAAGCCCTCGCTTTCGGTTGTATTTGCCGTAACCGTACCGCTTATGCTTATTTCGATATTCGGTATAATTTCGATAGGCTTCCCAAGATTTGCCAAAATGCAGACGAAAATCGACACGCTCAACTCAACCGTGCGTGAAAACGTAACAAACGTGCGTGTTGTAAAGTCCTTTGTCAGAGAAAATTACGAAACAGAGAAGTTCAAAAACGCAAACTCCGCTCTTAAGGATGCGGGTATGCACGCTGTCAGCGTTATGATATTCTTAATGCCTGTAATGAACGTGTTTATGTATGCAACGACGATAGCCGTTGTATGGTTCGGACACGGTATAGTAATCGGCGGAGGCATGGAGGTTGGCGACCTTAGCGCATTCATCACCTACGTCAACCAGATACTTCACTCGCTGATGATGGTAACTATGCTGTTTATGACATCATCACGTGCCTTGGCTTCGGCTCGCAGAATTTCCGAAATTCTTGATGAAAAAACCGATATTACCGACGATAACGCAAGTTATCCCGAAAAGACGGTTGACAGCGGTAGAGTAGAGTTCAAAAACGTATCCTTCAGATATCACAAAAACAGCGAGGATTCGGTGCTCGATAACATCAATCTTACAATAGAGCACGGCACAACCGTCGGTATCATTGGCTCGACGGGCTCGGGTAAAACAACGCTCGTATCCCTGATTGCAAGGCTTTACGATACGGATTCCGGAGAGATTTTAGTAGACGGCATAAACGTGCGTGACTACTCGCTTTATAATCTTCGTGAGGGTGTCGGAATGGTGCTTCAGAAGAATCTACTTTTCTCGGGAAGCATTGCCGAAAACCTGCGCTGGGGTGATATAAACGCATCCGACGACGAGGTTGTCACCGCTGCAACACACGCAGCTGCGGACAAATTCGTATCAACCTTTACAGACGGATACGGTACAATTCTTGACAAGGGCGGCTCTAACGTGTCAGGCGGACAAAAGCAGAGGCTTTGTATCGCAAGAGCGCTGCTCAAAAAGCCGAAAATACTGATACTTGACGACTCGACGAGCGCTGTCGATACCGCTACCGAAAAGCAGATAAGGAGCGCCCTGAAAAACGATCTTCCCGAATGCACGAAGATTATAATTGCCCAGCGAATTTCCTCTGTAAGAGAGGCTGATAATATTATTGTTATGAACGAGGGCAGAATTACGGGTATGGGTAAGCACGACGAGCTGCTTTCCTCTAACCTGGAGTATCAGGAGATATACTATTCACAAATGGATAAGGAGGAGAATACAAATGTCGAGAACGCTTGATGAGCTTCGGGCAAGATATAACAGCATTGCCCAGGACAAAAAGGGATTCGGCATGGGCCCCGGTCCTCGCGGCGCGCGAATGTCGGGTAAGCCGAAAAATATCGGCTCGACTGTAAAACGCATCCTCTCTTACGTCGGTGTATATAGATACAGACTTATTCTGGTGCTTGTTTGTATGCTGCTCACGACCTTGACAAGCCTTTGCGCATCTTATCTTATTGCGCCTATCATAAACAGAATAACGCTTGAAGTAAATCCCGCAGCCGATATATCTCCGAGTGCGCTTGAAAGCTTTGCCGACGGCATTATCGAAGCATTCGTAAGCTCTCCTGTCGTCAGCGTATTTATGGGCTCAACAGCCAAAAACATAACCGTTTACGTTTTTGCGGCACTCATTATTCTCGGATTTATATACGTTGTTTCAGCGGTTTGCTCTTACGTTCAAGCACGTCTTATGCTTTCGGTTTCTCAAAATTCGGTGCAAAAAATCAGAAACGACCTTTTTGAGAGCTTGCAGGGGCTTCCTGTAAAATATTTTGATTCTCACCCGACGGGCGAAATAATGAGCCGTTTCACAAACGATATAGATAATATCGACGTGATGCTCAATAACTCCTTGACCTCTATTGTCAGCGGTGTGGTTACGGTTGTCGGTACGTTCATATTTATGCTTACGACAAACGTGTGGCTGACGCTTATCACCGTTGTGTTTATCCCGGTATTTATCAAGGGCGGCGGACTTATCGGTAAGCGCTCCTCTAAATACTATAAGGGACAGCAGGCGGCGCTTGGCGCTGTAAACGGCTATATTGAGGAAACCGTCAGCGGTGCAAAGGTTGTCAAGGTATTTAATCACGAAAAAATATGCACCGAGGAGTTTTCGCTTCTCAACGAGGATTTGCGTGATAAGCAGATGTATGCGCAGTTCTGGGGCGGTGTAATGGGCCCGATTATGGGAAATATCGGACAGATTTGTTACAGCCTTACCGTGGGTGTCGGCGGTGTTCTTATGTGTACTGCGGGTTTTGCACCGGGTGCGCTTACCGTATTTGCAGGCTATTCAAGACAGTTCTCAATGCCGATAAATATGATATCTATGCAGGTGTCAACTCTCTTTGCGGCACTTGCGGGTGCGGAGCGTGTGTTCGGTGTAATGGATGCCCCCACAGAAGCGCTTGATGCCCCTGATGCTACCGACGAGCATATAGACGGATACGTTGTAATGAAGGACGTTTCCTTTGGTTACGTTCCCGAAAAGAATGTGCTTAAGGATATCTCGCTTTACGCAAAGCCGGGGCAAAAGATTGCCTTTGTCGGCTCAACGGGAGCAGGAAAAACCACGATTACCAATCTTCTTAACCGCTTTTACGATATTGAGTCGGGCGAGATAACAATAGACGGTAAGCCTCTTAAATCCTACAAAAAGGATTTTTTGCGAAAGAATATCGCAATGGTGCTTCAGGATACGCATCTGTTTACCGGTACTGTTATGGAAAATATCCGCTACGGCAGACTTGACGCAACCGACGACGAGGTTATAGAGGCGGCAAAGACCGCAAGTGCGCACAGCTTTATTATGCGACTTGAAAACGGCTATCAGACCTTCCTTGAGGGTGACGGTGCAAATCTTTCACAAGGTCAAAGACAGCTGCTTAATATCGCAAGAGCTGCGCTCTCCAAAGCTCCGATACTCGTGCTTGACGAAGCAACCTCATCTGTTGATACGAGAACCGAGCGCCATATCGAGCACGGTATGGACAGATTGATGAAAAACAGAACCACCTTTGTCATAGCTCACAGACTTTCGACCGTAAGAAATGCAAATGCAATTATGGTGCTGGAGCAGGGAAAGATTATCGAGCGTGGCGACCACGACGACCTGCTTTCGCAAAAGGGCAGATATTACGAGCTGTATATGGGACTCAAAGAATTGGCTTGATACCCCCACGGGTGTATAAAGCGATGAAATAAATCCGCCAAGCGGATTTGTGAAATGACCTTGCAGTCTTGAAATGCTTGCTGCGACAAGTTTGAAATGACCTGCGGTCGTGCTTGCCAAGCGTGAAATGCCTTCGGCATAAACTGCGGCTGCCGTATTTCAGCATAAACCCGCGAATACCGCACAGCTTACCAACAAAAAAGAGCAAACATACAAGATTTTGTCTTGCGTGTTTGCTCTTTTTTATATGTTTATTATTTAAATTTAGAATTTTGCCAACTTTAGTTGACTTATTAAAGCATATTTATGGCTTTTTCGATTCTGTCAAGGCTCTCGGCTTTGCCGATAACCTCCATAATTTCGGTAGCTCCGCCGGGGGTTGCAGACATGCCCGAAACCGCAATTCTGATACACCACATAAGCGTACCTGTTTTGACAGCGAGCTTTTCGGTCAGCGGCATCAGACTTGCAAAGAGAGTATCGTTATCAAAGGAGTCAACACCCGAAAGTGTCGCTTTTGCTTCTGTGAGTATAAGCTTTACGGTATCGTATTCGGAAATCTTGTTCTTTTTGTTTAAGAACAGCTCACGGTCGTAGTCGGGAAGCTTTACGAAGAAGCTCATTTTTTCATCTATTTCGGAAAGCTTCGACATTCTTGTTTTAAGAAGCGAAAGCATCTTTGCCTTATTGAGCGTTTCGGGAATATCAAGCGTGATATACTTTTCTACAAGCTGTGCGAAAACTGCATCGTCAAGCTTGTGAATATACTCGCCGTTGAACCAAAGCAGCTTTTCAAAATCGAATACTGCGGGGGATTTTGAAACACCGTCTATTGTGAATGCCGCTTCAAGCTCGGGCAGGGTGAAGAACTCAACCTCGCTGTTACCTGTGGGGCACCAGCCGAGAAGCGCAATATAGTTGAGTATCGCCTCGGGAAGATATCCGTCGTTCAGCAAATCCTGGAATGATACTGCGCCGTGACGCTTCGAAAGCTTGGAAACCGAGCCATCCTCGTTTTTACCCATAAGCAGGGGCAGATGTACGTAGGTGGGTCTTTCCCAACCGAAAGCATCGTAAAGAAGAACGTATTTCGGGGTAGAGGTAAGATATTCGGAGCCTCTTACAACGTGGGTGACGCCCATAAGATAATCGTCAACAACGTGCGCAAAGTTGTAGGTGGGATATCCGTCAGCCTTCATAAGTATCTGGTCCTGAAGCTCGGAGTTGTTCGTAGAAATCTCGCCAAATACCGAGTCTGTGTAAGAGGTTACACCCTCTGTCGGCATCTTCTGACGGATAACAAACGGAACGCCCGCATCAAGATTACGCTGTACCTCTTCTGCCGAGAGGTTACGGCAATGTCTGTCATATCCGCCGAGCGGGTCAGCCTCGTGAAGCTTGTCAAGACGCTCTTTGGTGCAGAAGCAGTAGTATGCAGCGCCAAGCTCAACGAGCTTCTTTGCGTAAATCATATAGATATCCTTACGCTCACTCTGTACGTAAGGGCCGTGCTCACCGCCAACGTCAGGTCCCTCGTCATAGCGAAGTCCTGTAATTTCAAGAGTTGACTTTATAACGTCGGTTGCGCCCTCAACCAGACGCTCTCTGTCTGTATCCTCAATACGGAGAATAAATTTTCCGCCGTCGTGCTTTGATATAAGATACGAATAAAGCGCTGTTCTCAAATTTCCGATATGCATATAGCCTGTGGGGCTTGGCGCAAATCTTGTAACTGTCATATTATCTCCTAACCGCCGCAAATTACGGCTTCTGTTTTACGTTCAATACATTTTAACACAAAATTTATATTTAGTCAATCATAATGCCGAAAAATATTTGACAACGTATGATAAAATAATGTATAATTAACGTGTAAAATATTTTTGGAGTGTTAAAGAATGTTTAAAACATCTTTTTCTAAATATCTTGTTGCCTTTACGGTAATAATACTCGTCAGCTTTATTATGCTTTCTGGTATTATTACCTCGATTATAGGCAATCATCTGACAAAGGACAAGGAGGATAGCTTGCAGCGCACAGCGCAGGTGATATCCGGTCAGATTGAGCATTTGGGCAATACAAATCTTGAGGTTTTCGTTAATACGGGTACTGCAATGGGAATTGTTCTATCTGTTCTCAACCTGAAATCCGATTTTGAGATAATGATAAGCGATGCCACGGGAGCTGTGCTTCTTACGACTATCGGAATGCCCGAGGGCGGTGACCCTATAATCCACGGCGAGCTTGGAAGCTTGCCGATAGACTCGTTTGGCGAGCAGGACGGGGGCAGACTCGTTTACAGAGGCGATTTCGACGGTTTTTTACCCGAGCATTCAATAGTTATGGCGCAAAAGGTCGTCAATGACGAGGGGGCGGTATGCGGATACGTTTTCGCTCTTTCCTCAACCGCTTCGGAGGATAGGCTGATAACCGTATCAAGACGAGCCGTTTTTAACAGCTCTATCTGGGTTATGCTTGCCGCCGTTATAGCTACTTATTTCATAACCGAAAGAATTATTCACCCATTGCGTGTTATGAAGGGGGCGGCAAAAAGCTTTGCAAAGGGCGATTTCACAGCAAGAGTTACGGTTTACGGAAATGATGAGGTTTCGGAACTTGCAAAAGCCTTTAACAATATGGCAGAATCGCTTGACAATCTTGAAAAGATGCGAAACTCATTCCTTGCCAGCATTTCGCACGATTTGCGTACGCCTATGACAACTATTTCTGGCTTTATAGACGGTATAACTTCAGGCGCTATACCACCCGAAAAGCACGAATATTATCTCGGTGTAATATCGGGTGAGGTGCATAGGCTCTCAAGGCTTGTTTCACAGATACTTGACGTATCACGTCTTGAATCGGGAGACCGTAAATTCAATTTTGCGGATTTTGATATTGCTGAGGTTGCAAGAATTGTCCTTATATCCTTTGAACAGAAAATAGAGGATAAAAAGCTTGACGTTGTATTTGATGCGCAGAGCGACGAAATGTACGTCAAGGCGGATAAGGATGCGATATATCAGGTAATATATAATCTGTGCCACAACGCAATTAAATTCTCTCGCGAGGGCGGTCTTTTCAAAATAAAAATAGAGACTCTCCGTGATAAGAAAATAAGGTTTTCTATCTATGATGAGGGTGAGACGATAGCAGAGGATGAGCTTGGCGCTGTATTTGACAGATTCTACAAGACGGATAAAAGCCGTGGCAAGGACAAAACCGGGGTAGGACTCGGACTTTATATCTCAAAAACCATTATAGATGCGCACGGTGAGGAAATTACCGTCGTGTCGGGGGATTCGGGTACGGAATTTTCCTTTACAATGAAGCCCGGCGAGGGTCATTCAAGACATACAAAGCTCATAGAATAAAAATTATAGGGGGGAGCGAGCGGTGGCAAGAGTTATACTTCACTGTGATTGTAACAGTTTTTTTGCATCGGTAGAGGAAACGCTGAATCCGAAGCTAAAAAACGTTCCAATGGCTGTTTGCGGCAGTGTTGAGGCACGTCACGGCATCGTTCTCGCCAAAAACGAGCTTGCAAAAAAATACAATATTAAGACTGCGGAAACGGTGTATTCCGCAAAGAAAAAATGTCCGAATCTCGTAATTACCGAGCCGCATCACGGACTTTACCACGAGTTTTCGGAAAGAGTAAATGCAATTTATCGGCGCTATACCGATATGGTAGAGCCTTTCGGAATCGACGAGTCCTGGCTTGACGTCACCGCAAGCGGAAAATTTTTCGGCACGGGCGAGGAAATAGCAGAGAAAATAAGACAGGACGTAAAGCGTGAGGTAGGTATTACCGTTTCTATCGGTGTATCCTTTAACAAGGTCTTTGCAAAGCTTGGAAGCGATTATAAAAAGCCTGATGCGATTACAGTTATAAGCGAAGAAAACTTCAGAGGTATCGTATATCCTCTGCCTGTCGGTGATATGCTCTTTGTCGGAAAAAAGACCGAAGAGGCACTTTTAAGGCTGGGTATCAAGACGATAGGCGAGCTTGCCGCAGCAAGTCCCACAATCCTCACGGCAAGGCTTGGAAAAAGCGGGGAAATGCTCTACAAATACGCTCTCGGCCTAGATGATTCTGCCGTATCGGCTGTGCCTGAGGACGTAAAGAGCGTCGGAAACGGATTTACCTTTAAGCACGATATTACGAGCTTTGACGAGGCTCGTGTCGGAATAAGCTTTCTATCGGATGAAATCGCAACAAGGTTAAGAAGCAAGGGGATGAAATGCTCAACCGTAATGCTGACAATCAAGAATGATTATCTGACGAGCATTCAGCGTCAGCGCCCCCAATCACCGCCAACCGATATTGCAAGAGAGATTTCGGCTACCGCTTATTCTATTTTGCGTGAGGTGTGGTACGAGGGAAATCCCATACGTATGCTTACGGTTACAGCCTCGAATCTCGTCCGCTCCGAATTCGTTACCGAGCAGCTCACACTCTTTGACACAGGCAGCGAACAAAAACGGGCAAAAGTTAAAAAAAGAGAACAAACGGTGGATAAAATAAGGCAGAAATACGGCTGCGACTCGATTTTAACGGGCGCTGTTATGGCTGGCGACCTTGGATTTTACGACGAGCAAAAGGGGTCAGCAGATAATAAAACAGACGGTGAAAAAACAATTGAATAAACAAGTGTATCGCTCGACTGGGAAAAGTTTTTAGCAATAAGAGTTATATCCGTACAAATTCTTGACTTTTCGCTTTTTGTGTGATACAATTGTTGAGTAATTCAAAAAACGCTTGTGTGGCGGAATTGGCAGACGCGCCGGATTTAGGTTCCGGTGGGCACCCCCGTGCAGGTTCAAGTCCTGTCACAAGCACCAGAAAAAGACTCAAGATTGGATGCAATCTTGAGTCTTTTTCAATTATATCCGTTCCTTACGAAACGGATGATATACCTACGGTATGATATCGCACTCGGTGCGATGATATACGCCTGCGGCATATGAGGGAACGGATATTATATCATATTTGCACCGCAAATATATCATACTCGGTTAAAGAGTATATCTCGTTAACCGAGTATATCATATGACGAAGTCATATATCATTAATATACACTCGTGAGGCTTTTTCAATTATATCCGTTCCTTACAGATATTGTATCTTGATATGATATCTACTCCACTGATGCATGCCGCTTGCGGCATATTGCGTCATTCGTCGAGTCCGACCGACGAATAGCAAATATACCTTCGGTATGATATC
>JAZOWX010000007.1:0-3293 GCA_045659405.1 Eubacteriales bacterium | reverse complement strand
AACCGAAAACGAAATGGATTGTTCCAAGTTGCTTTGATAGTAGCCGAAAATCAGCTATAGCAAAGCTGTTTGTGTTGAAAACCTGCCAAACGGCAGGTTTTCTTCGTTTATATTTGTATTTCGTTTTCTATCGCCGTTTCCACGCTCAATGTACCTTTGTACACCTCTCGCGTGTCAGCCGACGATTTCTGCTCTAAATCCGTTTGCCCCGGCTGCCGTATCCAGGCTAACCGAATAAAAAACAAACAGGGCAGAGGTGCAAAAAGTGCCTCTGTCTAAATTGTTCAAAAAAGCTGTTTTGCTTGGAAAATGAACGCTTTTTCGGGCGTTCACGGCTTCATTTGGTTATTTTAAATAAAAAGAAAAGATAAATTTTGTGAGAGTGAGTGCTGTTATCACGTACGCTTTCTATTGACTTTTCTTCTTTAAAAATGTATAATTATGATAGTATAGAATAACTATCAGCACGAAAGGCTTTGTCAGGTGTTTGAAATGAAGAAAATTTTATGTATACTGACTGCGCTCCTTTGCGCATTTTCAATCGTATCCTGTAACAACGGAAATAACGGTGGAAACAACGGTGGAAATAACGGCGGAAATAACGGCGGCGAAAATATCGAAATCGGCAATCCGCTTGAGGACGTTGTTGCGGCATCCCGTCCGACCAAGATTGTTACAAAGGTGACTTATCTGTTTGCGACGAATGACCCAAGATACGGCGAGGATCTCAACAGTATGTATTCGCTTGAGATAAATGGCTCTGATTCCAAGTTCTCTTACGATTACAAGACTTTCGCAACTCCTGATGAGGGCGCTGCGGATTGGATTAAGCATTTGGTTGGCTCGATATACTTCAAGGACGGTAAGATATCGGTTACAGAGGGTGATAGCTGGGAGCTTATTTCTTCCGAAACTGTCAACAGAAGCTTCAATCTCATTAAGAATCGCTTCAAGACCTATGAAAAGAGCGTGGACGAAAAGACACTCACCGCTACAATAGCAGCAAGCAATATCCAGGATGTTATCGGATATTCGATTTCTGCTCAAGGTGATATATCCGTAGTTGTTACGACAGACGGTGTATTTATGAGAGGTGTTACAATCAGCTACAAATCTCTTGAGGGCGCTGACGTAACTATTGATACCTCTTACAGCTATAACGATATTACGATTGAATTTCCCACCGCAGAGTAACGGTAGAAAAGAATTTTGGCTTGAAAGGATCAGATGATGAAAAGATTTATAGCATTTGCTTTGATTTTGGTGCTTGCTTTTACCGTAACCTCCTGCAACAATGCCGGTAATAATAACGGCAGCGGTGACGTCGGTGAGCAGCCCAGTACTATTGGCGAGACCTCGGAGAAGATTCTTGCGATGTACAACAGAAAATCTCCTACAAAGAGCGTTACCGTAGCAACCTATTCTTTTGGAGATACGAAGCTTCAGGATACCACGATACTCATCAGCGGAAAGATAGACGGAACAAAGGCTGCGGCAGAGCTTACACAGATTACACAGAGACTTCGTTCGGTAGCTGACGGCTCTAATGCGGCAATTCTCGGCTCGATTGAGGAAACTACGACTGTTAAAGAGTTTTATGAGGGACGCGGTGTTCGTACACAGGTTAATGGCGGACTCTGGGGCATATGGGACGTATCGGCAAGCAATTTCGCACCCAGCGAGGGATCAATATCGCTCAACATAACCGATGCGCAGATTAAGGATATAAAGGATAACGGAAAAACCATTAGCTTCACAGTTCCCAAGGCAAACACCGAGAGCGTTTTGGGTAAGGCTATCAATTCTGACGTTAGCGTTATCCTTAAAAATGACGGAGCTTGCGTTGTTGGAATCGAGATTGTATATTCCGAGGCGGCAACCGCTAATACTCCTAAAATAGACGTTAGCATCAAGGTTGAATATACATACGATATAGAAAACATTACCATAGGCTGATTTTGAGAAAGGATGAAATTTATGAAAAAGTTTTTAGCAATGCTTCTTGTGCTATCTTCGATATTTTGCATCTTTTCTTGCAATAACAACAATAATGACGGCGGCAATGAAGACGATAACGGCGGTGGTACCAATGCGCCCGAGATTCCCGTATCCGAAGGCGGCGTAAGCTTTTCCGAGTTTGTTGCTGCGCTTTCGGCTATGAGCTCGATTAAGACGTCGAGTGTAAAAACCACGTTTATAAGCGAGGGCAAGGGACAGCTCGTATCTGAATTTGATATATCGTACAATGCAGACGGCTCGGCTACCGTTGAATTTACAAAGCAGAGATACGGTGATTTGAATGCAGACGAGGATATGGTGGTAACCGAAGGCCCGTTTGTTGTAGACTGCGATAAGAACGGTAACTACACGCTCAACGGCGAGCTTGCAGGCAACGTTATAGCAAACGGCGCATATCTTCTTAACCTCGATCAGTATAAGCTGAATAACGCAAGAATTGAGGGCAATGCTCTTTATGCAACCGTGTTCTCAACCGACACAAAGGCAGTTCTTGGTGTTGAAATAGCGGCAACCGTTTCTATTTCCGTAGTTGTACAGGGCGGAAAAATCAGCTCGCTTTCTGCGGAGTATGTGAAGAACGGTGATTTGGTAAAGGTATCCTGCGAATACGGATTCTAATAGCCAATAATACAAAATCGGCGGCAGCATTAAAACAGCCGCCGATTTTTATGTAAAGCCCCAAAAAGTACGGTCTGTTTTTTTGCAAAGCGTGATAGTTTTAGTGGTAAAACCAACAATTTTTGCATATAGTGAACATAGACGAAAAGAGAATTTTCAATCGACACGCATTTTATAATTAGTTAACCAATTGTTAATGATTTATTCATATTTCTTTGATACAATATATTAGTCGCAGTAAGAATTGAATTTAATTATTCTGACTGTCGGTTTATTCGGTCCTAGGTTCGCCCGACGAGCCGAAGTCTTTATTGCTTACAATTAAATAACTATTTGGACCATTAGCTCAGTTGGTTAGAGCTACCGTCATAATCAAGCGCAAGCGAGTCTGTGCTAGCACAAGCGAGCCGCGCGCAGATTGCTCCGCGAGTGTTTCGCCAAGGCGAAACTAAACACGAAGTGTGCCTTTTCAAAAAGGCAACTCGCAAGGAGTATAACCGGTCGGTCCTAGGTTCGTACGACGAGCCGAAGTCTTTATTGCTTACAATTAAATAACTATTTGGACCATTAGCTCAGTTGGTTAGAGCTACCGTCATAATCAAGCGCAAGCGAGTCTGTGCTAGCACAAGCGAGCCGCGCGCAGATTGCTCCGCGAG
>JAZOWX010000006.1:0-42412 GCA_045659405.1 Eubacteriales bacterium | reverse complement strand
ATTTTCCCTGTTGCAGTTCGTTTTCCCGTTTTAAATATTAACATAGTTAAAAAAGCGACCTATGACTCAAAATTCCGTGTCATAGGCCGCTTTTTCTTTTTATATATTTCTTTGAAAAATACGCATTTTTCTCACAAAGGTTTACATATCTTTCTCTTTTTTCCACTCAAGATACTCTTCGTAAGTTCCGGTGCGGTCAATATATGAGCCGTCCTCTTTTATCTCGATAATTCTGTTTGCAACAGTATTTATTATCTCATAGTCGTGAGAGGAAAGCAAAATATTACCCGGGAACGCTGTAAGTCCGTTGTTTACCGCTGTTATGGATTCGAGGTCAAGGTGGTCTGTCGGCTGGTCAACAATCAGCATATTCGAACCGAACATCATCATGCGTGAGAACATACATCTCACCTTCTCGCCGCCTGACAGCACGTTAACGGGCTTGAAAACAGCGTCAGCCGAAAACAGCATTTTACCAAGGAAGCCACGCAAATACGTCTCGGTCTGGTCAGAGGAATATTGCCTCATCCAATCAATGATAGATTCCCGATGTCCCTCGAAGAATTCGCTGTTATCGTGCGGGAAATAGGACGTCGTTATAGACACGCCAAATTTGAAATCACCACTATCGGGCGTTTCCTTTTCATTGAGTATTTCAAACAGATGCGTTATTGCAAGTTCGTTGCCAACAAAGGCAATCTTATCACCCTTCATAACGTGGAACGTCAGATCCTTGAAAAGACACTTGCCGTCAAGGCTTTTTGAGAGTCCCTCGACATGCAGGATTTCCTTGCCTGCGTCCCTATCCATTTCAAAGCCGATATATGGATATCTTCTGCTGGATGCAGGAAGCTCTTCAACAGTAAGCTTATCGAGAAGCTTTCTTCTTGAGGTTGCCTGCCTTGATTTTGATTTATTTGCAGAAAATCGAGAGATAAAGTTCTGCAGCTCTGCAATCTTTTCCTCGTTTTTCTTGTTCTGCATTTTTATCATACGCTGTATAAGCTGGCTGGATTCGTACCAGAACTCATAGTTACCAACGTACATTTTGATACCCGTGTAATCTATATCGACTATATTTGTGCATACGTCGTTGAGGAAATGACGGTCATGAGAAACAACAAGAACAGTACCGAAATAGTCGGCAAGGAAGCCCTCAAGCCACATTACCGCATCAATATCAAGACCGTTGGTAGGCTCGTCGAGCAGTATAACCTCGGGATTTCCGAAAAGCGCTTGAGCAAGAAGCACCTTTACCTTTTCGCTTTCCTTAAGATAGGACATTTCTGTGTACAGAAGCTCGTCCGAAAGTCCAAGGCCCTGTATAAGCTTCGATGCCTCTGATTCTGCCTCCCAACCGTTAAGCTCGGCAAATTCTGCCTCAAGCTCTGCGGCTCTTAAGCCGTCCTCGTCGCTGAAATCCTCTTTTGCGTAAAGAGCATCCTTTTCCTTCATTATCTTGTAAAGTCGCTCATTTCCCATAATTACGGTATCAAGAACCGTATATTCCTCAAACGCAAAGTGGTTCTGCTTAAGAACAGACATTCTGACGTCCTTTGGCACGGAAATCTCACCCTTTGTAGGCTCAAGCTCACCGCAAAGCAATTTAAGAAACGTCGATTTTCCCGCTCCGTTTGCACCTATAATTCCGTAACAATTTTCGGGAGTAAATTTAAGGTCTACATCCTTAAAAAGAAGCTGACCGCCAAACTGAAATGAAAGATTATTAACTGTAATCATATCTTCTCCAACTCAAATTTCGTTAAATGCCTCTCTTATATTTTTCATAATATAAGTAGGCTTAATATCGCTTTTCTCCACGTCCTCGAGCCGCCCCTCACCCGAAAGCACAAATACCGTATCAACGCCTGCGTTATACCCTGATGCGATATCTGTGTAAAGTCTATCGCCTATCATCACGGTTTCCGCCTTGCCGACACCGCACTTTTCCATTGCGGTATAAAGCATTTCGGGCTGTGGCTTACCTATGAAACGAGGTTTTTTACCCGTAGCTCTGTAAAGCATTTCGGCAAACGACCCGCAATCGGGTACGTATCCGTAAGAGGTCGGACATACCCAGTCGGGGTTTGTGGCTATATATTCCTCGACACCTCTTGTCAGAAGATAAGAAACGTCATCAAGCTTTTTAAAATCAAGCTCTGTATCATTGGAAATAACCACACCGAAAATATCATCCGAAAGCTCGGTTGTAACGTTTACTCCCGAATCGGCAAGCTCCGAAACAAAGGATTTTGTTCCCATTGCATAGAACTTTTTGTCGGGGTGATTTGAATTTATATACATAACCGTGGCATTAGTTGAGGTTAAAAAATCATCTATTGTGCTTTCAATACCGATTTTTTTAAGCTTTTCAACGTAGACGGCAGCGCCCCTTGAAGAATTGTTAGTCAAAAACAGATACTTGCCACCGATTTTTTTGACTCTATCAAGAAAATCAAGCGTACCGTCAAACAAATCGTAGTCAAGATATATAGTGCCGTCCATATCAAGTAAAAAGAGACGTTTTTCACCAAGCTTTCCCATATTCTCCTCACATAAATTCAGCCAAACAAGATAAAAGCGATACTTTTCTTGTTTGGCTGATATAGCCTTTTAATCTTCAGGATATCCGTCGGGGTTCATTTTCTGCCAACGTGCCGAATCCTCGCACATCTTTTTAAGGTCACGCACAGCACGCCAACCAAGCACCTCGTATGCCTTTGTGGGGTCGGCATAGCACTCCGCAATGTCACCGGGACGACGAGGCGCAATCTTGTATTTTACAGGCGCTCCCCAAACGTCACCGAATGCCTTTACCATCTCAAGCACCGAATATCCGTTGCCTGTGCCTACGTTTATCGCATCAACACCCTTTAGTCTATCGGTATATTCAAGCGCACGAAGATGAGCAAGTGAAAGGTCAACTACGTGAATGTAGTCACGCACTCCCGTGCCATCCTTGGTATCGTAATCGTCACCGAAGACGTTAAGACATTCAAGCTTACCTGCGGCAACCCTTGCAATGTAAGGCAAAAGGTTGTTGGGAATACCTCTTGGGTCTTCACCGATAAGTCCTGACTCATGCGCTCCTATGGGGTTGAAATATCTGAGTATACATGCTGAAAATTCAGGATTTGCCGCCGCCGTGTCCTTAAGAATACGCTCAATCATCAGCTTGGTCTCACCGTAAGGGTTAGTTGTTGAGAGCGGGAAATCCTCTTTAATCGGAACAGTTTTCGGAAGTCCGTAAACCGTAGCTGAGGAGCTGAAAACTATCTTGTTCACCTTGTGCTCAAGCATAGATTCAAGCAGCATAAGCGTACCTGTAATGTTGTTATGATAGTACTTAAGAGGCAATGAGCAGGACTCACCAACCGCCTTAAGACCCGCAAAGTGAATAACCGAATCAATATCGGGATTTTTTTCGAATATTTCATCTATTCCCGCCTTATTAAGTAAATCACACTTTACAAATTCGGGACGAACACCCGTAATTTTCTCAATTCTGTCAAGAACACAAAGCTTACTGTTTGAAAGATTATCAACAATTATAACACGTTTTCCAAGCTTTATAAGCTCAACAACAGTATGTGAACCGATATAGCCGGTTCCGCCGGTAACAAGAATAGACATATTATCCTCCAAAAATATTTTATTAAAGGAAAAAGAGCAGCTGCGAGCCGCTCTTTTAACCTATTAGTCAGCGTAAACGCTAACCTGTTTTCTGCCGCCGGTAATGTGCTCGAACTTAACAGTACCGTCAACAAGTGCAAAGAGAGTATCGTCAGAGCCGATACCTACGTTTACACCGGGATGAATCTTTGTGCCACGCTGTCTTACAAGGATATTGCCGGCAAGCACTGCCTGACCGTCAGCCCTCTTAACGCCAAGACGCTTGGACTCAGAATCACGACCGTTTTTAGTAGAACCAACGCCCTTTTTGTGAGCGAAGAATTGTAAACTAATTCTTAACATTTCGTGTACCTCCAAAATTATTTTGGCTAAACGCCTCATTGAGTGGCTATATTTCCCGCTCGACCTCTTTTACGTCGAGGTAATCTCCGTATTCCTCGATAAGGTCCATAAGCTGATAGAAATATGCCTGTATAAGTCCTGACACAGCATACTGCCGCTTTTCATCACTCTCGTATTTCGGGAGCGCGGATTTTGCGATCAAACGGATGTCAGTGGTTTTTTCATCCACCGTGTATTCAACACTTGAAGCATAGGAAATCTCGATAGTGTTAATTATGAGCATTGTCATAGCTGACAGCGCCGAGCATAACACGTCATCACCTGACTCACCGTAACCGGTATGTCCCTGCTCCTCAAATCCGTAATAATGTCCGTCGGACTTATAAAAGATAATGGTTGTCATTAAAATCAACCCTCGATTTTTTCAATCTGGATCTTGGTGTAATCCTGACGATGACCAATCTTCTTCTTTTCGTTCTTCTTGGCCTTGTACTTGATTACGTCGATCTTCTTGGACTTACCGTTCTTAACAACGTTAGCAACAACAGTTGCACCCTCTACATAGGGAGCACCTACACAGAGCGTTTCGCCGGATACACAAAGGACCTTGTCAAATGTAACCTTCTCGCCCTCGGCAAGACCGAGCTTTTCAACGAAAATTACATCGCCCTCGGCAACCTTGTACTGCTTTCCACCTGTTACAAAAATAGCGAACATGAAAAAGCACCTCACTTTCGTGTAAAATCGCTACCATAGGCGTGCTGCGCACTTAACGAGCCTATCAGTAAGCGTCATTAAATTATACCATTGCATAACTAAAAAGTCAATAGTTTTTTTAGTAAATATTCATATTTTTTAATATTTTTTTGAAATAAAACGCTAAAAAAACGCAGTATCGAGCCGAAAAGCTTAATTTGCATCCCAAATATTTTTTTGAGCCCCCATAAAGGAGGCTCAAAAATCTGTTATTCAGCTTTATTCTGGCAAGAGTCGCAATCACCGTCGCAAAGCTCGGCATCGCTCACCTTTTCACCGCAAGCGGGGCAAACAAGCTCGTCAGGGTCAAGAGAATCGTCAAAGCAAACAACCTCACCGCAGGACGGACACTCGATTTCATAGTATTCGGAATCATCCTCATCCTCGTAATCGTCATCGTATTCGTCGTCATAATCGTCGGTGAAATAAAGCTCCTCTTCAACCTCACCGAGGTCGTGATCAAGCTCCTCTACGTACTCGTGAAGCTCTCTGTTATCCTCTTCGAGCGCACGAATCTTATCAGCCATATCCGAAACAAGTTCAAGAAGCTCGGATATAATCTTTGTTTCCTTGCTGCTCTCAAGCTCGTAGCCGTCAAAAAGACCCTTGATATAAGCTGCCTTTTCGGTAATTCCCATAATTTAACCCTCCTTAAAGATAAAGGCTTATGCTCTTTCGAGATATTCGCCTGTTCTTGTATCTATTCTGAGAACGTCGCCCTCGTTAATGAAGATCGGAACTCTGATAACAGCGCCTGTCTCAAGAGTAGCCGCTTTAGTAACGTTGGTAGCTGTATCGCCACGAACACCGGGCTCTGTCTCGGTAACCTCAAGCTCAACGAATGTAGGCGGATCTACTGCGAAAATCTTACCGTTGAAGGAGGAAATACGGCAAACTGTATTCTCCTTAACAAACTTGAAGTTTTCACCGAGCTGATCCTTGTTAAGCTCGGGCTGCTCGTATGTCTCGTTATCCATGAAGTAATAGATATCACCGTCGTTGTAAAGATAAGTAAGATCCTTACGCTCGATAGTTGCATTCTCAAACTTTGCAGTAGGGTTGAAGGACTCGATACGGATAGTACCGGTCATTACATCCTTATATTTTGTTCTAACGAACGCTGCTCCCTTACCGGGCTTTACGTGCTGGAATTCTACAACCTGATAAACCTTTGTGGGATCATCGGGGAATGAGAAAGTAACGCCGTTTCTGAAATCGCCTGCTGTTAACATATTAGTTTCCTTTTCCTTGGCATAAATTTATTTTAGAGGCACGACTCGCCAAAGCCGCACCCACCTGGGGCAAGTGCCCATAATATACACATACATTTTACTACAAAACTATAATATTTGCAATAGTTTTTTGCAATATTTTTACAGAATATCCGAAATTTAGGTAATTTCGATGAGTTCTTTGGTAGAATGAGTGAAATTATATATGCCATTTTCCTCAATTTTTACCATATCCTCTATACGGCAGCCGTATTTTCCGGGAAGATATATACCCGGCTCTACCGTAACTATTTCACCGGGGCGCAATGCCCTGCCCGCAGATTTTTTGGAAAGAGCGGGAGATTCGTGAACAAAAAGGCCTACCGAATGACCGAGAGAGTGACCGAATGTACCCGCATATTTTGCATCAATTATATCTCTTGCGCACTTATCGGCATCAGCGCAATCAACACCCGCACGCAGAAAATCAAGCGCCGCAAGCTGTGCGGAAAGCACCGTGTTGTAAACCGAGCGAAGCTCCTCTGTTGCACGTCCTATGATAACAGTTCTTGTCATATCCGAGCAATATCCTTGATATTTTGCGCCAAAATCCATTGTGAGGAAGCCCGGCTTCAGCTTAACGTTTCTCGGTGTACCGTGCGGAAGCGCCGAGCCGTCACCCGAAACGGCAATGGTATCAAAGGCAAAGCCCGAAGCGCCAAGCTTACGCATAGTATATTCAAGCTCAACAGCAACGTCAAGCTCGGTCATATCGGTTGACAGAACCCCAAGAATATGCGAAAACGCCTTGTCGGTTATATCCTGCGCCTTTTGCATTTTTTCTATCTCATCCGGAGTTTTTACCTGTCTTAACTCCTCAATCATACTGCCAATATCGACAAAGGTAAATGCGGGATGATTTTCAGCATATCTTCGCTGTGTTGCGTAGGATACAGATCCGCCCTCGAAGCCGATAGTCTTTACCCCGTCGGCACTCAAGGCTTCGTTTATGAAAGCCCTGCGGTCTGCAGGCATAAGTATTTCGAATTCGGTTGAGGCACTCTTTTGCGCCATTTCAAAATATCTGAAATCGGTTACGAGATAAGCAGATTTTAAGCTTATCAGCAAAAAGCCGTCGGTAAACGCAAAATCCGAAAGATAATGCTGATTCAATTCATCAAGAACGATAACGGCATCAAAACCGCCAAGTCTCATACTTTCCCTGATTTTTTCAAGCTTACTCATTCGTTACCCCCAAAGAAGCTAAATAGTGTTTTTTCATAGCGAGCGCATCTTCTGCTTGAGTGCCTGCAGACTCGGATATTATAGTAGGTGTGAGTCCTGATTTCGCAATAGCTTCGCAAAGCGGCTCAAAATCAGGCCCAAAAACCTCATCATCAAAGGAGAGGTGTCGCTTCTCACCGCTGCCCGTCCATTCAATTTTGGAAAAATGACAGTGCAGATTTTTTGCAACATCATAGCCGAGCGCTCTGTCGATTTTGTCAAAGACACCGAGATAATCGTCAGAGGTCTTGAAAACACCGCCAAGCTCCCTGGCATTCATATGTCCGAAATCCACCACAGGAACAAGAACTGAATCTATACGGCAAAGCTCGATAACCTCGTCAAGAGTTCCGAGCTGATTAATCTTACCCATAGTTTCAAGCCCGATTTTAATACCGTACGTGTCAACCGAAGCGAGAGTTTTTACAAGCGTATCGCCCGCAAGCCTCATTGCCTCGTCTCTTGATATTTTTGCCGCAGAGCCGGTATGTACAACGATAGTTGCCGCCCCAAGAGCCGCCGCCGCATCAAGACTTTGCTTTATATATCCGATGCTCTTAAGCCTGGTTTCCTCAACCACACCAGAAAGCGATATAAAGTAGGGTGTATGGTAGGTAATCCTGACCCCTGCCTCTCGTGCTCGATTTCCTATTTCGGTAAGCGTCGAGAAGCCTGCTGAAAGCCCGTTTCCCGCCTCGTATTCGTATGCATCGAGTCCGATGCTCTTTATCCACATAGGAGCGTCCAGTGTAGATTTATATCCTGCGGAATGAAACATCTCGCCGTTTCCGCCAGGGCCAAATAATGCTCTCATTACTTATGTCTCTTTTCGTATTTTTTTATTATTCCGCGCTCTAAAAGACGCTTAAATCGGGTAAACGGGTCACGCTTATCCTTTATCGGCGGTACAAGTATTGCCCTTATTCCCGCATTTCTTGACGCCCACACGTCGGTGAAAATCTGGTCGCCCATAAGGATTGTGTTCGTTTGGTCAGTACCCATATCACGCATTGCCCGAAGCACGTTTTTCTTGAAAGGCTTACCGCCCTTTGCATATGCGGGAAGCCCGATTTCTGCATTGAACACAGATACACGCCCGTGATTATTATTTGACACGATAGCCGCCTTTATTCCACGCTCACCGAGCTGTGACAGCCATTTCAGTACAGCTTCCCCCGGCTTTGGATTTTCGTAAGGCTCAAGTGTGTTATCTATATCAAGCACAATACCCCGCACTCCGATTTCACATAAAAAATCTGCCGTTGCGAGGTCGAACGTTTTAAACATATAATCAGGTACTAATGAAAAAGCCATATACAGCTCCGAATTTCTCTTTTTTATATATTAATTGTAGCAAAAATCCTAACATATGTCAACAAAAAATCAAAAATTGAAGCTGCGGATGCGGACTTTTAGACGTATAATGCATAAATATTCCGAAAAATTCCTCTGAATATTTGTTTAAAAGCCGATGCGAAAAAACTTTTAAAAAATTTATCTCCAAAGTATTGACAAACCGAGCTTTTTATGATAAGATATAAAAGCTTGAAAGCAATATGCGAGTGTAGTTCAATGGTAGAATTCCAGCCTTCCAAGCTGGTCGCGTGGGTTCGATTCCCATCACTCGCTCCAAATGCGCCCATAGCTCAGTGGATAGAGTGCCCGGCTACGAACCGGTAGGTCGAAGGTTCGAATCCTCCTGGGCGCGCCACAAAAAACAGCACACCCTTGCGGTGTGCTGTTTTTTGTGTTGCTTCCAAAGCTGATTCGACCTTGCACGCACTTGCGTGCCAAGGTACTGCCGCTCACAGCATATCCAATTTAAGTGAAAAAGCTCCACAAAAAGCCAAATTGTATATGTTCGCTTGGCAGGATTTCGTCTGTGACGAAATGCGCATCTACCCACATGACTTTATAGATTCAAGGCAGAACCCACGAAGAATGCGTCAAGCTTGCTTGTAAGCTTCGAGTGTGGGTATCTTCGCCAAAGGCGAATACCCTCCTTTTCACACCCACACGGTGTGCTGTTTTTTGTCACGCTTCCAGAGATGAAGAACCTTGCTCACCCTAGTGAGCAAGGTTCAAATATCCAACTTTTGCACACCTCACGGTGTGCTTTTTTTATGTTGCTTTTACTCCGGGTTACTTTGTATTACTGTTTATCATACTCGTTGCAAAGCAAGCGTAAGGGCGCTTCGTCTTCCTCTATTGCGGGGAAACGGCCTGCGGGATCATAGAAGCAGTTATCGTTGGAATCGTCATTGCACATCGAAACCTCTCTAACCAAAACAGTACCGCAGCCAACCTCGCCCCAGAATCTGTGGAACAGTCCGGGAGTCAACGTTACGCTCTCACCCGGCTTAAGACGGATTTCTGTGCCGGCAGCAAAACTATGCTTAACACCGTCTATAACTACCGATACGTCTGTGTCGGCAAGCTTGTTATCCTCTGTTGAATTGTAGAGCTTGATAATCAAATTACCGCCGCCGCAATTTATTATATCCTCCATTTTAGACCAATGATAGTGCATCGGGGTTATTTGTCCCTCTTTAACTATCATAAGCTTTTCGGCATAAGGCTTCGGATATTTTTCTTTGTTCAGCTGATTTCCGTTGCGCAAGCAGATTAAAAGCAACCCGATTTTATCAAAATCACCGCTGCCAAAATCGGTTATATCCCATCCGAGCATATTATCCTTAATCTCTTGCACCTCATCGCCTTTGTTTTTCCATTCTTCACAGGACCAGCAAGCGAAAGGCGGCAATACGATTTTATACTCATCGAGCATTACAAGCGCATTTCGAATCGCTGCGTTTATTTGGGAACGTTTCATATTAGTTTCTCCTTGATTTAAATTTCATAAACGCAAATATTGTTTATTTTGCAGAAGTACTTAAGCTCTTCGCTAAAATCACCGTAAGCAACCATCCAATGATGTCCGATGCCGTTTTGCATAATCTCACGGTTCATTTGACTTACGGGCTTCTCAAACTTAATCTTGACGGGATTTCCGGGGAATTCCATTCCGCAAGGTACTGCATCTCCCACCATAAACGAAAGGCGGAAATCTTCTCCGTGACCGCATATATTAACAGCGGTAACCTTGCCGGGTTTAACCAAGAATTTCGTGCAAACACCGGTTTCCATAAGCCTTACGGGGGCAAGCTCTATCTCGCCCTCTGCAATTGAAAAACCTGATGAGCCGCAGTGCGCAAACAGAATAGTATTCTGCTCGTCATCAAGGTACAAAAGGTCGGTGTTGTTAATCGGCTTACCGCTTAAATCATACATAAGCTTCATAGTGAGCGCGTTTGTCACGTCTCCCTCACAAGAGCCAACTATTCCCTCCTCCGAGAGAAGCGAGTATCCAAGACACACCTTTCCCATATATGTAGTATAGCATTTTACAGCGAGCGCCCCAAGCTCATATTCATCGGCAATGTCTTTCATCGCCTTGTAGAATTTCATCGACTCAAGCAGAGCCTCGTTTGTTGCGGTTGTTTTGCAGGGTGCGAGGACTGCGCTCTTTTGCGAAAGAAGCTGCTGTGCCTCTGTGTCGGATATAGCGCTGACCTTGCTTGTCATTTCCTTTTCGTCGATATTAACCACTCTTGAGCCGAGCTTTTGCTTGATAGCAAACTCGTCGTAAGCGATTTCGGTCATACCTTTAACGCGTCCGCCGATTGCGCCTACTCTTGTTTTAGACATAGAATTTTTGAGTGCGTATGCTGTTGCAATCGTCTTTGCCTCTTTAACACAGTTAATATCATCGGCATAACCGTAGACAAACTCACAGCTCTTGCCGATATCTCTGAACACAGCACCAATCTGGTGAGCGCAGCAAAGCGAGCCTGTGTCAAACGCAGGGTATGCACGCAGTATGAGAGGCATATCCACGTAGGACAAGAGGTCCAAAAGATGATGGTCCTCACTCCAGGTTGCTATACAAATCATAAGCACGTCAGCCTGCGAATATTTCAGTCTTTCCGCAGCAAGTCTGACGGTTTCCAAATCGTGCATAACAACACCCGTATTTTCGCAGGTGATGCCTTGTTCTTTCATTGCCTTGTCAGTCGCATTCAGTAGTGGCAATGCTTCTTCATAGCCTACTTCAACAGGACAAGCCAAAGCAACTAATGCTACTTTTATTTCCATAATTATCTCCATTTTCCGTTATCAACGGTTTGAATTTCTTGCGCTTCGGTTAAACGCCATAATTCCGTATGGCTAACAGTCTGATTTGGCGCAACCTCGAATAATGGCGAAAGGCTTTCCACCTCTACCATATAATCGCACATAAAGGTTTCAAACGAAACGTTGTTATCGGGATATAGCTTGTCTTTAAAAATATCAAATATTTTTTCAAAGCAAACCCCGTGATTTACGTATTTAATGCTGCCGTTTGGGTGGCCTACTCCGATTTTGTATTTTGTCGGATAAGGTCGGTGTGAAAGCTTTATTAATTCAGGGTAATATTCTGCCCTTTTATCTCCCAAATCGGTATAAAACCACGTAGAAATATGATTCAGAGGCGAATAGTTAAGCTCTCCATACTTAAGCGGAATATATTCGATACCGCCGCCCGCCATAGAGGTAACCCCCCATACCGAAAAGCTGCGGGTTTTGCCGTCGGTGTTTTGAAGCTTGTTAACAACCTTTACGGTATTATCCGCTTCAAAAGAAATTTCAACGCATTTTTTCACCCTTAAGCACTCGTCTTCTCTTTGATAAAGAATAATCCTGTCGTCTGCAATTTCATAAGATATAGGCAGATTATCTGGATTATAATCCTTTTCGCTTTCGGGTGCGAGCCAAACTCTATGCCCCCCGTAAACTCGCCAACCGTCCTCGGATGCTAAATCTGTCATTTCTTTTGGCTGTTCAAAAAACAAATTCTTACTTGCTTTATAAGATAGATATGAAATTCTGATTCCGAAGCCAAGCGGTATGCCGAGCTTTATATCACCATTTTCAGCAAAAAGCATTTCGCCGAAAACATCGTGGTTTTCTATATAAGTTTTCATAATGTTTATCTAAAGCTCTCCTTGAAAGGAATCCTGACGCCTGTATCATTGATGATACAATACTCCGCATTTTAAAATTAGGGCTATGATGTCAAAACATTGTGTCGTTTCTGATCATAGCCCAATTTTAGCTAATTTAAAGTGTTAAATTAACCCTTTTTCCAGTGCTGAACAACGCAGGTAACGCGTCCGCCGCACTCGTTGATGATTTCGTACTCGCCGAAGCAAGCAGGAATAACGAGAGTGGAGAGCTTGTCGCACTCAGCCTTAAATTCAGGGTTAGTGATAGAACGAACTGTAACCTTTGTAGCTACGGTGGGGGTAAGCATGTGCATAAACTTGCCCTCGGTGTTGAGAACACCGCGACGCTCAAAGTGGATACGCTCTACGTCATAAGGCATAACGGGAGTGCTCTTGTACTGGTCTATATAGTACTCGGGAGTCCACTTAAGAACCTTGGGTGTTGAAAGGAGGTGATCCTTAACCCAGGATGCTCTTCTGGTTTTCTCCATATTTCTGCCGTGCTCAAGGTGCATCTTGAGGGGCTTACCTGTCATGCTCTTCTTGTCGTCATCCCACGAGGGGCTTGCAAAGTCGTACTCGAAGAAGGAATACTCAGTACCGTTGATAGAGGGGTTGGTATCCATCTCAAGAACCATCTGGTTTCCGCCGTGGCCGTGCATTGTTCCCGGAGGAATGAGGTAAAGGTCACCCTCCTTGCTGGGCCAGTTAGCGATAAAGTCTTTCCAGTTCTCGATAGGCTTAATATTCTGCGACTCCTCGCAAAGTCTTTCCCATTCCTCGATGTCAGCATCGTCATGGAAGCCCATCCAGGTGTTAGCGCCCTCGTAAGCCTCTGCTATGTAGTAGGTTACATATCTGCCAAGAGGCTCGTTGAAGTTATCAGCAACGTACTTGCTCGAGGGGTGAATGTGCATAGGCATCGAAATTCTCTCAGCGGGCTGCTGTGTGGGATGCCAACCGTCATCAAGCCAAATATCAAGCGGGAAGAGGCCGGGATACTGCTTGTCGATAAGCTCACCTACAAGCTCACGACCGTACTGCATAGCGTTGAGCATAGGCATAGAAATGCTTCTCTCTCCGCCAAAGTCGATGAGGATACGAAGTTCAGGACCTGCAATCTTGTTCCATGCGTTGTTAGCAAGACCCTCTACACCGTAATCCATCTGCTCGTAACGATAAGCTCCCCAAGGACCGGGGCTGAAAATCTTAACCTCGTGAATAGGATACTTAACGAGAGTAGACATAATCTCGTCATAAGCAGCTCTGGGAACGAGAACAAGGTCATTCTCGAAGTAGTTTTCTACGTAGAAGTCCATAGCGGTATACATAAAGTCCTTCTGACGCTTAAGCATATAGTAGTCGGAATAGTGATATTCCTTCCAGTTGTATCCCTTTGTAGGCTCGGTGCAGCCAAAGCCTGCAAGCTTGCCTGTCCACATATCCCACTGAACCTTCTGGTGAGTGTTGTCTACGTAGCACTTAACGGCATACATATCAGCAAGCTCCTTGATTCAAGCACCCTCGCCGTAAACGATAACGACAGCGTCAGATGCAAGTGTTTTCTTGAGAGCTGCAATGGCATCGGGATTCATAATGTCCTCAATAACGCCTGTACCGTTAACCTTACCGAAACCGGGGTCATCGGTAACGTAGGGAGCATTGTAAGAAATGATTTCTTCTCTTGTTTTGCAATGAGTGGTGGCAGAAACAAGCTCTACCTTTGCGCCCTTTACCTTGGCAGCTACGGCTTTTGCAATCTTGGCATAGTCAATACCGTACCAACCGTCAAGCGCGAGGTTTTTGTTTGAGTCGAGCAAGGAAGCCAACTTGTCGGCAACCTTTTCCCAACCGAAAATCGCGGAATCTCTGTTTTTTGCAGAAATCACGGTTTTGCTGTCAGCATTTTAAATGGATTCATATACTGGCATTTTTTATTCCTCCTTCAAAGAATATAATATTTATGATTTTTTATTGTTTGTTTTGTGACTTTTGACTTCAAATTCGGTGATAACCGCATCCGAAATCTAAAAAAGCAAAGTTAAGCTTACAATTAATGCATTCTATCCTGCTTGATTACCTTTTGATAGAAATACCAGCTCTTTCTCGGTGTGCGCTCAAGTGTTTCGTAATTTACCTGATTCAAACCGAACATAAACTTGTATCCGCCGGCATAAAGCTCGTTGGTGTCCATAATCGACCAGTGAAGATATCCTATCACGGGAATACCCGCGCGAATAGCGCGCCAAACCTCACGAAGATGCTCTCTGATACAGTCGATTCTGTAATCATCGTTAAGCTCCTCTTCATAGTTACCCCATTTTGCTATACCGATACCGTTTTCGCTGATAATTATATCCTTGCCGGGATAAGTATCGTGAAGATAGGCAACCGTATCGAAAAGTCCCTGCGGATAGCTCATAAAGCCGTAATCATCCATCGGAAGCTTATCGTTTTTAACAATCTCGTAATCAAGCTCACCGTTATCAACGTGCTTGACAAACGAGGGGCTGTAATAATTTACGGCAATGTAGTCGTTTTCAATGAAGTTATCCTCTATTTCCTTTGCAAAGCCTTCGGGAAGCTTATCGGTGATGTAAGGATAGTCCATAAGTATTTTCGGATAATGACCCTTGTACATCGGGTCTGTCCACATTCCCGAATAGAACGCAAGTCTTCTTTCTGCTGCCGCCTCATCCTTTTCATCCATAGAAACCGCGTAGACGGGCTCAACGTGAATTACCGCACCGATTTTTCCGCTAAATCCCAAGGATTTATATATGCGGACAGCCTTGAAGTGAGCAATAAGCATATTGTGAGATGCCTTTATAGCGAGGTTCATATCGTGCATAAACGGAGCGTTACTTCCATAGGCGTATGAAGCCATAATATTAATACTCGGCTCGTTTACCGTGCACCAATAGTCAACTCTGTCACCAAGAGCCTTGAAGCAGGTTTCTGCATAAGCAGTAAACCAATCAATAAATCTTGGGTCTAAAGCTCCTCCCATTTCCATAACCCAGTAAGGCAGGTCGCAGTGGAAGAGGTCGAAGAATACTACGATTCCCTCAGCCTTTAGCTTATCAATCATATCCGAATAGTAGTCAAGACCTGCCTGACAAACCTCATCGGGTCCGTTCGGATAAATTCTCGACCAAGAGATAGAGAATCTGAAGCATCTGAGACCGAGCTCTTTCATATTTTTAATATCTTCGGGATATTTATGATAGAAATCTGCGCTGTTTTTAGGATCGCCGCCGCAGAATTTTTCTGTATAAATCTTATATCCGTATTCACCAACGTCAAGTCCCTTACCGCCCTCGTTACAGCCTGATTCTATCTGGCAGGCCGAGCAAGCAGCGCCAAAAAGGAAGTTTTTGGGAAAATTGAATTTCATAACCTTTCTCCTTGAAGTTCTTGTTATCTAAAATAGCAGATAAGCTTGGCTTATCACTTGAGCGAGCGCAAATGCGCAACAGTTTCTTTGACTAAATGCGTGTCGCCGTTGTTGACATATCCCTGAACAAGCTTCTGCTTAAACATTGTAACCTCATAACCGCCGCGGCAAATATCGCTCTCTGCGGGGAAATAGCTCTTTGTGCCGTTTGCGTTGGAAAGCGAAAGCGTGTACGGTATCGGGCTGTGTTTTCTGATACGAAGACCAATTTCCGAGAACATCTCAAACGGGAATGAAACGAATGCAACGTCACCAATTTTAATAACTATTTGTTCTACCTCGGCAAAATCCTTTTCAACGTATCCATTTTCGTATGATTCTATAACGTTTTTGAGATATGCCGCATATCCACCGAGCTGATTTACGGTGCAATCCTTATACTTTTCATACTCTGCCTTTGCAAAATCAAAGGATATACGAGGGTCTACCGGTATCTTTATATACGAGTTCGAAACCTGAAGCTCTACGTCGTGGAAGCTTACGTTCTGTCTGAAAATTCTCACAGCGTCTGTCGCCGCATAAGCACCGTGCTCCATAGCCATCTTTATGCTTGCACCGTGATCAAGCGCCGCCATAACCGCGCGAGGCTTGCTCATTCCGTTGCCGCCTGTGGTCTTTTCGTTCATAAGACGCGGACCTACGTCACCCTCAGGGCCGTTAAAGAATGCGCGAATTCCGCCACCGAATTCCGAAACGTAGTCAACCATAACTCCCGCCCAGTCACGTGAAATCTCGTGGTTTCTGCCCGCAGACGTACCGTGACAGCCGTAATGCACCATACTGCCTTTGATTTCGCCGTTGCCATTTTTAAAGGAGATTACGGTCATTTTCGGGTCGTAGGGTGCCCAAGGATTCTGACCGAACTATCACCTTCGCTGACCGCCATTGTAACAGGCTCTGCGGTTGCCTTTGCATCAGCTGCCGCTTTTACTATCGCCGGTATAAGAACACCCTCAACATACTTGTCGTTAGATTTGCCGAAGCCGGGCAGATTGCCCGTAGACGGACCTGAGTGAGTGTGTGTTGCGTGAATAATTATGTTTTTGCTTGGGATTCCGCAGCTTTTCTCAATATCGGTGCGTAAGCGCATCGCAAGATCCTTGTCAATTACACAAACCGTAACGCTGACCATAGCAGCCTCGACGTTTCCTTGCGAAAAATAGTATGCCGTTGCCGTAAGTTCATCGTTGATTGAATTGGCAATTACATCAAGAGTATAGCCAAAAAGATTACAACCGATCTCGGGAGTTACCAGCTCTTCCGAAACGCCGAAAACAAGTTTCTCTTTCATATGAATTTCTCCGTTCGTGCTATATATATTTTAAGAAACTGCAATATTGCTGTTGCATAATACACCTTCTACAATTTCATAATAGCGTATTTTTTCACAAACATCAACTACTGAAAGTACTTTTAAATACCCAAAAATTCCTCTCGTATAATGCTTGACAAACTGCTCGATTTTATGTTACAATCTGTACAAATAGGTATGAATCTTTTATAGGAGTTCTTGAAAGTTATGTTGTACCAAAAAATTTTGTTAGACGATGCTCCGTACGATTTAGACGTAAGACCTCTGCAAAAATTTGTCGAGCATAGACATGCGGATATCGAATTTAACTACTGTATACGCGGCTCTCGCACTATAATCATTGACAAGAAATTGCAGGAAATACACGAGGGTGAAATATCCGTCATAGCCCCCGGTGTTTCGCACGAATTTCCCTATTCGGAAGACCCCGAAAGGCTTGTTTTTACCGGAGTTATAGGTTCTTCCTTTTTAAAAAAGCATTTCAGTGCGTTTTCAAGCAGTAAATTCCGTTCCTGCATTATTAACCTGAACTCAAACGAGGAATGTAAGGTGCTTCTCAAAAGGTCGCTTGACAATATAGTATCACAGCTCACCTCATCAACCGTTCAGTCAACCCTGCTGATTACCGGAGAGCTTTATAAGGTTTGCTCATATCTTCTTGATGCCGTAGCACCCACAGATGAGAGCTGGGAATTAAACGACTCAAACCTTGACGCTCTTGCGAGAGTAGACGAAGCTCTTCAGCTTATTTATTACGACTACAAAAAGAACGTGACCGTTGACGAGGCGGCAATTGCGACAGGATACGGAAAAAGCTATTTCTGCAAAATTTTCAAAAAAGCTACCGGAATGACCTTCCACGAAGCACTCAATCGCAAGCGCATTGAGCTGGCTTGCGGTTTGCTTTCGGATACTATGTTATCCGTTTCCGAGATAGCCGAGGAGGTAGGTTTCCCCGAAACAAAAAGCTTTTGCAGAGTTTTCAAGTCATCGGTTGGCTTAACCCCCGGAGCTTACAGACTAAAGGAGCGTTGAAAAACGCAAAAAACAACCTAAATCAAATAAAAAACACTTGTGAGTGCGCTATTGCGTTTTCACAAGTGTTTTTTGTTTTATTAAGCTTCGGATATCGTATAAATTACTTAACCACGATATTGATAATCTTACCGGGGATAACTATTTCCTTTACAATAGCTTTACCCTCAATAGCAGCGATAATCTTCGAATCTGCCTTTACTATTGAAAGAACAGTATCCTTATCTGCACCGGTGGGAATTGAAACTACCGCTCTTACCTTACCGTTTATCTGTACGGGCATATCAAGTGCCGCATCAATAGTTTTTGCCTCATCATATTCAGGCCAGCTTGCAAGTGATACAAGTCCCTCGCCACCCATAAGCTCGTAAACCTCCTCTGCAACGTGAGGTGCAAACGGAGCAAGAAGCTTTGCAAGTGTGATAAGCTCGGACTTTGTAATCTTACCAACCTCGTAAACCGTGTTAATCATAGCCATCATTGCGGCAATAGCAGTATTGAACTTCATAGTGTCAATATCCTGCGTTACCTTTTTGATGAGCTTGTGAATATGCTTTGTAAGCTCGGGTGTTTCGCCCGTGCCGTTTGCAATATCAACAAGCGAGATAAATCTTTCAAGGAAGCGCTTACAGCCCTTTATTGACTGCGGATTCCAGGGCGCTGCCTGCTCAAAGTCACCGATAAACATCTCGTAAAGACGCATTGTATCAGCGCCGTAGTCACGAACGATATCGTCGGGATTTACTACGTTTCCTCTCGATTTAGACATCTTTTCTCCGTTTTCACCGAGAATCATACCGTGGCTTGTTCTCTTGCTGTAAGGCTCGCTGCAATGAACCTTGCCAATATCATAGAGGAATTTGGACCAGAATCTCGAATAAAGCAGGTGAAGCGTTGTATGCTCCATACCGCCGTTGTACCAATCAACAGGCATCCAATATTTAAGAGCCTCGGGGGATGCCAGCTCCTTGTCGTTATGCGGGTCGCAATAACGGAGGAAATACCAGGACGAGCCTGCCCACTGGGGCATAGTGTCTGTCTCACGAACAGCGTTGCCGTTACATTTCGGGCACTTGCAGTTAACCCAATCTGTCATAAGCGAAAGCGGAGACTCACCGTTTTCGGTAGGCTCGTAGGACTCAACCTCGGGAAGCTCAAGCGGAAGCTGATCTTCAGGAACGGTAACCCAACCGCAATTCGGACAGTTGATAAGCGGAATAGGCTCGCCCCAATATCTCTGACGTGAGAATACCCAGTCACGAAGCTTGAAGTTCACACGCTCTTTACCTATATTATTAGTTTCAAGGAACTCAATCATTTTTGCCTTGGCATCGGCAACCTCAAGACCGTTAAGGAAGCCGGAATTTACAAGAGTACCTGTTGCAACGTCTGTAAATGCCGCTTCTTCTACGTTGCCGCCCGCAACAACCTCAACTATCGGAAGACCGAATTTCTTCGCAAAATCCCAGTCACGTGTGTCGTGCGCAGGAACTGCCATAATAGCACCCGTGCCGTAGCCTGCAAGAACGTAGTCCGAGATAAAGATAGGAATCTCCTTACCGTTTGCAGGGTTTATAGCCTTAACACCCTTAAGCTCGACACCCGTCTTTTCCTTGACAAGCTCTGTACGCTCAAAGTCGGACTTCTTTGCCGCAAGCGCACGGTATTCCTCTACCTCACCGTAGTTTTCGATACGGTCATGCCACTTCTCTATATTCTCGTGCTCCGGAGCTATTACCATATATGTAGCGCCGAACAGAGTATCGCATCTGGTTGTATAAACCGTAAGAGTATCCTCAGCGGTTGTTTTAAAGGTGATTTCAGCACCGTTTGACTTACCGATCCAGTTAATCTGCTGTGTCTTTACACGATCAATGAAATCGAGTCCCTCAAGTCCCGAAATAAGTCTGTCGGCATACTCGGTAATTTTGAGCATCCACTGGCTTTTAACCTTTCTTATAACAGCGCTCTGACATCTTTCGCAAACGCCGTTAACAACCTCCTCGTTTGCAAGAACTACCTTACAGGACGTACAGAAGTTTACCGACATTTCCTTTTTGTAAGCAAGACCTTCCTTGAGCAGCTGAATGAATATCCACTGTGTCCACGTATAATAGTCGGGGTCGGTGGTGTTTATCTCACGGATCCAGTCAAAGGAAAGTCGGAGCGCCTTAAGCTGTGACTTGAATCTTGCTACGTTTCTTTCGGTAACAAGCTTCGGATGAATTTTGTTTTTAATAGCGAAATTCTCGGTAGGCAGACCGAAAGCATCCCAACCCATCGGGAAAAGCACGTTGTATCCCTGCATACGCTTCTTTCTTGATACGATATCAAGAGCTGTGTAGGGTCTGGGGTGTCCTACGTGAAGTCCCTGTCCCGAGGGATACGGGAACTCAACGAGCGCAAAATACTTGGGAAGCGTGAAGTCCTGCTTTGCCTCAAAAGCGTTAGCATCATCCCACTTTTTTTGCCATTTCTTTTCAATATCCTGATAATTGTAAAGCATATCGTTATTCCTTTGCTGTTTTCATTTTTTCGTCAACCTCATCAATAAGAGGCTTTATATCGACCTCGGCCTCCGCCGAAAGAAGTCTGTCAAAGTTATAGAATTCGCGCGATTCTCTGTCAAAGATATTGACAATGATATCGCCAAAATCAACAAGTATCCAGCCGACACCGCGCTTGCCCTCTGTGTGCAGGGCGCACTTTCCGCGAAGCTCGGCAAGATAAACCAAATCATCCGCAAGCGACGCAACGTGAGTAAGCGAGCGTCCGGTTACGTTAAGATAGTAGCTTGTAATCGGATTTTCCGACTGCACCTCGTATAGTCGCACGTCAAGCGCCTTTTTCTCTATCATTATTTTTGTCAGCTCTGTCGCAACGTAATCGACAGATGCAGTTTTGAATTCCTCTGTTTTAATGTCCTGCATAATACCTCACAAATTGTTGATCAGCGTAATTTTATGCTGTCTAAATTATTATCGTTGTATTCAAAATAACTTGCGCTCTCATCATAATATACGTTATAAAACGCCCGCTCATCCGAATTGAAAAGCTCCCCTTCTTCATCAAAGCCATCCGAACTAAAGTAGCGCAAAAGCACCTCGGTGGAGTTTTTTCTGTTGGCGCAAAAGTAAGAAATACCGCCCCCGTCAATGAGAGCCTCACCGGGTAAGGTTATAAACCTACAAGCAATTTCGCCATTTCTGCTCGGTTTTTTCGTGAGAATTTTAATGATATCAGACGTTTTGCAATTTGCATAAAGATTTTCACGGATAGAAAACACAGCCGTCGCAAGCTTTGTGAAGCGCCCCGCTATAACGGTTTTTATCATACCCTTTAGAAAAATCTTCTGCGCATTAATTCTTGATAGGTCACCTAGCGCATAGCCGCGTCTGTACCTTATAAAGGTTTCAGCCTTTTCGCCATCCAGAAGATTTTCGCCCTTATCAAGCGTAAATTTTCCATTACCTCTCTCATCGGTAAAGGTGTATTTATACGGCATATCGACAACAACGCCGTCGATTCCGTCAACAAAGCTTCTGAATGCCGCTATCGTCACCGCAAAGGATGCGCAAATATCCACACCGAGCAGCCTTTCTATATCGGCAGCAAACGCACCGAGCGCCTCACGCTCTGACATTCCCGAATTACGATAAGCCGCAAAAGCTCCGTTAATTTTATTCTGACCGCCGCCGTAATTATAAAACGTATCTCTCGGTATCTGCAAAAAGTTAAGGTTGCCCTCACCCACACCGGCACCGACGAGCATAATAACGTCCGCATTCTGCGCCGCATCATCAAGTCCGATAACGAGATAGTTAAGACTCTTTTCCTCCTTTGCGCTCACCATAACGTCCGAATAGCTGACGGTGAAAAGAAAAACAAAAACGAGCAAAATGATACAGCCAAAAAATTTGAACAGCGTTTTTTTCATACAAAACTCCCGAAATAAGCCGAAGCTTCATTTTATATAGTTTTGCAAGAAAATGAAAAATTAAATATGTTATATTTTAACGGCAAAAGCACTTCTTGTCAATAGTGTTCTTTGATTTATATGACGTCCGAGACGTTCAAGCGTTGAAATTACGGATAAAAGAGTATCGTATGCGGTTGTATGAATACCTTTTATACACTGCTCTTTATTCAACCGAGAATTACAGCGCTGGGATAGCTTTTTGGCAATTTCTATGCAAGATGGGTAAACTCTTCCCTCCTCTGCGAAATCGCTTATGAAAATTATTTCATCAAAAAGCGTCATATCGGCAGCTCCCGTCGTATGGTTAAAGGTTGCCGAGAGAATATTCTGTGTCGCATACTCGGGAAAATCTCTTTTTATTACTTCGGGTGCGACAAATGCGTGAAAAACAGAGGGGGATTTCAAATCCTCATCCGTAAATCCATCGACGTTTTTTAAAAGCCGCATAGTTTCAGCCTCGGGAAGCTCCTTTGCCACGTCGTGCAGCAGAGCCGCACAGCGAAGCTCCTCTACGTACTCTGGCATCACAAGCTCACCGAGATGTGCGGCAAGCTTTTCAACCCCAAGCGTATGGAGAAAGCGCTTTTCACTCATGCGCTCGCTGACGGCACGTCGCAGCTGCTCAAGGTCCGCACACATCAGATTTCTATCCTTTTTTTCTTTTTGGATTCTCTGTAAATAACGAATTTAGTTCCGACGCAGGAAACTACCTCACAGCCGACAGCTTCTGCAATTTCGCCTGCCGCTTCCTTTGCCGTATATCCCGAATTGTCAAGTACACGAAGCTTTATCAGCTCCCTTGCTTCAAGCGCATTGCTTATCTGCAAGCATATTTCATCCGTGATACCGCCTTTTCCTATCTGAAAAATAGTATCAAGATTTGCCGCAAGCGAGCGAAGCGCCGCTCTTTGTTTACTTGTAAGCATATTATACCTCAAACAGAGCCTGTGCAAATTCCTTTGCATCAAACGGCTTCATATCATCTATACCCTCGCCGACACCGATAAACTTAACAGGTATACCAAGCACTTCCTTTATGGAAATGATTATACCGCCCTTTGCGGTGCCGTCAAGCTTTGTTAAAACAAGTCCCGTAATATCTGCCGCTCCCTTGAATTCGGTTGCCTGGATAACCGCATTCTGACCGGTAGTAGCGTCGAGGACAAGCAGAGTTTCCTTTGCCGCATCAGGCAATTCTCTGTTTATTACTCTGTTGATTTTTGCAAGCTCATCCATAAGATTTTTCTTGTTATGAAGTCTGCCCGCAGTATCAATAATAAGCACGTCAGCGCCACGGCTCTTAACCGCTCCGATAGCGTCAAAAACAACCGATGCGGGGTCTGCGCCCGCAGCCTGCTTAACTATCGAAACGCCTGCTCTGTCGCACCAGACCGAAAGCTGCTCTGCCGCTGCGGCACGGAATGTATCTGCCGCCGCAACAACAACCTTTTTGCCGCTTGCTTTAAGCTCCTTTGCTATTTTTCCGATTGACGTAGTCTTACCTACTCCGTTGACACCGATAACGAGAATAACAGAGGGGGTTGTCGAAAGATTAAGCGGCTCATGCTCGCCTATCATTCGTCTTAAAATGGAAAGAAGCTCCCTCTTTACGTCCTCGGGCTCTTTCAGCCTGTTTTCCTTTACAGTGTCACGAAGCTCGTCGAGTATCTGCTCGGTTATCACAACTCCGATATCGGCAGATATCAGAAGCTCCTCAAGCTCCTCAAAGAGGTCCTCGTCAACACGGTGAAATTTTTTAAAGATACCGTCTATTTTGTCTACGATTGCATTTTTGGTTTTAAAAAGTCCGTTTTTCAGCTTTTCAAAGAAACTCATCCCAAAAGCTCCTTCTGTTTTCCTTCTATTTCATCCACGTTAAGCTCAATAGCCTGCGAAATACCGCGCTGGGGCATCGTAACACCGTAAAGTCTGTTACCTACCTCCATAGTACCTCGTCTGTGCGTGATAAGTATGAACTGTGTTTCGTCGGCAAGACGCTTGATATACTCGCCAAAGCGGAATACGTTTACCTCATCGAGCGCCGCCTCAATCTCGTCGAGAATACAGAACGGTGTCGGGTTAACCTTAAGTATAGCAAACAGAAGCGCAATTGCAACGAACGACTGCTCTCCTCCCGAAAGAAGCGAAAGGCTCTTTATTATTTTGCCGGGAGGCGCTGCTTTTATTTCTATTCCCGATGTAAGAACGTCCTCGGGGTCTGTAAGCGAAAGCTCTGCACTTCCGCCGCCGAAAAGCTCCTTGAAGGTTATTCCGAAATTCTTGTTTATAGCTTCAAAGGCATCTATGAATCCGGAACGCATCTCAACCTCAAGCCTTGCTATAATACCCGTAAGCTCGTTATACGAGTTGGTAAGGTCCGTGTATTGCTCGTTGAGCGTATCGTATCTTTCCTTAACCTCTGCGTATTCTTCAATAGCGCCGGGATTGTAGTTACCGAGCGCACGAAGCCTTGCCTTACAGGACGCCTGAACCTTGCCCATTTCCTCACGGTTTTCCTCTGTTACCTCGGGGTAAGCAAGCTCTACCGCATCCTCATAGGTGATTTCATAATCATCCCAAAGCTGTGAACCAAGCTTATCCTGACGCTCAAGCAGCTGATTGAGTCTGTTCTCGTTTTTGAGAGAGGACTCAAACGAAACCTGACGGCTTGCGGATTTTTCCTTGATTTTCTGGCGGATTGCGTTAATTTCACGGTCAAATTCGTCATTTCCGCTTTCAACGTCGGTTCTGCGGCGTCTGAGCTCTGCAAGCTCCGCTTCAAGCTTATCGCATTCGTCCTTGTTTTCACGCTTTATATCCTCGATATTACGGCGCTTGTCCGTGATAGAGGCTATCTTCGCATCCTGCTCCTCATGCTCCGCATCAAGCTCTGCGATACGCGCGTCTATGCTGTCTATCATTTGCTGGGTATTTTCGATATCCTTGCGGACCTCGGTTGCACGGATATAAGCCTCGGATGCCTTTGATTTAAGCTCGTCCGAGCGCTCGTCGAGGATACCCATTTCCTCGGCACGTTTAGAGCGCATTGACTTAATGCCCTCGATTCTCTCTGCCGCTGCGTTAAATCTCGAATTCAGCTCAATAAGCTCGGCCTCTGCCGCAGAGCTGTTGCCCATAAGACTTTCGTAGTCGTATTTCAGCTTATCAAGGATATTGCGGTTGGCATTAAGATTTGCGTTTGCCGCATCAAGCGCTGCAAACTGTGAGCGTGAAAGCGTAAAGAGAATTTCCTTTTCCTGCTCCGCATCCAGCTCCGCTGTTCTATTCTGCTTGATATTTTCCTCGCATTTTGCGATTTTTATGTTGTATTCATCTATATTTTTAGCAAGAAATGCCGCACGCTCACGCATAGTAGATATATCGGTAAGACGTGTGAGAATACCGCTGTCACGCTTCGCACTACCGCCCGAGAACGAACCGCCCGCATTTATAACCTGACCGTCAAGGGTAACGATTTTAACCCTGTAACGCACAGCCTTTGCCGCAACCGATGCGTTTTCGATATTATCAAAAACGAGTGTGCGCAAAAGAAGCCATTCTATAATAGAGCGGTATTTCGGCTCGGAGTTGACAAGCGTATCGGCTCTGCCAATGAAGCCCTCGAACTTCTTTGCCTCTCTTATCTCGTCTATCTCGGTTGCGGATTTTATTGCCGATATAGGATAGAACGTTCCTCTTCCCGCATTTGCACGCTTGAGCGCATATATTGCGGATTTTGCGGTTTGCTCGTTGTCCACGACAATATTCTGCAAGCTTGAACCGAGCGCTGTTTCTATTGCGGTTATGTACTTCTTGTCAACGTTTATAAGCGAGGAAAGAGGGCCGTATATTTTACCCTGTATGTTACCTGCGTTGTATTCACGCATGACGTACTTGATGCTCTCTGCGTATCCCTCAAAGTGGTCGCACATCCTCTGAAGCGCATCTGCACGCTGTACAAGCGTATCAGCCTCTACCTTTGCGTTGTTACGCTCGGATATAAGCGAATCACGCTCCTCGGTAAGAGCATCGATATTTTCCTTCGCTGTTTTTATCGCATCGTCCTTTTCTGCAATCTGCTTTTTAAAGCCTGATGCGTTTTCCTCGCATTTTTCAGCCTCTGCGGTCAGCGTTTCGGCTTCCTTTTGATATTTTTCAATCTCGGCTATAATATCCTGCGATTTTGTTTTATCGTTAATGCTTGTATTTTTGAGGACGTCTATTCTTACCTTAAGGTTTGTATACAAATTCTCCTCAACGGTAAGCTCGTCAGGCGCCTCCTCAAGAATTCTCGAAAGCTCGGCTACCTTTTGGGAAACCGCATTTTCCTCATCAAGATACACCTGTCTTTCGGTAAGTATATCTTCAAGCTGCTTTGTATACTCTTCCTTTTTTCTGTCGTAATTTACACGTCCGTCCTTGGCGACGTTTTTAGCCTTTTCAATTTCGCCAATACGCTCATAGCACTGCTCAATAAGCTCACGGGAGTGAGTGAAATCCGATTCGGCAACACGAAGCGCATTGTCAAGCCTATGCAGCTTTTCGGTTGTTTCGTTGATTTCGTTGAAGAGCTGCTCGGAGAGCATCTTATTTGACTGCGCCTTAAGATAAAGCGACTGGTCCTGCGCCTCAAGGTCGGATATTACCTGGTCTACTATTTCAAGCTCGTGGCAGGAAAGCTTCCATTCCTTTTCGGCATTTTCAATATCCTCGCGGATTTTCTTCGTATCAAAAAGCCAAAGAGATACATCGGCACGCTTCTTTTCCTCGTATATTGCAAGACCCTTTCTCGCCTTTTCGGCTTCCTTTTCAAGCGGGCCTACACGGTTTTCAAGCTCGGTAAGTATATCTCTTACTCGGTCAAGGTTGTCCTGGGTATTTTTGAGCTTCTTTTCGGACTCCTCTTTTCTGTGGCGGAACTTTGAAATTCCCGCAGCTTCCTCAAAGATATTACGGCGCTCATCGCTCTTTTTGGATATAATCTCCGCAATTTTACCCTGTCCGATTATAGAATAGCCCTCACGTCCGACACCGGTATTCATAAACAGCTCGTAGATATCACGAAGTCTTTTCGGCTGTTTGTTTATAAGATACCCGCTGTCGCCCGTACGGTAATTACGTCTAGTAACCGTGACCTCGTCAAACTCCGAATCGAGTCTGTTTTCGGGGTCGGAGTTATCAAACGTAACAGAAACCTCGGCAAAGCCCATAGGACGTCTATCGTCAGTTCCGCCGAAGATAACGTCCTCCATTTTAGTGCCTCGGATATTTCTGCTTGACAGTTCGCCAAGAACCCAACGCATAGCATCCGAAATATTTGATTTTCCGCTTCCGTTAGGTCCGACAATTACGGTAGCTCCACGCTCGAATGTAAGTACGGTTCTGTTCGGGAACGATTTAAAACCGTGTAGTTCAAGTGTTTTTAAATACATCTTCAATCCTTTCTGTTTGAGCAACTACCTCATATTCATCAAGATCGGGATTTTCAGAAAAATTAACACGTGAAAATCCAAATTCCTGTATAAGTCGTGTTTTGTTTCTTTTGTTTTGCCCCACAGCCTTTGAAATACTGCCACGGGGTACGTATATATTTAATACAGTCTTGCTGTAATCTGCACTCTTATCCAATCTATCCGATATTTTCAGATAGAAATATTCACCTATTACAAGCTCACCCATTGCCGAATGGTTAGGGCCGCCCACGTAGGTCTCATCGGATGAAAGGTTATCGCTCGAATGCAAGCCTATTCTTATCACCTTAACACCCGCCTTGCGAAAAACAGAAAATACTTTAGCGGCTCGTATTGCCGCCTCGTCATCGGTAAGCGGTATATATTCACCCGACACCGTCATATCAGCAAGCTCCGTGCCGACAAAAACAACCGTCGGATATATCCTTGCCGCATCGGCATTCATTTCTGCAATGAATTTTGCCGTTTCTATTTCGCTCTGCGGTGTCGCACCCGGCAAACCCACCATCATCTGCCCGACCAGCGAAAAGCCGTATTCCTTTATGGCCCGACACGCATATATTTCATCAGCGGCGGTGTGACCGCGCTTTGTCCTCAAAAGTACTGTGTCGTCAGAGCTTTGAAGTCCAAGCTCAATCGTGCGTACACCGTAGCTCCAAAGTGTATCGAGTATTTTCGGTGTGATATAGTCGGGGCGTGTGGAGCATCTTATCGAAGAAACTCTGCCACGCTTGATATAGCCGTTTGCAATTTCGAGAAGCCTTGTCATAAGCCCGAAATCTATACCCGTAAACGAGCCGCCGAAAAAGGCAATTTCAACCTCTGCTGTCGGCTCTATCGAAGAAAGCGCATTATCTATTATCGAGGTAAGCATCTCGGGGTCAAAATCACGCTTTCCCGAAATTACACGCTGATTACAGAATACGCATTGGTTAGGACAACCGAGATGCGGTATAAATATCGGTATATTCACGTGCCGTGTCATAGATTTATACCAAACAACGACAGTGCGGCAGCCGCCGCCTTCATCTGCGCATCCTTTAGTCTTTTTGCCGTGCCTTTGCCTACCTCGTTGCTGTTGATTTTTGCAACAACGGTAAAAATCTTGTCGTGTTCAGGCCCGCCTGTTTCCTCTGTTATGTATTCGAGCGTATCGTCGCCCGATTTTTCAACAAGCATCTGAAGCAGTGATTTATAGTCGCCCCACTGCACCGATGCCGCATTATTTATCTCGTCTCCGAAAAGCGAAAGAATCGGCGCAACGTAATCCCGATTTGAAGCCTTTGCGTCAAGATATATTGCCGCAACCAAAGCCTCCTGCGTGTTGGCAAGTATTCTCGGACGTGTACGCAGTCCGTTTTCCTCTTCGCCAGAGCCGACGTTTATATAGTCTCCGAGCGAAAGCTCCGAGGCAATCTTTGCAAGAGTTTTCTGACATACAAGATACTGTCGCATCTTTGTAAGCGTGCCCTCGTTGCACTTGTCAAAATTTTGATACAGTATGTCCGAAATGACAATCTGAAGCACCGCATCACCGAGAAATTCAAGGCGCTCGTTGGATTTGTACTCAACACCCCTTGTTTTTAACTCGTTAGAATAGGATACGTGTGTCAGGGCTGTTTCAAGATAGGAAACGTCGGAAAATTCATAGCCGATAGCATCAATAAGCCCTCTTATGTCTTTTCCTATCGCCATAATATTCCTCCTTTTCCAAATTTCAAAGCTTTAATTATATTTGTGCGAACATTTTTTCCGCATCTGCAAGCAGCTTTTTCTCATCATAGTCGCCTGCAAAAATAGCAATATCGTCGTTTATTCCGGTTTCGACAAAGTGTATTGCCTGTCTTACCGCATTTTTAACAGCCTTTGCATCAGACGAGCCGTGCGCCTTTATAACAGGCTTCGTTATACCCAGTATCGGAGCGCCGCCATGCTCGGAGGAGTCAAAGCGCTGCTTCATATCCTTAATTTTTTCTTTGAGAGTAAGCGCTGAAACTTTAGTCACAAGATTTGTATAGAATACTTCCTTAAGAGTTCCCATAAGGAATTTTCCCATACCCTCTACCGATTTTAAGAATATATTACCCGTATAACCGTCGCAAACAAGCACGTCACAGCTATCAAACGGCACTTCCTTTGCCTCGATATTTCCAACAAAGTTAAGTCCGCACTCCGAGAGCTGCTGATAGGATTCAATCTGCAGAGCATTACCCTTGTTATACTCTGTTCCATTGTTGAGCTGTCCGACTCTCGGACGCTCTATTCCGTATATCTTCTCCATATACTTTGCGCCCATAAAGGCAAACTGAAGTATATTATCCGACGTCACGGTAAGATTCGCACCCGAATCCATAAGAAGCACGGGATTTGAAAGCGGCAAAACAGATGCAATAGCCGCTCTGTTTATACCGACGATTCTCTTAACTATAATCGTAGCACCGGTAACGAGCGCTCCGGTGTTTCCTGCGCTCACAAAGGCGTCCGCCTTGCCCTGCGACAAAGCCTTGAGTCCGACGCTCATAGATGAGTCACGCTTCTCTCTTATAACCGAAAGAGGATTATCCTCCATCGTAATAACGCCCGATGCGTTTATTATCTGTATACCCTCGATGTTTATATCGTTTTTAACCGAGGTGTCCGAAATTACGTTCTCGTCTCCGACAAGAATAATCTCGTGCTCGGGAAATTCGGATTTTGCCAAAGATGCACCTAATATCATTTCAAGCGGAGCGTTATCTCCACTCATTGCATCTACAATAATTCTCATAATTGTTTACATAAAAACGAAAAGTCACGGTCAATAATTTCGAGCGAACGCTCGGCATACGCCTCGTTTCTGTATCGTTTTCCTCCCTTGATTTTCTTATCATGCGGTGCGATTATTCCGAAATTGGCATTCATAGGCTGAAAATCCTTTGAAATGCCGCCCTCGCTGATATAATGCGCAAGCGCACCTATTTGAGTCGTTTTAGGAAAAACAACCGCAGATGTTCCAAGAGCCATGCACGCGGCATTGATACCTGCAACAAAGCCCGAGGAAGCCGACTCAATATATCCCTCAACACCCGTCATCTGACCTGCAAAAAAGGTGTTCGGTTTATTAATCATAGAGTAAATAGGAGTGAGTAATCCCGGAGAGTTGATGTACGTGTTTCTGTGCATAACTCCGTATCTGAAAAATTCAGCGTTTTCAAGACCCGGAATCATAGAAAAGACACGCTTTTGCTCACCGAAGGTAAGATGAGTCTGAAAGCCGACTATGTTATACATAGTCCCCTCTTTGTTTTCACGTCTTAACTGCACGGTAGCGTAGGCATCCTCGCCCGTGGCGGGGGTTGGCAGACCAACAGGCTTCATCGGACCGAAGCGAAGCGTATCGTATCCACGCTTTGCCATTACCTCAACAGGCATACAGCCCTCAAAGACTGTAAGCTCCTTTTGCTCCTCGGCATCAAAATCCTTAAGGGGTGCGGCCTCGGCATTTATAAGCTCGTTATAAAACGCATCATACTCGTCTTTTGTCATAGGACAGTTAAGATAGTCGGTAGGCTCTCCCTTGCCGTATCTTGAAGCAAAGAATGCTTTTTCGGTGTTAACCGTAGAAAAATCCACAATAGGAGCTGCCGCATCAAAGAAATGAAGTTGAGCACCGCCTGTAAGATTTGAGATAAAATCAGACATTCCCTCCGAAGTAAGAGGCCCTGTTGCCACAACCGTAACCGTATCAAAATCAATATCGGTAACCTCTTTTTCGATAACCTCGATATGCGGATGATTTTTAATCTTTTCTGTAATATATGCGCTGAAATGCTCACGGTTTACCGCAAGAGCCGAGCCTGCGGGAACCTCGGTTGCGTATGCCGCCTCCATAACGAGAGAGCCCATACGGCGCAGCTCCTCTTTCAGGAGTCCTACGGCATTGCTCGTCTGGTTTGAGCGAAATGAATTCGAGCATACAAGTTCTGCAAAGCCCGCCGAGTGATGCGCAGGCGACATTTTATTCGGCTTCATTTCGTAAAGCTCGACGTCAGCGCCAAGCCTCGCCGCCTGCCACGCAGCCTCAACACCTGCAAGACCTGCGCCTATAACTCTGATTTTGCTCATTATTCTATCACCGTCTTTTCTTCGCTTCTTTTATAAGAGCAACCCTTATTTTTGCAAAGAACGGTCTTTCTTGCCTTTTTGTAATAAAGTATTTCACCGCACTCGGGGCAATTCTCGACAAGCGGCATATCCCAGGATGAAAAATCGCAGGTGGGATATTTTTCGCAGCTGTAAAAGAGAGTTTTTCCCTTTCCGTGACGTGCGAGAATTTTCGATGAGCATTTCGGACATTTAGCGCCCGTGTCAGCTACCTTTTGCTTTGTAAACTTGCAAACAGGATAGTTGGAGCAAGCGTAGAACGAGCCGAATCTGCCGTTTCTTATAACGACGTCAGCTCCGCAAAGCTCACACTTGAAATCTGCAAGCTCAAGCTCCTTTTTCTTCGGCTCTGCAACGCTGCCGTCCTTGTTAAGCGCTTTGGTATTTTTACATTCGGGGTAGCTCGGACATGCAAGGAATCTGCCGAATCTGCCGCTCTTATATACCATTTTAGCGCCGCACTTGTCGCATATAACGTCGCTTTCCTCAAGCGGAACAGAAACGTCAGCACGTCCTGCCTTGGAAGCTGCATCAAGCTCTCTTGAAAACTTTGTATAGAAATCCGAAATTACACCGACTGTCGTATTTTCCTTGTTCTCTATCGAGTCAAGCTTCGCTTCCATAGAAGCTGTGAATTCATAATCGGTTATCTCGGGGAAATGCTCTCTTATAAATTTAGTCGTAACCTCGCCAAGCGGTGTTGCCGCAAGAGCCTTACCGTCACGTCTTACGTATTCTCTGTTCAGAATAATAGAAATGATTGTTGCATAGGTTGACGGTCTGCCTATACCGTTTTCCTTTAAAAATTCGATAAGAGATGCCTCGGTATATCTTGCAGGCGGCTCTGTGAAATGCTGCTCACATTTAATTTCGCCGGCATATATACGCTCACCCTCCTTGAAGCTCGGTAATTTAGAAAGGCTTAGGTTTTCCTCATCAGCAATATTTTCTTCAGCAGTATCACCGTAAATCACGGTATAACCCTTAAAGGCAACGATATAACCGCCCGTTCTGAATGAATAACCCGAGTTTTCAAGCTTCACGGTTACGGTATCGAGAACCAGGGATGACATCTGACTTGCTATAAAGCGCTCCCAAATCAGCTTATAAAGCTTATACTGGTCGGAGCTCAACATTCTGCGCACGGCAGAGGGAATTATATTTACGTTTGAGGGACGAATTGCCTCGTGCGCATCCTGCGAATTCGAGTCGGTTTTATAAAATCTTGCGTTTTTCGGCGCATACTCCTCACCGTAGTTTGCCTTTATATATTCTATTGCGGCAGACTGTGCGCCTAAAGAAACTCTCGTAGAGTCTGTACGCATATAGGTTATAAGACCCTGAACACCGCCAAACTCCGAGCCGAGATTCAAGCCGTCATAAAGCTCCTGCGCCACTCTCATAATCTTTTGCGACTGGAAGCCGAGCTTTTTTGATGCCTCCTGCAAAAGCGAGGAGGTTGTAAAGGGGGGTGCGGGCTGTTTATTTTTCTTTGAATGCTTTACGGATACAACCGAGAAAGGCGAATTTTCTATTTTCGCTTTGATATCGTTCGCTTCTTTTGCATTGGTTATTTTAAGCTTCGCACGCTCTGTGCCGTAAAGACGGACGGTAACGTTTTCGTCACCCGAATTAAGAAGTGCGTCAATAGTCCAATATTCCTGCGGCACGAACTCACGTATCTGCTGCTCACGCTCGGTTATAATTCTTGCCGCAACAGACTGTACTCTTCCGCCCGAAAGTCCGCTTTTCAGATTCTTCCACAGAAGCTGACTCAAATTAAAGCCAACGAGTCTGTCGAGAATTCTTCTTGCCTGCTGTGAATTTACAAGGTCCTCGTTTATGACCCGTGGATTTTTAATCGCCTCTTTTACAGCAGTTTTGGTTACCTCGTTAAAGGTAACACGACACGGTGTGTCCTTGGGAATGCCGAGCTGCTCCGCAATATGCCAGGAAATCGCCTCACCCTCACGGTCAGGGTCGGTTGCGAGAAATATTTTGTTTGCGTTTTTCGCTTCCTGCTTCAGCTCCTTGATAACGTCGCCCTTGCCTCTTATATTGATATAGTGAGGCTCGAAATTATTATCAACGTCTATACCGAGCGTACTTTTCGGCAGGTCACGTATATGTCCCTTTGAGGATATAACCTTATACCCCGAACCAAGATACCCTTTGATAGTATTTGCTTTTGCAGGAGATTCCACTATAACTAAATTTGCCATAATTCAAGTGCCCGACGGCACACCTTTCGTTAGATATTGCGCTTCACTCGCTCACCAGGTAGCACAGTGATAAATTTGCCCATCTCAAGCTTCAGTATTGCACGCATAACGTCTCGCACAGAATAATTCTCGTCTGCTAAAGACTCTATCGCACAATCGCCTGCGGGCGGTATTTTCTTATATATTTTCAGTATATCCGAATTAAACGAAGCTCCGACGTCAGCCTCACGCTCGATAACGGTATTCCCACTGTCACCGCCGCTCGGCTTTTGTCCGCTCACGAATTTGGATAACTCTATATTATTATTGGCTTTTTCTATCTTTTTAACTGTCGGCTTGAAAATATTATCCGACGGCGCTACTGCGCACACACCGAGAGCCGAAAGCGCCTCGGTCATTGATACGGGTGGCGTTTGTTCGAGCAAGAACGGATTAAGAATTCCGCCCTTACGCACGTCCGAATAATCCTTTATTACGTCCTCTGCTCTTGTGATAAGCGAAGCACCGTTTTTGATAAGCAGATTACCCGCTTCCGCATTTTGTGAGCCGACAGCTCCGGGAAATGCGTATATTTGTCTGCCGTAGTCCTTTGCATATTTTGCGGTTATAACAGCGCCGCTACGCTCCTTGCCCTCTATGACGATAACCGACGAGCATAAGCCGCTGATTATACGGTTTCGTTGGGGAAAATTAAATCTTTCCGGAGGTGTGCCGGGCGCATATTCTGTAAAAATACAGCCACCCTTTACAATATTTCTTGCAAGCTTTAGATGCTCCGGCGGATAGCAGACGTCAATTCCGCTGCCGATAACGGCAATCGTAGGCGCACCTGCGGTAATTGCACCGCAAAGAGCCACACCGTCTATACCGATAGCCATACCCGAAACTACCGTAGCTCCGGATTTTGCAAGGTCGTATGCGAGAGTGAAGGCATTTTTGCGTCCGTATTCCGAAAGACGGCGCGCGCCGACAATAGCAATTCTGACACCCGAATTAAAATCCGGAAGTACGCCTCTGTAATAAAGAAGCACGGGCGGTGTTTTTATTTCACGTAGGCTTTTTGGATATCTGCCGTCCGAATAGGTGAGAATACCGACGTTGCGCTTTTCACAAAACTCAAGCACCTCACGTGCCCGTGTCAGGTCACGCTTGATGAGCAAATTTCGGTCGGATGAGCGTGCGTTGAGGGCTGACGAAATTTCTTTGTCTGTGGCGTCGTACACCTCTTTTGCGCTGTTAAATTTTTTAAGAAGCGAGGGAAAGGTTGCGCTGTCAGGGCGACAGCACAGAGAAAGCCATATCCAATATAAAAGCTCGTTCATAAAACCTCTGTTATTTAGACTGCTCCCACATAAAGAGCGCCGCCGCAACGGCTGCGTTAAGCGACTCGGTCTTTTTCGATATGGGAATATACACGCTTCCCGTACAAGCCGAAGAAATGCTTTTCGGTATACCGTGCCCCTCGTTGCCTATCATTACAAGGTCGCTCGCTGTAAGCTTCAGCTCACCAAGAGGTGTAGCATTCTCCGAAAGCTCGGCTGCATAAACAGCTCTGCCGCAGCTACGGGCAACAGAAACAAAGCTCTCAAGACTGCCAACACGGGTAATTTTCACACGGAAGAGGCTTCCCATAGCGCTTCTGACGGTTTTCGGATTATATACGTCAACAGTATCACCGCTGACAATTATATGATCAACTCCGAATGCCACAGAGCTTCTGATAATAGCGCCGAGATTGCCGGGATCACGCACCGAGCATAAAATTATCGCTCTTTCAGTGGGTAAAAGACAAAAGTCTTCCTTATATATTATATCAATATCACGGAAAAAGTCAAGATATTTTATAACGCTAATGATTCCCTGCGGTGCTTTTTCGGTAGAAATTTTTGAAAAAGCGCCCTCGCCGACTCGGTAAACGACGGTATTTTTAAAGCGCTCATCTTCAAGATAAGAGGAGAGCCTTTGCATAAGCGTATCAAAACGGCTATCCTCAATAAAAATATGACTGACCGCAAGTCCGCCCTCGAGCGCTTCGTAGGTCAGCTTTTCGCCCTCTGCAATAAACGCACCTATCGCATCTCTGCCCTTTTTATCGGATAAGGATGCCGCCATTTTTATTTGCGGATTATTCCTGCTTGTGATAATTTCATCGAACAGTTGCATAAAAAACTCCTTTTTAAAAAGCAAAGTTCTTTTATAAAATTTAAAAAGCCCCGGTTAACCGTATCGGAAAACCGGGTAGCTTATTAAAGTGCAGCCTTTGCCTTTTCGCAGATTGCTGCAAACGCATCCTTATCGGATACTGCAAGCTCTGCAAGCATCTTACGGTTGAGGTCAATGCCGGCAACCTTAAGACCGTGCATAAGTGTAGAATAGTTCATACCGCAAACCTTAGCCTGTGCGGAAATTCTTGTAATCCAAAGAGAACGGAAATCTCTCTTCTTGAGCTTACGGCCAACAAAAGCGTAGTTACCGCTCTTGAGAACAGCCTGTTTAGCCATCTTAAAGTGCTTGGACTTTGCTCCCCAATAGCCTTTAGCGGCCTTGAGAATGCTCTTTCTTCTTTTGCGCGTCATCATTGCGCCCTTAACTCTTGCCATTTTCTATCTTCCTCCAAATTTTCTCGTTGTGCCTTATTTCTGAATAAGGGTTCTGTATGTGGGTGCGAAGCACTCGCTGAGGATTGCGCCCTTGCGAAGGCCTCTCTTACGCTTGGAGGTTTTAAGTCCAAGATTGTGACGGTGGTTGTTGTGAGACATCTTAACCTTACCGCTACCGGTAAGAGAAAATCTCTTGGCAGATGCCTTATGTGTCTTGATTTTTCCCATTTTTATTCTCCTTTTTGGGTGTTACCCTTTAATTAACTTATTTTTTATCCTGCTTTACGGGGGAAAGGATTATTGACATATAACGTCCCTCAAGTACAGGCTTCTTTTCAGCAGCGCCAAAGTCTGCGCAAGCCTCCTGGAATCTTTCAATAACCTCTTTGCCAAGGTCCATGTGCGACATTTCTCTTCCCTTGAAGCGAATAACCGCCTTTACCTTATTTCCCTCTTGCAAGAAGCGCTTTGCGTGGTTAACTCTGGTGTCAAAGTCGTGCTGCTCGATACGGCAGGAAAGCTGAACCTCTTTAACCTTAACGATAACCTGCTTTTTCTTCGCTTCCTTTTCACGTTTATCACGCTCGAAGCAGAATTTGCCGTAATCAATCGCGCGGCAAACAGGCGGCTGTGCTGTCGGTGCAATAAGAACAAGGTCTACGTCATTGTTATACGCATAGCTGCGAGCGTCATCAATCTTCATAATACCGAGCTGCTCGTTGTTTACGCCTATAACTCTTACCTCGGGAATTCTGATTTCCTCGTTGATAGGTAAATCCTTATTGTTGTTAGCGCTAATGGTCTTGTACCTCCAAAAAACAAAAAATGCATACAGAAAATCCGTACGCACACAAAATATCCCTAAAAGAGAGATAAAAAGTATTTGCACATACGCACCCATGTGGTATGGCGAGAACGGAAATTCTGCTTAATTTAAACGAAGAACCAAGTCTTCGAAAGTATTATACCACCGAAAACTTGGTTTGTCAATAGTTTTTTGAACTTTTTTGAGATTTTTTCGCCGCCACACCAAAGTGCGATATAAAAAGCAATTTTTACCGTCGGGTGGAAGAAGCGAAAGACGCCGACAGACTCTTTTATACGTCGAGAGAAACTACGTCCTCGGGTGTTTCACGGCGCACGGCAAGATACGAATCACCCTCACACAGCATCACAACAGGCGGACGCGGTATTCTATTATAATTGGAAGCCATCGAGTAGTTGTAAGCACCCGTCGTAAGACAGGCTACAAGGTCGCCACGCTTCGTATCGGTGGGAAGCGGTACGTTTTCCTGAATTATATCACCGCTCTCACAGCATCTGCCGACAACCGAGCATATCTCATCATCAGAGCCGCACGGCTTCGCTACGTGAAGCACGGTATATGGCGCACGGTAAAGCGCAAATCTCGGGTTATCCGTCATACCGCCGTCAACCGAAATATACTTTTTGTAGCCGGGTATGCGCTTTACAGTACCGACAGTATAAAGCGTAAGACCTGCATCGGCAACAATGCTTCTGCCGGGTTCAAAGGCAATTTCGGGAAGCGGAATGCCAAGTTCGTCCGCTTTTTTATGTAAATGCTCGCCCACACCGAGAATGTTTGCGGCAATGTCGATATCAGGCTGCTCGGCTGTGTATTTTACACCGTATCCGCCGCCGATATCAAGCTCGGTTGCAAGATAGCCGAATTTTTCGTAAATCTGCGCTGTAAATTCAAGCATAATATCAGCCGCACGCAGGTAAACGTCCGAATCAAACACCTGCGAGCCGACGTGGCAATGGAAGCCCGAAAGCGTCACGTGCGGTAAGGAAAGCGCAATCTTCGTTATTTGCTCCGCCTGACCTGTTTCGATAGCCGAGCCGAATTTCGAATCAACCTTACCCGTGGACACAGCCTCGTAGGTATGCGAATCAATACCGGGGGTAAGACGCAGGAGTATTTTCTGGCTTATGCCTCGCTCCTTTGCGAAGCGCTCTACCACGTAAAGCTCATCCTCGTTATCCACGACAAAGTATCCGACACCGTTATCCATAGCGTAAATAACGTCCTCGTCGCTTTTGTTATTGGAGTGAAAATAAGCTCGTTCAAGCGGAAAGCCCGCACGCTTTGCCGTGCAAATCTCACCTCTTGAAACTACGTCTATTCCCATTTCCTCCTCGCGCATTATTTCGTAAATGCGACGGAATGAGGCGGCCTTTGATGCGTAAAGCACACGTCCGCGTGAGCCAAATGCCTCTTTTACGGCAGAAAGGTAGGTTCTGCATCTTTCCCTGATACGGGCCTCGTCGTAAAGGTAAAGCGGTGTTCCGTATTTATCCGCAAGCGAGGTAAGCGGAATACCTGCAAAAGCAAGCTCGCCCGAGGCTTCACGTTTTAAGTTTTTGCATATCATCTTTTCTTCGGTAAGAACCATCATAAATTATCCTTTGGGGAGGTTCGTATTTGAACACACCCGATTTTTATTTGAATATATCAGAGCATATGAGCACGAAGCTCTTCGGCTGAAAGCTGGGAGAGGTCGGCAGGCGCTACGTCAAAGACGGTAAGAGCACCCGTGCGTCCACGCTTCGCCATTCTTCCGACAGCTCTTGCGTAAGCTACGATAACGCTCGCTGTAAACTCGGGATTTGAATCAAGCTTAAGCGAAAATTCAACAGTGTGGCGGTTTTCACCCGAAAGACCAGTAACACCGTTTCTGATAACCGAGCCGCCGTGAGGAATACCCGAATGATTTTTGCGAAGCTCCTCCAGCGTTATAAAGGTAACCGTTGTTTGATAATCGGCAAAATAGTTGGGCATTGTCTTTATTTCACGCTCAATTCTTTCGAGGTCTGCCCCCTCCTCTGCTACAACGTAGCACTCACGAAGATGCTTATCAGCCGTGCCAAACTTCGGGCATTCGCCACGCCTTACAGCAGAAATTGCCGCATCAATCGGCACGGTATACTGCCGGGCATCAACTACCCCCGCTATTCTGCGGATAGCATCAGAGTGTCCCTGGCTGACACCTCTGCCCCAGAAGGTATAATCCTCACCCTGCGGAAGAACAGCCGATGCATAAAGCCTTGCAACCGAAAAGAGTCCGGGGTCCCAGCCTGCGGATATAAGTGCCGTATGACCGCTTTCACTCGCTGCCTTATCAACCGCCGCAAAATGCTCGGGAACACGTGCGTGAGTATCGAAGCTGTCTATTACGTTAAAGCTTTTCGCAAGCTCGGGTGTCATTTTCGGAAGGTCGGTAGCGCTGCCGCCGCATATAATGAGAACGTCTATCATATCCTTATATTTCATAAGGTCGTCCGTGTGATACACAGCAGTGCCTATCACGGATTTCACACTTTCAGGTCCTCTACGTGTAAAAATGCCAAAAAGCTCCATATCCGTATGATATTTCACGGCAGATTCCACGCCTTTACCCAGATTTCCGTAGCCATATATTGCTATTTTCATATTATCTCCTCTTGAATTTTAAAATCGGGGAGCGCTGTATTTCAGCGCTCCGCCAAGATGAAACTGTTTTTTTGTAAGTGTTTATTTAACAGACAAAGCTGTTTTTTTATAAGCGTTTTTTAAACGTAAGCGATATCCGCGCTCTTTTTATCCGCGCCCGAAATCAGGCTTTTCATATCATAAAGTCCTGCGGGACATCCGACAAGGAATGCGGCTGCCGCAAGCGCCCCCTCTGCAAACAAAGCTCTGCTGTGAGCCTCGTGCTTGAGAGTTATCGTCTGATTCTGCGTACCGATTATTACCTCGTGCTCACCGACGATATTACCCATACGGATAGCGTGAATACCTATCTCGTCGGGAGTTCTTTTTGCATTTCCTGCTCTTCCGTTGTTGACGTATGCGCCCGGGCGCACGTCGATGAGCGAATTTGCAATCATAAGAGCCGTACCGCTCGGTGCGTCAATTTTTCTGTCGTGGTGCTTCTCTATTATCTCGATTTCAGCCTCGGGCATAGCGAGAGCCGCAGTCTTTGCAAGGTCGACGAGAAGCGCAACGCCAAGCGACATATTTGCCGAGTAGAATACCGGTATTTTTTTAGCCGCTGTTTGTATTGCCAGGATCTCATCCTCCGTGTGACCTGTGGTTGCGACAACAGTCGGTATATTGTTTTCTTGTGCAAAATCAAAGAGAGCGAGAGCGCAGGTGTGGTGCGAGAAATCCACTATACAGTCAATCTCCTCGGCATTTTCGATCTCCGAAAAGCTGCTTACGACTCTGACACCGAATTCATCAGAGGGCTTCAGGTCAACTCCTCCGAAAAGCTCCGAGCCACGGTAGCCACTCTGACACAGCTTCAGAACCTCACGTCCCATAAAGCCGCCGATTCCGTTTATAAGTATTTTCATTGAAGCTTCCCCCATCAGATGAGATTTTCTTTTCTCATAAGCTCAAGCATAACCGCTTCCTTTTTCTCATCCATAGGAGTAAGAGGAAGGCGCAAGTAATTGTCGCAATACCCCATAGCCGCCATAGCTGCCTTTACGGGTATCGGATTGACCTCAGAGAAGAGCGAATTGATAAGCGGGATAAGACGAAGCTGCATATCTCTTGATTCCTTTACCTTACCGTCGAAGAAGAGCTTACACATATCACTCGTTTCCTTAGGCATAAGGTTTGAAAGAACCGAAATTACACCCTTACCGCCAAGAGAGAGGATAGGTACAATCTGGTCGTCGTTACCCGAATAGATATCCATTTTATCGCCTACAAGATTTGCAAGCTCGGCAATCTGCGAAATATTTCCGCAGGCTTCCTTGATAGCTACGATGTTCGGATGCTCTGCAAGAATAGCCGCAGTTTCGGGAAGCAGATTACAGCCTGTTCTGCTAGGCACGTTGTAGAGTATGCAGGGCTTGGTTGATGCGTCAGCCACAGCACGGAATGACTCTATAAGACCCTTTTGAGTAGCCTTGTTATAATAAGGTGTAACGAGAAGCATAGCGTCAGCGCCAACCTCGCAGGCATATTTTGTAAGTTCAATAGCGTAGGCTACGTCATTAGAGCCTGTACCCGCAATTACGGGAACTCTGCCCCCGACACGCTCAACGCAGAATTTAATAGCCTCTTTATGCTCGGCATCGGTAAGAGTCGAGCCCTCGCCAGTTGTTCCAACCGCAACGATAGCGTCAATTCCCTCCTCTATCTGCCAATCTATCAGCTTACCGAATTTTTCATAATCAATACCGTCCTTGGTAAGGGGGGTAATAATCGCAGTAGCCGCACCTGTAAAAACCGTTTTCTTCATAACAAAAGCACCTCGTGGTAGTAAATTAAAAAAGACAGCCGCTATTTCGGCTATCTCTAACGTCAGAAAAATAAGTACAAAATCAGTACAGATTTAAGTAGACTTAGATGATAGCACTCCGTATTTCTACGACAACAGAACGGATATTCTCCGAGCTGCCAGCAGGATACACGCCACAGCATCCGCTTCGGCACTCACGCCTTTTTTTGCACAACCTTGGCGGCTTTTTCCGTGCAATACTCTTCGTGCAGTGCGCCTCTATCTTTTCTACAGCAATTATAACACACAAAAATATGCGTGTCAAGTGATTTATCGCATTTATTTTACTATTTTATAAAAGAAGAAAAGCATCGCTTATAAAAATAAAAAAAGGCATTCGCTCATGCGATTGCCAAATTTATAAATGCGAGAATTTTCCGTGGACTGCACCATAAGATTGATGCTTCTTCATCACTCGCACCGATATCAATTATACTCCCAAAAGGGGCATTTTGTAAAGACGCAAAATTTCACAATCTTTCGGCAACAGGTTTGTTAAATAGGGAGAATTTTGTAAAGAACCAAGATTACACATTATTGATATATGACTTTGTCATATGATATAATATCCGTTCCTTAATACGCAAAGCGTATATAATCTTCAAAGCAGATATCATACCGAAGG
>JAZOWX010000005.1:0-15597 GCA_045659405.1 Eubacteriales bacterium | reverse complement strand
AAGAATTTGCGACAGTGCCGCCGAGTGGCGTGACTTTGGAGTGAAAAAGCTTCAGAGCTTCGGCTTTAAAACCTGCGCTATGGCGCTGACCGACGACTCTGTCAGCATAGATGACGAGCGCCTGATGAGCGAGGAGAAGCTCGCTGTAATCCTCGGTACGGAGGGTGACGGACTTGCTAAAAGCACGATTGTAAATTGCGATTACACCGTGAAAATTCCGATGTCGCACGGTGTTGATTCCTTGAACGTAGCGGCTGCGGGAGCTGTTGCTTTCTGGCAGCTTTCAAGAAGAAAACACAAAAAATAACAGGCTGAATTTTTGAAAAATACAACTTAAAAAGCACGAGTCCGAAAAAAACTGTACTAAATCTTTCGAACTCGTGCTTTTTGCATTATATGAAAACTATTATTTGCAAAATCAGAGCATTTCGCTATAAATACGCTCTGCTTCGTGCTTGATTTTTTCAATTTCTTCTGCGTTTGCCGTATGTAGCTTTTTCTTCTTTGGCGCACCCCATACGTCAAAGACTTCAGGGCCTATCCACTCGAAATCCGAGCAGGGCTCGAAAATGCCCTTGACGACCGAGAGCACCGCAACTCTTGGCTTCATAAAAATTATTTTCATCGGGTGCTTGATAATTGCGAAAATCAGCTTCGGGTAGTGCGCTGTGATGTTTGTAAAGGTGATTCCCGGGTGGGTTACCGAAACAGTGCCGCTGTTATCAAGCGAGAGCAGAGAGTACATAAGATATCTCTTTGCGTTTCCGTAGACAAGACTTGCTCTTTTTCTCCTTCTGAAATCTACGTCGGTGGGGTCTGTTTTTGAATAGTTATGGGCGATACTTCCGACAGCCACAATTCTGCCGCCACGCTGTCGGATTTTCGGCATAAGCCTTTTAGCAAGGTAGTACGGAGCGATAAAGTTTATCTGAAAAACGTTGTCATACCCCGTGTCGCAAATACACCTTGGAATACTGTATGCACCTGCATTGAGTATAAGATAATCAATCGGCATTTTGTCAAGCTCATCAGCCGCCGCCCTGACGGTATCAAAGCATTCAAGGTCGGCTGTGATATGGCTTACCGAAATATTCGGATAATGCTCCTTAAGCTCCTTTTCAAGAGCTATGGATTTTTCCGGGCTTCTGTTGATAAGCACAAGAGCCGCACCAAGCTCACCAAGATACAGGCAAAGCTCACGGCCTATACCGCCTGTCGCTCCGCTGACGGCAACGAGCTTGCCGACAAGAGATGATGTATTTTCACCGAGCCATTTTTTTATATTCATATCCGTCCTCTTATTTTACTTGATTTCGGATGCTATTTCATCCATAATTTTGCGTATTCTCTGCGCATTGACCTTGACGACTCGTCTGTCGTAAGTGACAAGCCCGTTTGTCTCATCCTCAACGTCGCTTATCTGTGTAAATACAGCTCCCGAAAGTCCGAGCGGCACGTAAGGCTTAATCTCGTTTAGATAAAGATTGACGAGCGCATCCTCGTAATCCTTTTGGTTATCAAAGCTCTTGTAGCCGTAATTCTGACTGCCGAAAAGATGCCCCGGCACTCTGTGCGAGTAACCGCCGAATTCGCTTATAACAACAGGTCTTTTCGTCGCCGCCCTCGGCTTTATGCGCTTGAAATAAACGTGATGAGAGTCAACGTCGCTCTTTGACCGAACAAACCAACCCGAGGTTGCGTCTATTATCCTCGTTTTATCGTGGGCTTTTGCCTTTTCGTACATCTCGTCGGCTGAAAACTGTCCCCAGCCCTCGTTGAATATCGTGTAATAAAGCACACAGGGGCAGTTGTAAAGATGATCTATCACCCCGTGCATTGTCCGCTCAAAAATCTCTCGGCTTTCCTTATTTCTGTGCAGATGCTTATCGCATAGGCGCTTCATACCGACTGTCGGCAGCGCTGTATCACGTATAAAGCTGTAATCCGAGTTGTTTATCATATCCTGGAAAACTATCATACCGAGCTTGTCGCACAGATGATAGAATATCATAGGCTCAACCTTTATATGCTTTCTCAACGTATTAAAGCCAAGCGATTTTGCAAGAAGAATGTCATCCTTGTATCCGTCGCTCGTTGCGGGCAGGAAAATGCCGTCGGGGTAGTAGCCCTGGTCAAGAAGCGCATTGAAGAAATATGGCTTTCCGTTGAGTAGAATTCTCGGTATTCCGTCGCATTCACCGACTGCTATTTCACGAAGGGCAAAATAGCTCTCTATCTTATCGACGTCGCATTCGAGCGTGAAATAGTAAAGGTAGGGATTTTCGGGTGACCATAAGCTCGGCTCGCTCGGAGCAACGGTTATTTCGTCAGAGGAAAACTCGTACACCTCCTCGCCAAGTGTCAGACGCTTTTTGCCAACACCGCCAAGCACACGGATTTTCACCTCGCTCACCGTGGGGGTTATTTCGATGCCCTCAAAAGCGCCCGAAGCTACACTTTCAAGCCAAACCGATTGCCATATACCGCTAACGGGCGTATACCACATACCGCCACGGTCTTCACGCTGTTTTCCGTAGGGGTATTTTTTGTCAAGTGCATCCTTTACTCTTACGGTAAGTCGGTTTGCTTCCTTTAATTCAGAGGTTATATCTATTGAAACCGGCAGATACCCGATATATCCGTCCCAAACGGCCTTGCCGTTGAGATACACCGAGCAAAGCTGGTCAACCGCACCGAAATTGAGGAGCACCTTGTCTTTTACAAACCCCTCGGGAAGTGAAAAATCTTTCCTGTAAAACAGAAATTCTGTCGGCTTGTGCCACCTCTCGATTCCCGAAAGTCTGCTTTCCATAGGGAATGGCAGGAGAATCCGCTCGCCAAAGCTTTCGGGTATATCCTCGCCCTCACCGAGTGCGAATTCCCACTCGCCGTTAAGCGAGAGGTAGGAATCTCTTTTGAACTGCGGACGGGGGTATTCGCTCCAGGGTGAGCTTCTGTCAAGCTCCGCCTCGTATTTTGTTGTAAGTTGAAAAATAGTATTGTATGCTTTCATATTTTCTCCTGTCGGTGCGAGCTATGCCGCAAATATGTTTATGGCTATCTGCAAAACGGATACAGCAAGGAAAAGTATCATACCGGTGTTGAGCGTAACAAGTGCTACCGCCTTTTTTCTCGGCAGCGGCAAATCCGCCTTGTTTGAGATGTAAAGCGAGTGCGACGTTAGCTTTTTAATGAGTATTACAGCACCCGCAATTGCCATTCCGTATTCTAATATTACGTAGGTCAGAATTGCATTTATAATAAGAATGAACTTTGAATAGTCTATATCTGCACCGGATGCCAAAATTTGTGACATCTGTTCAAATTCGGTCAGCATTTCGGCAATGGGAAGCACCGCAACAGAGCCTGAAAGATTGATTATCATGTGCATAACGGTAGGGTAGAGTATATTGCGAGTCTTTGTGTAGATATATCCAAGTATAAATCCAAGCCCTGCCGCATAGAAAAGCTGATAAAGGTTTCCGTGAAAAAGTCCGAATGCCAATGAGGATATCAGAACTGCGGTCATATCACCGAAAACCGACAGCCTGTCTATAATAAGCTTTCTGAAAATAAGCTCCTCAACAATCGGGCCGACGATTACTACGATAAGCACTATCAGCCACAGCGGCGAATCGGATATAAGTGCGGATACGTCATTTGCAATTTCCCGGCCGAGAAGTATGCCGAGAAAATTATTTATATTGACACCGATGAGATTTCCCGCCATCATTACGCATTTGGATATGAAGAACAAAAGCACAAATTCGTCAAGTCCGAGCTTTGATTTTGGGCGGTGTATGCATTTCATACTGCGAAGCACCAGATACAGCGCAGGAAATGCGACAAGATACATAGATACCGCATTCATAATCCAGGAAAAATAGATATCAGACGTTATCGCTTCCATTTTGTTGCGGAAGAAAAGAAAAATTGCGAGGTATGTAATAAGAATGACGGCAAAGGATGCCGCTGTGAATGTGAAAAGAGCGAGTCCTACTCTTGAAAAGGCTCTTTTTGCCGCTCTTTTTTCTTCGTCGGTTATTTGAGTATCCGGCTCGGGTGTGTGCCACCTCTTGTAGCCCCGGTCTTGGTTTTGCCAATCCGAATTCTGTCGTTTTTTTCCAAAACGGGTGTAAAAATCGTCTCTCATAGCATCTCCGATTTGCGTGGCCTTCTATTAAAGAAGCACCGCCACACCAAAAGTGTTGATTTCTTTTATTTTATCACTAAAGAGGGTCGAATACAACAGATTTTGGGAATGTTTGCAAAATGTTTCATCTTTTGCATAATTTTTTTAGAAAATATTTGGTTATTTTGGGAGATTATTATTTTAAATATAACTTGAAAAAAATATCCTGCTGTGGTATAATGACCTTGTATGATTTTTTCGCAGAACGACAGTTGGGGGCATTATGTTTAAACAAGGCTTTGACAATGAAAAATATCTCAAGCTTCAATCGAGTAAAATAAAGGAGCGCATTTCTCTTTTCGGAGAAAAGCTGTATCTTGAATTCGGAGGTAAGCTTTTCGACGATTTCCACGCATCGCGTGTGCTTCCGGGATTCGCGCCGGACAGTAAGATAAAGATGCTCATAGAGCTTCGTGACGATGCAGAGATAATAATAGCAATCAATACCGCTGATATAGAGAAGAATAAGGTCAGGGGTGACCTCGGTATTACCTACGACCTTGACGTGTTCAGGCTTATTGACGCCTTTCGCGGCTACGGCCTTTACGTAGGCTCGGTTGTATTGACAAGATATAAGCCCAGCCCTGCGGCAGATGCATTCAAGGCAAAGCTCGAAAAGCTGGATATACCGGTATATAAGAACTACGAGATAGACGGCTATCCGAGAAATATACCGCTTATCGTGTCGGAGGAGGGGTACGGCAAAAACGAATATGCAAAAACTACCCGTCCGATAGTGGTTGTTACAGCGCCCGGACCGGGTTCGGGAAAAATGGCAACCTGCCTTTCGCAGATTTACCACGAAAATAAACGTGGAATAAAGGCGGGATATGCAAAGTTTGAAACCTTCCCGATATGGAATATTCCCTTAAAGCACCCGGTAAACCTTGCCTATGAGGCGGCGACAGCCGACCTTGCCGACATAAATATGATAGACCCCTTCCATCTTGAGGCGTACGGTGAAACTGCCGTAAACTATAACAGAGACGTCGAGGTCTTTCCTGTGCTTCGAGCAATGCTGAAGGGAATTCTCGGCGAATGTCCGTATAAATCCCCCACCGATATGGGCGTTAATATGGCAGGCAACTGCATTTACGATAACGAAGCCGCAGAGCATGCCTCACGTCAGGAGATTATCCGCCGTTACTATGCCGCTCTTTGTAACAGAAGAAAGGGCTCGGATAATGACGTAGAGATTCAGAAAATAGAATTTCTTATGCAGGAGCTTTCCTGTGATGCAGTAAGCGACCGCCAATGCGTCGGCGCTGCGCTTGATAAGGCTGAAGCCACGGGTGCGCCCGCTATGGCAATAGAGCTTAACGACGGCAGGGTTGTGACGGGAAAAACCTCCTCGCTTCTCGGCTCGTCGAGTGCTGCGCTGCTTAATGCGCTTAAGGCTGTTGCAGGTATAGATAAGGATGAGGAAATAATTTCACCCGAGATTTTAGCTCCGATACAGGTGCTTAAAACACAAAACCTCGGTAACCACAACCCCCGTCTTCATACCGATGAGGTTTTGATAGCGCTCGCTATTTCCGCTGTTGAAAGCCCCTCTGCCAGAAAGGCTATGGAGGCGCTTCCAATGCTGAAAAATGCAGAGGCGCACTCAACTGTAATTCTGTCGCAGGTGGATTCATCAACCTACCGTAAGCTTGGAATGCAGCTTTCCTGTGAGCCTAAATATCAAACGAAAAAGCTTTACCACAACAATTGAGCTTTCCGTGAAACGGAGAGCCTCGAAAGCGGCAGAGCCTTTCAAAATTATAACAGTATTCGGCTGTGCCGTTTTCCCAAGCGGCAGAGCTGTCACGGAGGAATCTTATGCCCTTTTTAATAGCGGCGTTATCGCTGATAGCGCTTCTTGCGATAGTTCTTGTTGTAAGGGCGCTTATGTTCAAGCCCAAAAGACTTTCCAAGGAAGCTTCGGGCGCTGTATTCATAAACGCTGACAAGGCGGTATCCGACCTTGCAGAAATGATAAAATGCAAAACAGTTTCTGACAGAAATCACGACCTCGAGGATGAGGCGGAGTTTGTAAAATTCAAAACTCTTTTGCCAACGCTTTTCCCGAGTGTTTATCAGGAGTGCGAGTATATAGAGGTTGGACAGCGTGCAATTTTGCTGCGCTGGAGCGGCAGGTCGCATACAGAGCCAACCGTGCTTATGGCGCACTACGACGTTGTAAGCGCTGACGAGAAAAAATGGCAGAAGCCGCCCTTTGAGGGGATAATTGAAAACGGTGTGCTTTGGGGCAGAGGTACGCTTGATACAAAGGGAACTCTTAACGGAATACTTCAGGCGGCAGAAACTCTCATAAAAGAAGGATTTGTACCTCAAAGCGATATATACTTCGCCTTTGGCGGAGATGAGGAAATAAACGGACACGGTGCTTCGGATATCGTGGAGCTGTTCAGAGAACGGGGAATTACCCCGGCGCTCGTTTGCGACGAGGGCGGTGCGGTAGTAGAAAACATTTTCCCCGGTGTAAATCGCCAATGCGCTCTTATCGGAATTGCGGAAAAGGGAATGCTCAACGTTGAATATTCGGTTAGCTGTGGCGGAGGTCATTCCTCCTCGCCCGAGGCGGTAACGCCGATAGGCAGACTTTCACGTGCCTGCGTTGCGCTCGAGAAAAAACCGTTCAAATTCAATATAACCCCCGCTGCGGCGCAGATGTTTGACATTCTCGGCAGACATTCTACGTTCCTTTATAAGCTCATATTTGCAAATCTTTGGTTCTTCTCACCGCTACTGAACCTTATTACCCGAAAAAGCGGCGGCGAGCTTAACGCTATCGTAAGAACAACCGTAGCCTTTACTCAAATGGAGGGCTCACGGGGTATGAACGTCATTCCGCCTTATGCAAGAATGGCGTCGAATCTTCGTCTTTTGCCGGGGGATACCAAGGAAAGCGCTTTGCAGAGAATACGTGCCGTCGTCGCTGATGAAAAAATTCAGATTCGTGAAATAGACGGTATGGACCCGTCGGTTGTTTCGGATACCGAGTGCGAGGGCTATGAAAGAATAAGAGCCGCTGTTACAGAGACCTGGCAGGATGCAATAGTATCTCCGTACCTTATGTTTGCTTGCTCGGATTCGAGGCACTGGGGACGTATATCAAATAAGGTTTACCGCTTTTCGGCTATGGCTCTTTCCTCGGAGGAACGAGCTACAATACACGGAAACGACGAGAAAATCCCTGTGGGGTCTATCGTTAAAAGCGTCGAATTTTATATAAGACTTATCAAAAAATGTTGAACAACCTCCTGGATTGACAATATAAGTTTACTTTAAATGCAAAAAAATGCGTAAATACGTAATTAAGGAGCTAAAACTATGAGATGTGAAGAAATCTTTGTTGAAAGATATAATAAGGCGCCGCAGGGCGTATCATTTTGCCCGTACAGAGTTTGCCCGATAGGTGCGCACTCTGACCATCAGTACGGCAAAATAACAGGCTTCGCAATAGATAAGGGTATACACATAGCTTACGGTATAAAGAAAAACGGTGTTGTCGAAATGTCGTCAATGCAGTTTCCCGAAAAACGTGCGCAGTGGCATATAGCAGGAGTGCCAGCAGCTCCCGAGCGTGACTGGGCGGACTATATCAGGGGTGCGACGCTTGTGCTCGGAAAGCGCTATCCGCTTACCGTGGGTATATGCGGTGTAATAGAGGGCTCGCTTCCAATCGGTGGACTTTCATCATCGGCTGCGGTAATACTCGCCTTTCTTAAAGCGCTTTGTGCGGTGAACAATCTCACTCTTTCGGACAATGAGCTTATCGACGTTGCCCTGCACGCAGAAAACGACTATGTCGGTGTAGCCTGCGGTAAGCTTGACCAATCCTGCGAGGTCTATTCGAAAAAGAATCATCTTCTTTACCTTGACACGAGGGATGACAGCTTTGAGCTTATTCCCGAAAATCCAAAGATGAAGCCTTACAAAATAGCGATATTCTTTTCAGGTCTTGAGCGCAATCTTTTTGGCTCTAAATTTAATATGCGTGTTGACGAATGTAAGGCGGCGGCATATTCTCTTATGGCTTATGAGGGAATTGAATACGGAAAGTTTTCCGAGGCACGTCTGCGCAACGTACCGTATGAAATTTATCTGAAGCATAAGGATAAACTGCCCGAGGGATTCCGTCTTCGTGCGGAGCATTTCTATACCGAATTTCAGCGTGTTGAAGCCGGGGCTGAAGCTTGGAGACGCGGTGATATAGCCGAGTTTGGCAGACTTTCCTTTGAGAGCGGAAAAAGCTCTATATACAATTTTATGACCGGCTCGGACGAGCTTAAAAAGCTTTATGAAATTATGACCGAAACAGACGGAATTTACGGCGGCAGATTTTCGGGTGCGGGCTTCAAGGGCTGCGCTATGGCGATTATCGACCCAAGCTATGAGGAAAGCATAAAGGAAAAGGTTACAAGAGAATACCTTAGGGCATTCCCGAATCTGACAGGTAAATATTCTGTTCATATATGCGAAAGCGCTGACGGTGTTAACGTCATTTAAGAGGTGATAAAATGAAATTTTCAGGTGGAGCGGCTGCGTACGTGTCGCTTGATGCTGTTCGTCACAATTACCTCAAAATAAGAGAAGCTACGCCAAAAGATGCTAAAATAATGTGCGTTATAAAGGCTGATGCCTACGGACACGGTGCAGAAAGACTTGCGCCTGAGTATGAGAAGCTGGGTGCGGGAGCTTTCGGTGTTGCAACCGTCGGTGAGGCTGTTAAGATACGAATGACAGGCACTAAACTTCCGATTCTCATCCTTGGTTATACACCGGTGGAGTATGTAAAAGAGCTGCTTGAATACGATATATCTCAATGCGTATTTTCAGAAGAATATGCACTGGCTCTTTCGGCTGCTGCACAAGCTCTTGGCAAAGCGGTGAAAATACACGTTAAAATAGATACGGGAATGTCGAGAATCGGCTTCGTTGCAAAAAACGAGGCGGATGTTTTGAGGATACATACTGCCGTCACTCGCCCCGGGCTTGAGCCTGTCGGTATATTTACGCATTTATCCTCTGCGGATATAGACGAGAGGGAGTTTACACTCGCACAGCTTGAAAACTTCAGCTTTGTTTCGGAGCATCTTCAAGGGATGCTTGGCAAAAGGCTGGTGCGCCATGCCGCAAACAGTGCGGCAATTATAGATTACCCCGAATTTGCGTTTGATATGGTAAGGGCTGGAATTATTCTTTACGGTATGGCTCCGTCGGATAAGCTTATCGGAAGACTCGGACTTTTGCCGGTTATGAAGCTACGCTCGGAGGTGTCTCTTGTAAAAGAGGTAGACGCAGGTGTTTCGGTTGGATATTCAAGAAGATTTATAGCAAAAAAACCAACTAAAATAGCTACCGTGCAGATTGGCTATGCCGACGGATTTTTCAGATACGGAAGCCGTGGCGGCGCAACGCTCACAGTATGCGGAAAAGAGGCAAAAACCGTAGGAAACGTCTGTATGGACCAGATTATGCTCGACGTATCCGAAATAGCAGACGTAAAAATGGCAGACGAGGTAATCATCTTCGGTGAGGGTGGAAGGTCTGCCGAGGCACTTGCCACCGAGCTTGGCACTATCTGCTATGAGCTTACTACCACAGTGGGCGCTCGAGTGCCGAGAATGTATACCGAAAGCGGTAATATCGTTGATATCAGAAATTGAAATTTATAGCGGGAAGCTTAATATCAGAAACTAAAATTTATAGGAGTGTTCAGTAATGAAATGCTTGATTTTGGCGGCGGGCTATGCAACTCGCCTTTATCCCCTGACAGAGAATTTTCCGAAGCCGCTTCTTAAGGTTGGCGAAAAGACTATACTCGATTGGCTCATAGATGATATCGAAACAACGGGTGACGTTGACGAATACGTGGTAATATCTAACGGAAAATTTGCTCACCATTTTGAGAAGTGGGCGGCAGAAAAATCCAAAAAAATAACCGTCTTGAACGACGGCACTATGACAAACGAAACCAGACTCGGTGCGGTAATTGATATAAAATTTGCCATTGAGAAGCTTAATATCACCGATGACGTTTTGATTATTGCAGGCGATAACGTGCTTGATTTCAGCCTTTCTGAATTCATAAGCTATGCAAAGGCGCACGAAGCCTCCTGCGTACTCAGATACTTTGAGCCTGACGAGAAGCGCCTTTTGAAATCAGGTGTCGTTACGGTTGATGAAAATGATAAAATTATCAGAATGACCGAAAAATCGCCTACGCCCGAAACGCATTGGTGTACACCGCCTTTCTACTACTACACAAGTGCCGACGTAGCGCAGATAGATAACGCAATAGCCGACGGATGCGGTACTGATGCACCCGGTAGCTACGTTGCTTGGCTTGCACAGCACAGCAACGTATATGCTATGGAAATGCGTGGAAAGAGATATGACATAGGCAATCTTGAAAGCTATGAGCAGGTTAAGCGTGATTACAAGGGAATAACTGTAAAATAAGGAGTTACTATGCTGGACGTTAACGTAAAGCTCGACGGTAAAACAATTCTAGTAACCGGTGCTGCGGGGTTTGTCGGTTCAAATCTTGCGATTAAGCTTCTTTGTGCATCGGTAGGCGCTAAAATAATAGGTCTTGACTCGGTTAACGATTATTATGACGTTTCCATTAAGGAGTATAGACTTTCGGAGCTTGAGTCATTTGCGAAAAAAAGCTCGTCCGAGTGGATATTTCTAAAGGGAAATATAGCCGACAGAGAGTTCATAGACAAAATATTCGAAGACTATAATATAGATGTAGTCGTAAACCTTGCCGCACAGGCAGGGGTGAGATATTCTATAACAAATCCTGATGCTTATATCGAGGCGAATATTATAGGATTTTATAATATACTCGAGGCTGTGCGCCGTCATCCGGTGGAGCATCTCGTGTATGCTTCCTCGTCGTCTGTATACGGCTCGAATGTAAAAATACCTTATTCAACAGAGGATAAGACGGATTCTCCCGTAAGCCTGTATGCCGCAACCAAAAAGAGCAACGAGCTTTTCGCACACGCCTATGCGAAGCTTTACGGCATACCTGTAACAGGGTTAAGATTCTTTACTGTTTACGGCCCTGCGGGAAGACCCGATATGGCTTATTTCGGCTTTACAAATAAGCTCATAGCAGGTGAGAAAATTAAAATTTTCAACTACGGCAACTGCCGACGTGATTTCACGTACGTTGATGATATCGTCGAGGGTGTATACCGAATTATGATGCGTGCACCCGAGTGTCTGCTCGGTGAGGACGGACTTCCTATTCCGCCGGCAAGAGTTTATAATATCGGAAACAGCAGTCCTGAAAATCTTCTCGACTTTGTAAAGATACTCGGCGAGGAGCTTGTTTTGGCGGGTGTCTTACCGTCGGACTTCGATATTGCGGCTCACAGCGAGCTCGTACCGATGCAGCAGGGAGATGTTCCGATAACCTATGCTGATACATCAGCGCTCGAAAAGGATATAGGATTCAAGCCTGCAACGCCGCTTCGTCTTGGACTTCGCCGCTTTGCAAAGTGGTATTATGAGTTCTATATGCAGAAAAATGACAACAAATAATTACATAAAATCCCAAAGGAAATTAAAAATATGGAAGAAAAGATTATTACTCGTAATTCAACCCCTGCCGATGCTGAAAGAATTGGTGAGATTTTTGATCAGAACTGGACTGCGATAAATCTTAATTACAAAAGTCTTATCGGCGACGAGCTTTACGACATTTATTACGGTGACCTCAAGACCCGTATGGAGGGTAACGTAAAGATGATAAAAGAGCGCTCGCTTCAATCCGAGACCTGCTTCGTTACCGAGGTTGACGGTGTTGTTGCGGGATTTGCTACTTACAGAACAGCCGAAAAGAACGGCAAGCTTATAGGTATCGTTGGCTTCAACGGTGTTGACGGTGCTTATAAGGGACGTGGAATTGCAGGTAGACACTATGCGCTTATCTTCGAAAAAATGCGTGAGGCTGGCTGTGTTGCCGCACAGGTACATACAGGACTTGACAATATGCATGCACCGGCAAGACGCGCTTACGAGAAGGCAGGCTTCCAGAAGAATCTTCCCGATATAAACTACTTTATGATGCTGAAGCCCGAACATGCGGTTTATAACGGAAAGCCCACCGAGGAAAATATTGTTGTCCGTCAGGTTAACGATGCCGACAAGGATAGAATTATGGAAATCGCAGCTCAACAGTGGACTATTATCAATGCCAATTACAGAGATTGCATCGGTGAGGAGCTGTTTAATATCTTCTACGGCAGCATCGAAGCAGGTATTAACTCTGTACAGACAACTCTCGCTGATAAGCTCATCAACGACCCCACTCGTTTCTTTGTTACCGAGGTTGACGGTGTAGTGGCAGGCTTTGCAACCTACAGAACCGTTGAAAGCTATGGAAACAAATGCGGTGTTGTAAGCTACAATGCGGTTGATAACAACTTTAAGGGCCGTGGAATTGCAGGCAGACAGTATGCTGAAATTTACGGCAAAATGATGGCAGAGGGCTGTGTTGCCGCACAGGTACACACAGGACTTGACGAAAAACACGCACCTGCAAGACGCGCATACGAAAAGTCGGGATTCGAAAAGTATCTTCCCGATATAAACTACTTTATGATGCTGTGATTAGCTGATTTGCTCAAACAAAAATCGGCAGAAAATAATGGCTGAAAAAAAAGAAAAACAAAAAGGAAACAAGACGGTTTTTACCGTCTTGTTTCCTTTTTTTGTAAAGTAATATAGTCAAATTCGGGAATTTTCAGCTCGTTTATGAGGGTACGAGTGAGAACAAAAGCCACAGAACACCGAAAATAACGCATATAGCCGCCATAACGACAAACATAGGAATAAGCATCATTTTGCAAGTGTTAAGATAGGTTTTCGCCTGCTCCTTCAGCGATGAGCGCTGAAGGGGCGGTAGGCTTGATCCGCCGCCAAGCGATGACATATCTGCTATTGTTCTTCCGTCATCAATATATTTTACTTTTTTCTTTTTGCTTTTTTTAGGGTCTGACATTATATATTTTTCCCCTCTGCACACAAATGGCATGCCGCAAAGTGACCGTCACCGTATTCACGGTACTCGGGAACTTCTGTGCTGCAACGCTCGGTAGCGTAAGGACAGCGTGTGTGGAAGCGGCAACCCTTTGGCGGATTTGCGGGGGAGGGAATATCGCCCTTGAGAACTATTCTGTTCATCTTAACGTCGGGGTTAGGATTGGGGATAGCCGAGAACAGAGCCTTTGTATAGGGGTGAAGCGGATTTTCAAATATATCCTTTTTGCTTCCGAATTCCACCATAGAGCCAAGATACATAACACCAATCTTATCCGATATAAACTTTACAACCGAAAGGTCGTGAGATATAAACAGATAGGTAAGGTTCATCGACTTCTGTAAGCTCTTGAGCAGGTTTATTATCTGCGCCTGAATTGACACGTCAAGTGCCGAAACCGGCTCGTCACATATAACAAGCTTGGGATTTACAGCAAGTGCTCTCGCTATACATATTCTCTGACGCTGACCGCCCGAGAACTCGTGGGGGTATCTTTCGTAGTAATAGTCACGCAGACCGCATTTTTCCATAAGCTCAAGCACGTATTCCTTAACCTTATCCTTCGGTACGATATTGTGAACCATAACAGGCTCGGAAAGAATATCACCGACAGTGCTTCTCGGGGGAAGCGAGGAATACGGGTCTTGGAAGATTATCTGCATATCGGTACGAAGATGGCGCATCTGCTTGGTATTATAATTTGTAATATCCTCGCCGTCGAAAATTATCTGACCGCCGCTCGGCTGATGAAGCTTAAGAATTGTTCTTCCAAGCGTTGTTTTACCGCATCCGGACTCTCCAACGATACCGATAGTTTCACCGGGGTAGAGCTTGAATGAAACGTCGTCAACCGCAATAAGTTCGGAAAGCACCTTTCCTGTAAAGGATTTGGCGATAGGGAAGCACTTGCGAAGATGATTTACCTCAAGCAGCACGTTGCTGTCGGACTGTACGTTATTAAGATTTTCCTTATTCATCGATATCCTCCTCATACAAGTGACATGCAACGTAGTGGGTGGGGCTTACCTGTACCATTCCGGGGTAATCACCCGAGCATTTACCGATGCACTGTGAGCATCTTTCCTTGAAGAAGCAGTGCTTTGGCATATTTACTGGGTTTGGAACGTTACCGGGAATGTTGAACAGCTTTTCTTCCTTTGAATCCATTGTGGGCTTGGACTTCTGAAGTCCGATTGTGTAGGGGTGCAGGGGATTGTGGAATATTTCCGAAACCGTACCCTGCTCAATAACACGTCCCGCATACATAACTACGACGTAGTCTGCCATTTCCGCAATAATACCAAGGTCGTGAGTTATAAGCATAATCGAGCCGTCAATACGCTTTTTAAGGTCGCGAAGAAGGTCGAGTATCTGCGCCTGAATGGTAACGTCAAGAGCTGTTGTCGGCTCGTCCGCTATTATAAGTCTTGGGTCGCAGGCAAGAGCCATAGAAATCATAACACTTTGACGCATACCGCCCGAAAGCTCGTGGGGGAATGCATTGTATACACGTTCAGGAGCGGCAATTCCGACAAGCTCAAGCATTTCGAGCGAGCGAGCCTTTGCCATTTCGGGGGTAGCGCCCGGGGTATGTATGAATACAACCTCGTCAAGCTGGTTTCCGATTGTGAAAACCGGGTTAAGAGATGTCATCGGCTCCTGGAATATCATTGAAATCTGACGGCCTCTTAAGCGGTGTATCTCGCTCATAGGCATCTCTGCGATATCAAACACCTTTTCTTCCATTTCATACATAAGCACACCCGACTCGTTGGTTGCCTGTGCGGGTACTTTTATGGGCTTACCGTCCTTGCCGATAACTTCTTTTCCGTTTTTATCCTTAAGATTTTCGAAAAGAACCTTTCCGTTTGGCTTACGCTTGAAGATAGGAATGGGGTTGCCGTTTTCGTCACGCTTGAAATCATAGGATTTAAAGCGTATGCTACCCGAGTAAATTTGACCCTGGGGGCCCTGAAGCAGTCGCATTACCGACATGCTTGTAACAGATTTACCGCATCCCGATTCACCAACGATACCTACTGTTGCGCCCTTCGGAATATTGAACGAAACACCGTTTACCGCTTTAACTACACCCTGGTCGGTGAAGAAATAAGTGTGAAGGTCTTCTATCTCAAGGATATTTCTCTTATCCTTCATCTCGGTAACGAATTCGCTCTCGTCAGCCTTTCTGTATTTCTTCTTTTCCAGAGCCTTCATAACCTTGGCATTTGCCTTGGCTATCTCTTTAATTTCTTTACTCGAAAGATAATGCTTTTCGGAGCTTTTTGTTGCTTTATTTTCAGTTTTCTTGCTCATACATTACCTCCTCATCTTGGGG
>JAZOWX010000004.1:0-17510 GCA_045659405.1 Eubacteriales bacterium | reverse complement strand
ATAGAATAAAAAACTATAAACTAAAAACGAGAAAACCGCAGGTTTTCAACCTTGATTTTCTCACTATTAATAAACTAGAGCAGAGGCACTTTGCTTTGCACCTCTGCCCTATTTGTTTTTTATTCGGTTATGCCTAAATACGGCAGCCCCATTCACCCTAGAAGAAAATCAAATGCAAGCATAATGCAAAATCCGATAAGCAGCGAATAGGTTGCCGCTCGCTCACAGCCGTGAGCGTGGGTTTCGGGTATCATCTCGTCGCTGATTACGTACAGCATTGTTCCGCCTGCAAACGCAAGTGCAAAGGGCAGTATTGCCGTCGAAAGGCTGACCGCAAAATAGCCGAGAAGAGTTCCGACAACCTCGATAGCGCCCGTAGCAAGTGCAATAATAAAGGTGCGCTTACGGCTCATTCCTGCCGCTATCATAGGCGCTATTATAACCATTCCCTCAGGGATATTCTGCAAAGCTATACCGCCCGCAATTATCAGCGCCTCTGCCAGGTTATCGTCAATACCGAAGCTGACACCTGCGGCAATTCCCTCAGGCAGATTGTGTATCGCAATCGCAATCACAAAGAGCAAAACACGGTTGAGCTTCTCGGTTTTGTCGGGATGCCGCTCACCGTCAACACCTGTCATCTTGTGCAGGTGAGGCACGAGCTTATCTATCAGATTGAGCGTAAGCGCTCCCGCAAAAATTCCAAGCACGGTTACGAGTATGCCGCCAAATCCCTCTCCGTATTCAAGCGAGGGCATAACAAGCCCCACCACCGCCGCCGCAAGCATTATGCCTGCCGCAAAGGAAAGCACTATATCGTTGAATTTATGTGAGGGGTTTTTGAATAAAAATCCGATAAGCGCACCAACAGCCGTAGCGCCGCCAACCCCAAGAGCCGTTAACAATACAACGTCCATAATATCACCCAAGTAGAATTTTTCAGTTTGTATTTAGGTTAAAACTTGCTTTTCGTTTTCGTTTATGCCTGAATGTGACGCTCCGGAGCAGTCAGATTCGGAGCAGAATTTTTCGTTCTCGCCCGAAGCTGTACAAGGGTACAGCGAGAGGTAAGAGAACGGAAAAAGAAAACGAAATACCGATAGAAATGAAGAAAACCTGCGAAAACGCTAGGTTTTCAACATTAATCATAGATAAATTTTCAAACGAGCCGTGAAGCAATTAAAAATACTTACATTTCGTTTTCGTTTATGCCTGAATGTGACGCTACGGGGCAGTCAGATTTAGGGGAGAATCCCCGTTCTTCACCCCGAAGACGTATAAAAATACGGCGAGAGGGGGAAAACGGCGATAGAAAAAGTCCATCAAATTGAAGAATTTCGCAGAAATTCAACCTTTTACTTTAGCTTCTTATCCGTGAAAACAGGGCAGTTTGATACCTATCCCTACGTTACACGGACTTTTTCGTTCTCGCCAAATATGACGACCCGGATTATGCTTTCCAGAGCGAGTGCAGATTACAATACGCATACACTGCCTCAACCTCATCACCCTCGCAGATACAGAAGCAAGCGGTAGGCTTATCGCCCGGGGTCAGCTGCTTTCTCTGATTTCCGTATTTCGTCTGAAGCGAAATCCACTCAATATAATGCTCCTGCGCCATAGGATGCTCTACCGAGCCGACAGTAACCGTGACCTTGTTACCGTTTATCTCATAAACCGGAATGTGCTTCTCGTGCGATGCATCAACAGTTCCCGGAATAATCTCGGTCATCTTCTGTCCGCAACAGGAAACCGGCGCTCCGCTTTCCTTTACCATAGCAATAATATTACCGCACTTCTCGCATATAAAGAATTTCTGTTTCATAATAAAACACTCCTTTTTTAATCATTCTAATTTAATTATACTACAAAAAAAGCAAAAAGTCAATAGTTTTTAGAACGATTCCAATTTTCAAAAAATTAATCTTTTGTCAATTAAAATTCTGTTGAAAATTGAATACAGATATGCTACAATAGATAATAATTAGTTGACGTACAAAGAGGTGAAAAATGAATATTACAAAGGACGTAAAATATATCGGTGTAAACGACCGTAAAACAGATTTGTTTGAGGGACAGTACATCATTCCCGACGGAATATCATATAATTCATACGTGATAATAGATGAAAAAATCGCAATAATGGACACGGTGGAAGCCGCTTTCGGTGAGGAGTGGCTTGCAAATATCACGGCGGCAATCGGCGACAGACTTCCCGACTATCTTGTCATTCACCACATGGAGCCTGACCACTCGGCAAATATTGTCAACCTTGTAAATGCGTATCCCGATATAAAAATCGTAGCATCGGCAAAGGCTTTTGCTATGATAAAAAGCTTCTTCGGTGTGGACTTTACAGACCGTCAGATAGTAGTCGGTGATGGCGCTACGCTCAACCTCGGTAAGCATACGCTCACCTTCATGACAGCACCTATGGTACATTGGCCTGAAGTTATAGTGACTTACGACAGCACGGACAAGATACTCTTCTCTGCTGACGGCTTCGGCAAATTCGGAGCGCTCGATACAGAGGACGAGTGGGCTTGCGAGGCAAGGCGCTATTATATAGGTATAGTCGGAAAATACGGCGCACAGGTGCAGGCGCTGCTCAAAAAGGTCGCAGGACTTGATATACAGATAATCTGCCCGCTCCACGGCCCTGTACTTACCGAAAATCTCGGCTATTATATCGGTCTTTACAACACCTGGTCAAGCTATACCCCAGAGGAGCCCGGCGTTGTTATCGCATACACCTCAATTTACGGAAATACAAAGGCGGCGGCTGTACTGCTTGCAGACGAGCTTCGTGCGGCGGGCTGTGAAAAGGTAGTGCTGAACGACCTTGCAAGATGTGATATGGCAGAGGCTGTCGAGGATGCATTCAGATACGACAGACTCGTACTTGCAACAACCACCTACAATGCTGACATCTTCCCGTTTATGCGTGAGTTTATAAACCACCTCACAGAGCGCAACTATCAGAACCGCACGGTAGCGTTTATCGAAAACGGAAGCTGGGCGCCCACAGCCACAAAGGTAATGCGCAGTATGCTGGAGGGTAGTAAAAACATCACCTACACCGAGGCGACAGTAAAGATAATCTCTGCTATGACCGAGTCAAACAAGGCAGAGATAGCGGCACTCGCAAATGAGCTTTGCGGCTGAAGCTGTATAAAAAAGAAATAAAAAACAATAATTATATTTAACATACAATCAAAGGAGAAAAGTTATGAAAAAATACGTATGCGACGCTTGCGGCTGGGAATACGACGAGGCACTTGGCGACCCCGATAACGGCATAGCTCCCGGCACGAAGTTTGAGGACCTTCCTGAAGATTTCGAATGCCCCCTTTGCGGTGTTGGCAAGGATATGTTCAGCGAGGCTGAATAAGATACCGAGGCATTAATTGTCGGCATAACAACAAGCCTCACCAATAATAAATATGCCCAAAAACCAACAAGCACCCCGGAAGTCAGATGCTTCCGAGGTGCTTATAAATTATATGGTTTTCTCTATACAAAACACGAGATGTGCCGACGCATTCTCGTGTTTTTACTACTTTTGTTTACAAATTATTTGATTTTACCTACAAATGGCGCAAGACGCTTTACAAGTATTCCTGCCGCTGTGCCTATGACTACACCTGCTATAACACCCGATATTATAAGCACGGGGAAATAGAAGAACACACCGAGGTTTTCAAGCACAGCCGCTGCGGCAAGAGTTTGACCGAGGTTGTGGAAAACACCGCCGAGCGCACTGACACCAACCGAAGAAAAGCGAAGAATACGCTTTGCTAAAATCATAACGGCAAGTGACGTAAGAGCGCCGACAAAGCTGTATAGCAGCGAGAGCGTACTTCCGAAAAGAAGCGAGGAGAGCGTCACACGCAAAAGCGATACAACAGCGGCAGACGGTATTCCGAGCATATAAAGCGCAAAGACCGAAACTGTATTTGCAAGTCCGAGCTTAACACCGGGGATAGCCACAAATGCGGGGATAAGCGCTTCAATATAAGATAATATAAGACCGAGCGCTACTAGCACAGAAAGCGTTGCGAGTCTTTTCGTTTGGTTCACTCATTTACCCCCTCTCGCAGTTTTGAATATCTTTTGCAAAACCTATTTTATCAATCACGGATTTCAGCTGACACACGGTTTGGCAGACATATAATTTTCTCGCCCGTCTTTGAGATTTTTCCCATATTAATGCAGGTTTTATCAGGGCAATCGGCATAGCTCATATATGCCATACCGCCCGACACGGTGAGTATATTTCCCTCTCCTATTTCATAAACGGCATCGACGTAAAGCGAATATTTGCCGTAAAGCTCACCGTCAACCGTGACCGTGACGGTATTTCCCGGCTTTGAAAACAGCTCTAGGAAAACAAAAGAAAGAACCCCGATAAAAAGCAGTGCAAATAAAACTATGGCTTCGGTAGAATGCCGTTTTATTAAATCAAGCACTTTTTTCATATCGGGGTTCTCCGTTTATTGAAAGGTCACAAGACCCGTGTTTTATCAGTCTAAATGCTCAAAGTGCGCACCGCACTTGAAGTTGCCCTCATGTATACAGTGAACCGGACAAACGTCACGGCAAGCGCCGCAGCCGATACACTTTTCATAGTCAACTGTCGCAAGGTTATCTATAACCGTTATAGCGCCAACAGGACAGGTCTTTTCGCACTTTCCGCAAGCTATACAGCCGTTTTTACAGAACTTTCTTACGTCTGCGCCCTTTTTCTTGCTGTTGCACTTAACAACGACGCGCGACGTATCCTTTACAAGATGTATGATGTTGTTAGGACAGGTTTTCTGGCAAAGTCCGCAGCCGATACATCTTCTCGGGTCTATCTCTGCGACACCGCGCTCTGTAATGCAGATTGCATTTCTTGGGCAAACCTTTGCGCAGTCGCCATATCCGAGACAGGCAAAGGTGCAGAATCTGTCACCCGAGTAGCTCATATTGGCAGCCTTACAGGTTTTCGGGCCTGTATAATCATATTTCTTTTCCTCGGGGGCGCAAGCACCGTTGCAGCCAACGTAAGCTACAACCTCAATAACATCTCCTGCCTCAGTACCGAATATCTCGGCAATCTGCTTTGCGACACCGCCGCCGCCTGGAGTACAAAGATTTGTTTTATCGGTAGTACCGTCACAAAGAGCCTTTGCATATCCGTCACAGCCCGAAAAGCCGCAAGCACCGCAGTTTGCACCCGGAAGAACGTCACGCACAAGCGGAAGTCTTTCGTCCTCACCGCCAACCGAGAAGAACACAGAAGCCAAGGTCAGAAGCAGAGCACATACGACAGCAATAACAAGAAGGACAAGTATCGGAATCAAAACCGGCATAACCGACACCTCCTTAAGCTAAAAGATTTTCAACAACACCGCTGAAGCCCAAGAATGCAAGAGATACGATAGATGCCGCAACGAGCGTTATCGGCAGTCCCTTGAAGCATTCGGGAGCGGGTGAGTTTTCTATCCTCGAGCGGACACCGGCAAACAGCACCATTGCAAGTAAGAAGCCGAGGCCGACACCGAGCGAGGAAAACATAGATTCTGTGAAGCCGTAGCCGGCAGTGACGTTGTTAATAGCCACACCGAGCACGGCGCAGTTTGTCGTTATAAGCGGAAGATATACACCAAGCGATGCATAAAGCGCAGGTATGAACTTCTTGAGAGCAATCTCTACAAACTGAACGAGCGCCGCTATAACGAGAATAAACACGATAGTCTGAAGATATCCGAGACCGAATTCATCAAGCACGTATTTCTGAATAGGCCAGGTAACTGCGGTAGCCGCAAGCATAACGAAAATTACCGCAATGCCCATTCCGCTTGCCTGATTGAACTTTTTGGAAACACCGAGGAAGGGACAAATACCGAGGAATTTCTGCAAAACGTAGTTGTTGGCAAGAACGCCCGACATAAGAATAAGAATTAAATGCTTAATCTCCATTATGCTTCCTCCTTTTTGCCGCTCTGTGCCTCGGCAATCTCAAGAGCCTCGCCGCAAGCCATTTTTCCGCAAACGGATGCGGAAGGACAGCCCTCACAGCTGAAGTTCTTGCGCTTGCGCTCGCCCTTTTTAACGCCAATCTTATTGACAATGGCAATGAGAATACCGAATACAAGGAAGCCGCCCGGAGCTTTTGTAAGGAGCGAGAAGTTGTAATCCGAAATACCGGGTATTGCAATACCTGCAAACGTACCGTTACCAAGCACCTCACGTATGGTAGCCATAGCAAACAGCGCAATAAGGAAGCCAAGTCCCATTCCAAGACCGTCAAGAAGCGAATCAATAACCTTATTTTTTCTTGCAAAAACCTCTGCTCTGCCAAGAATGATACAGTTAACAACGATAAGCGCAAGATAAACGCCCATCATATCGTAAAGCGAGGGCAGAAATGCCTGCATTACCATCTGAACTATTGAAACAAAGCCCGCAATAACCACGATATAGCACGGAATACGTACCGTGGCGGGTATGAGCTTTCGAAGTGCGGAAATCACCACGTTTGAAGCGGCAAGAACCACGGTTGCGGCAATACCCATACTGATTGCCGCAATAACGCTACCCGTCTGCGCAAGTGCGGGACAAGTACCGAGAACAAGAACCAAAACGGGGTTTTCTGCTATAAGGCCCTTGAGGAAAATCCAAAGCTTACTGTCTTTCATTTTCTTCTCCTCCTTATCTTATAGGCTATAGTATAGGCAGCCACGCTCAAAACGGCCAGGGATGCCATAACTATGCCGTCAATACTTGCAAGGCTCAAGCCACCGTCATCAACGTATTTAAGCACGTCGTGCACAGCTATGGTAAAGTTTTTCGAGGTTCCGGTAGCCTCTGATACAAGCTCTGCGGCAATAATGCTGTTTTTATCCTTGCCGATAAAGCTATCCTCAAACGTGTCGGTGGGATTAACACCGTGTCCGACAGTCCAGGTCAGAAGGTCAACTTTCTCAATGGCTCCTTTTTTGTTTATTACAACAAAGCCCTCGGTTTCAACAGCGACGTATTTTGTCGAGGTAATATTGTAAGCAATATAGCTGTCGCTTTCTCTGTGATAATAAAGCCGTTTAAGAGTTGCGGGGGCATCCTCTGCGAGAATTACCTCCTCAAGCTCACCGCCGCCAACGTAGCCTGCGGCTTCTGCCTTTATCTGCTCATCGGTTTTGGGAAGCTGCTCGGTAGCACCGCCCGTGCTGTCGCCGCCCGTATTGGTCGCATAGCCGAGCGCATACATAGCGTCAACGAGCGCACTTCTTATAGCATCAGACGTAACCGTAGCACCGCTGTAAAGGTCGGCGCCGGCAACTCCGCCCGCATTGAGCCCTGCGAAACGGTCTGTGTAATTTTCCATACCGGCCTGACCGTGCGACTCCTGCTCGGAGGTAACGATAGCCTTTGTAACCTTACCATCGACGTCAACACCGACGGTAATTGAAATTACAGAAGCATAGCCCTGTGCCTTAAGAATGACAACGTCACCCTTATTATTTTTTGTCTTATAAATAGCCACGACGCTATCGGGGGTATCCTCATCAAGCGTTTCGGACACTATTTCCTCACCGAAATCGCCCTCGGGCATAACCTCATAAAGAGAATCGAGCATTGCCTGTCTTTCAGCATCGGCAACAACAGGTGCGGTTATAAGATTAACCACAGCCAGAAGCGCCGCAACGACAACTCCGATAACGGTAAGCGATATTATCGGAAATAAGTTCTTTTTATTCATATCACTTACCTCCAAGCGGACGCTTTGCCGTCCATTTCTCTATATAAGGAGAGAGAATATTCATAACAAGGATAGCAAATGAAACACCCTCGGGATAGCTTCCGTAAAATCTTATGAGGAAGGTAAGAAGTCCGCATCCGAATGCGAATATCATTTTACCCGTGCGTGTGATAGGCGAAGTAACGTAATCGGTAGCCATAAATATAGCGCCAAGCAAAAGTCCGCCCGAAAGTATATCCGCAAACGCAACGTAGAAGCTTGCGTCTCCGATAAGCGAAAGAGTTAATACCGTGCCGACGAAAATCAGCGGCACTTCAAACTTAATAACACGTCTCACAACGAGATAAATATAGCCGATAATGAGCGCTATTGCGCAGGTCTCACCGATAGCACCGCCGCAGTTACCGATTAACAAATCAATGATAGAGGGTGCGCCGTAATCCTGTGCAAGAGGGGTTGCAGTCGTTATAAGCTCACCGATTTCTTCGGAATTCAGGAAGAGCTTGTTGGCTGTGCCGGGGTAGACACCGCCGCTGACGGTAGAGGTAAAGGAAACAACCATTACGACTCTTGCCGTGATTGCAGGGTTGGCAAAATTACAGCCGATACCGCCGAAAAGACATTTTACAACGACTATCGCAAACACCGCACCCACAACGCACTGCCACAGCGGTACAGCCGCATGCAGGTTAAGTCCGAGAAGCACACCCGTAACGAGCGCCGAAAGGTCGGTTATGGTATTTTTCTTTTTAACCGCAAGATTGAAAAGAAATTCGGATGCTACTGCCGATATGGCGCATACAGCAACGACAAGAAGCGCTCTGATGCCGAATATAACAGCACCTGCAATAATAGCGGGAGAAAGTGCAATAAGCACGTCGAGCATTATATTCTGTGTTGTCGCAGAGGAGCGAAGATGCGGAGAGGATGACACAACGAGTCTTTTATTTTCCATATTTTACTCCTCCTTACTTTTTATTTTGAGCCGCAAGATACTCACGAAGCTCAACCTTGGCAAGTCTGTTTGTTTCAACAAGCGGACGCTTTGCAGGGCATACGAACGAGCAGCTTCCGCACTCTATGCAAAGCATAACCTTTGCATTGGTAAGACGCTCTGCACGCTCCGTATGGTCGTCAAGATTCATAGCCTTTGCGTATACTGTGGGATTAAGTCCCATAGGACAAATACCTACGCATCTGCCGCAGTGGATGCAGGCAGTACCCTCTGGTATCATCGACTGCTCGTGCGAGAGCGCAGTTATGGCGTTTGTATTTTTCATAATCGGCTCATCAAGAGAGCACATAGCGACACCCATCATAGGGCCGCCGTAAAGCACCTTGCCTGGTTTAGACTTAAATCCACCCGCAAGCTCTGCAAGCTCACCGACAGGCGTTCCTATCGGAACTATGACGTTTTTCGGCTCTTTTACAGCGCCGCCATCAAAGGTAACGCACTTTTCAACCAGCGGCATACCCGTCTTTGCATACTTTGCAAGGAATGCCACCGAGGTGACGTTCATTATAAGCACTCCGACGTCCGACGGAAGTCCGCCCTCGGGTACTTCACGCTCGGTAGTGTTATAAATGAGTATTTTTTCACCGCCCTGCGGATAGGTGTCGGGAAGCGGCATAACCGTAACACGCGGCATATCAGCAAACGCAGCAGTAAGCTTTGCGATAGGCTCCGCCTTGTTTTTCTCAATACCGATAATTACATCAGCATCTATGAAGCGTGTAAGAAGCTCTATTCCGAAACGCACGTAGTCCGTATCGTCAAGCATTGTTCTTGTGTCCGACGTAATATAAGGCTCACACTCTGCGGCATTTATAACTATCTTATCAATGGCCGACTTTTTCGCTCCGTCAATCTTAACGTGAGTCGGGAAGCCCGCACCGCCAAGACCAACGAGTCCCGATGCCTTTACCGCAGCCGAAAGGTCGTCAAGCGACTCAATCCTCGGCGCTGTGATAGCGGGGTCGGGAGTCATAAGTCCGTCCGACTCTATAACCACAGCAGACACCGTGCGTCCGCTGCTTTGCAAAATCGTGTCTATTTTTTTGACAGTGCCCGAAACCGATGAATGTATATTTGCGCTGACGTATCCGCCAGCCTCACCAATAAGAGTGCCGACGTAAACGGTGTCGCCAGCCTGACAAGTAGGTACAGCAGGCGCTCCGATATGCTGCGATAGCGGAATAGTCACACACTTCACTCCATTAAGGCGAACAGGGGGCATACCAGCCGTACCCTTCCTGTGCGGAAGACGTGTTTTTCCAAGCTTAAAAAACAGCATTTCTTTTCCTCTTTTCTAAAGTATTTACTATTTAAAATATTTTTCGCACTTAATATTATACAATAATTATTCGTTTATGTCAATATAAAAGCGACGATGTTTTTATTGATATTTATTTAACAAACTTTTTGTCGTTTGCACACTAAAAACGCAGTTTTTGACAATATAAGTTGTCAAATATCTCAATTTTTGTTGATTTTTTCAAAATAAAAAAGCAACCGCGGTGTGCATTTTTGCCGGCAATACAAGCAAGCAATACACACCGCAGTTTGTTGTTAAAATTTTTTAATTTTTCGCTTCCTTAAAATATCGGATAACTTCTCCGTCGGGATACACCCACACGACGCTCTGTACCTCATCAAGCCCGGATACGAGCGCATATCCCGCGCCCATTGGCATTGCAAAGAGCGCCGTTGAAAGAGCGTCGGCTGTCGCACTTGACGAGCATACCACACTCACCGAGGCAAAATACTCGGCAGACATCAACGTATCCTTATCTATTATATGGTTATATTTTTTCCCGTTATATTCAAAATTTTGCTCATAACCGCCCGAGGTCACAAATGCGCCCAGTACACCATTGAGAGTAGCTATCTTCGTTTGATCCGACGTCTTATCGGGATTTTTCACGTGCATAGTCCAGCCGCCCCCGTCGGGATGCTCTCCCACGGTACGCAAATTTCCGCCGACGTCTATAACAAGCGAGGTTGCCCCAAGCTCCTCGGCATACACGGCAAGCATCTCAACGGCATATCCCTTTGCCACAGCACCGACGTCAAGCGACATTTCGGGGTCAAGAAGCTTTACAGTTCCCGCCACTCTGTCAACGATTACGTCGTCAATATCGCAATGCTCGGATGCCGCCTGCAAAGCCTGTGCATCTGGAACATATTTCTGCTCGGCATAACGAGCGTCGTGCCAGAGCGAAAGAACAGCGCCAAAGGCTATATTAACCTCGCCGCCGGTGATATCATACGCCTCTTTTGAAAACTCTATGAGGTCTATAATCTCACTCGGCACGCTGACAGCCTCGCCTGCCCTCTTATTTACCGTTTTAAGGTTATTCACACCCGAATATTCATAATAGATATCATATAGCCTCGAGTAATATTCAAGCCTCGTATGCAGCTTTTCAAAAAGCTCCCGGAATTTTGAATTACTCAATCCCGAATAATCGTAAAGCTGAAAATGAGTTCCACCGAAATATCCGTATGCTATATCCGTGTTAACCCTCCCGCTATTACCGCAGGACACAGAGGAAAGCAAAACCGAAGCCAAAATCACTATACAAACAACAAAATTCTTTATTTTCTTCATTATTATATTTTTATCCGTTAAAACGAAATTATTCCAAGATGCTCGAGTAAAATTTTCGTACCCATAAGCACAAGAGCTATGCCGCCCGCAAGCTCTGCCGCCATTCGGTATTTCGAGCCGAAAATGTTACCGACCTTTACACCGACAGCCGACAGTAAAAACGTAATAACGCCTATGAGCGATATCGCAAGCCATATATTCGCATCATCCATAGCCATTGATATACCTGCAGCCAGAGCGTCAATGCTCGTTGCCACAGCCATAGTGAACATCACACCTATGGCAAAGGAAGAATTTGCCTCCTCGCAATCCGAAAAGGCTTCCTTTATCATATTTATACCTATGAAAGCCAAAAGTAAGAAGGCTATCCAGTGGTCAACAGCAACGATATAGTCACGGAATGCTACGCCGAGAAAATAGCCTATGAGCGGCATAAGCGCCTGAAATGCGCCAAACCAGCCGCCGCATATCGCCATGTGCTTGATTTGCACCCTTGGAGTTGCAAGGCCCTTACAAAGCGCAACGGCAAAGGCATCCATAGAAAGCGCAACAGAAAGAATGAGAATTTCAACGAATTCCATTTCAAATATTTTCCTCCAAAAAACAAAAAAGCCCTATTCGGGAAAAATTGGCTGTTGCAAAAAGCAACAGCCAGTTTCTTACAATGTAATTATGCCAAGTCCGAAGCATGCAGCAGCGGCAATAGCACCGAGGACAAGGAGAACAATTATTGCATTGCGAACCTTGCGGCGACGTGCGAAATTGCGAGCCTTACGAAGATATGCTGAGATAGGATCCTTCTTCTTGGACACACTCTTTGCAAAGGCATTCAACCACTTGATATCCTCTTTTGTAACCTCAGAGCTCTTGCGTACAAGCGCAGGCGAGTTTGCAAAGTTGCTCTTGAGATTTTTATAACCTGCAAGTCTCTGAAGCACCTCGTCACGTCCGGGTGCAAATCTTGCATTATTAAGCTTGTTTATGTAAGCCTCGACACCGCCTGCCTGAGCACCAAATTTCTCACAGCAAACCTTGTCTACCTCCTCATAAGCTTTTATAAATTTCTCATTATTCTTCTTCTTACTCACGAAAGCTTTCCGCCTTTCTTGAATTGTTTTATTACCATTATACACTATGTTTTTAAAATTTTCAATAGCTATTTTAAAAAAAGTTACAAATTATTGGAAAAATATTTTTTTACATCGTTTTTTTCAAAAAATAGGCAAAAAAAACGAACTTTTGTACCAATTTTTTGCATTTTTTGGATTAATTCAACGAGAATTTATCAAATTGTCAGCCAAAAAAACAATAGCGTCTGCCTTATTTGTCAAAAAATCCAAAGCCCGATAAGCGAGCCGAGAACACCGATAAGCGCCCCCGCTAGAACGTCCCTGACAAAATGAAGTCCGAGCAAAACACGAGCGATACAAAGAGCTGCGCCAAGCACCGCCGCCACCACTCCGAGCAGCGTAAATTCCGCCATTAAAGCCGTCGCTATCGCAAATGCGGAAAAGACGTGTCTGCTTGGGAATGACGAGCCGCTCTTCCCGGCGATTTGCACGTGAAAATCGTAAATCTCATACGGGCGCTTTGCATTGATAATGCCCCTAGCCAGGCTGACCGCCGCAAAAGGCACGGCAAGCATAACTAGAAGCTTCAAAGCTCCGATATAGTCTGCCGCCACCAGCTTTGCCGCCACGGCAAAGGCGAGCGCCAGGGCGCAAAAAGCCACAGCAAGGTAATCGACAGCTCTGACGAAAAGCAAAGCCTTTGGATTTTTATAAATCCTCTCGGTATATCTGAATTGCCACACTTCTAACACCCCCTACACTTTATTTTACCACAAAAATCCAAGCTTGTAAATACTTTAATTTTACAAAAGCCGACACGGAAAATTTTATATTCGATGTTCGAGCTATCCGAACAAAAGCTCCGCCATATCCAGAGGTAAACCTCGGATTTCAGTACAAAATGACAACTTATATTTTCAATTAAGTCTTTTTTGCTATAGCAGAGGCGCAAAAGCTCTTATCCCGATTTTCAGTATCCATTCAAAAAATCCGAGCCTAGCACCTGCGGCATCTATTCTTTCCGAATTATTTTCGGTTTTTAAAAACTCATCTCTTATTTTCAAAACGGTTGGTGTCTGCGCCATAAACACAGCGTTCTCAAAATGATGCACAAGCGAGCGGTAATCAAAATTTATCGTGCCGACAACGGCGCACGTATCATCGCTGACTATAAGCTTTTCGTGTATGAAGCCCGGGGTGTATTCAAATATCTTCACTCCTGCGTCCATAAGGTTGAGATATGAGCTTTTCGTCATAACCTTGACGTACTTTTTATCAGCAATGCCCGGTGTTATAATCCTTACGTCCACACCGCGCAGGGCGGCATTTCGGAGCGATTCGGTAAGGTCAAAATCTATCACGAGGTACGGTGTGGTTATATAGACGTAAGTCTGTGCCTGATTGATTATATTGAGAAAGACGTTTTTTCCAACCGGGCGTCTGTATATCGGCAACGGGCCCGAACCAAACGGCACGTAATACCCCCCGTCAGCGTCGGTATTCTTCGGCTCGGCAAGAAACAAGCCGTAATCGCTTATCTGCTTTTTCGTCATATCCCACATAGTGAGAAAGAGCGACGTCATCGTGCGCACAGCGCCACCTCTGACAAGCATTCCGCCATCCTTCCAGTGCCCGAATCTTGTTCGCTCGTTGATGTATTCATCGGCAATATTCATACCGCCGGTAAAGCCAAGCTCACCGTCTATCAGCAGAAGCTTTCGGTGGTCACGGTTGTTATGCACCGCAGTTGCAATCGGAGTTATCGGTGAAAACCTTGCGCATTTTATTCCAAGCGCTTGAAGCTCGGTATCAAATTTCGAGCCGAGTCTGCCCATACATCCGACGTCATCGTATAAAAGGCGCACCTCGACACCCGCCGCCGCACGCTCGGTGAGTATTTCGAGTATTCCGTCCCACATCACCCCGGGCTCTATTATGAAATATTCGAGAAAAATAAAGCTCTGCGCCGCAGAAAGCTCACGTTTCATAGCGGCATACATATCCTCGCCCGCCGCAAAATATTCCGAGCTGCTGTCAGACGAAAGCTCGGCAAGATAGTCGTCGTTTATTATGGCACGCACCTTCGTTGCGACAAGCGGATTTTCTCGCCCAAGCTCCTCGACAAGCGCACCCTGATTTGAATTTCTTCTTCTTTGTGAGATAATCGGCATTATTTTTGAGAATATGCGAGCCTCTGCCAAGGATATGCGACGCTTTGAAAATATAGTATAAATAACAATTCCTACGTACGGCAAAAACACAAGCACGATAAGCCAGGTCAGCTTGTTTTCGGGGTTGATGTTGCGGTTTATAAGCTCGACTATTGCCGCCACGGTAAGCGGAACGCTGAAAATAATCAGAAGCTCGGGGTCGTCATACAGCCAAAAGCTTGGCGCTAATATCGCTATTTCCAAGGCTATGAAAACCGCACAAATGAAATATCTTGAGAACAAGAATTTGCAGAGCCTTTTCATAATATCTCTCCTGTGAAAAATATTTATATCAGTATTGACCTCTATCCGATATTTTAGCAAATCTTAGTTAAATGTTCTTTTCCGCTTTATTACATTTTTATTAAATATAGGAATTTATAGACCAAAGCTATGAAAATCACCGCATAAGGTAAAAATCCCCCGACAGCACTCGAGGGTCAGGGGCTTTCATATGCTGTCGGGGGATTTGACTATGCAATTTTTATTATTTCAGAACGGCTACTTTTTCTTCTGCGTCATCGTTATCCTCTGCCGCAGACTCTGCCGCAGGTGCTGTATGCTTTCTTATATATGCACAAACACCGTAATATATTCCGTAAATTGCGAGCGCAACAAGGAACACACCTGCGGGTGTCAAAATCATAAGCGACCATTTCGGGATTATTCCGTCCTCAACGAGGCCGATATAAAACGCATCCTCTTCAAGATAGAACCAGTTTTTATCGAGTATCAGGTTTCCGAACTTTGCCCAAAGGGTGATAAGTCCGAGGCCCACGGCAGGCTGCCATACGTTTTTGATTTGGAGCTTAACTCTGCCGCTTGTCAGGTGGAGAATTCCCCACGCAAGCTCTACACCGTGGAAGAACATTGTCTGCACCGTCTGGTAGCACCACGGCTCGCCATCGCCAATACTTGCAGGATAGGTGAGGTACATAAGCGAACCGACAATTGCAAGCACACTCACAGGCTCGATAAATTTCTCGAACTTTTTATTGAACTGAACGAATGCAATTACAACGCACATAACCGTGCATAAATGGAACGGAAGCTTATCTATATTCATTCCCTCATAAACGAAGTCGTGCACAAAGAAGTCCGAAACGTAAGAAATAACCAGAGCGTACGCAAGAAAACGGAAAATACGATCATGCGCCCCCTCGCCCTTATTTTTCATCAGATATGCCGTAGTGAAAATACCTCCGAATATCAGGAAAAGATATACGAAGTGCGAAACCGAGAACGCAGACAGGTAAATCCCGGTATTGAAATGCGAATCGCCAAAGAGCTTAAAGAACAAATCTCTCATTTTACATCAACCTTTTTTAACCTTTCTGACACAAGCTTTTTTATTTTGAAATACCAGCGCTCCTCCCTTGGCAGGAACAGCTCATATATTGATAACAGGATAAACAGAAGCGCAACACCTGCAGCTCCCATTAAATACGGAGTAAGCCAGGGCATACTCTCAATCGGGCTGTACAAAAGGTACATTGCATTTACCTCTTCAAGACCGCAAACCGCAAAAAGCCAATTTGCAAACATACCGTCAACAATGAAAAACATAAGTCCAAGGCACACGCTGATAATACCCGACATACGAATCTTCATAAAGTTTCCGACACGCATATAAATACAGCCGAGTAAAAGAGTCGAATGGCTAATCAGCCCCTTTAGCACCTCCCAATCGGCAAAACTCGAAAATCCCTCGTAATTATCGTTGAGGACTATGCCGAGGGTTGAACAAACGATACCGCCAAAGAAACAAAACTCGGCAAGCATACCGAAAGCCTTCGACTTCTTGTTTTTTATGCGCGAGGCAATAAATAAAAGCCACATCATAATATGACAGGGGTATATCGGCAGAAGATGACTGGCCTCAAGCCCATCGGTGCTTTCACCGTTTCCAAAATACTCCACCCAGATGATGCTGTAATGAAGAATAATGGTGACGATGGCCACGACCTTCAAAAATGTTTCTTTGTGTTTTTCATCTTTTATGAAAAGTCCTGCCAACACAAGCGTAAGAGCCGTTATCAAGCCGGAAATAACCATATATAAAATGTGCGCGGTATCAAATAACATAAAAACTCCCCTTGAAAAAAGAACCAAAAACAAAACTTAAACAAAACTTAAATAAATTATACAACAGAATTCTTCAAAAAGCAATAGCGAAAACCATAATTTTAGTGTACATTTTTTAAATAAAATGAATATATTTTTGTTATATTTGCCAAAAACATAATATTTTGAATAAATTTGCGCATAATACATTCGGTAGAAAAAACTATTCAACGATAAATAAGCTATGCTGATTAATTTCGGGATTTTTTGCCAAAACCTACTATTTTTACTATTTTTGTGAAAAACACCTTGACAAAGTTAAAAACTTATGATAAAATGTAATCCGCCCAAGAGCAAAAGATAACTTCAGCGGCAAACTCTGTATGCACGGTCTCTGACCGTCAAAATCTGAACTTAATATCCATCTAGCGGAATTGTGTAGTGGTAGCACAGCAGACTCTGACTCTGTATGCCTGGGTTCGAATCCTAGTTCCGCTGCCAAAGAAAAAAGACACCTTTGCGGTGTCTTTTTTCTTTGGTTGTGAACCGGTACCGAAGCCCCCTTGCGGCATTCTCGTTTTGCCTTAACTTTTATCTTTGCTTACCGCAGGGGGTTCGCATACCGACACAAAGTGGCGGTATCTGGCGTCGTGCGGAAGATTCATTTCACTTAAAGCGTCAAGGGGACATTCAGCTAAACTTCGCCCCGCACAGCCAAACCCTAGTTCCTTGCTGTCGCAGACACTCGATGTGTCAAGACGGCAACCTTGTATGCTCGGCTTCGCATACCCCACCCGAAGATCGAAATGTT
>JAZOWX010000003.1:0-27455 GCA_045659405.1 Eubacteriales bacterium | reverse complement strand
CGGTATCATTCCCACCGTTGACGCAGAAATTTCCGGCAACTTCGGCACCATCATGGGCAGGGCTGACAAGTACAGAACCCTTATGGTTAGAACCAACGCTGACACTCCCGCTGACGCAAAGAAGGCACGCGAGCTTGGCGCTGAGGGTATCGGTCTTTGCCGTACCGAGCACATGTTCTTCGAGGCTGACAGAATTGCAGCATTCCGTGAGATGAACTGCTCTGACACTGTTGAGGCACGTGAGGCAGCTCTTGCTAAAATCGAGCCCATGCAGCAGTCCGACTTCGAGAAGCTTTACGAGGCTCTTGAGGGTAACCCTGTTACTATCAGATTCCTTGACCCCCCGCTTCACGAGTTCGTTCCCACCGAGGAAGATGACATCGCAGCTCTTGCAAAGACTCAGGGCAAGACTGTTGAGGATATCAAGAACATCATCGCTTCTCTTCACGAGTTCAACCCCATGATGGGTCACAGAGGATGCCGTCTTGCAGTTACTTATCCCGAAATTGCAAAGATGCAGACCGCAGCAGTTATCAAGGCTGCTATAAACGTAAAGAAGAATCATCCCGACTGGAACGTTGTTCCCGAGATTATGATTCCCCTTGTTGGCGAAATCAAGGAGCTTAAGTACGTTAAGAACGTTGTTGTTGCAACAGCTGACGAGATAATCAAGGCAGCAGGCGCTGATCTCAAGTATGAGGTTGGTACTATGATCGAGATTCCCAGAGCTTGCATCACCGCTGACGATATCGCAAAAGAGGCTGAATTCTTCTGCTTCGGTACTAACGACCTTACACAGATGACCTACGGCTTCAGCCGTGACGATGCAGGTAAGTTCCTTAATGCTTACTACGATGCAAAGATCTTCGAGAACGATCCCTTCGCAAAGCTCGACCAGGTTGGCGTTGGTAAGCTCATGGAAACCGCTGTTAAGCTTGGTAAGAGCGTTCGTCCCAACATGCACCTCGGTATTTGCGGCGAGCACGGTGGAGATCCCTCGTCTGTTGAGTTCTGCCACAAGATTGGCCTTTCCTACGTTTCTTGCTCTCCCTTCAGAGTTCCGATTGCAAGACTTGCAGCAGCTCAGGCAGCTCTTTCCGAGTAATTTAATTCTTGAATTAAACAAGATAAATTTGAAGCACGGCTTTTTCGAAAGCCGTGCTTTTTTTACAAAAGGTGAATTATACTATTAAGTGCAACACTTTCAAGAAAAAAAGAAGACTCATATTGAATCCTGTGTTATAATGCAGTTACCACACACCAAAATAACAAAAGGAGAACAATATGAGCTATACCCATTTTACCATAGAAGAACGCTGTTGTCTACGGGAATTTTATAAAAAAGGCTACAGTTACAGAAAAATTGCAAAATTGTTAGGTAGAAACGTGAGTTCTGTGTCGCGAGAGTTGCGCAGGAATTGCACTCATATGTACGACACACCTAAATATTACCCTCATACAGCCCAAAAGAAAAGCAATCTTCGGCGCTCATACTGCCACCGAGGAATGTTCTGGTCAGAAGAGTTAGTAAAGTACATAGAAGAAAAACTACTTGCAACTTGGTCGCCTGAACAGATCGCGAATGCTCCCTCACCTTTTGCAAAAATGCCTTCTGCAAGAACCATATACCGTTGGATCTATGACAAATACTTGCTCAATGGTAATCTGAAAGTGCTTCGCAGAAAAGGCAAAAGTCATTTAGGCAAAGAAACACGTGGCAAGTTTAATCTCGGTAAATCCATTAGAAAACGTGACAAAAGTGTATACAAGCGCAAAGAAGCAGGACATTGGGAAGCAGATACAGTTGTTAGTGGACAAGGAAAAAGCAAGACTTGCTTTGCAACTCTCGCTGAACGCAAAACACGCCTTTATCTCGCGATGAAAATACCAGACAGAAAAGCAGATACTATGGCTGCTGCCATTGTTTCAATGCTCTCGGAGGTTCCCGGCGAGCTTGTTAAGACGATTACTTGCGACCGAGGAGCCGAGTTTGCCAATTGGCAAACAATTGAGAAGCGACTTAATTGTGACGTATATTTCGCTGATCCTTATTGTGCTTGGCAGAAAGGTACGAATGAGAACAGCAATGGACTCTTGAGAGAATTTTACCCCAAGGGGCGCAATCTCTCAAGAGTTAGCCCTAAAACACTTTTGCGGAATCTGTCGCTAATTAACAACAGACCCCGCAAATGCTTAAATTATATTTCTGCTCAGGATTCTTTTAACTTGGAATTGCAAAATCTTTCTTAAAAGTGTTGCACTTCTATTGACAATTCACTAATTATTGTAGGCTTTTTTGTCAAAATACGGTATATCCATCAGGGAAATCGAGAGATATTGCAGGTTTTTCTGAGTCGGCATGGGTAATATTTTCAAGAGTCACACGCTCGACGTCGGCGTTGGATTGGATAGCGCTACGTGCATAGAGGGCAGACACGTTTTTAACGGTTATATCCGAGATATCGCCCTTTGTATAACCTGTACCGTAGCCTGTATAAATTTTTATTGTCGCTTCACGGATTTCTTTCGGCAGGTCGGTGTCGATTTCTTCAACGTTTTCGATTGTTATATTTCTTACGTGACAGCCGTTTGCCGCAAGGCATATAAGTCCGTGGTGCATACCGCCCGTTTTGATATTTCTTATAGTTATATTGGAAATATCACGTCCGTCGGCATTTCTTTCATTGACGCATTTTCTGGCAGGTTCACAGCCATAAATGTATTTCGAGGGAGCAGCCGGTTCGGCAGATTCTTTATAGAGCGCTGTACAGGCTATCGTATCGTCGGAGGTATCACCTACGATATTCTCCACAACGCAGTTATGACATCCGGAACGGAAGTCGATTCCGTCACCGTTTTTAACATTACTGCGTATAACGAGGTCGTGCAGGTATCCTCCTATGCAAAGGTCAAACGAGATTGCCCAGCAGCGTGTTTTCGTAAACTCTATCCCGCCGATTTCAAAGCCGTCGCACAGCGACAGAGATATCATAAGAGTACGCCAGCCCCAGAAATCACCCGTCATTTCCTCGTAGCGCTCGAAGAATGGGTGGTATCCTACTCTGTTTTTATCCGGGCCCTCGATTTTAGCACCGTTTTTGCCAAGAATTCTGATATTCTTCAAGGGCTTAACGTCGAGTGCGTAGCCATAAGGATTATTCCCGTCAATTACAAGATTATCGCCCCTGAAAACGTTATCAAAGGCTTCGTCTGCCTGCTTTATTTTACAGCCGTCTATAATTACGGTTGTATTACTCGGCAAAAGAACCGAATCGTTTATAAGATAATCATCACCGTCGAAAATTACAGTGCGCTCATCAAGCGTCGAGCAGTCCGCCATACAGCGCTTTACCGCCTCGTCGTCGCTCACACCGCTCCTGTACTTTGAAACGTAAAAAACATTTTTCATAAAATTAATCTCCCGTTGGATTGTAATTTGCTCAAAAAATGAGCTATCAAGGTTATTATATCAGCAGGTAATTTTTAATTCAATACAATCGGTTGCGAAATTTTTTCGTAAAGCAGTTTTTTACACCGCATTATCTTCAGCGACGTCTATACCAAAACGGACAAAGGAATAGCGGTTATCAAACTCCTCGCACACACCGTCATGCCACGCTCCCTCGAATGAGAAGGTTTTGGGATTTATGCTGAGCGGTTCGGGGTCAACGTTGTGATGCGGGCCTAAAAGGCTGCGATAGTTATTGCAAAGGGTTAATTTAAGTTTGTTTTCTCCCGGCACAAGGTAATCCTTTATATCTATATACTCGGACAGAATAAGGACACCTGCCGCCTTGCCGTTTACAGTCACCTCGGCTGTGGAATATCTGTCGCCGATATGTAAGAGTGTCGGGTCGCCCTCACTATAATCAACAGTCGTTGAAAAGCTGATTTCGCCGGCAAAGAAGGGATAACCGTCGGTAACGACGTTTCTGATATCGAGTGTGGGATTTTGCTTTATAAGCGACATACCGCACAATGCATCATAGCGGTACGCATTTTTCTCTTCCCTCTCAAAATTCTCGACGCTCATATCAAGCGCAAAGCTGCCGCGAAGATACATACATTCTATTTCGGTATCAAACACCAGACAATTTCTGAGCGACTCGGATACACCGCCATATAGCACGTAATAAACGTAATCACTCTGATAATAATCAAGCGATATATTTACGATATTTTCGCCCTTTTTAAGAAGCCCCGATATATCGGTAAGCGGGAAGCATCTGTCTATTGCAAAGCTTTCTCCGCTTATTACGGATTTTCCGTTTACGGTTATACTTTTGCTCATTGATGGCTCGCAAATAAGCTCCAGACGTTCGGGAATATCTGTGATATCAAACGGGAACGAAAGCGTAAGCTCACCTGAATAACGCTCAAAGAGAAGCTCGTCACGAATTTGCTCTATCGGCTTTAGCTCACCGAATTCAGCGCCGTTTTTGGAAGCTCTTGCTCTATCGAGTGTCAGGTAATTTTGAGGCATTTCCTCGGTTATAAAATCATTTTTAAGCTTTATACACTCGACAAAGACAGGGTGTCCTGACAAAAATTCGGGCGCTTCGTATTCTGTAAGCACCGCAGATTCTCCGCCACGAAGCAAAATCTCCGCCACAGCATCACCCTCAAAAATGCTGCCGTACACGGCCGAAGTTTTGAGCGACGGTATATCAAGCATACCAAGACCTGCGCATTTTTTCACACGCAGCCTGAGGCTGACGTCTTTATAGGAAAGATTTGTAAGATAAATAATTCGCCCGTACTTTGTATTTCTTACCTGCATTCTGACATCCGAAATATCACAAGTCGATTCGGTTATAACATCCGAATTCGAGCGCAAAGCATCAAGGCTCTTCGGGTCAGATATATCCTCAAGATTTTCGAGCAAGGAAAGGTCCGCACACCTACCGTCAATTCTTGTCGGTATATGGTGATTGTAGGTATAAACCTTGCCTCCGCGGCAAATAAATTCACGGAGCAGCTCAACGGTTGTCGAATCAAGCGTATCACAGCCGGGAATTACCACCGTATCGTAACTGCACAGTCCGACGCTGATTTTATTTCCCGACACCTTTGCCATATCACGCATCATTGTTTCGCTTCCGAGGTGGTAGCAAATCTGATTTCCCGAAAGGAACTTTATAAGCTCCGCAAGCTCGTCGTCAAGTGCCTTAACGCTGTTTTCCATATCCACACGCTGAAAATACAGCCAAGCCGAATGCATCGGGTGAATGACAAGCAGGTTTGCATACTCACAGCCCATAGCGAGAATCGCACCCAAATTGTTGAAATATTCGTTAAAGCTCGCAAGATGCTTTTGCCAAACGTTATGCTCGGAATAAAATGCAGGATAGTCTCGCTTTCTCTGTCCTCGTATAGATACGGGATAAAGGTGCTGACACATAAGATTTACACCGCCAGAATACTGAAGCTCGGCAATACGCTTAAGCTCTCTTGGCGAAACGTCCCAGCCACAGCAGGCAAACATCTCTGACATCGTGGTTTTCTTCCCTGTTTGAGCCGCCACAGAGCCGAGCTGCTTGAATGAAAGATCCCCAACAAGCTCACGCCCGAGATAATCAACTCCCGGGATATGCTCATACATATACTGCGGCATTATTTCACCGCAGCACATAAGCTGACCCTCAAGGCTATTCTCTTGAACAAAGTGTCCTGTGAGAAGCGCACCGTTTTTCTCGTGCCAATCATATAGTCGCTTTGAGAAATTCTCGGTGAATTTTTTCGTTGTCATTCTGTGATAGTCGTATCTGTGCTCACACGCACCCGGATAATCGCAAAACAGCGCCGGAAGCGCTTCTAGCACCGAATATCCGTAATCCTCTAAAAACCACTCGTCCATACACTTGGAATAGGGTGTTTTCCAGCGGTAATACTGCGGCTCATCTGTGAAAAATCCAGGCATTGCACCGCCAAAATCATCGGCAAAGCGTTTTTGGTACTCGCTGTGCGTAGCCTCAATAAATTTATCTGTTATATCCGCTCGCATCGTATCAACGTATGAGCTGTCTTTACCTGTGGTTATATGAAGATATTTTTCACAGTTATCCTCGGGTGCGCTGACAAGCGACGGAATACCGTTTTCCAAAAAAGCGTATATGGCAAGCGTGCTGTCATTTTTCTGCGGAAAGCTTTCACAAATCTTTGCCTCTATAAAGGTTGCGTGATTGTCAGAGTCCAAGAGCAGCTTGCCGCCTGCGAAGCCGCTGGGCCAACCGTTTTCATCATAGCTCCATGCCTGCATACCAAGCTTTTTCGCCTCGTCTATACAAGCCGCAACACACCCGTACCATTCGTCCGAAAGATACTCGGTTTCAAGACCGGCTCTTGCGTGCATAAAAAAGCCCTGCATTTTCATATCATTCATATTTCTTATCTGTCTGCGCAGTTCTTTTTCATCGAGCTTATCATTCCAGCTCCAGAACGGAATACTGGCATGATTCATAGATGTTTTATTTATTTCTTCAACAAGCTTGTTCATCAAAAACCTCAAAATATGTAAATTGCAGTTGTCAAAAAAGTGTTAGTCAAGCACAAAAACGCAATCGAAATCGAAAGGCTCGTTTGTTTTTTCATTCTTCGGGAAGGTCATAATGGGAGCCATACTTACATCCCATCTTTTAACAACCTCGCTTTCAGCCTGTACCTTTTTGGCATACTCATACCCAAACTCGCATTCATAGTAGCCGAAAAGCATATCACCGTAATTCCATATTGTGTAGTTTTTGATACCGGCAGATTTCAAAACCTCTACCATCTCGGGCCAGATTTCATCATGGCGGCGTTTATACTCCTCAAGCATATTGGGGTGAAGCTTTGCATACCAAGTGTGTTTTTCCATTTTAAAAACTCCTTTTTTCCTTTTTATTTATTACACAACAGTTTATCCCTTTTTTCAATCACAACTTTTAAAATAAATGCCGAAAATATTTACAGTTGAAATATCGCATTCGCTGTGCTATAATGCTTATTATAGGAAAATGTCGAATTGTAAGATATTTTGCCGTTTTCACCTCGGAGGACTTTATGAAATTAAAAAGATGTCTTGCCTTTTTGATAATACTTTTACTCTCGTCCGCCTTTATATTTTCCTGCGGCGGCGATGACGATGATGATGACGATAATTCAACGTCTGATAGCACTCCCGACGACAATCACATAGCAAACAGCGGAAATGGCGATAGCTCCGATGAAAGCAATAGCGGTGGCGGTAGCGGAAACGGTAGTAGCAGCGACAGCGGTAACGGAAACGATAGCGATAGCGAAAACGACAGCGACAGCGGCGACGGCAGCAGTAGCGGTAACGGCAGCAGTAGCGGTGACGGCAACGACAGCAGTAGTGGTGACGGTAGTAACAGCGGCAACAATAGTGGTAGCGGTGACAGCAGCGGAGATGATAGTAACAACAGCGAAAACAGCAATGGCACACAATCACCTCCATTGAATAACGACGATGAAACATCTTCGGAAGACCGCCCATCCGCCCCCACAGAAGACATAATAACCTACGTAAGATATAATAAAGAGCCGAGCGATTTTTATATCGTTTACGGTAAGGATGCGCCTGATGCCGCTGCGCTTGAGATACGTACAAGTATAATGATCGAAGCTAACATCCCAAAGCTTTTGACAAATCCCGCCGCTCTTATTCCTGCGTCGGATGCAAATGATGCCAGAGAGTTTATCATAGGTAAAACAGACAGAGCAGCCGCAAACAGCATCATTGATGCATGTGTAAAAAAGCTTTCCGACGAGCGTGATTACTTCTTTTTCATGCAGATTGATGACGACTTGGTTTTCTATGCTTCGTCAGATATGGCTTATATGCGGGGCGCTGAAATATTTTCCGATATTTTCCTCAAGGACGGGTACTTTGTCTGCACTCGCGGCTTTACTTACGTCAAATATCTCGAGGATATTTAATCCTGATAATCGGATTTTAATTTTACTATTGTAAAATAAATATTTTTGTGCTATACTGTTACATAAATTCAAAAAAATTTTTAGTATTAGTGCTGTACACAGCACACAAACCGTTTGGAGGACAAAAAATGCGCGCTGTTATAAAAATCGGAACTTCTACACTTGCTCATTCTACAGGCTGCCTTAACGTGAAGCGCTTTTCAGAGCTTTGCCGTGCTATTGCCGATATAAAAAATTCAGGAGTAGAGGTTATACTCGTGTCGTCTGGTGCTATCGGACTTGGCGTTGGAAAGCTTCATCTGCCCTCTCGCCCGTCAGACATTGCGGGAAAGCAGGCATGTGCCGCTGTCGGTCAGTGCGAGCTTATGTACATATATGACAGAGAATTTGCGCTTTACAATCATACGGTAGCACAGATACTTCTCACAGCCCCCGACCTTGGATGCGATGACAGACGTGAAAAGTTCAAGGGTACGCTCAGCCGTCTGCTTGAATATAAGATTCTTCCGATAATAAACGAAAACGATACGGTAGCAACCGAGGAGATAGTTTTCGGTGATAACGATACTCTTGCCGCAAAGGTTGCCGTTGCCGCAAATGCAGACCTTCTGATTCTGCTTTCGGATATTGACGGTCTTTACGACAAAAATCCAAAGGAACATACCGATGCAAGGCTTATCAATACCGTGCGTGAGGTTACAGAGGAAATTGAGGCGCTTGGCGGCGGTTCAGGCTCTTCACTCGGTACGGGCGGTATGCATACAAAGCTCAGCGCGGCAAAAATAGCAAATGCTAACGGTTGCGAAATGATAATAACCAACGGAGACGATCCTGAAAATCTTTACAGAATTTTTGCAGGTGAGAACGTTGGAACAAAGTTTTTGGCACAGTAAAGAGGACTCTTATGCTTACTACAAATGAAATCTTAAATCGTGCAAAGGCCGCAAAGGCATTAATGTGCTCGCTGACGCAAAGCGATATCGACACAGCTCTTGCTCTTATTGCAGATTGTATAGAAAAACACAAGGACGAGATACTTACACAAAACGCATACGACGTCGAGGCCGCAAGAGAAAAGCTCGGCGACGTTATGATAGACCGCCTTATGCTGACCGATGCACGAATCAAATCAATGGCGGACGGAATAAGAAAGGTCGTAACCCTGCCCTCGCCGATAGGCTCGGTGCTCGAAAGTCACACAGCGGACAGCGGAATCGTTATAAACAAGGTTTCGGTGCCGCTTGGAGTTCTTGCCGTAATTTACGAAAGCCGACCCAACGTTACCGCTGATGCTGCGGCACTTGCTATAAAAAGCGGAAACGCAGTAATACTTCGCTCGGGCAAGGAGGCTCACCGCTCGGCATCCGCAATCGTCGCAGCAATAAGAGAGGCACTGGTAAAAACCGCACTTCCCACCGATGCCGTGCAGCTTATAGAGGACACTACACGACAGAGCGCTACCGATCTTATGTGCGCCAGAGGCTACGTTGATATGCTTATACCGAGAGGCGGTGCGGGACTTATCAAGGCCTGTGTTGACGGAGCAAAGGTGCCCTGTCTTGAAACCGGTACGGGAATTTGCCACATATACGTAGATAAATCCGCCGATACGGAAATGGCGCTGAAAATTATAGAAAACGCAAAAACCTCTCGCCCCTCGGTATGCAATGCCGCAGAAGTTTGTCTTATACACAAGGATATTGCCAAGGAATTTCTGCCAAAGCTTCGGGAGCTGCTTGTTACAAAAAGAGCGGAGGCAGGAATCGAGCCTGTAAAGCTCATCGGTGATGCCGACGTATGCTCTTATATTGATGCTGTGCCTATGAGCGACGGTGATTTTGATACCGAATTTTTAAGCTACACCATGGCGCTCGGCATCGTTGACGACGTTACCGCTGCGGTAAAGCACATTTCGGAGCATAGCACGCATCACAGTGAGGCTATTATAGCAACCGACACCTCGGCACAAAAATATTTCACAGAAAATATCGACAGTGCGGCGCTTTATATAAACGCAAGTACACGGTTTACCGACGGCGGAGAATTCGGCCTCGGATGTGAAATGGGCATTTCGACGCAGAAGATGCACGCAAGAGGTCCTGTCGGTATTCGTGAGCTTACAACCTACAAGTACGTTATAAGCGGAGACGGACAAATACGCTGATATTTTCAAAAGATGTAAATTTTGTTTTACAAAAACGGAGAAAATTATGATTAAAGTAGGATTTATCGGAGCAGGAAATATGGGTGGCGCAATTGCGCGCTCTGCTTATTCAACAGGACTTTGCGAGATATACGTATGTGACAAGGACGAGGAAAAGGCAGGTGCTTTGGCGAAAGATATTTCAGCAAGCTTATGCACTGCAAGCTGGGCTGTCGAGAATTGCGAGCTTGTATATCTGGCAACAAAGCCAAACATTCTCCCGTACGTAGCAGAAGAGCTTTCGGATATTAAATGCACGCTTGTCAGCATGGCGGCAGGTGTTAATCTCGAAAGACTCGCAGAGCTTTTTGGCGAGGATACACCCATTATACGAATTATGCCAAACACACCGATACTTGTCAGCTCGGGTGTTGCGGTTTATACGAAAAATAAAAACGTTGACGAGGCGGCGCTCGAAAAGTTCCTTTCGGCTATGTCACACGCAGGGTTGGTTGAAGAAATCGAAGAGGATAAAATAGATGCTGAAACTGCTGTTGCAGGCTGTGGCCCGGCTTTCGTTTATATGTTTGCAAAGGCTATGGCGGACGGCGGTGTGCAGGCGGGGCTTTCGCAAGAGAGTGCGATCAGATATGCGGCGGCTACGCTTCGCGGTGCGGCACAGATGCTTCTGGTTGACGAGCGCACCCCTGACGAGCTTTGCCGTGCGGTTTGCAGTCCGGGTGGCAGTACTATTGAGGGAGTCAAGTCTCTTTCGGAAAACGGCTTTGAAAAAATCGTTTCGGATGCGGTTATTGCCTCTTTCAACAAGACAAAAGCCTTGGGAAAACAGTAAAATTCCGCAAAGAAGTTATTAATTTGCATAAAAGCAGAGATTATAACAATAAAAATATGTAAAGTTTAATAAAAGTTTGAGTTTTTTTCAAAAAAGACTTGCATTTTAATTTTTACTGTGATATAATAACATCTGCTGATTTGCGACAAAAATAAATTTATATAGAATTCTGCACAGTAGTGCAAGATTTCAGGAGGTGTCAAAATGGCTAAATGTAGCATTTGCGGTAAGGGTGTTGCTTTCGGACACAACGTTTCTCACTCCAACCGTAAGACCAACAGAACATGGAAGCCCAATATCCGCAAGGTAAAGGCTGTTGTTGACGGCGCTCATAAGACAGTATGCGTTTGCTCCCGTTGCCTTCGTCCCGGTAAGGTAGAGCGCGCTTAATTGGTGCTTTGAGAAAAAAGGTAGACCTCGAAAGAGCTTTGCCTTAGATGAAAAGACGGTATAGTTCTCTATACCGTCTTTTCATTAGTAATTTAAACAAAACAGAAGTATTTTTAAGGTGACTTATGACCGTAGCTCTTGTTGATACACGTATTTCCGAGGCCTCTGAAAGAGGTCTTTTAAAACGTGGCTTCAGGCTCTTGAAAATGCCGCCTGCGGTGGGGCTGCCCGAAGCTATGGCATCTCACCCCGATATGCTCGTAGCAAGGCTTGGAAATAACATAATCACTACGGCAGACTATATCGACACGGCTTCCTATATTTTTTCGGATATCAGAGAATATGCTCCACACATCAAAATACACGTAACCGATGAGATATATTCCGAAAAATACCCGAAAGACGCAATTTTGAACCTGCTTACAATGGGTAACAAGCTTTTTGTAAAGTGCGACAGCGTATCAAGTCGAGTTCTTATGCTTGCGCAAGAGCTTGGATACGAAATTGTGAATACCCGACAGGGCTATCCCGCTTGTACCGTGCTTCCACTTTCCGAAAAGGATGCGATAACAGCAGACAGAGGACTTGCGCTGACGCTCGAAGAAAACGGTATCTCGGTATGTCTTATAGAAAACGGCGGTATTACCCTGCCACCTTACGAATACGGCTTTATTGGCGGAGCAACCGGAGTGTTTGGGGGCGACGTATATTTTCTCGGCAATCCAGGGGCGCACGCGTCTTATAACCGCATACTGAAAAAAATTAATGATATAGGAATGAATGCGGTAGCTCTTTCGGACGAGCCGCTTTCGGATATGGGAAAAATTATTTTTCTTTAATATCTTCCACAACTGCCCCGACTCCGAGCATAGTTCCCACAAGCGCTCCAAGAGGAGGCAGAAGAATCATTCCGAAAAAGCCGAAGAAAGAATATCCAAGGTAAAGTAAAATAAGTGTAAGGAGCGGATGAAGTCCAAGATTCTTACCGAGTATTTTAGGTTCGACTATTTCTCGCAAAACCGTAATAAATACAAACAGCACCAAAAGTCCGACACCTAACCTCACGTCCCTCATAATAAATGCCACAGCACTCCACGGGACAAGCACCGTACCTACACCGAAAACGGGCAGTATATCAAGCAGGGCGACAAAGAGCGCTATCAGGATAGCGTATTCAACCCCGATTATCAGAAAACCGAAAAGTAGCGTCACAAAGGTTACCGACATTATTATGGTGTAAGAGCGTATATATCTTACCCCCACACTCCCGAAAGCCCGTCGTGCTTTTCGAAGAAAGTTCAGCACACGTTCGGGCAAAATGCTCTTTACAGCACCGTTTATCCCCTCAAGGTCATAGGCGAAATACGCAGCCGAAATAATGGTGACGAGCATAAATATTAACACCCCGGGGAGCATACCCGCAACACCCGATACGACGTCGGCAAGCTTTTTCATAAGAGAGGAAACAACCCCCGAAAGAGCTGTTTTTATATATTCGGAAAGCTCCTCACCAAAGGCAATTTTTGAGAAAAATCCGCCATTCAAAAAAGAGGTTATAGCGGATATTATTTCATCATCGACATTCAATCCGCCAAGAAATTGCCAACTTTTGTTTACGATATACCACAAAACACCCACTATTAGGGATATAAACATAGCGCTTGCAAGCATTGCAAGTACAAGTCTGACAAACCGCTCGTTAAGCTTTGTCAGAGTGTGTATTTTATGCGACAGAGGACGAAGCAAAAGCGCAACTCCCCAAGCAACAAGAAACGGAAGCGTTGCCACAAACAAATACTCCAGGGCAAAATATGCAAAAATCAATAGTGAGATTGATATTATACAAAGCGATGCGTATTTATGAATTTTTTTCTCGTCCATAAGTCCTCCGAGCTTCTTATTTCGAGAATATTACCTATATTCCGACTTGGGATTTTTTATTCTTATATCTAAATATACCCAAAACATCAACTCAATATATCAATTTTTAAAAAACCGCAAAGGAGATATTAAAATGGTTATTATCGAAATGGAAAACGGTGGCAAAATAGAGCTTGAGCTTTATCCCGAGCATGCCCCCATAACAGTTAAGAATTTCGAAAAGCTTGTAGGCGAGGGATTTTATGACGGGCTTACATTTCACAGAATTATACCCGGCTTTATGATTCAGGGCGGTGATCCGCTCGGAAACGGCATGGGTGGCTCTGATGAGAAAATAAAGGGCGAATTCCGCTCAAACGGACACAAGAATCCGATAAAGCACGAGCGCGGTGTTATCTCAATGGCAAGAGCGTATGACAAAAACTCCGCATCCTCACAGTTCTTTATTATGCACAAGGATGCACCTCACCTCGACGGTGAATACGCCGCATTCGGAAAGGTAATTTCGGGAATGGAGACGGTTGACGAGATAGCCTCTATCCCAACCGATTACAGCGACAGACCCAAGATTGCCGTAAGAATAAAAAAGGCTTATATCCTTTGATATAAGTAAATCAAAAAACAGCCTCGCTCAATTTTTCTGTGCGACGGCTGTTTTTTTATCGTATTGGATATCGGCTTTGTGATAAACCTAAATCCGAGCAGACTCGGCTTTGTGTTAAACATAAATAAATTTGAGTAGGTTTTTATACCATAATGTGAAGAGCGGCAGATTTAACATCTGCCGCTCTTCGTTTTATCAACCGTTAGCACTCATTTTTGCAAATATTTGTTCACTATTTCGTGCATTTTATCCATTTTAGCTTCCATATCACTCACGAGCTTGAATTGGTTTCTTGCTCTGTCAAGGTTATGCTCGGGATACTTGATTTTGAAATAAACGTCGCCATCAAGATAATCGGTAAGGAAGCGCATACCGCACTCAAAGGTCATCATCTTTGCCGCCTCCGGCATAAGTGATATTTCAGTTTCGGTAAGAGCTCCGCCCGTACCCTCAAGGAAGCCTTTTACGTAAAGCTCAAACAACTCAAGGCTCATTTCAACCTTATCAAGATCGGTCTCATCCTCGGGCGCTGTGGATGCGCCGAAGCGTATCGAGTCACCAAAGTCGTTTATAGAATAACCGGGCATTATCGTATCAAGGTCAACTACGCATATAGGCTCTTTTGTATTAACGTCAAAGAGGATGTTATTAAGCTTCGTATCGTTGTGAGTTACACGAAGCGGAAGTCTGCCTGCCTCCCTTTCACGCTCGAAGATTTCTGTAAAGTCCCGCCTTGCTTCTGCAAATGCAAGCTCTGCGGCAACCGCCTCGGCTCTGCCCTTGGCATCCCTCGCCTTCGCCTTCATAAGGTTATCAAACCTTACGGGTGTGTTATGGAAATTGGGAATTGTCTCACGGAGCATATATGCCGGATAGTCCGAAAGCAAGCGCTGGAAATTACCGAATGCAACAGCACTCATATAGAACTGCTCGGGACGCTCTACCTTTTCGTAGGACATACTGTTCTCAATGAAGGTAACAAGACGCCAATACTCACCGTCTTCGTCATAAAACCAAAGCGAGCCCTCACGTGTTCTGTAAACGCTCATAACCTCACGTGTGGGGTCGCCGCCTGACTTTTCTACCTCTGTTTTGAGGAAGTCGGTAACACCCATCATATTTTCCATAAGATACCAGGGCTGACAGAATACGTTTTTATTCATACGCTGAAGAAGATAAAGCTCCTCCCTACCCTCTCTGCGCATAGTCACCTTGTATGTATCGTTAATATGTCCGTTTCCGTAAGGCTCAAAGCTAGCGAGCACAGCTCCGTTTACGAAATGACTGATAACGGTGGATATTTTATTTTTAAGCTTACCCTTCGCCTCTACTTTTATGCTTTCAGGACCGAGCAGAGCTGCTCCTATAATTCCCGCACTGTTTCTGAAGCTTGCGGTGGTTACCTTTGTTTTGGCACCCTTTACAGAAAAAGCAAGCTTATCAAGACGCTCTTTAAGAGGAACGAGCAGATTATCACCCTCACCCGATATTCCTCCGCCGATGCAAACAACGTCGGGCTGAAATACGTTTATTATGTTCGCAACACCGACAGCAAGATAGTCAATATATCTTTCGACAATCGCACCTGCGACCTCATCACCGAGACGAGCCGCATCAAACGCTGTTCTTCCGCTTACTGCTTTTATATCACCGCCGACAAGCCCCCACATAGCGCTGTCCTTGTTTTCATTCATACCACGGACGGTGTCTGCTATAAGAGCCGTTGCCGAGCAATAGGACTCGAGGCAGCCGCGCTTTCCGCATACGCACTCCCTGCCGTCCTTTTCGACAATCATATGTCCAATTTCCGCAGCAAAGCCATTGCAGCCTTCCCATATCTTGCCATCAATGATAATTCCGCCGCCGACACCCGTACCGAGGGCAACGGCAATAACAGAATCAGCACCGACACCAGCACCGCTGACAGCCTCGGCGTAAGCGACAACGTTAGCATCGTTTGCAACGTATGTAGGAAGTCCTGTAAGCTCGGTTAGCATATCACCGACAGGTGCATCTTCCCAACCGAGATTCAAAGCTATGGAAACCACGTTGTTTTTAACTACACCGGGTGTTCCGATACCGATTTTTTCAATTTCTGAAAGCGATATTCCGGTTTCTGCACAGAGATTTTTAAGCTCGGAAGCTATCTGCTCCACAATCTCTGCCGCAGGGCGGGGGGCATTTGTTTTTACGCTCGTTTTGGTCAAAATCTTGGCAGAACCGGTATCTACGATACCGATAGCGATATTCGTTCCGCTGATATCTACGCCTATGCTGTAACCCATAATTGCACCATCCGTTTTTGTTTTTATTTTATTATACACTTTTCAGTTGACAATTTCAAGGTAAAATAGTATAATATTTTTGTAAAATCGAACACAAAAACGAGCTTTTTTCAAAAAGGAGGCTCTTATGAGAGTAAATACCGAAGAAACAACCGCTGTTTTAAAGGAACTGCACAGAATATCAGGCTTCAGAATATCGCTCCACGGAGCGGATTTCGAGGAGCTTGCGGCATATCCTGCAGAAAATCTTGATTTCTGCAAAAGGATACAGGAATCCGACGAGGAATTTAAAAAATGTGCCGAGTGTGACAGAGCTGCTTGCGAGCGGGCTTCAAGAACTAAAGACACCGTCATTTACACCTGCCGCCACGGCCTTGTAGAAGCGGTAAGCCCCCTTTATGATTTCGGCACGCTTACGGGCTATCTTATGATGGGGCAGGTGTTGGCAGCCGACACGGCAGAGGATGCAAAAAAATTCAAAGAAGCTCACGTTGACGCAGCAACAAGCATACCCACGGTTATATCGGATATGGTAAACTCTTATGTACATATTATGACAATTTGCGCAAAATACCTGACGTTTTCAAACGCTGTTCAGCCTGAACACGCAACACTTGCAAAGCTTGCGAAAAGCTATATTCACGAGAATATCAAATCCAAAATAACGATAAAGGACATATGCTACGCCCTGCGATGCTCAAAAACCTCACTGCTGATATCATTCAAAAGGGAATACGGCACAACGGTTAATGCGTATATAACCGAGCAAAGACTCAAAATCGCAGAAAAAATGCTCTGCGCCTCAAGCAGCATAAGCGAGGTAGCAAGAGAGGCGGGATTTTCCGACCAGTCTTATTTTTCAAAGGTGTTTTCGGCAAAACACGGAATGCCGCCAAGCGACTATGCTGAAAAGTTAAACGGCATACCGACAGGCTGACAAGCAGAGGAAAGGAAATTAAAAGTTATGAAAATACTACATACGTCTGACCTTCATATCGGCGCTCCGCTGACCTCGCGGCTTTCGCCCGCAAAGGCGCAGATAAGACGTCGAGAGCTGCTTTCTACCCTTGACAAGCTTATTTCGGAAGCAAGGCTTCACGGTGCGGAAATTATCCTGATTTCAGGTGACCTTTTCGACGATAAAAGAGTTACGGAAAGCGTCAAGCACAGAATCCTCGACTCGGTAGAAAGAGCGTCCGATATAACCTTTATATACACCCCCGGAAATCACGAGGGAGATATACTTGCCACAGAAGCCTTGCCTGAAAATTTCAAGTTACTCACAGGCGAGGGCTGGTCGTACTTTAATACAAAGAGCGTTTCTTTTGCCGCACGTCGCAACGTTTACGCAGGGATGTTCGGGGATTTCACACCGCAAGGAAAGGATACAACCATTGCGATTTTGCACGGAGAGCTGAAAAATTATTCCCCAGATGCGATATCCCCAAAGGAAGCCGCAGACCACGGAATAGATTATTTCGCACTCGGTCACTACCATAAATATTCAGAGACAAAAATTGATGATAAAGGGGTTGCCGTTTATTCCGGAGCTCCCGCAGGACGTGGCTTTGACGAGACGGGAAAGCTCGGTTACGTAATCGTCGATACCGATACAAAGCCGATATCGCACAATTTCTGCGTTCTTGAAAACCGTTTCATATACGAAAAGACGGTTGTCATAAACCGAGCATGCCGCACGATTGAGATTGAAAGGCTCATAGACGAAGCCTGCCGCGACGTGCGTGAGTGTGATATTGTTCGCATTATGATTACCGGTATGAGACCGCTTGACTACAAGCCCGATACGAATTCGCTTTACGATACGTTTTCCCGAAAATTCTGGCATTTCGAGATAACAGACGAAACGAGAGCCGAAATAGATATTGACAAGGTAAAATACGACAAAACCCTAAAAGGGGAATTTATCCGCCTGGTCCTAGCCGACAGCACACTTTCGGATATAGAAAAGGAAAGCATTATAGATTTCGGTATAAGAGCCCTCATGGGAGAAGTGCCGGATGCAGAATACTGAAAAAGGAGGCAGCCATAAATGAAGCTTATCGAATGTTACGTTGAAAATTTCGGCAAGCTGTCATCATACCGATTGAAATTCAATGACGGTATGAATTCGTACGTTCACGAAAACGGATACGGCAAGACAACTCTGACCGAATTCATAAAAGCTATGCTCTACGGCTTATCCGACACAAAGAAAACCGACATTTCGGAAAATGACAGACGGCACTACCTGCCTTGGGGCGGCGGTGTTTGCGGTGGCTGGCTCATCTTTTCGGCAGGAGGTAAGGAATACCGCATTGAGCGCTCCTTTGGCGCAAAAGCACAGGATGACACCTTCGCAATATACGACCTCGCACTCGGAAAGCAGACTGCGGATTATACAGAAAACCTGGGACGTGAGCTTTTCGGCATAGACAAGGATGGATTTTTGCGCACCGTATTTCTCTCCGAGCGAAATCTGAACGGCAAAAACGACAACAAGAGCATATCCGAAAAGCTATCCGATACCTCCGGTGTCGACTATGACATCGGCGCTATGGACGAGGCGTTGAAGCTGCTTGAGGAGCGCAGAAAGTTTTACTACAAGCGTGGAGGCGGCGGAGAAATTTCGTCAGCGGAGACAGAGCTTCGACGTGCGGAAAACGAGCTTTCCCGACTTGAGGATATGCGTATCGAATACAGCACCCTCTCGGCACGTCTTTCAAAAATCAAGGAAGCGCTTCACGAGCTTGGAGAAAAGAGAATTGAAGCCGAGCGGCAGATAGAACAGCTTGGACGTGAAAAAGAGGAGCAGCTGCTCGGTGAGCATTACCGAAAGCTAATGGATGAGCAGCTGCGTAAAAAAGAACGGCTCTCACAGCTCGACGACTTTTTCAAAAACGGTGTTCCCACGCAGGATGAAATACGTGAGGCTTCAATAGCGAAAATGAGAAGCGATGAGCTACTTTACCAAAACAGCCAACCCGAAAAGAACGAGGAGCTTGAAAAGCTTTCGGAAAAATTCAAAAATCTCTCAAAGCAGGAGCTCTCACAAGCCCTCTCGCTTTCGGTAAAAAACAAAGCAAACCGTTTTTCGCCATTACTTTTATCGCTTGGTATAGCCACCGCAATCGTCGGAATAGTGATGCTTTTCATCAAGCCGATTGTTTCGGCTTTTGCACTTCCTTTAGGCGTTATACTTGCTGTTTTGTCAATTACAGTTGTCAAAAAGAGCAAAAGACGCTCCAAAATTCCCGAAAGCGTCACAACTGCGCTCTCGAATTTTGGCTATGAAATCAACGCTGTCGGAATACAAAAGCTTTACAACGAATATATGCGTTTTGAGCTTTTGAAATCAGACAAAGAAAATCGGAGCGAAAAGCGAAAAGCAATCCTCACCGATGCTGCAAGACTTGCCGAAGCGTCCGAGAAATTTCTTTGCCGTTATCCGACAAAGAGCGCTCATCCCTTTGAAGAAATAAGCGCCCATGTCAGCGAGCGTGCAGCGTTAATCAACAGCCTTGACGAGTTTCCCAAGGATATTCCAAGCTATACGCCAAAGAAAGAATATACAACCGCAGATAAAAACCCAAACGAGACGTTCAACTCACTAATCAAAAGTCAAGCCGAGCTTAACAGCGAGCGTATCCAGACAGAAAGACGGATTTCGGTTATCGAATCCGAGCTTGAGCGTGAGGACGACCTGTGTTCGGCATACGAATCTTGCAAAGGTAAAATCGAGCTTTACAAGAAAAATCTTTTCTTCCTCCAGAAGTCAAAGGATTTCCTTGAGGCCGCAAAGGACAGCATGACCTCACGTTATCTTACCAAGGCCAAGGAATCCTTTGAAAAATACATACGTCTTATTTCCGAAGAATCTGCCGAATATATGCTCGACACGTCTTTTGAGGTAGCGAAGAGCGAATTCGGGGCGGCAAGAAAAAGCGAGCTTTACAGCCTTGGTGTAAGAAATACGCAGTATCTCGCCACAAGACTTGCGCTGATAGATGCTCTTTATGAAAACGAGACTCCGTTTCTTATTTTCGACGACCCGTTTGTAAGCTTTGACGACGAGCGCACAAAGCGTGCAATTTCGGTTTTAAAGAAGCTATCCGAGACAAGGCAAATAATATACTTCACCTGCTCCTCGTCAAGAAATATCTGACGAACTATTATCCGTAACTTTCATATTATGTTAGAGCAGTCGACAAAATGCGATAAGCAAGGCTCGATATCAAAGCGCTTTGATAAATCCGAGCGAAAGACGGCTGCAAAAAACGAAGCAGCGCCAACATCAGCTTCCGTTGCGCTGCTTTGGAAGAAGAAAGGTATGGATTTTTAAATGGCAATTTTCTACAATCAGGCAACTCTTATCCACAACGGACAGATAACAAATTCGAACACCACCTCGGCAGAAATTGTGAGCGCATTGGTTTTAACCAAAACGGCTATAACAGACGAGTACGGTGAAAATGACAGCTTGGCTTATCTCATCACAATCACAAACAACCGACAGAGCGCTATAAACGATGCAACCGTTACCGACAACCTCGGAGCTTACGCATACGGTGCGGGAACGCTATACCCGCTGGAATACAACGACGGCTCGCTTCTCTATTTTGTAAACGGCGTTCCCGCCGTGGGCGCTGTGGCAACAGTTAACTGCGGTATGCTTGTAATCAGCGAAATTGATTTGCCCGCAGGCTCAACCGCACAGCTGATTTATACCGTAACGGCAAATGAGTTTGCGCCGCTTGAGGCAGGCTCGCAGATTACGAACACGGTTACACTTGCAGAGCTTACCGCAACCGAGAGCGTTTCGGTAAAAGAAGCCGCCGAACTCACGATTGCAAAGTTTATAAGCCCGGACAGTATACCCGCAAACGGTGAAATAACCTACACCTTTATCATCCAAAACACGGGAAATGCGGCGGCTGTTGCGACAGACGACGTCCTAATCGTTGACACATTCGACCCCGCATTGGATATTAGCGAGGTCATCTTTAACGGCGAGTCCTGGACAGAAAACGCAAATTACACCTACAACCAGCAAACAGGCGAATTTGCTACTTTGAACGGACAGATAACCGTGCCTGCGGCAACCTTTACGCGAAATCCCGACACAGGAGCTATTGTAACGACTCCCGGCGTAAGCGTTCTTACCGTGCGCGGTACTATTTAAGCGATATTAACCGCAAAACACCACTTTATGGCAGTCCCGAAGAATCGGGACTGCCTTTGTTTTGCCGTTTGTTTCGTTACCGAGTCATAAAAAGCTCTTTCACTCTATTTTGAAACTTATTTTTTTTACAAAAGCTTTACAGTATTTTTGTACATTCCTACAAAAATCACCCGAGGAGGTAAAAAAATCCGGCATTTTATTGAAAAAGACTAATTATTATGTTAAAATAAATAAAAAACTTTTGGAGGATAGTTATGGCACTCAAAAAGATTATGTGTTTGATACTGATGGCAGCTCTCGCAGTTTTGTGCATCGCTTCTTGCAGTCCGCAGACAAGCGAGCCGCCCGCTGAAAAGATTGTTGAAAAAATCGAGTACGTAAACGGCAGTATGGACACCACGATAAAGGTTGGAGACGCACTTAATACGTCAAATCTGAAAATCAAGGTTACCTACACCGACGGTAGCTTCGAACAGGTAGCAGCCGACAAGCTCACAATAGGCAGAATAGATACCGGTGTTGCCGGTACAAAAAAGCTCTCTATTGAGTATGAGGGAGTCAAGATAAGCATTGACGTGGTTGTTGAAGCAACCGCTCTTCCGAGCCAGCCCAACGTAACCGGCATCTCGGAAATCAAAGGCTTCCCGACTTCACTTACTATCGGAGACAGCTTCAGCACTTCCGCAATTACAGCCAAGGTTCACTTCGATAACGGAACGTCGAAAACTCTTGCAGTTACCGACGGTCTTATCGTTGGCAGTGATGTTGACACCTCCCGTGGCGGCACTTATTACGTAACCGTTTCTTACGGTGGATTCGTTGCGACTCCCGTAGCTGTTACCGTGTCCGCTTCAATTATTGGAATCGAGGTTGACGAAAGCTCGGTTAATACGGTTTACTATATAAACGATGAGGTTGACGTTTCGGGCATAAAGGTATATGCGCTTTACAACGATAACTCAAAAAAGCTCATCACAGATACCACCGCTCTTGTAATTGATACCGCCGCTATAACCACGGATACTCTCGGTGACAGAAGCTTTGATGTGAATTACACCGTAGGTCAGCAGACCTATACGGCTACCGTTCAATATTCTGTCGTAAAGAAAGCTGTGGGCATTGAGGTAGACGAAAACTCCGTAGCTAAAGCAGTATTGCTTGGCGATACCGTGGATGCGAGCGGTATTATCGTGAGCCTTATGTACACCGACGGCAGCTATGACCGACTTGGATATTCCGACGTTCAGGTAAGCTACGTAAACACCTCAACAACCGGCGAAAAGACAATGACCGTCAGATACGGTGATTTCTCGGATACCGTTACAATCTTTGTAGCACCTAAACTTGCCGGTATTGCATACAGAGGAAAGACTCTCAACTTCATACACGTTGTTGAGGGAAGCAGCAACAACCCCGAAGTAACCGCAGAAAGATTTGCTGAATACGTAGCAAACGGTGACGTTGTAATAGAGCTTATCTACGACGACGGCTCGGGCAACTATATAAGATCGCAGGAAACGATTTCTTCGCTCGAACAGATTGAGTATTTCGATCTTGATGCGTCAAGCACGAAAACAGGCGCTTACATACACATCTATTACAAGGGCTTCGATGCCAACATAGAGTACAACGTAATCAAATATCTTGATCGCATCACACTTTCCGAAGCCAGCACATTCGTTCCGAGAATCGGACACTTCGATGATGCAGAAGCGGCACTTTCGGGAATCGTTGCTACGGCTGTTTACAGTAACGGTGATACCGCAGAGATTGCGATAGACGATCTTACTGTAACAGACTTCTCTACTGACACCGTAGTTGCCGATGCGGATATGACAGTAACTTATTCAGATGAATTCGTTACTGCTTCTATGCCTGTTTCGTATGAGATATACAAGAAGTTCGCAAGTCTTGAATTTGCAGATGCCACCTATCCCATAATTTATAAGCCCTCTGCAGCTGTTTCCGCAGCAACACAGATTGCCGCTAACATAGTATACAGCGACGGAACAAAGGATGCTGTAATTGCAACGCTCAACGAGTTCGAGTTCGATACGAACACCACCGAGGGCGCAAACAAAGCAATCAGCTTCTACTACGTTGATGCAGATAATGAAACCCGAGTTGGAAGCGTTGTGATCGAGGTTCTTAAGGTTGCAAGCCTCACAGTCGGCGGCGTTGATACTTACGTTCCTTACTGGATTTCGGCTGATGAGCCCGCAGCAGGATACGTTGAAGGTCTTATCAAGGCAGCAGACGTTAACGTTCTCGTAACCTTCGAGGATAGACTTGGCAATCAGACCAGCGAAATGCTTTCCGCTGATAATCTTGTTCTCACTCACAGCATAAATATCAAGGCTATGGACGTCTACTCCATTAACGTAGCTACACCTCTTTACGGTACAGCTACGGCAGAAATTACAGTAGGCCGTGAGCTTGCCTCGATAGAGGTTATCGACGGAACAACCTCTTACTTCCAGGGCGGTGAGATCAACCTTGGCAACCTTGTTATAAGAGCTACATACCACGATGGATCCGAGGCAGATTACAAGTATATCGACATCAGCGATAAGCTGACAGCAGACGGATTCGACACCTCTGTAGTTGGCAATGATAACAAGCACACCGTAACCTACACCGAAAATGAGATTTCTATAAGTACTGAATTGGCTTACGTAGTACATGAAAGCTATGATCCGGAAACAACAGAATTCAAATTCAACGTAGCAACGACTACTATCGAGATTGGCGACGTTTACGACTTCACCAAATACGGAAAGTTCGTTGTTAACGGAATTGATATAACCGGCAAGGAAGACTTCGTTCTTGATTGCAGCTACGACGCTGAAAATCCCAGAGCAGGCTTCTACAAGGTAACCGTTTCCTACAGAGGTCTTACAGCTGAAATGCAGCTCAAGGTAGTTATTACAATTACCGACGGCAGCGGAGATAACGTTACCGAAAAGGCAGCGTAACAATACGCAAACCAAAAACAATTTAAACTAAAGAATTATTATTGGAGGATGATTTATGACATTCAGGAAGGCCTTGAGCCTTGTTTTCACCCTGTTGCTTGCTGTTATGCTTGCGGTTTCCTGCAACAACGGCTCTACCAACGAGCCTCCGGCGCCCACGCCAGAGCCTCCCGAGGTGAAGCTTTTAAAGATAGAAATCGTTAACGGATCTGTAGATACCGAATGCTACGTTGGAGCTGAGCTTGATACCTCTCGTATCCAGCTTCAGGCAACATACAGCAACAAAACCAGAAAGACTATCGAAGCAGCCGATATTTCGATTATATCTCCCGCTGATACCTCCAAAGAGGGTCAGACAATGCTGATTGTTGGCTACGGCGGACTTTCGACAAGTATAAACATCACTGTTAACGAAAGCTTTATGACAGGAATCAGCGCAACCGGATTTGAAAATCAGTACATTTACGGTTCTGAAATCAGCACTGATAATATCGTTGTTACCGTTAACTACATAAACGGCACGTCAGAGGTTATCCCTTACGGCCCCGGCACAGGTATAATAATTACCCTGCCCGACACAACCGTTGCGGGAATGGCTACGATCGATATAACCTACAAAGATCAGATAACCAAGTCCTATGACGTCGAGATATTAGACCCGATAGTTGAAATCGCGCTTGATTCACCGCACAGAACCTTCGAATTCAAGCAAGGCTTTGATCTTGCCACCATAAAGAGTGTTCTTTCAAATCTTGCGGTAAATGCAGTTTACACGAGCGGCACTGTTAAAGAGCTTGATATCGATGACGTTCAGATTGCTTACGGTCAGGTCGACACCTCCGAAATAACAAACGAGCCTAAAACGTTTGATATCGCATACCAGGGCTACGTACTTCCCGTGAACTATACCGTTAAGCCTGTTTCGAAATTCTCTGCTATGACTCTCGGCTCGAACAATGAATTTTCAACATATTACCTCCCCGGCGATGAGGTTGATGATCTTTCCGCACTTAAGGTTAAGGTTAGTTGCAGCGATGGCTCTGTTATTGACGGAATTGGCGCAGAATTGCTTACAATTACCGGTTATGAGGCTATTGATGCAAGTATGGTTGGCACGTATACACTCGGAATCACTTACGCGACAGAAACAGATGCTGTTACGACAACGATTACAGTAACCGTTTACGGAATTCATTCTATAAGCGTTAGCGGTCTGAAAACCGAATACGGCGTAGGTGATAAATTCGATGATAGCTTTGCAGGCGTTACTGTAACAATCGTATACCAAAACGGCGACGTTGCAGTTGTTGATTACGCTAACAAGGATTCCAGCACGGATATTATCGCAGATCAGCTAACCGTAGTGGGCAATGTAAATACCGATTATGCAAACTACTACTACATTGTCTTTAAGTATTTCGATGCGCAGACCCAGCCAATACAAATAGCTGTCTCAACTGATATTCTCCCCGACGCAGACGGCGACAACGTTACCGAAAAAGCACCTTTGTAATTTAAACATTTTTAAAAAAGAATTTAGCGTGATACTCTTCACCCGAGTATCACGCTATTTTTTTGCCTTGCATTTCAGGGAATATCGCACGTCTGTGCAATTTACCCAGTTATTGTTATGTAAGCTTTGGGGTTATTCTTAAGTTTACAAAGAGGCTATCAAGAGCGGCTCTCAAGCTATAAAACAAAAAAGACTTCCTTAATTTTTCATTTCGGAAGTCTTTTTGGTATTTTCAAAAACGTCTAACTCTTTTTAGATTATACGGCATATACAGGTTTCACTTATACACAGTTTTGTGACAGCGAAATCCTACGTTTGCTCTTATGCCATAATTTTTTGCATTTCGCTTGATTTTTCCGCAGCAGCATTAACCTCTTCGGGCGAGTGGTAGGTAGGAATTATAGCTTTCATAGCCTCGGTTATCGCTTTAGCGCCCACATCATTTTCGCATTCTGCCATAACAGAGCGTAAATAGTCAAGCTGTTCTTCAATCTCGTCTCGTGAAAGAGGAATATCCTCCTCTACAAATATCATATCATTGTCGGTTTTTGTGAGCTTTTCGGTCTTTATAAGAAGCTCCTCATAAAGCTTTTCGCCCGGACGCAAACCGGTTTCGATAATATCTATGTCCTCATAAGGCGAAAGGCCCGAAAGCTTTATCATATTTTCTGCAAGATCAAGTATCTTGACAGGCTTACCCATATCAAGCACGAAAAGCTCGCCGCACTTCGCCATAGCGCCCGCCTGCATAACAAGCCCTGCAGCTTCGGGAATTGTCATAAAGTAACGAATAATACGCTTGTCCGTAATAGTAACCGGTCCGCCTTCAGCAATCTGACGTCTGAATAACGGTATAACCGAGCCGTTAGAGCCGAGAACGTTTCCGAAACGCACGGCGCTGAACTTTGTTTTGCTATCAAATCTGCACTGTATAACTCTTTCGCAAAGGCGCTTTGATGCACCCATTACGTTAGTTGGATTAACCGCCTTGTCGGTTGATATGAGTATAAAGCTTTCAGCACCGTATTTTTCAGCCATATCAGCGGTGTTATAAGTTCCGAATACGTTGTTCTTTATAGCCTCGCAATTACTGTGCTCCATAAGCGGCACGTGCTTGTGCGCTGCTGCGTGAAATACTATTTCAGGGCGGTAATTAGCAAATACGGCAGCAAGCCTTGCCCTGTCACGCACAGAACCGATCTCAACGTTCAGCTCGAAAGAATCCCTGTACTTTCTTGTCAGCTCCTGCTGAATGTCGTATGCGTTATTCTCGTAGATATCAACTATGATAAGCTTCTTCGGGGAGCACTTTGCGATCTGTCTGCAAAGCTCACTACCGATAGAGCCACCGCCGCCCGTAACGAGAACGGTCTTGTCCGAGTAATAATTCTTTACCTTTGAGTCGTTTATCTTAAGCGACTCGCGGAACAAAAGGTCTTCGATCTGGAATTCTCTTATCGTGCGGCGAGTTTCGCTTCCGCCCGAATAGTATCCCTTTATGGACGTATCGTACAGCTTGATCTTGCACGAGGTCTTTTTATAAAATTCGTATATATGAGAGCTTGTTTCGTTATCAAGTCCGTCTATCGCAACGAATATCTCTTTTATAGACTGGTGCTTGATAAAGCTTATAATACTTTCGTCCTCGTGGTAAACCTTAAGGCCTGCCACTCTGCAGCCCGCCTTGCTCTTAT
>JAZOWX010000002.1:0-4407 GCA_045659405.1 Eubacteriales bacterium | reverse complement strand
ATTATCGGGGTGGAGGGTTCTACCTGTTCCGCCGCCGGAAGCAACCGAGAAGTAGCTAACGCCGTTTTCATTACACCACTTTTTATAGGTTCCTGCAACGGGGTGCTGGAATCTTGTGGGGTTGGTCGAGTTACCGGTGATAGAAACACCAACGTTCTCGAGCTTCATTACAGCAACGCCTTCCGGAACGCTGTCAGCGCCGTAGCAACGAACCTTTGCTCTGTCGCCATTCGAATATGCTGTTTCTTTTACGATCTTAACACTCTCGGTGTAGGGATCGAACTCTGTCTGGACGTAGGTGAAGCCGTTGATTCTAGAAATAATCATAGCGGCATCCTTACCAAGACCGTTAAGGCAAACACGAAGGGGCTTAACTCTTACCTTGTTTGCGTTAAGAGCGATTTTGATAGCGCCCTCTGCTGCTGCAAAGGACTCGTGTCCTGCAAGGAAGCAGAAGCACTCTGTGGACTCAGAAAGAAGCATAGAGCCGAGGTTACCGTGTCCAAGACCAACCTGACGGTTTTCAGCAACCGAGCCGGGGATACAGAAAGCCTGAAGACCGATACCAACAGCGGCAGCAGCGTCAGCAGCCTTTGTGCAACCCTTTTTGATTGCGATAGCAGCACCAACAGTATATGCCCAAACTGCATTCTCGAAGCAGATAGGCTGTGTGCCTCTTACAATTGCATCAACGTCTATGCCCTTTGCGAGAGTGATCTCTTTGCACTCCTCGATAGACTTAATGCCATATTCCTTAAGAGTAGCGAGAATTTTAGCCTCGCGTCTTTCGTAGTTTTCAAATAAAGCCATTATTTTCGCTCCTCCCTCTTACTCTTTTCTAGGATCGATGTACTTAACTACACCGTCTTCCTTTGTGAATCTTCCGTAGTGACCCATAGACTTCTCGTAAGCGGTGTTAGCGTCATCGCCCTTCTTGATGAAGTCGGTCATCTTTCCAAGGTTTACAAACTCATAACCAACAACCTGATCGTTCTCGTCAAGAGCCATTCTGGTTACGTAGCCCTCTGCCATTTCAAGATAACGAACACCCTTTGCAAGAGTGCCGTACATAGTACCAACCTGCGAGCGAGAGCCCTTACCAAGGTCCTCAAGTCCTGCGCCGATTGTAAGACCGCCCTCGGAGAAAGCGGACTGTGTACGTCCGTAAACTATCTGAAGGAAGAGTTCACGCATAGCGGTGTTTATAGCGTCACAAACAAGGTCGGTGTTGAGCGCCTCAAGGATAGTCTTACCCTGAAGAATCTCGGCAGCCATAGCCGCAGAGTGAGTCATACCCGAGCAACCGATTGTTTCAACGAGAGCTTCCTGAATTACGCCCTCTTTTACGTTAAGGGTAAGCTTGCAAGCGCCCTGCTGAGGTGCGCACCAGCCAATACCGTGTGTAAGACCGGAAATATCACCGATCTCCTTTGCCTTTACCCAAAGTCCCTCTTCGGGAATGGGAGCGGGACCGTGGTGAGGTCCTTTGGCAACTACGCACATGTTCTGTACTTCATGTGAATAGATAAGTTCTGCCATGTTTTTTATCTCCTTTTATTTTATTAACTGATTAATAAGCGGAAAAACCGCATCCGCATATATTTTTCCGATGAACTGCGAGCAGTTATCGCCCCGGGTGAACACCGCCAGCCGAGGTGTCGGCAAAAGCCAACTTTATAAACTTGGCGGAATACATAGGATAGCCGTTACCAAGATCGTGGTTACTGCGCTTATCCCTGTCTGCGTCGGTTATACTATCTCACCGAAAAACGATTTTTATTAAACAATCTCACCGTAAATTTCGCCGAATGCACAAGCAGCGTTTGCTTCGTCGGTGTCGATGTGCATAGCGGGTGCGAACTTGTCGCTTACACGTACTACAACGTCACCAAACACGGTGCTGCGCTCGGAATCAATCTTAACAGATACGATCTGCTTATCGGCAACGCCCATTTCAGCAGCTGCCTCGGGTGTGAGGTGGATATGTCTTTTTGCAACGATAACACCCTCTGCGATCTCGTACTCTGCACCGGTTTCGGGGTTTACAAGCTTGCAGCCTGCAGAACCTGCGATGTCACCGCTTTCACGGATGGGAGCTTTAACACCGATTGTACGTGCATCTGTGAGCGAAATCTCAACCTGTGTTGCATTTCTTGTAGGACCGAGAATAGACATCTTAAGGCTGCCTTTAGGGCCTACTACAACGAGCTTCTCCTCACAAGCATACTGACCGGGCTGGCTGAGATCCTTCTTATTTGTGAGCTTGTAGCCCTTACCGAAAAGAACCTCGAGTGCTTCCTCTGAAACGTGGATGTGTCTTGCAGATGTTTCTACCAAAACTTTTTTCATTTTTGAAAACTCCTTAAAAAAATATTTTTAACAAGCCGAAAACGGCACAATTTTTAGTCTAAAAACAATTATAGCATAAAGAAACGCAAAAATCAATGTATATTTTATATATTTGAGCGGAAAAATAACAAAAAAAGTGTGAGGAAGTTATGTCATTGGAAAATTCTTGTGAGAGCACCGAAAAAAACGATATAAAGTCAAACGACGGCGCTATGCAGATAGGGAGCGACAGCCAGAGCTTCTACTGTCTTTCGATAATCGGACAAATAGAGGGGCATTACGTTCTTGACAGCAATCAGAAAGCAACCAAATACGACCATATTATTCCCCTGCTCGTAGCGCTTGAAGAGGATAAGAAAACAGACGGAATAATTATCCTTATCAACACGCTTGGCGGTGACGTTGAGGCAGGACTCGCAATTGCAGAAGTCATCGCAAGTATGACAAAGCCGACAGCCACGGTTGTGCTTGGCGGCGGACACTCAATCGGCGTGCCGCTTGCCGTCAGCGCAGACCGCTCTTTTATCGTGCCGAGCGCCACGATGACCATACACCCCGTGCGCACAAGCGGTGTCGTGCTAGGGGTACCGCAGGCATTCGACTACCTTGAAAAAATGCAGGACAGAATTATAGGCTTTATCACAGCGCACTCCTCAGTAAAGGAGGAGGATTTTCGCACTCTTATGACCAGAACAGACGTGCTGGTGAACGATATCGGCTCAATACTCAACGGCTACGAGGCTTGCGAGTGCGGACTTATAGACGAGGTCGGCGGCATCAAAGAAGCTCTTGAATATTTAAAAAGCCGCTGTGAGAAAAAATAAAAAATCGACATTTTTTGAAAAAGCCTATTGTCATATTTTTCCGTTTGTGCTAAAATGATATAAACGATATTAAAGCAACGACACACGGAGGATATAAACAATGGGCCTTTTTTCAGTATTTAAAAGGAACAAAAAAAGCGAGTCAAAGGCAGCGCCGCAAACCGCAAATGCGGAGGCTATCAAGCAAGATACACCGATAAAGGATACTGCTAAAGCAATGCCCGAAAAAGCGGCGGCAGAGCCTAAAAAGGAAGCGGCAAAAGCTCCCGCGGCAAAGGCAAAGGCGGAAGACGTAAAAGCCACCACAGCTAAAAAAGCAGATGCCGCACCCGCAAAAAAAGAAACCGCAAAATCCGCTCCTGTTAAAAAGGAAGCGGAAAAAGCCGCTCCCACTAAAAAGGAAGCACAAAAAACCGCTCCCGCTAAAAAAGAAGCGGAAAATGCCGAAGCGAAAGCGGATGAGACAGCCGAGGTGAGCGCACCGACTCCCGAAAAAATCACGGGAAGATTTGAAATAAAGAAAGCCAAGGATGGCAGATACGTATTTAACCTTTACGCATCCAACCACGTGATAGTGGCAACGTCACAGGTATATTCTTCCACCCAGAGTGCGCTTGTTGGTATTAATAGCGTAATTGCCAACGCACATAAAGCTCCGATTGAGGACCAAACCCAAAAAGCATACCAACCGTACGGATATCCTAAATGGGAAATGTATATTGATAAGGGTCAGCAGTACCGCTTCAGACTTTATGCGGCAAACGGAAGCTGCATTTGCCACTCGCAGGGATACACCTCGAAAACGAACTGCAAAAACGGCATTGACAGCATAATCAGAAGCTCCAGAAACGCAGAGATTGATAAGTCATATCTCAAAAAGGAGGAAAAGTAATGCATAAAGTACAAACCATACTTTTCGGTATTGCGCTGATTATCTTCGGTATTGCCTCTGCGCTTATAGCCATACTTACCGATTGGGGATTTTTCGACCTGTTAGCTATATTTATGCCCTTCATCGGACTTGCAGTTTGTGTTATAGGTCTGTTTGATAAAGGCTACTCGAAGCAGCACGAAAACGACAAATCTGCTGAATGATTACACAAAATGCAAACAATTATTTTCATATTTCAACTTTCAGAGCAAAAAAGCACCCGAAAGCGTTATGCTTTTCGGGTGCTTTTTGCATTTATTATTACATCTTAATACCACGCGCTATCTTATCTTTTCCTGTTAT
>JAZOWX010000001.1:0-64034 GCA_045659405.1 Eubacteriales bacterium | reverse complement strand
GGTTCCTTGTGCCAAAGGCTGTCCCTTTTTATCATAGGTTAAAATTTCGCCTGTGTATTTAAGCGCTTGATTGTAAATTTCAGTTGATGTGTATTCTGGAAGCGCGAAAGACTCGTCGTAGTAATAATTACAACCACTATTGGTGCATGAATATCTCTTGGTGCCGTTTTTCACACAAGTGGCTTCGGTTATCACATTTGCATTGCTGTATGCATGCTGTAATGCTTGAATGTTTGTTTGAGCTACAATCGTTGCGCCGCACGAGGAGCAATGACTTCCTTCCGTCTTACCACTTGTTGTGCAAGTGGCTGCTACCGCTGCATCGACAACAGGAGTATGTCCCAAAGCAGCTATTTGCGAATATTCAGAAAAACCGCAGGAACAAGTTCTTGTTTGCATTCCTGGCGCGGAGCAAGACGGAAGCGTAGTTGTCTCCCAAGCCGAGAAACTGTGCGTGTGTCCCGCGTCTGTTCCTCCGCCGTTATTACCGTTCTGGTTGTTGTTTGAGTCGCAGGCAGTAAGGCAACCTGCAAGGATAATCAAGAGAGATAATATGATAATTGGCAATAATCGTCTTTTCATTTTCCTATTCATACCCCATACAGTTTATTTGCTTATAACTATAGCATACACAGAAATAGTATATCACAAATCTCGCATCGTGTAAAGGGGTGACAGAGAAAATCTTGTCATTGTTTTGTAATCTTTTCATTGTTTTTGGTTCAAATCTCTCACGACGAAATGCTTTTGCTGTTCTTAATTTGAGCAAAAAACGATAAAAAGTAAAGCCTGTTTTGCCGCTGCTACGGGCATAAAAATTATGCCGCGACAGTCCTGCTGACTGCCCCAGCGCCAAATTATCCTTGATTTTGTCGCAATTTACCCCAAAAAGTGCTATAAAGATGAAAAAAACGAACTTTCATCTGGTAGACAAAAGTTCGTTTTTATTTGGTTGCGGAGGTGGGATTTGAACCTCACGACCTTCGGGTTATGAGCCCGACGAGCTGCCAGACTGCTCCACTCCGCGATATCTGGTGCCGGAAGCCGGGGTCGAACCGGTACGAGAAAAAATCTCACGGGATTTTAAGTCCCGGGCGTCTGCCTATTCCGCCATTCCGGCATGTGGGTGACCGCAAATCTTCCGTATTTGCTCATACATTATAACACTTATTTTGGTCGTTGTCAAGACCTTTTCTCCCTTTTTGAAAAAAAGAGAGGTGATTGTCTGAATTTTTATATTGACATTGGGGAAAAATTGTGTTATCATATACAAGTAACCATAATAATTTATACGCAGAATTGCGATGAATTATTCACTGAATGGTATATATTTAACGCAATATCTAACAATTAAATAGTTGGTAAGATGATTTACTACATCGCAGGAATATCTCTGACGAGGATACCCGCACTTGCCGCTTACAAGCGAGCTTGACGCATCTTCGTGGGGTATGCGAAGCGGTCACAACGAGGCGGTCTTGAAAATTTGTCGGCATAAGGGTCGATAAGTTCCCGAAATCCCTTGCAAACACTGACTTTTTCGAGAGTCCGAAAATCGCAAAACATCGCACATCTAACGCAATATCTAACACTTTTCAAAAAACAACTTAATACGCAGGAATATTTCGCCATTCGGCGAAGATACTCGCCAAGGCGAGTATGCGAAACACAAATTTCAAAAAATACGCAGGCTTATCGAAGTGGTCACAACGAGGCGGTCTTGAAAACCGTTAGAGGTAATTCTCACGGGGGTTCGAATCCCTCAGCCTGCGCCAAAAAACACCAACTTTGCGGTTGGTGTTTTTCTATTTTTTGTATTAAATTTGTGTGCGGTCACAACGGGTGAGGAGCGAAAAACAGTTGATAACTGTTTTTCACGAACGAAGTCAACAAAGCAACGAGAAATGAAGCAAGGCTATGCCTTGAGCACATTTCGACTATGCGACTTGACAGGGCACGTTGAATTGAAAACCGTTTGCCCAAAAGGCACGGGGGTTCGAATCCCTCTTCCTGCGCCATAAAAACGAACACCATCCCTCGCGGATGGTGTTTATTTTTATATCACAGTCAGAGGGAACGAACGCCCTTTCGCAAAGCGAAACGGGGAGTTCGCATACCGCAGGCACAGAGCATACCACGAGGAACTGATTAACCGCGGTATCTGCGTCGCGAGGAGATGTTGGCTTAAATTTATACCGAAGCGGAACGGTTTTTACAAACCTCGCCCCGAGCAGCATACCCCTCTTCCAAGCTCGGTTGTTTTTTTGTTTCTTTGGCACTGGTACGAGAGAATTTGAATACCCCTCTTTCAAATCTTCGTCAAACAAAAGGCATGATTCATAGGTCCGGATTCTGTGCCAAGATCGAGCATGGCGGCAAGTGCACCAGATATGTAATCTTTCGCTCTTTGAATGGAGATTTCAAGGTCATATTCCTTTGCGAGATTCGATGCGATTGCGCTTGAGAGCGTACAGCCTGTTCCGTGCGTGTTGGGATTGTCGATCCGCTTGCCAAAAAACCATTTGTATTCTCCGTTTGCATACAGAAGGTCGTTTGCATCGTTAATGCTGTGACCGCCTTTGAGAAGTACGGCGCATCCGTAGCTATCACCGATATGTTTGGCAACTGATAGCATATCTTCTTTTGTAGCAATTGTTATTCCTGACAGCACTTCGGCTTCGGGAATGTTCGGTGTTACAAGCGTGGCGATAGGAAGCAATTTTTCAGTCAAAGCAGCAACCGCACTCAATTTCATAAGTTCCGATCCACTCGTCGCAACCATTACTGGATCGACCACGATGTTCTCTGCTTTATAATACGAGAGTCTCTCAGCAATTATCTCGATAAGCTCTGCCGAAGCCACCATTCCAATCTTCACGGCATTGGGGCGGATATCTTCGAATACCGCATCAATCTGATCCTTCAAGAATTCTGGAGTGGATTCCATAATGGAACGGACACCGACGGTATTCTGTGCTGTAAGTGCCGTAATTGCACTCATAGCGTAAACACCGTTCATGGTCATGGTTTTAATATCTGCTTGAATGCCCGCACCTCCGCTTGAGTCGCTACCTGCAATGGTGAGGGCTGTTCTCATTGCTCTGTTCCAAGCAAAACACTCGTAGTCGGATATGTAGTAGTCAGCCTCGGCTCTCATTTCAATCTGCCTTGCTTCATGCTTATCATATACGGCTGCAACGGGGAATCCGTCGTTCTTTGCCGTCATCAATGCATGTAGCGCATCCTCAAATACGACAGTTTCATCCTTTTTCGTGCCGAGAACTTCAAGTGCTGCCCTATAAATATGCGGTGTTTCCTTGTTGTAACCAACCTCGGCACAGGTAAATATCTCGGAGAAGAAATCACGAATACCAAGACGATTCAGCACACCCTCTACGATTGGTCTGTCCGTAACGGTCGCTATGCACATTTTTACGCCTTTGCTTTGCAGATCACGGAGGAATTCAAGAACACCGCTTTTGAGCGTGACCTTGGTTCTGTATATTTCGGCAACCATATCATTTACACCGTCAACAATCTCTCCGACAGAAAGAGTCACACCGTAATTTTCTCTGTAATATTCAGCTGCTTGTTCAAGGGTGAAGGTCTTGAAGGTTTCGGTTAGATTCTCCCTCGGCTCTTTTCCAAGTGTGCGGAGATAATCCTCGCCAAAGGTATTCCATATAAACATGGAATCAACGAGCGTTCCGTCAAAATCAAAAATTGCACCCTTGATCATATTATTCCGAGTTCCTTTGCTCTCGCTTTAAGCTCTACGCTCGCGGTCTTGGGGCTTTCAGCTTTCATAATAGCAGATACAACGCAGATGCCTGCAATGGGAATGCCTGTGAGAACGTCAATGTTGTTTTTGTTAAGACCGCCGATTGCATTAACAGGAATCGGAACGGCTTTGCAAATATCAGCCAAGGTTTCGGTAGATGTGAGAACGGTTTTCACCTTGGTCGTGGTCGGGTAGATTGCACCGACACCGAGATAGTCAGCGCCGCCCTCGTAGGCTTCAAGCGCCCAAGGAACTGTCTTTGCGGTTGCTCCGATAATAAAGTCATCACCAAGGATTCTACGTGCGGTGCTAATGGGCATATCCTCTTTTCCGAGGTGAACACCTTCTGCACCTACTGCCAAAGCAACATCAATTCTGTCATCAATAATCAGCGGAACATTGTATTTCTTTGTCAGCTCGTGTACCTTCTCGGCAAGTTCAATATACTCCATTGTGGATTTGTTTTTCTCACGGAGTTGAAGTATGGTAGCTCCGCCTTCAAGTGCTTCCTTTACACGACGGAGAAATTCATCTTCCTCAAAGCCCGTGGAATCGGTTATAAAATAAAGTTTAGTATCAAAGTTTTTCATTCTTTTCTCCTTATACGTAGAGATAATCGTTCAGCACGGGCTGAAGTCCTTCTCCCTCAATATCCTTATACATCTTGTCAAGACTGCGGTTATCGTCAATTTCAAATTGCTCGTCGCCCTGTACCTCGTCGGCTTCTTTTCCATTGTATTTGCTGTCGTGGTCGCCAATACCCGTGGAAACACCTGCGGATACCTTTGTCGCAGCGATCTTTACGATGCCGTTTCTAAACTCCGCGCTCTCACGAGAGGACACGGTAATACCCACGAACGGAAGGAAAATACGGTAGGCGCAGATGATCTGACAAAGCTGCTTTTCGTGAACGTCGAGAGGATTGATTTTATCATTGTTGATGATAGGACGAAGTCTGGGACAAGACAGCGACATTTCTGCGTGCGGATACTTTCTCTGCAAATAATAGACGTGCAAAGCGCTCGCCAAAGCATCCTTGCGGAAGTCAGAAAGTCCGAGAAGTGCCGAGAATGCAACACCGCGCATACCGCCTCGCAAGGCTCTTTCCTGTGCATCAAAGCGATAAGGCCATACACGCTTGTGTCCGAGCAGGTGAAGCTGCTCGTATTTGTCTGAATCGTAGGTTTCTTGGTACACGGTCACGTAATCCGCACCGCACTCATGGAGATATTTATACTCGTCGGTGTTGACGGGATAGATCTCAAGCCCGACCATTCGGAAATACTTTCTCGCCAGTTTGCAGGCCTCCCCAATGTACTCCACGTTGCTCTGCGCACGACTCTCACCTGTAAGAATGAGGATTTCCTCCATACCGCTGTCAGCGATGACCTTCATTTCCTTTTCGATCTGCTCCATAGAGAGTTTCATTCGGTTGATGTGGTTATAGCAGTTAAAGCCGCAATACACACAGTAGTTCTCACAGTAGTTGGCTATATAAAGGGGCGTGAACAGATATACGGTATTTCCGAAATGCTTACTTGTTTCAAGTCTCGCTCTCTCTGCCATCTGTTCGAGGAACGGCTCTGCCGCAGGCGAAAAAAGTGCTTTGAAATCTTCGATAGAGCAAGTTGTGTGTTCAAGAGCTGCACGAACATCTCTTGCCGTGTATTTTGAATAGTCGTAGGAGTTCATCTGTGCCATTACCTGCGAACAGACATCCGACTCAATGATCTCCATGCCGGGCAGATATTCCATGTGGTTCTTTCTGCTCGACGGATCGCTTTCGATGCGGTGCTTTTTCGTAAGTGCTTCGGGCGACAGATGCTCCGAATCTACAAAGAATTGATTTTCCATGTCGTGCTCCTTTTAGTCACGCAAGAATCCTGTCAAGGGATCGGATGCGGATGCGCCACGGGTGAGAACTCTGCCAAGTCCCGAAAGGTATGCCTTACGACCTGCTTCGATTGCCTGCTTGAATGCAGAAGCCATCATAGGAAGGTCACCAGCGGTTGCAAGTGCTGTGTTTGCCATAATTGCCGCCGCACCCATTTCCATTGCTTCACAAGCCTGAGAAGGTCTGCCAATACCTGCATCTACGATGATGGGCAGGTCGATCTCGTCAATGAGAATCTGAATAAATTCTTTGGTTGCAAGTCCCTTGTTCGAGCCGATGGGAGAAGCCAAGGGCATAACACTTGCCGCGCCTGCATTCACAAGGTCACGTGCGGTGTTCAGGTCGGGATACATATACGGCATTACTACAAAACCTTCTTTTGCAAGGATCTCGGTCGCCTTGATGGTTTCAACGTTATCGGGAAGGAGATATTTGGAATCGCGCATGATCTCAATCTTCACGAAGTTACCGCATCCAAGCTCACGAGCAAGGCGAGCAATGCGGACTGCTTCCTCAGCGTTTCTCGCGCCAGATGTGTTGGGAAGAAGTGTAATTCCTTCGGGGATATAGTCGAGAATGTTTTCCTGTTCCTTGGTGTTCGCGCGACGAACTGCAAGAGTGATGATTTCCGCGCCTGCATCTTTAACCGCCGCTTCGATAAGCTTCATAGAATATTTACCCGAGCCGAGAATGAATCGGGAATTAAATTCGTGACCGCCAATAATAAGTTTGTCGTTGTTCATTTTATTTTCCTCACTTTATACTTCAAATTGTTTTGCTATAATGCGAAGCACTGTATGTGCCTGATGCGTTGCACAAAGTGCAACACGGGGAGCGACAAGACCGATATCATTCGATACGTCACTTGTTTCATCTCCCGAAAGATAGAACCTGCTCGTAATTCTTCTCGTCTTAATGCTGTTGGTTGTTCCCATGCCTGCCATTCCTGAAGCTGCAACAAGATATTTATCGGGTAGCTCGGAAAGTACAGTATTTGTAAGCATCGCTTTGCATTCTGCATCGTCGAAGGCTTCGCAGATGATGTCCGTATCCTGCAATAGCTTCATAGCGTTATCTTCTGTGATACGTTCAGTGTGCTCTTCCAACTCAATGTACGGATTGATCTCACGAAGGTTGTCCACAAGAGCTTTGGTCTTATATATACCGATTTGATTTGCCTTGTACTGCTGTCGGTGCAGATTGGTGATATCCACACGGTCAAAGTCAATCAGTATCAACTTACCTATTCCAGCACGGGCGAGGTGAATGGCGATATTCGAGCCGAGCCCTCCAAGACCACATATTGCAACCACAGCCGATAAAAAGGCTTGTTGCAGTTCTTCACCGTGGCGTTCCGTAAGCGCCTTTATCCATTCTTCTTTTGTCGGTAGCATATTAGCCTCCTCCAACAAAGTTGACTACTTCAAGACTATCGCCGTCCTGAAGAACGGTTTCACTGTACTGTGCCTTGGGAACTATATTTCCGTTGCGCTCGACAGCAATACGCTTCATATCGTAGTTCGTGGTCGCAAGATACTCCGCCAGTGTTTTGCCGGCAATATCTAAACCCTTACCGTTTACCTTTACCATACTCTTACCTCCGTAAAAATTACAACAAAAAAGGAGTTACCGATTCGGTAACTCCAAAAATTCTCTTGTTCTTCCTAATATCTTCGTATCAGGCGTCCCTACGTTGGCATTATCCAAATCAGGTTCTCGGTCGAAGGTCACACCTTCCTCTCAGCCTGTATACAAGCTCCCGTTTGTTCTGTTGTGAGTATATTATACACCTTTTTTTATCAGATTGCAATACCTTTTTGAAAAATTAAAGATTAAGATTCATAGGGGCGGACACGGAAGGTTGCTCCTACCGATTCGCAGATTTCTCTGCCCTTTTCCTGCTCTTCCTTGGTTGTTACCTTATCAACCACGGTCATGATAACATTTGGAACGTATTTCGTGCAGTCGTGTGTAAAGGAAAGCATTGCGTCATATGAATCAATGCCGAATTTAGGACGAACAAGCTTCAGATAGTCCTCTTTGTTGGTTGCGTTAAGACTGATGGAAAGCGTATCGATCAATCCCTCAAGCTTATGTGCAACCTTCTCACCGGCAATCAGGTCTGCAAGACCGTTTGTGTTGATACGAATCGGAATACTGCTTTTCGACTTGATATACTCTGCTACCTTCAAGAGATCCTCCAAGCGTTCTGTCGGCTCACCGTAGCCGCAGAATACGATTTCTTTGTATTTGGCAAGATCCCACGTATCAATGCTATCGCAAATTTCTTTTACGGTAGGCTCTCTCTCAAGCCAGAGCGAGTCAGAGTTGAAAACCTTATCTCTGTTCTGTCTGAGACAAAAGGTACAAGCACAAGGGCATCTGTTTGTTAAATTTACGTATATTCCGTTTCTTCCTGCATAGGTTATAGTCATCATTCTTAAAGTCCTCCGGTCAACTTGGATTTATAATTCAATTTATCAATAGTCAATCCTACTGCGACAAACAGTATCGAGCTTGTCACCGATTGCGTAAGCGATGCGGGAATACCTGCAAGAGGTGCAACAAAATTACTGTAAATCAAGGATTCGTACAGATAGTATCCTCCGGCACAGATGATAGCGGCAGGTATAAGTGCCAGCCAGTTGCGCAGACCCATCATCTTTTTGCCTTTGTTCGTGAACAGAAGTGCGGTCACAGCCTTGATTACAACCGATCCGGGCGCCCATATAGCAAATCCCGTAAGGCAGTCGGCAAGAAGTGCTCCGCCCGCCCCGACAGCCATTGCATAGTGCCAAGGAAGAATACAAGCGGCAAGGTAGATAAGACCGTCACCAACGTGTATGTAGCCATTGTTTGTCGGGATGTGCAAATAAGCGGTAACAACGAATACTAAAGCCGTAAAGACGCCTGCAATGCACATTAAGCGTGTATGTTTGTTTTTCATTTTGATTTTCTCCTATTCTATCTCACTCAAAAATTCCTCAAAACAGATTCCGTCTGCTTTGGGTATGTCTAATTCAACTGTGCGGCGCAGTACCTTGGCAATAAATGCCGAGGCGTGCGTTACAGCTTCTACAAGACTTCTCCCGTTTACCGCGTCTGCCGCGATCATCGACGAAAAAACGTCTCCCGTTCCTGCTCGGCACGGACCCACCTTATGCTCTCGGACAAGTCTTGGCTCCTTGCCCGCTTCGTACACATAGTTTTCGAGATCCCCGTCACACTCCAAGCCGGAAATAACGATTCTCTTCGGTCCAAGCTTAGAGAGACGCTTACATATTGTAAATAACTCTTCCTCGCGCATATCCTCACGGTACTCGGTATCGGTCAAAATACAAGCCTCGGTCAGATTGGGAGTCAGGATATCCGCATAAGCAACCAGCGACCTCATGCGTTCTGCCAAAAGCGGTGAATATGCGGGATACAGCCTGCCGTCATCGCCCATCACGGGATCCACAACCGTAACCGTACCGTTTCTCTTAAATCGCTCGATAAAGTACTTTACAATATCGATCTGCGCGGGGGATGCTAAATACCCTGTAAGTATGCCGTTAAAGTGCAGGTCAAGCTTTTCCCATTCATCCATATAGGCGTTCATATGCTCGGTGTAATCGGTACGATAATAGCTTTCATATCCCGTATGATTGGAAAAGACGGAGGTCGGCAAGGGACAGCACTGTATCTTCATTGCGGAAATAATTGGCAACGATACCGAGATCGAACAACGTCCGAAACCACAGAAATCATTGATCACCGCAATCTTTTTTTGATGATTATGAGACATTTGATCGTTGCTCCTTGACAATTTAATAATATTATTATATAATAAATCTGTCGATATTAAAATAATCAGTTTAGGAGAATTTTATATATACAGATGAAATATGTAATTGACAAAAACAGCCGTCCTGTATATCTTCAGATATACAAACAGATCAGACAAGACATAATTGACGGAATCTACCCATATCTATCTAAGCTTCCCTCTATGCGTCTGCTGTGCGACGAGCTTGGCGTAAGCACGGTTACGATCGAGCACGCCTATGCGCTCCTTTGTGATGAGGGATACGTGGAAGCTCGTGAGCGTAGCGGCTTCGTCGTGATTTTTCGGGAATCGGACGGCTTTGCCGCACCTGCTGAAACCCACACGAAGCATAGCATCGTACCGCAAAGCTATCATACATATCCCGAATTTCCTTTTTCCGTCCTCAGAAAGACGATGCGTAAGGTGCTTTCCGATGATGCCGATGTGCTCCGTGAGAGATCCCCGAATGCAGGGTGCCCCGAGCTTCGTGAGGCAATAAAAAATTATCTCATTCGAAACAGAGGCATGAACGTCGAGAGTAGTCAGATCATCGTTGGTTCGGGTGCGGAATATCTTTACGGGCTTATCATCACAATGCTCGGACGAAAGCACGTATACGGTATTGAGTCACCGTCATACAAAAAGATCGAGCAAATCTACAGCGCGGCTGATGTGGAGCACGAGCTGTTGCCGTTATCTCACGACGGCATTGATAGTTTAGCTCTTACAAAAACAAAGGCAAATGTCATTCATACAACACCTTACAGAAGCTTTCCGACGGGCATTACTGCGTCCGCCAACAAACGCCACGAATATATCCGCTGGGCGAGCAAAAATGGGCGCATCATTATTGAAGACGATTTCGAGTCTGAGTTTTCTGTTTCCTCAAAACCGGAGGATACGCTGTTTTCACTTTCCAACTATGACAACGTAATCTATATGAACACCTTTTCCAAGACTATCTCTCCCGCGCTCCGCGTTGGATATATGGTTCTGCCCAAATGCCTTGTGAGCGAATTTGATAAAAAGCTCGGCTTCTATTCATGCACAGTGCCAACCTTTGAGCAGTTTGTTCTTGCAGAGCTTATTAACAGCGGAGACTTTGAACGTCACATCAACCGAGTCAGACGAAGTTTGAGGAAGAAGCATTAAAATAAATACGATAGCCCTCGCTCTATTTCGGAACGAGGGCGGTTTGGTTCTACTCGGTTAATGTTTCAATGGCAATCTGCATCCCGAGCTTGAATGCGTAGCAGAATATCGCACACTCGCCTAGACTCGCATACTCACCCCAACAGTCATGGAACTTCTCGAAGATTTCTTTCTGTTCGTCCGTGAAGGTCTTTTCGAGGTCTTCGTGATGACGTGCCATATACCCAAGGAGCTCTTTCATCTCTTTTGAGTTCGTTCTGCTGTCCTCTTGTGGTATGATATTCCCGTGCCACAGTTCTTTAATTATGCTTTCCATTGGTCGCACCTCCTGTTAGCACAACACAATATCACATAACTTCCGCAAAGTCCAGACTTATTAGAAAATTGTTTTAATTGTTCGTTCCGTTCCCGCTATAAGCTCAAGCACCTCATCTTTTGTAGGTTCTCTATCTTTACTGTGGTCGCAAAGATTCCTTATATCTCCCAACCTTTGAAGCCTTCTCCATTCAATAGTGTCATATACCTCATCTTTCAACGAATCGTTATAATCAGAAATAGAGAGGTTTTTCTTGTTTATTGTTATTCCTCGATTTGTACACACGAATTTTAAATGTTTTTCTAGTACTACTCCACATATCGCCCCTGCCGCACGAAGAAAACCTCTTTGCAAAAGATGATTTGCGGCATCGAGTTCTGTATCAAAAATATCTGACTGCAAGACGTTTTGAATGTCCCATATGCTGCTATCAAAAGATTTCAAACATGCATGTAATATTTGGCATTGACGAACCAAACACATATATGCCGAAGCTGGACTATAAGTCTTTCCCACGTTAGACAGCAGTCTGAGTGCATCAGAAATTGTGTAATTAACTACAGATATTTCTTTTCTCTTTTTATCAGAGTATAGATTAATGAAATCATCGTATCTCTCTTTTGATAGAACTTTTACCACATTTTTAGCTTGCGTGTACCATTCTTCGTATTCGCGAAGAAAGTAAGCGAAGGGATCACTTTCGTCATTTTTGTTATTATAATTAAGTACTGACTTGCATAGTTTTTCTCCTTCTTCCACCAAAACTGTTATTTCTGTTTTCATTTTTTCAAAATTTGTCATATATCCCCCTATTTAGCCTTTTTTTCAAATACTCCCTCAATGCCTCGTCTTCGCAGTAGATATAACAACCTTTTTGACCTCTAGTAAGAAGGGTTTTGTAGGTGTTTCTTATAATGCTATCTGCGTCAACGGTGCAATCGGGATAAATACATACGTTACAGTTCTTGCTGAATCTTAATAGTTTCCTCTATTATTCCAACTATCTTTTTCAGATGATTGAATTTTTCATAATCAAGGCTCTCGTTTTTGTGTAATTTCAACCATTTATCAATAATTTGATATCCACCTATGTAATAATTCCAAACGGTTTCGGTTATTCCATCTATCGATGTATCTTTATTGATCAAGACCTTACCGTCTATGAATTTTACTTGTTCTATTAACAAGTTTTGCGATTCCGTGGTATTCAAACCAAGTTCTTTTTGTACATTCGTTTTTACCAAGTGTAACTCAATTAAACGGTTACCCGCAGTTGCGTATTTGTCGAAGCATTCCTGATTATTCGGAATTGGAATTTTGGGAGATTCTTGTTTTAAAAATTCGTTGTATAGGTTTCGATATATTTCGCTAGACAACACACCATAGCAATACTCAAAAACTTTTTTTGGAGTAGGTTTATTTGACAAATTTTGTGTGAGTTGATAAAGACTATCTTGATCAAAATTATCAAAAACATCTCCTGTCAAATCATCCAATTTGATGTATAAAGGAGCAACGTAGCTTTTCGATCCAATCAGGTGAGCATCTATGATACTACTAGCAACGAAAATATCCGCCCACTTTTTATTGCTTTGCTTTTGATAAACCAAGGCAAGATTATTTTCTACGTTTATTAGGCTCTTCATAATTTTAGGATCACGAGGTCTAGATAACCAACCGCATGAAACACCACTATAGTACGTATATCTGTCTTCAAAGGGTCTATAAGATATTTTGCTTATTGCACCTTCATCGCTGAAAACATCCATTTTTATTCTTTCTACAGTTTGTCCACTACATAATTTCCCCATAATTGAAATTATTTCATCGTCGCTTGTAGCGTATTTAATGCCGTTGATGCTTTTTTCTATTTCTGAGCTTTTTGTTTTTATTGTAGCTTCATCATTTCCTGTATCAATTCCCGTGCTCTTGAAAACAAACAACTTTTCCAAAGAGATGCCCTTATCGTAATCTGACTTTCCCACGGAATTTTGAGGAAGAAATAGTGCCATTTCTTTATCAGGCAATATTGAAATGAAATCAAACTCTCCTTTGTCTAAAATTTCAAGTTTGTGTTTGCGAGTTCCATAAACATCTGCATACTGAATTTTAGCCCATTCATTTCTCGTTGTTTTCTTAATTGCAAGAATTATACAAACCCCCACTCTGATATTGAAAACGTTTTCGTCCTTGCTACCATCCGGCGCGTTTTCTTTTTTGATAGAATTTCCGTGAAGATTTATAATGCGTATTTCATCAAACGTTCTCAACAAGCACGCTCGCATTCCTCTGAAAGTAGGATTGTCTAAATAACCATTATTTGTGATAAAGGCAAGTATGCCTTTTCCGTCTTTGTTGATATGCTTTTCGGAAAAACGAATAAACTTTACATAATCATCGTTTAGACCTTTGGGATTCCTTTCCTGTAACCTTGTTATACCGTCAGTTTCATAGTGATATTCATCAACATCAAATTCATTTTTTGAAGAATACAGATATGGAGGATTACCTATTATAACTCGAATAGGTCTTCTAGCTTTCCATTTATCTGCTTGCTCAGCCTCATCATTTATAGCTCCGGAAAAATCGAAGAACGATAGCTGCTCATTTGATTCAACAACTGACTTAGGCTCTGTCAATGTATTTGTAAGATATATATTTGTTTTTATAGACACATCTGGCACTTCTCCCAAAGTGTCTTGTATAACTCTGCGCAACTTAAGATGTGCGACAACATAGCTTGTCATCATTATTTCAAAACCTATTAGTCTTGACATTAAACTATTTTTGTCTTCGATCCAGTTCTTATAAAAAATACTATTGCTACCGGAAAAATATTTTTCTTTTACAAGTTTTACAATTTCCGCCATGAACGTTCCTGTTCCGCACGAAGGGTCTAATATTGCAACCTGTGGAACAGAAATTATCTTTTCTGTCTTTGTTTTTTTGCCATCTTTATAAGGATCAGATTTTACTTTTATATTAACTGTGCTATTGTTCGCAAATCCTTGCTCCAAGTTGAATTCATTCACCAACAAGTCATCAACCGCATTTACCATATATCGTACAACTTCTACAGGTGTGTAGTAAGCACCAAAGTTCTTTTTCGCCTCTCTATCATAGAAGCTTAAAAAGTCCTCGTAAAAATGTACTATTGGGTCTTTTTTCTCATATTGATTTAGCAATTTCTGAAGATCGGCAATAGAAAAAATCTTACACAATTTTTCAATAGAATTATTGAGAGTAGGGTGAAGTGAATCTGAGGTTGCAATGTGCTGGAAGAACTTTTTCAACAATACAGACTCTTTAGATAGATTTTCTAATGCTTCTCCACGAGTAAAGCTTGTTAACGATTTGTCATTATATCTGGCAATGAACAATCCGTATGTTATCGTTTGCGCATACATATCTGCAAATTTTTCGATGTTCAAATTAGGTAACAATTCTGATCTCAATTTAATGAACAAGGCGTTCAGTTCATTAAACATAGGTTTGGACTTGTCCGACTTTAAAATACCGTCTATAATAACTTTAATAGTTCTCGCGTGCTCTGCCATGTAATAGGCCAATTTGTTAGAACTTTTTATATTAGTGGGTTCTGATAACAAATAGTCCTTAATTGACTGTATAAACAATTCTATTTTTTCTGCATTTAACGAGAAATTATTATTATCGTCTTTTGTAAGCAGCTTAAAACCGTTATACATAGAATTTTCACCCCTATGATAAAAACACCATGTAACATTGTCGGTTAGTATAACATTTCCAAATTTATTAGCTTCAATTTTTATTTGTTGATTTGCTCTTGCATCAATGCCAAAGACCTTTTTGACCTCAATTGCTCCGAAAGCTGGTATATCGTTAATTTCTTCTTCGAGATGCCAGAGCTTAATATCTACGTTTTCTCCAGCTTCGGCACTTCTTCCACCCGAAAAATCTTCTGCCTTACATCCAAAAAGCTGTATCAAATCAATTATTGGTTTATTATAGGAACTTTCGATGTTTCCAGCTTTGTACAGTTCATTAACTTTGTCACAATATATTTTTAAAGCTTTTTTTACTTTATTTTCATCAAATACAAAATCGATCATAATATTACTCCTTATCTTCCGGGATGAATTCCATTACATCGTCAACACCGCATTCGAGAACTTTGCAGATCTTGGCGAGAATTTCGGTATTAACGTTCTCATTCTTTCCGAGCTTTGCGAGGGCACCGGTGGAAATGCCGGCTTTGATACGCAAGTCGGTTTTCTTCATATCTTTTTCGATCAGAAGCTTCCAGAGCTTTTTATAACTTACTGCCATAGTACACCTTCCTATGCTATAAATCTTTGATTATATATAGTATAACACAGCGAATTCTTCTTTGCAACAAAATATTTCAAAATGAAATATAAAATTTTGTTTTTCGTGCGATTTGAAATGAAAAATGATCTAATTGAAATTGGCTTCTTCTTCGTTTAAGGCGGTATGATTTTTTACCGCCTTTGTCGTTTTTTACTCGTCCTTGCTTCCTATGAATGAGCCGAGCTTTATACTCGCTAGGCGCGCCGGAGGGCGCCTTTTCTTTTTTGCTCGCTGTGCGAGCTTGTCGGGCGGCAATGAACGCCTGCGCGGCGGGGCGGGGGAGATGTTTTTGTAATTTTTTGACTGACTACTTGACAAAAGCAATACTTCGTGATATGATGTATTACGCAAGGAGAGGTATTGTATGGATATTCAGTTAAAACGAGGACTGCTTGACGTATGCGTGCTCGCCGCTATCAAAGACGAGGACTCGTACGGTTACAAGATTATAAAAGATATGAAGCCGTATATTGAAATGTCGGAATCTACGTTATACACAATATTAAAGCGTTTGGAGCTTTCGGGGATGCTTACGGTACATACGGCAGAGCACGGGGGCAGACTGCGAAAATATTATCACATAACGAAAGCCGGCCTTGGAAGAATTGAAGATTTCAAGGATGAGTGGGGAGAGATTATGTCGATATACAGATTTGTAACCAAGGAGGATGAGGAGAAATGAAAAAGCAGGAGTTTTTACGAGCGCTCAAAAAGAGACTGTCACCGCTTTCCGCAGGAGAGGCGCAAGAGCATGTCGGCTTTTACAGCGAAATGATTGATGACAGAATTGAGGAGGGGCTTACCGAGGAAAGCGCAGTTGCGGCGGTTGGCGGTATCGAAGAGATAGCCGAGCAGATTATCTCCGAGGCTTCGGCGGGCAAGGACTCTGATAAAGAAAACGGCAAAAGAAAGCTTAAGGTGTGGGAAATTGTCCTTTTGATTGTCGGCTCGCCTATATGGCTTTCTGTTTTGGTTGCCGTATTTGCGGTGTTCTGGTCATTGATAATCGCTCTTTGGGCTGTCGAGCTTCCTTGTCTCATCTTCTATTTTATCTCAAAATACTTATTCGTAGTATGCAAAAAGGCGACGGTGTGCTGCTTCGATATCACGAAAAAAGCCGTAGTCGGTATCAAATCTCTGTTTTGAAATAGGAGAGAATAGTTTATGAAGAATTTTCTTGTTATTCTTGGATTTCCGCTTTGGTTTCCGCTTCTTGTTGCGGGATTTGCTGTAATTTTCTCGATTTACGTTGTGCTTTGGGCGCTTGTGGCTTCGCTGTGGGCGGTTTTTGCAGCTATGATTTGCGCATCTGCTTTCGGATTTTGCTCGGCAGGCGTCAGCTTCGCTTATTCTATGGGAGCGCCGACGGGTATAGCGTTTATCGGCTTTGGAGCTGTCGTTTTGGGCATTGCAATATTTCTTTTCTACGGATGCGTGGCATCAACAAAGGGCGCGGCTGTAATTCCCGGACTCGCAGTATCATCAGTCAAAAATGCGTTTAACAGAGAGGGACGTATATAATGAGTGCAAAAATATGGATAGCCATTGCGATTTTCCTTGTAATTTTCGGGCTTGCCGCCTTTGGGTGGGCTATGTGGAAGCTCGGATGGGATTTTACAAAGCTCAACTTCTCAAAATACGAAACCAACACTTATGAGATATATGAAGATTTTAGCGATATATCCATAAAAACAAGCTCCGCAGACATTGTTTTTTTGCCATCCGATGACGACAAATGCAAGGTGGTTTGCTTTGAGCGGCAAAACGTCAAGCATTTGGTATACGCAGCAGACGGAGTGTTAACGCTCAACGTTGTCGATACAAGAGCGTGGTATGAATACATAGGCATTAATTTTATCTCGGAAAAGATAAGCGTTTATCTGCCGAGGGCCGAATATGACTCGCTCGTCATAAAGGAAAGCACGGGTGATATCAATATACCGAATGATTTCCAATTTGATAGCATCGACATTTCGGTCAGCACCGGTGTCGTTAAATGCTCTGCCTCTGCTCTTGGAGCTGTTAAAATAGAGTCAAGCACGGGCGACGTTTGCGTCCGCGGTATATCCGCAGGCTCGCTTGACATTTCGGTCAGCACGGCAGACGTGACAGCCTCGGACATAAGCTGTGACGGTGAGGTTAAGGTCGAGACTTCATCAGGCGATGCCGGGCTCAAAAATATCACCTGCAAAAATCTTATATCCGACGGTGACTCGGGAGATATATCGCTCGAAAACGTCATCGCTTCGCAGAGATTTATTATTGAGCGTGATACGGGAGACGTCAGACTTCGTGCCTCGGATGCGGCGGAGATTTTTATAGAAACAGACACGGGTGACGTTTGCGGCACTCTGCTTTCGGGCAAGGTGTTTATCGTAGACACCGATACGGGTGAAAAAGAAGTCCCCGGTACGGCAAGCGGCGGCAGATGTGAGATTTCCACGGATACGGGAGATGTCAGAATAAGCATAGCGCCATAACCGAAAGCGCACCGAAAACACAATATAAAAAGAACTCAATCTTCCGTGAGTGGGCGATTGGGTTCTTCATTTTTTACGAGTATTGTAAATATATATTAACTTTTTGTGACTTTTTCGGCACTTTTCACAGCGAGCCTTGTCGGTTGGGGGATAAGCTTTGCCAAAAACTACAAAAAGCCAAAAAAGTACTTGATATTTCGGCAGGTTATGATATAATATTTTAGTAAGAAAACAAAAAGAAGTATTATAGGAATTTTATGGAAAAAAGAAGCTCTTTTACAGGTAAAATAGGATTTGTTCTCGCCGCGGCGGGCAGCGCTGTCGGACTTGGAAACATCTGGCGCTTCCCCTACCTTGCGGCAAAGTACGGCGGCGGAATTTTTCTTCTGGTTTATATAATTCTCGCACTCACCTTTGGATTTACGCTTATGGTGGGCGAGATTGCTATCGGACGAAAAACAGGGCAGAGCGCCATCGGCGCATTTTCAAAGCTCAATAAGAGGTTTGGCTTTATCGGTGTTGTTGCGGCAATCATCCCCTCGCTGATACTGCCGTATTATTCGGTTATCGGCGGTTGGGTGCTGAAATACCTTACGGCATTCGTTACGGGCGGAGGAAAGGATGCTGCCGCAGACGGATATTTTAACGGCTTTATCACGGGTACGGGCGAGCCGATACTCTGGTTTGTTATCTACATAACCATCACTATGCTTGTTGTGCTTTTCGGTGTTGAAAAGGGCATTGAAAAGGTAAGTAAAATGATGATGCCCCTGCTCGTCGTGCTTTCTGTTTTCGTGGCAATTTACGGCTTGTTCACTCCGGGTGCTATCGACGGTCTTATATACTATATCAAGCCGGATTTTTCTAAATTCTCGATTATGACCGTGGTTGCGGCAATGGGACAGCTCTTCTACTCAATGTCGCTCGCTATGGGAATTATGATAACCTACGGCTCTTATATGAAAAAAGACGTAAGCATTGAAAGCTCGGCGCACAATATAGAAATATTCGATACCGGAATTGCCTTTTTTGCAGGTCTTATGATAATCCCCGCTGTATTCGCATATTCGGGCGGTGACGAGAGCGCACTTTCCGCAGGGCCGTCGCTTATGTTCATAACGCTTCCGAAGGTATTCGAAAATATGCTTGGCGGTCAGGTAATCGGCGCTGTGTTCTTCTTGCTGGTTATGTTTGCGGCGCTGACGTCCTCTATATCGCTTGCAGAAACCGTTGTATCAATAATCAGAGATAAGTTTAAAATAGACAGAAAAATAACCTGTCTTATCGTGCTTTTCGGTACGCTTTTGCTGGGACTTCCCTCGGCTCTCGGATACGGTGTGCTCGGTAATGTCAAAATTCTCGGTATGCAGTTCCTTGACTTCTTTGACTTTATAACCAACAGCGCGCTTATGCCGATAGTTGCGCTTCTTACCTCGGTGTTTATAGGCTATATACTCAAGCCCAAGGCTATCATAGAGGAAATCGAGTTGACCTCACGCTTTAAATCAAAAAGACTTTTTGTTGCGGTTACGAAGTATATCGCTCCGGTTTGTCTTGTTATCATCTTCGTGTCCTCGATTCTCTCGGCATTTGGGGTTATAAGCATATAAGAGAGCGTTTATATATCCCCACTGCCGTTAAGGACACAAAGCAGTTATGAATCGCCTGCGGCGAGTTTAGAGTTATGATTGGCTGTGCCAAGTTATGATGCACCTGAGGTGGCAGTTTCAAGTAACAAGGCAAAAAACATACTCTTCCTTTGAGTTCGGCACTATAAGGTAAGCTTTTCTTACAGCCGCATAAAACTCATCGAAATAAATCAAAAACAAAAAGCAGACGCAAGGCGAAAGTGCCGAGCGTCTGCTTTTTTTGTCTACTATTATTTACAAATAGCGGTGGTTTGGCTTCGATTTGAGCGCACCGTTAAGCTTCGCTCGATTCTCTTTGACGGTCTATTTTGCTGTTCCTGAAAAAGAGTGCGAGGTCTGCGCTCACCATAGTGAGGTTGAGAATATAGACCGAAAGAGCAAGCCATTTGAGCCACTCGCCTGCATCAAACGTGAGAATTTTTCCCGTGATACCCGCAATATAGCCTACGATTATGATTATAAGGAATTGCAGGCTTTTGCCCTTTGCCGTTCTTGCCTTATAGGACTTTACGACGTTAAACGGCCAGGAAAAGCCGAAAAGAATCATCATTATAACCTCAAGCACCAGTGCTACCGACTCTGCTGACATAATTTTCTCCTTTTAACAGCCGCAGACGATACCGCCTGCGGCTGTGTTGCATATTTTTACCTTGTAGAACGTGAAAAAAATTATTTTATCTTTTCAACCGAAATAGTAACTGTTTCACCGTTGATATTCCATTCCTTGGAGAATTCGAGAACGTCACCGGTTGTGATTTCCTTTGCAAGAACCTCGTCTGCGATTTCCTCGCGGCACTTCGTTGCTATTTTCTCAATAGCCTCGTTGCCAAAGAATGAGAGCTTGATGTTATCCATAACCTCAAAGCCGGAATCCTTACGCATTGTCTGTACCTTTGAGATAATCTCACGGACGTTGCCCTCCTCGATAAGCTCGGGGGTGAGGTTTTTGTCTATAACAACCGTGATACCTCTGTCGGAGAGCGATTCGTAGCCATCCTTTTTGGTCATCTCGATAAGCAGGTCTTCCTCTTTGAGTCTTACGTCTGCCTCGGGAATATCAAGCTTAATCTCTCTGTTTGCCTTCAGCTCATCCATAGCGGCATTGCCGTCAAGCGAGGAGAGGATATTTCTTATTGCGCCGAGACATTTTCCGTATTTCGGGCCAACCGTGCGAAGCTGCGGCTTGAAGCTGTACGTGGTGAAATCACGCACGCTGTCGGTAAATTCAACGCACTTCAGATTAAGCTCCTCGGCAATTACCGAGATAAGCTCATCGCTCGGTGTTTTCTTTGCCGAAACGTACATTTTAGCTATCGGCTGACGGTTTTTGATGTTTGCGCTGTTACGGCAGGCACGTCCGAGGGTTACTATCTCAACGATTTGTGCCATATTCTCCGAAAGCTCCTCGTCAACATGGGCGCTGTCGCATACGGGATAGTCGCAAAGATGTACGGATACGGGCGCTGTGCTGTCAACCGAGCAAACGAGATTTCTGTAAATATCCTCCGCCATAAATGGAATAAGCGGTGCGGAAAGCTTTGCAAGTGTTACAAGAGCGGTGTAAAGGGTGAGGTATGCGTTCACCTTGTCTGTGGGCATATCCTTTACCCAGAAGCGCTCTCTTGAGCGGCGCACGTACCAGTTGGAGAGGTTGTCAACAAAGCCCTCGAGAAGTCTTGTTGCCTCGGTTATTTTGTAAGCCTCAAGACAAGCGTCAACACGGCTAACCGTGCTGTTAAGCTCGGAAAGCACCCATCTGTCCATAACAGAAAGATTCTTGGTGTCGAGCGTGTATTTCGTCGGATTGAAGCCGTCGATGTTTGCATAAAGCACGTAGAACGCATAGGTGTTCCAAAGCGTACCCATAAACTTGCGCTGTCCCTCGGTAACAGCCTCGGCAGAGAATCTGTTGGGAAGCCAGGGGGCGGAGTTTGAGTAGAAGTACCAGCGGATTGCGTCAGCGCCGTGCTCCTCAAGAGCCTGGAACGGGTCAACCGCATTGCCCTTGGATTTTGACATCTTTTGTCCGTCCTTGTCAAGAACGTGACCGAGAACAAGCACGTTTTTGTAGGGCGAGCAATCAAAGATAAGCGTAGATATTGCCATAAGCGAATAGAACCAGCCTCGTGTCTGGTCAACACCCTCGCTTATGAAGTTAGCAGGGAACTGCGAGTCGAACATTTCCTTGTTTTCAAAGGGATAATGCCACTGCGCAAATGGCATAGAGCCGGAGTCAAACCAGCAGTCTATAACCTCGGGAACACGCTTCATTTCACCGCTGCACTTCGGGCAACGGAGCGTAACGCTGTCGATGAAGGGGCGGTGAAGCTCTATATTTTCCGGACAGTTGTCCGACATTTCACGAAGCTCTGCGATAGAGCCTATCGAATGTCTGTGTCCGCAGGAGCATTCCCAGATATTGAGCGGTGTACCCCAATAACGGTTTCTTGAAATACCCCAGTCCTGAATGTTTTCAAGCCAATCACCGAATCTGCCCTTGCCGATGCTCTCGGGAATCCAGTTTACGGTGTTGTTGTTGCGGATAAGGTTGTCTTTAACCGCCGTCATCTTTATAAACCAGGTATCTCTTGCATAGTAGATAAGCGGTGTGTTACAGCGCCAGCAGTGCGGATAGTCGTGCTCGAACTTCGGAGCGTCAAACAGCTTTCCTGCCTTATCAAGGTCTGAAAGAATTATGGGGTCTGCATCCTTTACGAAAACTCCGGCATAAGCGGTATCCTCGGTAAGCTCACCCTTTGCGTTTACAAACTGAACGAATGGCAAATCGTATATTCTTCCAACTCTGTTATCGTCCTCACCGAATGCGGGAGCTATGTGAACGATACCCGTACCGTCGGACATTGTTACGTAGCTGTCACATACGATAAAGTGCGCTTTTTTGTTCTGCTTTGCGGCGGCAATGCCCGCACACTCAAACAGCGGCTCGTACTCTCTGCCCTCAAGCTCACGTCCGCTCATAGTCTTCAGAATTTCATAAGCGGGGGTGTCCTCTTTTCCAAGAGGTGAAAGCACCTTGTCAAGCAGCGCCTTTGCCATATAGTAGCTGTGACCGTCAGCCGCCTTTACAAGGCAGTACTCCTCGTCGGGGTTTACGCAAAGCGCAAGGTTAGAGGGAAGAGTCCAGGGGGTTGTAGTCCATGCAAGGAAGCTTGCATCCTCGCCAACGCACTTGAAGCGCACGACTGCCGAGCGCTCCTTTACCGTTTTATAGCCCTGCGCTACCTCGTGCGAGGAAAGCGGAGTGCCGCAACGCGGGCAGTAGGGAACTATCTTGAAGCCCTTGTAAAGAAGACCCTTGTCATAAATCTGACGAAGCGCCCACCACTCGGACTCGATAAAGTCGTTTTTGTAGGTGACGTAGGGATTTTCCATATCAGCCCAGAAGCCGACAGTGCCCGAAAAGTCCTCCCACATCTCCTTATAATTCCATACCGACTCCTTGCAGTGGCCGATGAACGGCTCAAGTCCGTAGCTTTCTATCTGCTCCTTGCCGTCAATGCCGAGCTTCTTCTCGACCTCAAGCTCAACGGGGAGGCCGTGGGTATCCCAGCCCGCCTTTCGAAGCACACGTCTGCCCTTCATGGTGTGGTAACGCGGAATCATATCCTTTATAACTCTCGTCAGCACGTGACCAATGTGCGGTTTGCCGTTTGCTGTCGGAGGTCCGTCGTAAAATGTAAAGTTTTCTTTACCGTTTCTTAACTCGATGCTCTTTTCGAAGATTTTGTTCTCTTCCCAGAAGCGGCGAGTCTCCTTTTCTCTTTCAACGAAATTCAGGCTCGTGGAAACCTTTTCGTAAAGCTCCATATCTATCTCCTTTTGACTTTGTTATTCCTGTTTTGATAAGGGGCGAGTACCCCTGACAATAAAAAAACCGTCTCCAATAAGGAAACGGAAATATACCATTCGCTTCACATATCCACCAATATGCGCCGCATTACGCGCGGCTTACGGCATACACTACCCCGAAATACGGCTCGCATACGCAGCTCGGAAGTGATTTTCGTATGGGAAAGCTTATGTCGGCTCACACCGTACCCGACTCGCTGAACAAGCAAAAACCCGACTACTCTCTTCGTCATAGCTATTAGCTTTTTATATTACAAGTTGAATTTTACCAAATATTTTAGCTTTTGTCAATAGATTTTAAAAAAAAGCGCATTTGGAGCGAGAAGCTTATTGACAAAAACCGCTTTCAGAGGTATAATATCTTCAAAAGTTTAAGTTTTTGGGCGACAGCGGTAAAAAAGCTGCGCCGTGTGAGGAGTATAATGCTAAACGACAAGAAAATAGTTTTCTCGGGAGTTCAGCCCTCGGGAAATCTGACAATAGGAAATTACCTCGGAGCGATAAAGAATTTTTCACGCTTTTCGGATGAATATAAGACCTTTTACTGCGTTGTTGATTTACATGCGATAACCGTAAGGCAGGTTCCCGCAGAGCTTCGCCGCCGCACTTATGAAACGCTCGCGCTTTATATGGCGTGCGGACTTGACAGCACGAAAAACACGCTTTTCGTTCAGTCGCACGTGCCCGCTCACGCAGAGCTTGGGTGGATACTTGATTGCTACACGATGTTCGGTGGGCTTTCCCGTATGACGCAGTTCAAGGATAAGAGCGCAAAGCACTCCGAAAATATAAACGCAGGACTTTTCACCTACCCCTCGCTTATGGCGGCGGATATACTTCTTTACGGTACTGATCTCGTTCCCGTCGGAATTGACCAGAAGCAGCACCTGGAGCTTGCAAGGGATATTGCCACCCGCTTCAATCAGATTTACGGTGAGACCTTTACCGTTCCCGAGGGTTACATAAGCCAGGATACGATGAAGATAATGTCGCTTGCCGACCCTTGTGCAAAGATGTCGAAGTCCGACCCTAACCCCAATGCGATAGTTCATATTCTTGACAGCAAGGACGATATAATCAGAAAGTTCAAAAAGGCGGTGACCGATTCGGGCTCTGAAGTAAGATATGCCGAGGATAAGCCGGGCGTGTCAAACCTTATGACGATATACCGAGCATTTACCGATAAGAGCTATGAGGAAATCGAAAGAGAGTTTGAAGGTCGTGGCTACGGTGATTTCAAGCTCGCTGTCGGAGAGGCCTGTGCCGACGGACTCGCACACGTCCGTGACGAGTTTGCAAGGTTGATAGCAGACAAGGCAGGACTCGAAGCGGTTATGAAAAACGGCGCTGACGAGGCGGCTTATTACGCAAGACGTATGATGTCAAAGGTAAGACGCAAGATTGGATTTGTAAACTGAATAAACGAACAAAAACGCACTAAATGACAACAAACATTGTCTTTTAGTGCGTTTTTTGACTCAAAATTGCTAAAATTGGCAGAAATTTCAGCGGTGCATTTTGCGGGTGTGAGATACTCCGCCCGCTGTGCGATTTACCGTCGGGCGGGAATTTTATCGGTGCTTTTCGGTGGGTGCGTGGCGCTCCGCATTCTGCGATTCGCAGACAATAGAGAGCCTTTTTCGCTCGACTTACAAAGTGAGATTTCATATCCGAGGGCAGGCGGCGCATTTTCGGCACGGGAGATAGCCGATATCACACCTGTCAGACGCTTGGCTTTGCGACGGCTGCGTTCGCTTTTCCTAAAACGTCAAATATGCGTTTTTCGGGCAAAATCCCGTCCTCTGCCGCAGGGCATATCTTCATTTTTTAACATCTTTTGTTTTTTTAGACTCTTATATTTAATATTTTTAATTATGTTAATATTTTGTACATATTTATGTGCTATAATCGGTTGGTAAAGTTATAAGTATGGGCTAAAAAAAGAAAGGATTGTCGCAACTGCGGCAGTAAAAAAATGATTAAAGTAGAGCATCTTGTAAAACGCTATGGGGCAAATTTCGCCCTTAACGACGTGAGCTTTGAAATAGGTGAGGGAGAGATTGTCGGACTTCTCGGTCCTAACGGTGCGGGTAAGAGTACCACGATGAATATCCTGACCGGTTATCTTTCCACAACATCAGGCGAGGCTTACGTAGGTGGAATAAATATTCTTGAAAACCCGATAGAGGCAAAGAAATACATAGGATTTCTTCCCGAGCAGCCGCCAGTATACGGTGATATGACGGTTATGGAGTATATGAATTTCGTATACGAGCTTAAGTCGGCAAAGCAGCCGAGAGAGGAGCATATCGAAGAGGTACTCGCTACGGTTAAGCTGACAGACGTCAAAAAGAGACTCATCAGAAACCTTTCCAAGGGATACAGACAGAGAGTCGGAATTGCCCAGGCGCTTATCGGTGACCCGAAGGTGGTTATATTTGACGAGCCTACGGTAGGTCTTGACCCCAAACAGATACTTGAGGTCAGAAACCTTCTTCGTTCGCTTGCAAAGCGTCATACGGTTATTCTCTCGACACACATTCTTTCCGAGGTGCAGGCTGTGTGCGAGCGAGTTGTCATTATCAACAAGGGCAGAATAATCGCAAACGAGCGTACAGAGGACATAACCAAGACTATCGAGGATTGCTACCATTATGAGATAAAGATATGCGGACCTATGCGTGAGGTGCTTTCGGCTATCGAGAATATTCACGGTGTCCGCTCGGTAAATCATAACGGTATGCGTGACGGTGACGCTTATGCGTACGTTGTTGAAAGTGACAAGGGTATAGACGTGAGAAAGCCGATATTCAACCTGTGCGCATCACGTGGCTGGGCTATTGTGGGACTTTCGCCCGTTGGTACTGACCTTGAGTCTATATTCATAAATCTCGTTGACCGCTCGGAGGCCGCTCCGGGTGCTGCGCAGAGAAAGAGAAGGAGATAATAGAAATGTTGGCAATATTCAAAAAAGAAATGCGAGGCTATTTCACAGGAGTTATAGGATACGTATATCTCGTGCTGTTCCTCGCTTTATCCGCAATACTGTTCTGTTATACGACTCTGTTCTCGATGTCCTCGTCGGTAACTGCGTACTTTACTTATATGCTTTTGTTCCTCGGAATAATGCTTCCGCTTCTTACTATGAAGTCCTTCAGCGAGGAGAGAAAGACACGCACCGAGCAGCTTCTTCTCACCTCTCCTGTTTCCATACCCGGTATGGTTTTTGCTAAATTCCTTGCATCCTACGTGATGTTTGCGGGCGCACTTGTGTTCACCTCGCTGTATTTCTTCATCCTTTATCCTTATTCATCGCTTAAGGTTGCTATACTGCTTGGAAATATGGTTGCCCTGCTTCTTGTGGGCGCATGCTTTATAGCTATCGGACTTTTTGTTTCGGCGCTTACCGAAAACCAGCTGTCTGCGGCTGTCGGCTCAATTGCTATCATACTTGCCTTTCTTGGCGTGTCCTTGATTTCGAGCCTTATTCCCAGCAGCTATTTCATAAGATTTATCTTTGATTCGCTTTCTATCTTTACAAGATTCCAGAGCTTCGTAAACGGATATTTCGACATTGCTTCAATAGTATATTATTTGAGCGTTGCGGGATTGTTCCTTTACCTGACTATGAGAATTTATGACAGGAGAAGATACGGTTAACCGATGTTTTGCGTCGTAGGAAACCGAAAAGGTAAATATAGAATATGAAATCATTAAAAAACAAAATAGATGCTTTCTTTGACGACAGAAAGTACAGCGCCGCAACGGTTACGGCGCTGATAATAAGTGCCGTAATGGTGCTTAACGTGATGCTGTGTTATCTTACGCAGGCATTCGGGCTGTATTTTTACAGAGCCGAGTATACCGAGGATTTCACAATATCCGGAATGACCGATGATATGTTCGAGGATGCGATTGACAGGGGCGAAAAGGTCAGGATAACCTTTTTGATGGAGCGTGAAAGCCTTGACACCCACGCAACCGGCGGATTCGTTCTCGATACGGTAGAACAGTTTAAACAAAGATACGAGAAGTCTGATTTTATAACGCTTCGTTTCGTTAATACGCTCACCAAGCTTGACCAGGACGGAGAGCGTGTGGATCTTGAAAAATACAAAAAGGATATGCGCGGTAACGACGTTACGCTCGGACGCACGGCTGTTATATTCGAATCATCCGATGGCAGCTACAGAGTGCTTTCAAACGTTCAGGGCGGCGTTGGATTCGTTGATTTTTACACCTTTGATTCGATGGGAAACGTCGTTTCATTCAACGGTGAAACCATAATAGCCTCTATGATAATGTGGGTTCTGGCGGACGAGCATAAAACTGCTTATATAACCGCAAACCACGCAGAGGAAAACGATGCCAATTTCGCTACGATGCTTGCGGCATCCGGCTATTACATCAGCTCGATAAATCTTCAGGACGTCGATGTTCCGGATGATGCGGCAATGGTTGTTATCTCAAATCCCAAGCACGACTTTGAGCGTGCGGCGGCGGATAGCGATATAACAACCGAAATCAAGCGCCTTGAAAAATACGTAAACGAGGGCGGAAACCTTTACGTTTCTCTTGACCCTTACGTAAAGCGCCTTAACAACCTTGAGTCCTTTATCGAAAGATTCGGTATCGGGTTAAGGTCGGGACAAACGGATTCGGGAGAGCTTCGCTATCTTGTGCGTGACCCCAATCGGGCGATTACCATAGACGGCTACACGATTCTTGCGGATATTGCCGAGGGCGGTATTGCGGATAGCATTTCCTCTACTGTTGCCAGGTATGCCGACGGCGGAATAATTCTGCGTGATGCGGCGGCGCTTAACCTTTCGGGCAATGCCAAGCCCGTGCTTGTAACCTCGGGCGGCTCGGAATGCACCCTTGGCGGTGAGGTTGCCGATACCGACGGTGGATACACCATTGCGGCGCACAGCACGCATACGCATACTACGGACGACGGAGTCAGCACTACGGCTAATATATTTGTTATCTCAAGCATTTATCTTTGCTCATCTGACGCTGTTACGTCAAATTCCTATTCCAACAGAGATTTCATCTACTCGCTCTTTGACCACGCTTTCGGAGCAGAAAATCCGCCCTACGGAGCAAATTCCGTAACCTATTATGCGGATGACCTGAAGAATCTCACCATGGGAGAAGCAAAGCTTTATACGGCACTGCTTCTTTCGATACCCGCTATTATTGCAGTAGTCGGTGTTATAGTAACTATAAGAAGAAAGAACAGGTAACGTTTTATATGAAAATAAAATCCATAAAGGGACGTGTTGGCAGAAGGGCGCTTTTCTCGGCTCTGACTGCACTCATAATTATCGTTCTCTTTGTCGGAAACGTGGCTCTCGGATATCTCGGACAGCAGAAAATGCTGTTTGCAGACCTTACACCCGAGGGGCTGTACACTCTGACTGACGGAATGGTTGAGGAGTGCTCTTTCGTTGAGGATCTTACCGAAGAGGATGCTGACGGAAAGCTCAAAAAGGTTGAGATACTTTTCTGCACCGACCCTGATAACCTTATTGCATCTCCGGTTACCCGTATTCCGTATTTTATGGCGGTAGCTCTTGACAACAAGTTCGATAATATAGAAACAGATTTCGTCAACGTGGCTCTTGACCCTGCCGCAGTTGCAAAGTACAAGACCACCTCGCTGACTAAAATATCTCCCAGCAATATCATTATTTCCTACGGCTCATCCTACCGCATTATGTCGGTGGAAAGCTTCTGGGGCGTTAATGAAAACAATGAATTCGTTTCCTTCAACGGCGAATACAAAATGGCATCCATCATTAAATCGCTAACAGCCGTAGAGCGTCCTACCGTTTGCTTTGTAACAAACCACGGTGAGGATTACTACGATACCGAAAATACACAGTCGGAAATGAGCAAAAAGGTTATGGCATTCTACGACCTGCTTATCAACCGCGGATTTTTGGTAAGGACTATTGACCTTGAAAATGAAGAAATCCCAAGCGAGTGCGTAATGCTCGTTATCAACAACCCGAAGATCGACTTCAAGACGGGCGCTCTTAACGACCTTTTCGATTATTCCGAGGCTGATAAGGTTGACAAATATCTTGTTAATCAGCTTGGCTCTGTAATTGTTGCAAAGGATCACGCGCTTGATCTTCCCAACCTCGAAAGCTTTATGCTCGAGTGGGGAATTGAATTCTGCGACGGTGTTGTAAAGGATGAAACCGCAACCGGCGGCGCTCTTTCGGGCGCAAACGAGTCTGCGGGGCTGAGCACCGATATTGTCGGCAAGTATATAAACAACGCCAACGCTCATGCGTACGGAATATACGGTGAATACGCATCTCTTTCATCAGCTCCGAGATTCATAATACCGAACACGGGATATATAAAATGCTCGTTTGGTGAGGAAACCTCGAAGTCCGAGGACGGTACGTTCAACGCAGACAGGCTTTATTCTACCTTCTTCAACACCTCTGAAAACGCAAAGGCTTACGATAAGAACGGAGATCTGGTAGCAAATCGGGGAGTCAAGGATCTTATGGCGGTTGCCACAAGAACACACCTTGACAAATATACCGGTGAATTTACCTACTCTTATATGGTAGCGGTCAACTCGGCAGAGCTGTTAAGCTCGAGCGTTGTGGGCAATACCTCGTACGCTAACTACGACATTCTTTCGGCTATTGTCAATAATATTTCAAGAGCTGACGAATATGCCTCAATAAGCCTTGGCGGTATATCCGACAACTCCAGCTCATACGGCGGTAAGCTGCTCGTGTCCGACGCTCTTTCCGAGCTTAATACCGAGATTTTCTCGAGCGATCTTTCCGAGATTGTAAAGATTAATTACGGCATATCCGCTATTGAGATTGTAGCATACACCGTAATAGCGTTCATCGCACCCGTGACGGCGCTTGTGTTTGGTGTAATCGTGCGCATAAGGCGCAAATTCTTGTAAGGAGGGCGCTTTATGAAGTATATGAAGCAAATTAATGCAAATGAACGCAAAAAGCAAACAAAACTTATCATTATACTCGCATCCGTCCTTCTTTTGCTTATAATATCCGCTATTGTCGCAAAGGTTGTTGTCGATAATATCGAGAACGATCCGCCAAGACCCGAGCCACCCGAAATCCTTACGGGCGAGGCGCTGCTCAACGGATATTATCCTATTGCTTACCCGCAGATACAGTCTGATGATATGACCTATATCAACATCAAGACACCCGAGGGAGAATACGGACTTGTCCGTGATACGGCAAACGGTGAGCTTTACATTATGCACGTGCCTGAGGGCGGCGATAAGCTTCAGGTATATCTGCCCCCGATAGTTGACGAGGAGGGAAGCTTTAATTATTCCTCTCTCTTTGCTAAAGCGCCCGGCGACAGCTACGGAATAACCAACGTATATTATCTTTGCTCTGTAATCGGTACGCTTTATTTTGACGAGCGTATTCCCGTGCCAACCGACGAGACGGAAAAAGAGGAGCTTTACCGTTATTACGGCTTTACTCAGGATAATGCGAAGCTTATAAGCTTCACCTACAAGGATTCCGAGGGTAAAGAGGTTGCGCATACAATCACAATCGGTGACAAGATGATAACCGATTCAGGTTATTACTATATGGTTGATAACCGCCCCTATATCTACGTTACTACAAGCTCTTATCTCGATTATGCGCTTGGCGGTGCGGCATCGCTTATAAATTCGATGCTTGTCTCGGAGGGCTTGAAGACCGACAGCTATCTTGGCCCGTACATCACCCCCGAATATAAGCAGTGGGTTACCACTCTTAATAAAAATGCGGGCGCAACGGTTGAATCAGGCTCAAACGTAATAGTTGAGGCTGAAATACTCTCGCCGCAGAACCCCGAAATGTCGGCAAAGCCCGAGAGCTTTATCCCCGGCGGTTATCTCGGTGCGGGATTTGGAAAGACCGAGTTTGACCTTTCTGAGTACACGGGAGCAAAATATGCGGATATGATAGCGGCTCTCTTAGGCTCTGCTGTCGGCTCGTATGACGGAAACGAAATAGTATTTACTATTCTCGGCTCAAACCTTTCGGCAAATATCCCTGACGGTGAGGATTCTGTTGTTTACACCTACCGGGTGACCAAAATCGAGGCTATACTTGACGACGGTGAGGTCAGCGCGGCAGGCACACCGGTTGCGGATAAAAAGCTTCTTAAGGTGACCTACACCGCAACAGCGGGCGGTACGCTCATTACACCTACCGAATATCACGCTGTTATTGACCTTGAAAATGCGCTCATACCGAATAGCGCAAAGGAAGCATTCGCTGCCGCATCGGTTGGCGAGCTTTCATCTGCGATAGAATTCTCTGTAACATACTCCAAGGACGATGCGGACAATCAGATTTTGCATCAGCTTATAATCACGGAGATTATCGAGATATACGATGGAAACAAGTCTGTCGATATCGTCGGTGAGGATTCGATTGTAGCATACTCTTACGTAATCAAGTCCGGCTCAAAGGTTAGCGAGCCCTACACCGGATATATTGACCTGTCCGATGATGAGGCGGGCGAATATACCGAAACCCTGCGTGAGCTTCTGGTGGGCAAGACGGTTTCGTCAGACCTTTCGTTGGTTGTTGAAACCTACGTTGAATACCCCGAGGTTATGGCGGATTTCGACACTGTCAGAATAAAGGAAATTATCGGCTTTGTTACAAAGAAGCTTGTAGTATCATTCGGCTTTATAAAGGACAACAGCGATAAAGACCCGTTCTACGGTGAATCGGTTTACGAAAACAAGCTTGGCACGGGTAACGGAAACTACGGTCTTAACAACACCGTATGTCAGACTGTACTCAGCATTCTCGGCGGTATTGGCGGAAACACGACCAGCACCGACGGATTTGTAGGTGTACAGACGGTTGCCGTAGGCCTGAATACCGAGACTATGCTTAAATACGGTCTTTACGGTAAGGATACGCATAAAATACACTTCGTCCTGCCGCGTAATATTTCCGAAATAGGTAAGACCGACGAAGAAATAATTTACGACTGGACGTCAACTCTTTCGTTTACGCTTTATATAAGCGCTGAAAACGAGGACGGCACAAGATACGTAGCTTCGGATATGTACGACATCGTGGCTAAAGTAAAAAGCAGCGAGCTTGTATTCCTTAACTACGATTTCCTTGATATGTGGGCAAGACGTAACGTTATGCTTCTTGACGTTGAGAATATCACCTCGCTGAAGCTTAACCTGAATATGCCCAAGGTTTACGGTGATTACACGTTTGACCTTTCGCACACCGACTACTATTACGACGTAAACGGAAATGCGTACACCAAACCCGGTGAGGGCCGTGTGCACGATACCTTCATTGAGATTATGCTTACCGAGGGCGAGGGCTCTATGGAAACCGCGCTTTCGAAGTATATAAGAGATAATGCAATTAACGGCGCTGTTGATTTCTCTAAATTCTACGGCGGCGGCAAGGACGAATGGATTGATTACGATACGTCCGACGTTTATAACTTCAAGGAAGTGCTTCATATTCTGTATATGACAAGCTTTGTCGGCAGACTTACAGAAGAAGAGCAGGCGGCAGCAAAGGAGCTTGACCCGATTATAACCATCGAGCTTATGCTGAAGGGTGAGAACAAGCCCTACCGATACGAATTCCGTCGCTTTGAGGACAGACGAGTTATGGTAACCATCAGCAAATACAACGAGTATACCGGAGAATTTGTAGAAAGCTCTGATTTCTATATTTCTGCCTCGGTTGCAAGAAAAATCGCAACAGGCTTCGTTTACCTTTTCAACGGTATGGAGGTAGATAACGAAAAGTCCTATGAGGAGCTTCCCGGCATTGCCGAATAAAAATATAATAAAATTTTGAAAAAGTATTTGCATTTTTCAATATACTGTGGTATAATATAGTGGTTATATAGTACTGTGGCAAAAAATGTAAAAAATAATTTTATATATAGAGGGATTTTAGGAATGAAAAGAAGAATTATAGGTTTGCTTCTTGTCGTAGCGATGATGACACTCACTCTTGCGGGCTGCGGATACAGCTTTGCAAAGGACGACATGACGCAGTATACCGCTGAATTTGACAAGGATGCTTTCCAGGCTGCTTTGCAAGATCTGAAGATAGCAGAGACCGGTGACGGCGCTTTCACAACTAATGAGGACACAAGAGAGATAAAGGTTCTTGATAAGATTTATAAGGCTCTTGCAAAGGCTGTTGATGCTGACCAGAAGCTGATCGAGGGTACACCCGGTCAGTATGACGTTCTTTACTACGTTTACTTCTGCACCGGTGTAAAGGACGGAGTGACTTACACCTTCTATGCAGACAAGATGAAGGAGTCGGGCGCTTCGAGCATTCAGCTCGGACTTTCGGATCACAGCGATCTTAACGCTAAGATTGCCGAGGCAATAGCGGCTCTTGGCGATATAGACAGCTACGTTTACAAGACCACAACCACAGGTAAAACCGAGGCCGGTGAGACCGTTTACGTTTCCTATACACGTAAGTACTCTGTACCTGCGGCTGAGGGCGACGGAACAGAGAATAAAACCGAGACCTATAAGTACGTTAAGCTTGAGCTTGGCAAAAAGGACGGAACAAGCTTTATAGATAAGCTTGTAGATAAGGAAATCAACCAGGAATTTGACCTTGATGCTGCTATTACCGAGAAAATAGGCGATGCTGACGTTGCGGTTAATTATTCTGACATCAAGATTCACTGGGTTGTTGACGAGGGCGCTAATATTCCCGAAATCAAATACACACCCGGCTCCTCGACTCAGGTTGCTCCCGCTGAACCTTACATCGATAGCGCAACCAGCAACAAGATAGAGCTTAAGGACGTAGAGCTTACCTACTACGTATTCCCCGTATATTACAAAGAGGTAGCGGAGTTCAATGCTGTTACAGTTCTTAAGGACGTATTCGGCTCGAGCCTCAGCACAAGCTCGCTTCCTATGTTCTCTACTCCCGAGTATAAGCCCTTCATCGAAGACCTTGCAAAGCTCCTTGACGAGCTTGTTGAGCTTGAGAAGGCTGTGACAAAGGCAGAGGATAACCTCGAGAAGAAGCAGAAGGCTGTTGACGATGCGGGCGAAAACGTAAACGACGCACAGAAAACTGCAAGAGACGAGGCTAAAACCGCTCTTGAAGCTGCAAAGCTTGACGTAGAAAAGAAGAATACCGCGATTGACAACAAGATAGATGCTATCTTTAACGTTGATAAGGATACCGATGGCGAGGACGACCTTGATACCAAGGGCAATATCGAAAAAGAGTATTGGGATAGCTGCTACAAGGATCTTGAAACCAAGTACAACAACTTTATCAAGTATTCTCTTGCAACCGAGATATATAATCTTATAGAAGAGATTAAGGTTAACAGTCTTCCCAAGAAGGCTGTGGACGATGCTTACGATGCTCTTATGGATAGCTACAAGGAGACCTTCTATACAGGCACTAACGATAAGAACGAGTCTCACTATTCCGCGCATAAGGGCGATTTCAAGTCATTCCTTATGGAAGAAACAGGCGCTACTGATTACAAGGGCGCTAAAGAGAAGGTTCGTGAGGAAGCTGAAGCTGCTGTTAAGCCTATGGTTCAGATATACGCTGCAGCGCAGGCTCTTGACCTTGTTTACACCGACAAGGAGTATGACGAGAACGTTAAGAATACCAACCTTGGAACTTACGAGGACTTCTACGGCGAGCTGAATATCAAGCTGTCAGAGCAGATAGACAAGATTCTTGATCACTATCTTGAAATGGACGAGGAATACCTGGTTGAGGTTGAGTCCGACCACGGTGACCACGAGGGACACGACCACGAGGTAGAGAAGAAGCCCGCGTATAAGGACGGCAAGATCGTTTACGTGCGCATTCAGTATTCCATCAAGGATGACGCAACCGAAACCGAATAATAAAATGATATAGCGGAGACTGTCGGGACGGAAGTAAAATGATAGTTTACCCGTACGATCCCGATAATGTTGACTCTTTGGTGCTGTCTCAATTCTGATTTGAGACAGCACCTTTAACTAATAAGGACTTAAAGAGGCGGCTTTTTGCCTACCTCTCTCTTTGGGAGATTATAATGAAAGAGGTTCAGCTTTATACAGACGGCGCTTGCAGGGGCAATCCAGGTGTTGGCGGCTGGGGCGCTATACTTGTCTACGGAAAGCACGAAAAGGTGATGAGCGGCGGCGAGGCAGAGACTACGAATAACCGCATGGAGCTTACAGCGGCAATCGAGGGACTTGCGGCACTTCGTGAGAGGTGTGCTGTAACGCTTTATTCGGACTCGAAATATCTCGTTGACGCATATCTTCTCGGCTGGGTTGAAAATTGGCGCAGCCGCGGCTGGCGCAAGGGTGACGGTGCGCTGAAAAATCCCGAGCTTTGGCAAAGGCTCTATGAGCTTACCGAATACCACGAGGTAAGCTTCGTATGGGTTAAGGGACATAACGGTCACGATTATAACGAGCGCTGTGATGCGCTTGCTACGCAGTATGCTGATGCGATAGCTGAAGCTTGCGAGTTTGATAAAAAAATAAATTCTTAAAGTCAATTTCGCCGGGGCTATAGGCTTCGGGCGGATTGGCTCGATCAAAAAACGGGGAATAAATATGGCTAAACGGAAACCTGTATCCTCAAAAAATGTAAATATAAATGTGCAAAAAGCGCCTAAAAATCAGAATAAGCAGAAGCTTAAGACGAAAGCTAGACGTGAGAAAAAGCCAATCAACAAAAGAAAACTGATTATAATTATAGCTTCGGTTGTGCTTGGACTTTCGATTGTCCTCGGAATTGCTTTTGGCGTATGGTATGCGATTTACGGCAGACGCTTTGATTACACCTCGGGTGATATCGGCAAATACATAACCCTTTCGAGGGATGATTATATGGGATACGAGATAAACGCTACTGTTCCCGAGCCGACACAGCTTGATTTAGATGAGCGCATATTGCAGATACTTGCCGAGTATAAATCCACAAAACCGCAGAACAACGGCTATTATTACAGACCTGACGCTCCGATAGCCAACGGCTGGAAGGTCAGGATATGGTATCGCGGTTACACGCTTGACGAGGACGGACGGAAGATTGATATAGACGGCACCTGCAACTTCGCATCAAGCTCCCCCACTGAACTTGAAATAGGCTCTGGTGACTTTGTCAGCGGCTTTGAAATATCGCTTATCGGCAAAAGCATCTCGGACTATTCGAGGTTTTCGCAGGTTACCAGAGGCAATCTGCGTGCGGACGATATAATTATTGTAACAATGAATGCTATGTATCCCGACGGTAGAGCAGAGCAGTATAAGAATCATCGTATAGACCTTTCCTCGTCGGATATTGACGAGCTTTACGGCGGCGGCTTCCGTGATGCTCTTGTGGGAGCGGAGATAGGCGCAACGCTCGAGGATGCCGTGCTTACAACTATGCCTGACGGAACAGCGGTTTACACCGATATCAGGGTTAGCTCTGTAATAAGACCTACTATGGCTTATACGACGGGCAGCTATCAGAAGGGTGACCGTATTACCGTCGAATATACCGTAACCGACAGCGAGGGTGTGACAAAAACCCTGCCTACAACCTTTACTCTTGACGAGACGGTTATAGGCGCAGAATTCCCGAGCTTTTTGCGTGAGCTGCTTTATCCCTTCCTTGACGGTGGCGAGGTTGGTGACACAAGCCTTGTGTCAGAGACGGACGAGGACGGAAATACCTACTCTAATCCAACCGTTGTGAGCGTAGAGCGGCGAGAGGATAAGCCGATTACAGTTGATGCGTATTTCCCTTACGATTACGGTGAGGAAACCTTAAGGGGCAAGGCGGTAAAATTCGACGTTTACGTAGTTGACGCTGTGGTATATGATGCTCCTGCGCTTACCGACGAATTTTTAACCGACAGATTGAAGATTACCGAAGAAAAGCTTGCCGATTACGAGGGCGACACGGTTACCGAAAAGTACCGCAATATGGTAAAAGACCAGCTCTGGCAGGAATATCAGGCGAATTTAAATGCGCAGCTTGATGAGCTTGTCTGGAGATATCTTATATCAAAGACCTCATATGATGAGGACGGTATGCCAAAGGGTGAGCTTCGGTTCGTTATGAATAGCTACATCGAGGACTTTGAGGCTTTTTATGAGTTAAACAAAAAGAATTATGAGTCGCGCGAAACTGCCGCTATGGATTATTTTGAAATCGGCAACGGCTCGCTGTGGCGTGATTACGTGCGCTCAATAGCTACGCAGGATATCGTTCAGCAAATGATTTTCTATTACATCGCACGTGCGGAGAATTTCCTGCCCGACGATGCAACCTTGCGTACTCTTTATGATAAAAAGGTCGAGGCGCTTCTTGCGGATTACCTCGAATACAAGGGCTGTGATCGAGAGGATTATGATACCGAGGAAGAGTATCTTTCTGCGGTCAGCGAATACCGTGAGCTGGTCATAGAGATGAATGGCGAGGACGCTATAACGGAGGCGGTGCGCTATGAATTTGCAATGCCTAAAATAATAGAGCTTGCAACGGTGAATATGCCGTGATTTAAGGATACGGTGAATAAGCCGTGATTTAAGGATATAAATAAAAAGAGCAGAACATTCAAGAAAAATCTTGTCTGTCTGCTCTTTTCTTTATGCGCTATGCATTTAAAAGGTTATTTCGTTCCGAAAAGTCTGTCACCGGCATCGCCAAGACCCGGCAGTATATATCCGTTTTCGTTAAGACATCTGTCAAGGGTGGAAACGTAAATCTTTACGTCGGGGTGAGCCTCGGCAACACGGGAAACTCCCTCGGGAGCGCCGATTATCGCCATAAATTTGATGTTTTTACAGCCACGGTCCTTGAGAAGCTGAATTGCATCGCAGGCGCTGCCGCCGGTTGCAAGCATCGGGTCAACGACGAGAACAACCTTGTCCTCGGCATCTATATCCTGGGGAAGCTTGCAGTAATAGGACTGCGGCTGAAGCGTTTGTTCATCACGGTACATACCGATGTGTCCGACTCTTGCAGAGGGGAAAAGCACGTGAATGCCGTTTACCATACCGAGTCCTGCGCGCAGGATAGGCACTATGGCAATAGCGTTATCCTTTACAACCGTCTGTGTGCATACCTCAAGAGGGGTTTTAACCTGCTTTTCAACCGTGGGAACACCGTCCTTGAGTGTCTCGTAGGTCATAAGAGTGGTTATTTCCTCTACAAGCTCACGAAACTCCTTCATGCTTGTTTTCTCGTCACGGAGAATTGCGATTTTGTGCTTTATAAGCGGGTGGTCGAAGATGACCACGTTATCATAATTTTTCATAGCTGTTTAATTATTCCTTTTCTGCGCTGTCAGCTGCTTTATCTTCGCTTGAAGCTTCCTTGCCGAACTTGCTGTTTTCAAGCTTTGTGAGAACAAAGTTTGTTAGGATTCCGATGATAAGCGCAGTTGCGATAGCGGTAACCTGAATCGTCTTTGCAACAGCGCCGCTTTCAGCAAGTGCATAGGGAATCTGTACTGTAAGTCCGCCGATACCTGCAATGAGAATTGCGGATACAACGAACAAATTCTTGTTTTCGTTAAGGTCGAGACCCTTGAACATCTTAAGACCCGAAACTGCGATAAAACCGTAAAGTGTAAGGCAAACACCGCCCATTACACAAGAGGGAATTGTCTGAAGAAGCGCCATTATCGGGCTTATAAAGGAGAGTATGATGCACATAAATGCGGTTGTTGTAATTGTCGCAACAGATGCGTTACGGGTGATTGCAACACAGCCTACCGACTCACCGTATGTAGTGTTGGGGCAGATACCGAACAGAGTTCCTGCCATAGAGCCTACACCGTCTCCGAGAAGTGTCTTTTCAAGACCGGGGTCTTCGATAAGGTCTTTTTCTATAATATAGGAAAGGTTCTTGTGGTCAGCGATATGCTCTGCAAATACAACGAGAGCAACGGGGAGGAATGCGATAATAACCTCAGCAACACCGCCGAGTGTTATAAGAACTGCCTTGCCCTTTGTTGCCGCGAGTACCTCGGTGGAAATCTCACCGCTGATAAGCTCCTTGATACCCTCAACCAAAGCAAAGTCGGGGAAATTGATGAACGCTGCAAGACCTCTGAACTCACCCGCTTCGTTAACAAAGTTGTCAGCGATAGGCTGCCAGTTGATTATCTTGAGATAGTCTGCATCAGCGATAATACCGATAAGTGTGAAGATAGAAGCTACGATATAGCCTGCCGCAATACCGAGAATGAAGGGTACGAGACGGGGCATTTTATAACGCTTCTGGGTAGAGCAAAGAACTATTGTGAAGAAGGTAACCAGACCGCAAAGAAGGCTTATAAGGTTGTACGAGCCGTAAAGCTCGGAGCTGTTTGCCTTAACGATATCTCCCATAGCTGAACCCGCAAGCGAAAGACCGATAAGCGTTACTGTCGGGCCTATAATTACGGGGGGCATAAGCTTGGTAACCCAGCCTGTTCCTACAAAATGAATAACTACCGCAATAACAACGTATACAAGACCTGCTACAATAGAGCCAAGCACGATACCGCAGTAACCGTACATAAGAGCAACCGAAAGCGAGCTTAAGAATGCAAAGGAGCTTCCGAGGAATACAGGGCTCTTAAAGCGAGTGAACAACTGATAAACAAGTGTACCAACACCTGCGCCAAAGATAGCAGCGGGGATTTGGGTGGGGATTCCTATAATGGTGGGTACGGCGATTGTTGCCGCAAGGATTGCCAACAGCTGTTGGAGAGCGAAGATGAGCATATTGCCGAATTTCGGCTTGTCGTGGATGTCGTAGACTAAATTTTTAGCCATTTTTGAGTGCCTCCATTGTTTAATTATTTGCGGGTGTTCTATGTAAATACCCGACACCCGTCCTTACTATTTTACCACGCAAAAGGAGCAAAGTCAACAATTTGCGACAAAAAGGGCAGTCCAAAAATTAACAAACATCTTCCGCTTTGTTAATGCAAAATTGATACACGAAGCGGCAAAGGACGGCGGATGCGCAAGGTCGGAAGCCCGCTTTTTAGACAAATAAAAAAAGAAAATCAGGCAAAAATGACAACTAAAGATTGCAAATTCGCCTGATTTTTTGATATTATTTGATTTTAACAAGTCTTTTGTGACTTGCTTTTTGATTACACGCTTTCGTGGAAGGTGCGTGAGATAACCTCAAGCTGCTGTTCTTTCGAAAGTCTGTGGAAGTTTACGGCATATCCCGAAACTCTGATTGTAAGCATCGGGTACTTTTCGGGATGCTCGTATGCTTCCATAAGCATTTCACGGTTCAGCACGTTTACGTTCAGATGCTGTGCGCCCTGCGCAAAGTAGCCGTCGAGAATACCTACAAGATTCGTAATACGGCTCTTCTCGTTCTTTCCGAGAGCCTTGGGAACGATTGAGAACGTGTTGGAAACACCGTCCTGACAGATGTTTCTGTACGGGATTTTTGCAACCGAGTTCAGCGAAGCAAGAGCGCCCGAGTTATCTCTGCCGTGCATCGGGTTTGCTCCGGGGGCAAGCGGATCGCCAAGCTTTCTGCCGTCGGGGGTTGTGCCTGTCTTTTTGCCGTACATTACGTTACTTGTAATAGTCAGCACCGAGAGCGTATGAGTGGCATCCTTATAGAGCTTGTGACGCTTGAGCTCCTTGATGAATTCCGAAACGATATCAACAGCCAGATCGTCTACTCTGTCGTCGTCATTTCCGTATTTGGGGAAATCACCCACGGTTTCAAAGTCAACCGCAATGCCAGCCTCGTTTCGAATAGGTCTTACCTTTGCATACTTTATAGCCGAAAGGCTGTCCGTAGCTACCGAAAGTCCTGCAATTCCAAATGCCATAAGAGGCTCGGGATTTGTGTCGTGCAGCGCAAGCTGGCTTGCCTCATATGCGTACTTATCGTGCATATAATGTATAATATTGTTTGCTTTTACGTATATTTCGGACACTTTTCCAAGCACAAGCTTGTAATTTTCCCATACCTTTTCGTAGCTCAAAAACTCGTCTGTGATAGGCTCAATTCCGGGGATTACAGTCGTTCCCTTGATTTCGTCAACACCGCCGTTTATCGCATAAAGCAGGCTCTTTGCAATATTGCATCTTGCACCGAAGAACTGCATCTGCTTTCCAAGTCGCATAGCCGAAACACAGCAGGCAATGGCATAGTCGTCGCTGTAAAGCGGACGCATAACCTCGTCGTTTTCGTACTGTATCGCATCGGTCTTGATTGAGATTTCAGCACAGTATTTCTTGAAGTTTTCGGGGAGCTTTTCCGACCACAAAACAGTAAGGTTCGGCTCGGGGGACGGGCCGAGATTGATAAGCGTGTGAAGATATCTGAATGAATTCTTCGTAACGAGCGGCTTACCGTTTATACCCATACCGCCGACAGCTTCTGTTACCCAGGTCGGGTCTCCGCCAAACAAATCGTTGTATTCGGGTGTTCTTAAGTGGCGTACAAGACGCAGCTTTATAATAAACTGGTCTATCATCTCCTGCGCCTCGGACTCGGTTATGATACCTGCCTCAAGGTCACGGTTGATATAAATGTCAAGGAAGGTCGACGTTCTGCCGAGCGAGGTTGCCGCACCGTTATTTTCCTTGATTCCGGCAAGATATCCCATATACAGAGCCTGTACGGCATCCTTTGCCGAAACTGCGGGCTTCGTTATATCAACACCGTAGCTTGCCGCCATTTTTTCGATATCGCCGAGCGCCTTTATCTGCATTGCAAGCTCTTCACGAAGTCTTATAGACTCGTCTGTCATATCTCCGTCAATATCGAGCAGGTCACGCTGCTTTTCCTCGATAAGCCTTGCCGTACCGTAAAGCGGTATTCTTCGGTAGTCGCCTACGATTCTGCCGCGTCCGTAAGCATCGGGAAGACCCGTAAGAAGTCCCGAGGAGCGTGCGGCTCTTACCGATTTCGGGTAGGCATCGAAAACACCCTGGTTATGTGTCTTTCTGTACTCTGCGAAATGCTCCTTTATCTTCGGGTCAAGCTCGTAGCCGTATTTTTCAAGGCTTTGCTCTGCCATTCTAGTACCGCCGTAAAGATTTACTATTCTCTTTAGCGGAGCATCTGTCTGAAGTCCGACTATAACCTCGTTTTCACGGTCTATATATCCCGGTGCAAAATTGCATATACCCGAAACCTTGGTTGTTTCAACGTCTAAAACACCGCACTTCTGCTCTTTTGCGAGAAGCTCGAGGCATTTATTCCACACCTTTTCGGTTTTTTCTGAAATTCCCGCAAGGAAAGAGGAGTCACCCTCGTAAAGAGTATAGTTTTTTTGAATAAAGTCGCGGACGTCAATGACCTCTTGCCATTTGCCTGAAACAAATTCTTTTCTTTCCATAGCTTTTTATATCCTTTGGATTTTATTTATATCTTTGAAGTATTTCTCCCGAAACAGGGAGCATTTTTCCTCCGACATCGGCGGTGTGTCGGCAAGCGGCTCGGTAATGCCGAGCTTCTTGTATTTGTGAGAGCCGAGCGTATGATATGGGAGCAGCTCAACGCTACTTGCTGTCGGGATATTTTTTTCGATATATTCACGAAGCTCCGCCATATATTCGTCGGTGTCATTGATGCCCGGAATAACAACCTGTCTTACGATTGTCTCGGTTTTGTTTTTTTCAAGCGCCCGTATGAAGCGCTCCGCCTGTTTTATATCTCCGCCGCAAATTTTGCGGTAGCCCTCTTCTGTGATTGCCTTTACGTCGTAAAGCACGAGGTCGGTATAAGAGAGTATTTCGTCATATTCACCGAAGCCGAAGCCTGCCGTATCAAGACAGGTGTGTACCCCAAGCTCTCGGCATTTTTTCAAAAGCTCAAGCAGAAACTCGGGCTGTAACAGCGGCTCTCCGCCTGAAAAGGTAACTCCGCCGCCGCCCCGCTCAAAATAAGGTCTGAACCGAAGCAGCTTTTTTATAACCGCATCCGACGTGTAAGCCTCACCGCCCGTGGCGCACCAGGTTTCGGGATTGTGGCAGTACAAGCATCTGATGCTGCAGCCTGCGAAAAATACCACGGCACGTATGCCGGGGCCGTCTACAAGCCCCATTGATTCAATTGAAGTTATTCGACCTTGTATCATAGCACCTCAAAATCTTTGTTAAAAATTTAACTTGCAACAAAAAAAGAGCACCTTGCAATAAGGAGCCCAGGCGTGCGACAAAGGTTGCGGTCATACTCCACGTGGTAAGCTCCACTAACGCCAGTTGTATGACAGATATTGAATGTGACGGGCCGACGGCACTATGCGGTTGTATCCGCTTCGCACATCAGTATATACAGTATACTACACTCCTTACCGTTTGTCAATAGTATTGCCAAAATAAACAGACTTTTGTCGAGGAATTTTTTACCACATATTGTGTTTTTCGGGGCTACCTATTACTATATATATTATTTTTAGTATTTCAGCTCTGCTTTTTGCGCTTTTTGCGGGCGGAGCTTTTAATTTTACGTACTTGACAAAGAATTAAAAATAGTTTATTATAAATAAGTGATTTTAAATATTTACGCTATGCTGAAAATATTGCGTACGAAAATAAAAGGGAGGGTAAAATGGCGCTTTTGCATACCGAGCATTCGGGAGAATTTTTAAGATTTGCCGACGAGGTTTTGCTTCACGGCCTTCTTGACTCTCTGAATATTCTGCCCTTTCTTTTTCTGACATATCTTTTAATGGAATTTATAGAGCACCGTGCGGGGGATAAATTCTTCAGCTTTGCTAACCGCGCGGGAAAGCTTGGGCCTGTTGCGGGCTCGGCTCTCGGACTTATTCCGCAGTGCGGCATTTCTGCGGCTGCGGCAAGTCTTTATACAGGCAGAGTCATCACAATGGGTACGCTTGTTGCGGTGTTTTTATCCACCTCGGATGAGATGATACCTATTCTTCTCGGCGGTGACGTTGCGCCGCTGACGGTTCTTTTGATTCTCGGCTATAAGCTGATTGTTGCAGCTCTCATCGGCTTTGCTACGGATGCTGTAAGAAGGCTTATAAAGTGCCGTGAGGAGAAGATAAACATAGACGAGATATGCGAGCGTGACAACTGCCGCTGTGAGAGGGGAATTCTCTTTTCAGCCGCTCACCACACTCTGACTATTTCGCTTTTCGTTTTGGCAATAACTCTTGCGATAAATACGCTCGTATTTTTTGTAGGCGAAGAGCCTCTTGGCGCACTCATCAACAAAATCCCGTATCTTGCCCACCTTGTCAGTGCGCTTGTCGGTCTTGTACCAAACTGCGCTGCCTCGGTAATGCTTTCCAGCCTTTACGTGGATGGACTTATCAGTGCGGGAGCTATGTGCGCAGGACTGTTTTCGGGCGCAGGTGTTGGCATACTCGTGCTTTTCAAAACGAACAGACGTATAAAAGAGAATCTTGCGGTTTTGGGAATTGTCAGCGCCGCGGGATTTGTCTTTGGAATTATTTTTGATTTTTTGCCGCTTGTCATATAATAAATATTTTTCGAATATGGAGAAAAGAAAAATGGGAAAGAAAAAGCTTGCGATTGTCGGATTCGGCGGACAGGGTGCTTGGCATGCCGGCTGTGCTGCAAAGAGCGACTGCATTGAGCTTGCGGGAATTTACGATATCAAAGAGGAGCGCTGTGAGCTGGCACGTGCCGGCGGTATCAAGGTATATGAAAGCTTTGAGTCGCTTCTTGCGGACAGCGAGGTCGATATCGTACTTTGCGCAACACCGAATGAATCGCATAAGGATATATCAATAGCTGCACTGCGTGCGGGAAAGCACGTCGTTTGCGAAAAGCCCGTAACTCTTTCGGTTGCTGATTTTGATGAAATCGTTGCCGTTGCAAAGAGCGAGAAAAGGCACTTTTCGGTTCACCAGAACAGACGCTGGGACGTTGACTATCTCGCTATAAAGGGAATTATCGAAAGCGGCGAGATAGGCGAGGTTATCAATATTGAATCCAGAAGCCACGGCTCACGCGGATGCCCGACAGACTGGCGTCTTCACAAGCCCTCGGGCGGAATGATGCTCGACTGGGGAGTTCACCTTATTGACCAGATGATGCTTCTCATTCCCGAAAAGCTTGTTGGCGTATACTGCGAGATGACGCATATTACAACCGATGAGGTTGACGACGGCTTTACTCTTATGCTTACTTATGAGAGCGGAAAGCGTGCTACCGTTGAGGTTGGAACCTATAACTTCATAAATCTGCCGAGAATGTATATGCAGTGCCGCGGCGGTACAGCGTATATCGAGGAATGGCGCTCGAACACCCGTGTTGCGAAGCTGAAAACCTGGCAGGAAAAGGACGTTACACCCGTGCAGACGGCTGCGGGAATTACCCGTACTATGGCGCCAAGAGACGAGGTTTCGGTAGATTTCTACGAGATTCCAAGACTCACCGCCGACGTTCACGACTTCTACCGTAACTTCATAGCCGCAATGGAGGGTAATGCCGAGCCGTTTATCAAAAACTGTGAGGTTCGCCGTGTGCTTCTCGTTATGGAGGCGGCATTCAAATCCGCAGAAACACAAACCGCTCTTAAGGTTGAAATCTAATTTGGTTTTTGTCTGAAATTAAGTTCAAAGCGAGTGTTATCGCTTGAAAAGCAAAATATGCTGAGCCACAAAAAGCTCAGCATATTTTTGTTGTGAGGGCGTTAACCCGACAGAAATCAGTAATTCTCTTTTCTTACTTCGAAGAAGCTCTGTGCGTGCGCACATACAGGGCAAACAGCGGGTGCTTTCATACCCATTACGAGATGTCCGCAGTTGCGGCACTCCCACATTGTCATTTCGCCCTTTTCGAATACCTTCTGCATCTCAACGTTTTCAAGAAGCTTTCTGTATCTTTCCTCGTGTGCTTTTTCTATAGCTGCAACCGCTCTGAACTTGAATGCAAGAGCCTTGAAGCCCTCTTCCTCTGCTTCCTTTGCAAAGCGGTCGTACATATCGGTCCACTCATAGTTTTCGCCTGCTGCTGCTGCCGCAAGGTTCTCTGCGGTATTTCCAAGCTCGCCAAGCTCCTTGAACCACATCTTTGCGTGCTCTTTTTCGTTATCGGCGGTCTGCTGGAAAATAGCGGCAATCTGCTCATAACCCTCTTTCTTTGCAACAGATGCAAAGTAGGTGTACTTGTTTCTTGCCTGGGATTCGCCTGCGAAAGCGGTCATAAGATTCTGTTCTGTTTTTGTTCCTTTAAGATTCATGGTGGTACTCCTTTTGTTTGTATGTTTTATTTTTTGTTTTATTTTTGTTTTTTATGCTTGCTTACTATGCTTGCTTACACTTTTTGCAGATATATCTCACCTTAAGCTCCCAGGAGTCTATATCGTCACCGAGAAGCTCGTTCAGCTTTTCTGAAAAGTCAGGCAGGGTAAAGTCTGCAACCTCGCAGCACTTACTGCAAAACAGATGTCCGTGCGGAATGTAGGAGTTATCGTATCTGTCCTTCGTTCCCTCTGCTGTAATTTTTCTTATCAGCTTGTTGTCCTCAAGATATTTGAGAGTGTTGTACACGGTTGCAAGTGATATGCCGGGCAGACGCTCTTTGGCAAGAGTGAATATTTCATCCGCCGTATGGTGACACATATCAGAGTTTATTACGTCAAGTATAACGGCTCGCTGTCTTGTCATGCTGCTCCCCCTTGTGCGTTTTTTGGAATCATTTTAAATATATTATACACGGAATATGGCGCAGTGTCAATAGTTTTTTAGAAAAATTCTAAATTTTTTGAAAAAATCCGTGTTTTTGACGCACAGGAGGGCGATTTTTTACAAAATTAAATATTTTTTAACATATTTTTATATATTTCTTGACAAGCCAAAAAGTATATGCTAAAATGTACTTAAAATGATAATTTTATATATTATTATAAATATTAATATGGAGGAGAACGAGAAATGCCCGAGATAAAGTATGAGATAGTTGAGAAAATCGGCGTGGTGAGCGAGGGCAACAACGGTTGGAACAAGGAAATGAACCTTATCAGCTGGAATGACAGAGAACCTGTTTACGATATTCGTACATGGGCTCCTGACAGAGAGAAGATGGGTAAGGGCATTACTATTACAACCGAAGAAGCCAAAGTTCTTCGTGATATGCTTAATTCGCTTAACCTTGACTAATCGCTCTCTGCCGTGTGGCACTGAAGCGAGGACGATGATTAAGCTTATTGCGTATTGCCGTAAAACTGTTTGTTTGCAAATTATCAATGTTGAAAGTCTGACGTATTGCGTCAGACTTTCTCATTTTCGCCGCTTTTTAATTTGCCGCCTTGGTTTGATGATTAAAAATTTGCGCAAAATTTTATTTTTACGATTGAACTGTTCGTATAAAGGTGGTATACTTTATAATAGTAGAAGCCTATGCCTTGGGGAAATTTTGGTGCATCACTCGCTGTGGCACAGAAGAAAAAAATCATTCGGTTTTGCATATAATAATTTTGATTTTAGATTTGGGGTGAGGAAATGGAAAATTGGCAGTTGCGAGCATTTAATTTGCTTTTGGGACTTGGAAAGCCCAACGAAACGTCGCCGGGCGTAATAGATTATACCCCGTCAAAGCCGAAAATAAGCGGTGATGAAACCGGCTATTTTAAACGCTCATCGCCCGAGCGCCATAAGATATCCTCAAGACGGCTCTCCTCAATGCTTTTTGAGCTTGAGGCTGACGAAAATTCAAACGTACACAGTCTTATGGTTATAAAGGACGGCGTTGTTATATGCGAGTGCTCACACCCGGCCTATGACGTTAACACGTGGCATCTTTCGCACTCTATGTCAAAAACCTTAACCGGAATGGCCGTCGGAATGCTCTATGACAGGGGGCTTATCAATCTGAATACTCCGATTGTCAGCTTTTTCCCCGAATTTAGATATAAGGATAAAAGATTCAAAAATATCTGCGTAAAGCACCTGCTTTCAATGTCAAGCGGAAGCAGCTTCAACGAGGTGGGCGCTGTAACAGAGGAAAAATGGACGCAGGCATTTTTTGAAGCTCCTTTGATTTTTGCGCCGGGTGAGGATTTTGCCTATAACAGTATGAATTCATATATCCTCGCAAGGATTGTGTGCAAAATAAGCGGCGAGAGCCTTACCGATTTTCTGAAGAAAAGGCTTTTCGAGCCGCTCCATATAACCAACTGCTTCTGGGAAAAATCTCCCGAGGGAATAGAGAAGGGCGGTTGGGGTGTTTACCTTTCTGTGGAGAGCTGGGCAAAGCTCGGTCTTATGATGCTTAATTTCGGGCGCTTTGAGGGACACAGAATTCTCTCGTCCGATTGGGTCAGAAAGATGACCTCTGCCCAAGCCAAGCCAAATAAGCGCTCTGGAGAGTTTGCGTACGGCTATCACGTTTGGGTAAACAGACGTAATGACGAATTCCTCTTTAACGGAATGCTCGGACAAAACGTGTGGGTCTGCCCGAGAAATAACATCGTCGTGGCACTGACAGCGGGCAATAACGAAATGTTCCAGAACAGCTCGACTATGGCGATAATAAGGAAGCATCTTTCAGGCGAGCTTGACGATACTCTTGATTTTCATTCCCGTCACCAGCTTCGCATTATACAAAAGGGCTTTTTCGAGAGCAGAAGATATGCAAAGCCGCTCGTCAGACGACGCAGCATAACCGATATTCTCGGTCTTACAGCACCCGAGCATTTTGACACGGCTTGGAATGCGCTGCTCGATAAAACCTACGTGTTAAGAACCAATCACGTAGGGCTTCTGCCGCTGTTTGTCAGATGTATGCAGAATAATCTTGATGCGGGAATACACTCCTTGCATTTTGAACGCTGTGGCGATGCTCTTATGCTGACGGTGATAGAGGGAAACGTGGCGTATAGCTTTGAGGTGGGAATATATGAGTATAAATTCACCACGCTTAATTTCAGAGGCGAGAAATATATTGTCGGTGTTATGGGTCACGCAACCGATGACGAGCATCGCCATGCGGTATATAAGCTTGAATTTGTATTTCCCGAGCTTCCCAACATAAGAAAAATAAAGATATCTATAATAGATAAGGAGCGTATACTGATAAGATTTTCCGAAGAGCCTGACGACAAGATAATACAGGGGCTTTTCGAGGTGTTCCCGGTTACGAATCCACGTGTGGGTATCGTTATAGATTTGCTTGAAAATAAAATCGGTGATAACTTTATCAGCTCAAAGGTTGAGGACGTTTTCAATCCGAGCTTCGTATCAGCCGATATAAGAAGTCCGAAATTTGATGAGATTATGAAAAACGAGGAAAGGCGAGCGAGCGAAACCTCAAATCTTATGAAGACGTTGAGCTCTATACTCGAGCGGCTTTCGGAGCAGTTTGAAGACCTGCCTGAGGACGGCGCAGAGCGGAAGCAAAAGTCGCTTATCCGAGATATCTTATCAAAAATTAAACGGCGCATAAAGCAGCCCGGAGCTTCTGCGGCTCGCTCGGACAAAACGCTTATCGAGGACGTAGACCTTGCGCTTATGGATATCGAGAGGGAAGAAAAAGAAAAGCGAGCCTTCTGAAAATATTAAGTTTTGACAATGTACGTTGTCAAAAAGCTTGAAAAACCAACAAAAAATACGACCATTGCTTCTTTGAGCTGCGTCGGATTTTTATCAAAAAAGTGCCGACTCATTAAGAATTCAGGTATAACAAGGATAAACCGAGGAAAAATCGGTTGTAATTACAAGATACGCGAATTCTTAATGAGAACAGAAGCTCTGGGCGAACGGATTTAGAGCAGAAATCGTCGGCTGACGTAGCGAAGCGGCGCGAGGGTATTGAATTACAGTCCGGTGGACTGTAAGACCCCGAGCGTGACCGAGCCGCAGCGAGAAGGCGTACAATGGTACAGCGGACTCCTTCCACCGCAAGCGGTTCTCGCTGCGGCTCGGTCACAGAACGGCTCTGGCATTATCAATGCCATTCACTACCGTTCTGCCACTTCGCTACCCTCCCTCGAAGATGGAGGCTGAACGGCGATAGAATAAAAAAATATAATAAAAACGAGAAAACCGCAGGTTTTCAACCTAAAATACCCGAGAAATGACAAAAACGAGATAGACGGTGCATTATTTTGCAATATCTATCTCGTTTTTTATTCGGTTATGCCTAAATGCGACAGCCCCTTTAATTATTTACTGGCGCTCGACAGCTCTCCAAGAACAAACTCGAGCGAAGCTACCGCATCTCGAAGGGTTGCTTTTTCAATACCCGCACCCGCCATTGCACGGTTGCAGAAATAAAGAAGCTCGTTGTAATAGCCGCCGAGTGAGGAAATGTTTCCGCCCTTGTAGTCCGCACTCATTTCCAGCTTATCAAGCTTTATTTCTTCTGCCTGCGAGCCACAGTAGCACATAAATTTACCGCCGCCGTTTTCTACCGTTGCGTTTTCAAATACAACACGGAAGCTTGCGGTGAAAGGATAGCTCTCGGGAAGTCCCCACGTGCCCTCGGTGCTTACCGCAAAGCCGTCATACTGCATAAGCGTGTTTATATAGTCGTTTTCTGCGCCGCGCGAATTTTTAATAGAGTAAATATGCTTCGGCTTGCCAAATACCGAGAGGACGTAGTCAACGTCGTGGATGTGCAAATCCTGACCTGCGCCGCCCGAGCGCTTCGGGTCTAACAGCCAGTTTTCAAATCCCCAAAGCGGTATGGGGGAAAGGCGGCGGAAGTTAGCGTTTATGACCTTTCCGTATCTTCCGTCCTTTATCATTTCGGCCAGTGCCGCATATTCGTCAAAGAAGCGCACAACCTGACCTACCTGAATTTCAGCGCCGCATTTATCCGCCTTTTCGATGAGCATTTTGCCCTCGGCTTCGGTAAGCGCAACAGGCTTTTCTATAAATACGTATTTTACCTTATCCATAGCTAAAAGCGCATGCTCTGCATGAAGATATGTCGGCAGACAGATATCTATAATATCAACGTCGGCATTTTCAATAAGCTCACGGCCTGTGGAATATATCTTTGCGTCGGATAGCTTCGCAAGCTCCGCCGCCTTTTCGGGGCGCACGTCTGCAACGGCGCAAACCGTAGCACCCTCTATATTTTTATAACAGTTGGCATGCATGCTTCCCATAAAGCCGCAGCCTATAAGTCCAACCTTTAACATAATTATTTAACCCCCAGAATTTTGTCCATAGAATAAGACGTATTGTAGATTATAGCTTCGGGATAATGCGTGTATGCGGGTATCATCTCGGCGGTAACGTAGCCGTCGTAGCCCACGCCCTTAAGCGCCTCTGTTACAGCAGGATAGTTTACGTCACCCGCAAGTAAATCAACAAAGCCGTGAAGTCCGCCTGCGGCCATTCTGTAATCCTTGAAGTGTACCTTTTTGATGCGGTTGCCGAGAATTTTTATCCAATGCTCGGGATAGCCGTTAAACAGCACGTTTCCGACGTCAAAATAGCTTCCTACGTAGGCGCTGTCTATCCTGTCGATGAAATCACGCATTTCAATGGGCGAGGTGAGAAATTTATTCCACACGTTTTCGATACCGATGCTTACCTTAAGCTCCTCGGCATAGCTTTTCAGCTCACAGAAAGCCTCGAGGCTTCTTTCATAAGCATCAAGATAGTCAACAACTCTGCCGGGCGCTGCAAATTCGGCATTAACAGAGCCGGGGACAACGAGAATCGTGTCACAGCCGAGGATTTTTGCGGTTTCAAGATGACGCTTTACAATATCCTTTGTGCGAAGTCTTTCGGATTCTGTGTCCGAGGTAAGCCAATTATCCCAATAAAGTCCGCTTGCAACACTGTAAAGCTCAATGCCGCAGCTATCGGCTGTACCCTTTAGCGCAAGAAGCTCGGCTTCCGTGCTTTTAAGATTGACCTCACCGTCCTCGGCGATAGCAACCTCAACTCCCTCGAAGCCTGCGTCCTTTGCAAGTGCAAAGCTTTTGGCAAGCGGCTGATTCGGGAAAGACCAAATACTTATACCTTTTTTCATAAACTTTCTCCTTTTCGGTTATGGCAGATAACGGGTGGTTGTACCCTTGAGGTAAACGTGGCACTGCTTGAAGCCCTCGGCATAATCAGCACCGCACTGGAAGCCTCGATAGCGGCAGCAGGTTTTTACCATATCGGGGAAATCTATTCCGTCGTGGTCACGCATCCATACTATCTGCGACTCGTGGCAATTCAGCATTTCAAGCTTTTTATCTATGTATTTGCTTACGTCTACGTATTCTGTCGGGTTGAAGCCGACACCTGCAAGTGTGTCCATATAGTAAATCGGCACCATTTTTGCAGCTCCATTTGTCGGGGTATGATAATTGGGAAGAGTTGCCGCAAAGCAGGCATCGAATACAAGACGGGAGGTTGCCGTGTGGTCGGGCATATAGTCGTCGGGGTCGTGCGTTATTATAAAATCGGGGTTTGTACGCTTGATTATATCGACAACAAGGTCTCTTGCCTCTTTGTTGTTGTCATAGATGTTGAGGTCGTGAAATCCGCCCCATATAACCTCGTGAAAATCTGCGATTTTGCCGCTTTTTTTAGCCTCGCCCGCTCTCATAACCATAAGCTCGTCAGGCGGAATGATAACGTGACCGAGGTTTCCGCTGCAAAGGTGGCAAACCGTGATCTTGTCGCCTCGCTCACGGCATTTGAGTAGTGTACCTGCACAGGCTATTTCCATGTCGTCCGGGTGCGCTGTTATAACAAGAACGTTGTACATAATAAAGCTCCTTTTCGTTTTTTCTTAATTTTATCATAAAAAAACGGTTGCAACGAAATATAAAATCGGTTATAATACTTATAGTTTTGGTTAAAGGGGTAATACTATGGAAGATAAATTTATAAGGTACGGCTTCGACAAGGTTCTTAACGTAGAGAAGCTTATAACCGTCTTTTATATGGAGTTTTCCAAGGACTTCAAATTCAGCGGCGAAAGCCACGATTTCTGGGAAATAGCTTATGTAGACAAGGGCGAGGTTATATGCACCGCCGATAAAAGAGAGTTCGTTTTAAAAAGCGGTGAGCTTGTATTTCACAAGCCGAATGAGTTTCACGCTATACGCTCGGGCGAAAATTCAGCTCCGAACCTTTCCATTATCACGTTTGAGTGTAAAAGCCGAGCTATGAAGCATTTTGAGGGTAAAATATTTCCGCTCTCAAGCGAGGAGCGCGCGATACTTTGGCTTCTTTTCCGAGAGGGGCTTTCAACCTATCGGATGGCGGACAAAAACAATCCCCTGATTCCACGGCTTGAAAAGATAGAAAATCCGCCATTTGGCGGCAGCCAGATGACGAAAAATCTGCTTGAAATATTCCTGATAAGCCTCCACCGCAACACCGATGCAGTTACAAAGCGAAGCCGTTATCAGTACAAGGTAAACGGTGTTAATATCCCTTATCCTGTGAAGGAAATTGTTGATTTGCTCGAAAAAAACATATACGGAAAGCTGACCGTTCCTGATATTGCGAAAAAGCTTGGCAAAAGCGTCAGCACGGTGAAAAATTTATTTTCGCTTTACCGAGCGGGCGGAATTATAAGCTATTACAATTTTCTCAAAATAGAGGAAGCAAAGCGTCTGATAAGAGAGGGGGAGCATAATTTTGCGGAGATAGCCTCCCGTCTTCAGTTTGACACACCGCAGTATTTTTCTATCTGCTTCCGTCGGTATGAGCGAATGTCTCCCGTTGAGTATAAAAAATCAATCCTCTAACCCGAGGGCGGCTCGGATTTTATCCGATGCAAAGGTATTTTAGGTATGCACGTATTTTGAAATAAGTCGGCAGACGATGACGGTTTTTAGCCTCACCGTCTGCTTTTTTGTAAGCTTAAGTTTGAATTTTTTGCCATTTTGTCGTCGGGATAGGAGATTTTTATGAAATCGAGAATGCCGCTTTGGTTTTTTGACAAGCTTAAATTTTCTTTTTGCCGCCTATTTTATAAAAGCGTGAGCGCACTTATAAAAATCAAATTTTCGGGGAAAATAGGGTCAGCCGTATTTTGAGTAAGAAATACAGAAAAAGAGAGGATAGTATATGTTTTTCAGAAAATGTGAGAAAAAGGGGCATCCGTATATTGCCTTGATGATAGGAGCACTTGCTGTGGTTGGTGCGGTTACGGTTAAAAACTGCGGTATGGATTTTATAAAAAAGAAATGGAAAAAGCTGACCTCGTCTATGAAAAATGTGAATATGCCGGTCTGCAATATGGGCGACGAGTGCGGAGAATAAAAGGGGCGCTACACTGTAACATATTTTGATATTTGCCATATTATAAGAGCAGAGAGGGGGTGCATTTTTTTGCGTACCTTTCGAAAAACTGCCTCTTTGGGGCGGAGAATAGCCGCTCTGCCCTATGGCAAGAGCAAGGATGTTATAAGAAATGACGGTTGAAATTATTAAAGGCACAAAGCGCATATCCGCAGCGCAAAGAGCAATCTGCCGTGAGGGTCTGCCTTATAAAAAGCTTTTGCTTTTGCCTGTGCCGACAACCCGTGACGGTGTTAACGTAAGCGGCACGAATATCGCCCTTGAATCTCTCACTGTCGGTATTGATGCGGGTGTCGCCGTTTGCGGATACGGCTTGCCGCCGTGGTTTTGCGAGCGGATTTCGTCGCTTGGCGCACGGGTATATGACGCTATGTATGATGAGGATTTTCTGGTGAAAAACGCAGAGCTTACAGCGCTTGGAGCTATCGGTGAAATCATTTCGGCAAAAGAACGAGCTCCCGACGAGGTCCGCTTCGGAATAATCGGCTACGGCAGGATTGGCTCGGCACTCTTGAAATATCTCTCGTTTCTCGGTGCAAAGCCGATTGTTTTCACACGTCGCGAGTCTGTTTGCAGGTCTCTTGGCGCTTGGGGAATTGAGAGCTCCCAAACGATGACGCTCGAGGAGCTCTTGTCGGTAGACGTATTGATAAACACAGCGCCTGCGGAGATTACCGATAATAGCGGCGCTATTGCGCTTCATAATGCCGGGGTATCTGTTTTTGACCTCGCTTCGGGGGAAAACTTCGGTCACTGTGAGAGTGTAAAGCGGCTTGTCGGTATACCTGACAGAGTATTTCCCGAAAGTGCGGGTACGGCTTACGGCGAGGCAATTTGCCGAGCGCTTGGCAAGCCCTGATTTTTAAAAAGGTGGGGGCGTCATATTTTTTGCTATCGCGGAATATGACAGCCCCAACCGAATATACGGAGGACTTTATGATAGGATTTATATTATGCGCATCTTACTGTACTATTTCGGATTCAATAGACGTTTTGCAAAGCTTTGTTGACAAATATGGTGATGTTTGCCCGATTATGAGTGAAAATGCGTACAGCGTTGACACAAGGTTTGGCAAAGCTTCAGAAATCAGGGAGCGCATCGAGAGTGTATGTAAAAGACCGATAATACATACGGTGCGGGATGCTGAACCGCTCGGACCTAAAACACCGCTTTCGGCACTCGTTGTCTGCCCCTGTACGGGTAACACACTCGCAAAGGCGGCAAACGGCATAACCGACACCGCCCCAACAATGGCTATAAAGGCGCACCTGCGGCAAAACCGACCAACGCTTATTGCACTTGCCAGCAACGACGCTATGAGCGCAAATCTGAAGAATTTAGCCACAATGCTCAACCGAAAAAGCGTGTATTTCGTGCCGCTTGTGCAGGACTCGCCCCTGGGGAAGCCAAGCTCGCTTGTTGCCGACCTGTCGCAGGTAGAGGCGGCTTATTCCGCAATGCTTGAGGGGCGGCAGCTACGCCCGCTTTTCCTTTAATTTAATCAGAAGATTAAAAATCGCTCTGTCTTTCTGTTTTTTGCAGTTTGCAGGGCGGTTTTTCGTTATATTCAGCCTGAGAAAAGTTGATATCGGTTCATTTTTTTGCTTCCTTTTACTTTTGTTAATCTTCTACAACAATTCCTTTTTGAAATTGTGCATTGAGTCGATGTTTATTTTATTTAATGTGATAGCCGCATTGACTTTAGCGGATTTGTGGGTTAAAATTGTCTTAACATATATGTTATTTCAAGGAGAATGATATGTATACAGGACCTGTGACATACACGTTTGATGAGCTTGTCGAGCATAAAAAGTCGGGATTGGCTTCTTCTGCGACACTTGCCGAGCTTCGCAAAAATGCGGATGAAATACTTACTCAACCGATACTCCGTGTTACTGACAAGAAGCTTAAGGCGATTTCGGGTAATAACCACGACTATATGTCTATGGGACTTTATTGGTGGCCGAATCCGGATACACCCGACGGACTTCCGTATATCCGCCGTGACGGATATTCCAACCCGAATGCAAACGACGGCTCACAGCCTGTGGAGCTTAAACGCACCAAGGGTATGGGTTATTCGTTCTACAATCTTGATGCAATGCTCGTTATAGCCAGCCTTGCCGAAAAGCTCGGATATAAGAATTATTGGGAGGTTGACCCTGAACGCAACTGTTGCGTTATAAAGAGCGCTGTCGATTACCTTTATCCTTACGTTATAAATCCCGATAGCTTCCCGTATCAGGAGCTTCACCCGCACACCTATGGCTCAAGAATGGCGCACGTTATGCTGGTGCTTGATAAACGCTTCCCGGGCGAGGGCTATGCCGAGCGTGCCGCAAAATTGATGAGCGGCAATGAGGAATGGCTGCTTGAGCCGTTGCTTTGATAAAAGTAAAATTTTAGGCTCACAAAAGACGGTACTTTTACAAGAATAAAATTTGCGATATACATAATTAAAGGAGAAAAATACTATGGGACCTATATCCTACACGTACGAGGAACTTACAGCTCACAAGGAAAGCGGTGTGCCAAAGGCGGCGCTTGAAGCTCTTCGCTCACAGGTTGATGAAATTCTTACAAAGCCCACCTTCAAGGTAACCGAGATAGACCTTCCGAGGCCCTCGGGCGATATGCACGACTATATGTCGGTTAGCCCCTACCGTTGGCCTAACCCCGATACACCCGACGGACTTCCGTGGGTGCGCCGTGACGGACATCACAATCCCAATACCGCAAGAAACCCGAGAGGGGCTGCTATTTACAGCAGAGTTCACAGACTTGCGCTTGCGGCTTTCTATTTCCCCGAAAAAGCTACGGAATATGCAGAGTACGCCAACCGTCAGATGTACGACTGGTTTTTAAACCCCGACTCGTATATGAAGCCGAATGCTAAATATGCGCAGTCAATACCCGGTGTATGCGACGGCTGCTCACCCGGAATCGTAGATTTTGCCAATACCCGCCTTATAGTTGACGGTATGGGAATTTTAGAGGAAATGGGACTTCTTGATATGGAAATCAAGGAGGGTGTAAAGCGTTGGTTTGTAGAGTTCACAAACTGGCTTATGACAGACGATAATATCGGAATACAGGAGGGTTCGGCTACCGATAACCACGGTGCGTGGTATGACGAGCAGATACTTTCCGCAGCAATTCTTTGTGAGCGTGAGCCGCTTGTAAAACGAGTGCTCAGAAGCTCCTACGTGCTTCGTGCGAAGGGCAAAATCAAGCCCGACGGCTCACAGCCTCACGAGCTTTTACGTGCTACGCCTATGGGTTATTCATTCTATGCTCTTGATGCGCTTATCATTGTAGCAAACCTTGCCGAAAGACGTGGTTACAGCGAATATTGGGGAATTGATGAGGACCGCGGCGAGTGTATTCTGAAGAAAGCTGTTGACTTCACTTACCCTTACGTGCTTAACCCCGATAGCTGTCCTTATCCCGACCTTCATCACGGCTCATACGGCCCGAGAATACTTAAAATGTTAGCTTCTGTTAACAAAAGACATGCTTATGACAACTACGAGGAGCTTATAGCGCCCTTGTTGGTAAACGAAAAGTACGACGAGCTGTGGCGGCTTGAGCCTGTATTATAAGAATTTGAGAATTGCATTTGACATCCGAAACGCTGCATATACGCATTGAAAGAAAGGGAAAAATGGCAACTGTAACTTATACTATTGAGGAGCTGATAGCTCATAAAGAAAGCGGAAAGGTAGTACCCGAGCTTATAGAGAAGCTGCGGGCTGACGCAGACGCAATTCTTGAAAAGCCTACACTTAAGGTGGTAGATATAAAGCTCCCAAGACCGTCTGGCGATCTGCACGATTACGTGTCAATCGGCCCTTACTGGTGGCCTAACCCAGATACACCCGACGGACTTCCGTGGGTAAACCGCGACGGTATTGTAAATCCCGATACGCAAAACGGTATAGGCCCGGGCGGCATTTATTCACGCATTCAAAAGCTTGCTTGGGCCTGCTTTTACATCGGAGATAACGGCTATTCGGAGTATGCAAACCGTCAGCTTTACGACTGGTTCTTGAATCCCGAAACACGTACAAATCCCAACGCAAAGTATTCGCAGGGGCTTCCCGGAATCTGCGAGGGACGCAGCACGGGACTTATCTCGTTTGGCACGGCTTACGTTTTGTTCAACGCTATCGGTATACTTGAGCATCTCGGTCTTATAAAAGAGGATATTCTCGCAGGTGTCAAGGAGTGGTACGTAGAATTTACCGACTGGGTGCTTACTCACGAATACGGACTTGGCGCAGATAATTCCGCCAGCAACCACGGCTCCTGGCATGATGCAAACGTGCTTGCAACTGCGGTGTTTACAGAACGTGCCGCTCTTGTGAAAAAGATATGCAAAACCGCATATTTTAACCGTCTGGTGCGTCAGATAACACTAAAGGGTGAGCAGCCTGAGGAGCTTCGCCGCACAAAGGGTATGAGTTATTCCTTCTTTAATCTCCAAGCGCTTATCGTTGTTGCAAATATAGCCGAGAGACTCGGATATAGCGAGTTTTGGGCGACTGACGAAATACGCGGTCATTGCATTTTGAAAAACGCTATTGACTTTATGTATCCTTACGTTAAAAATCCCGAAACCTTCCCCTACGGTGAGCTTTATCCCAACAAGCAGTCGGCTGCTATGACACGCTGTCTTCTTGCTGTGGCAAAGCGCTATCCCGGTGAGGGCTATGAAGCAAAGGCTGCGGAATTTGACAATCCGACGTTTGATTTCCACCTTGAGCCTGTATTTTAATTGTAGTTCATATCAAAAAACGGTATGACAAGCAAAAACACGCATAATGTAAACTATACGTTTCATTATGCGTGTTTTTATATTAATTTGTGAGTGCTTTCTGATTTTTATTTTTGAAGCTTTACGGTAAATAATTCGAGCGATTTAAAATCAATCCTCGTCTTCCTCGCCCTCGTCGTCCTCTTCGGTTATGTTGGTATCCTCCTCGAAAAGACGTGCCTTATCGGCATTTATGTAATAGCTCTCGCCCCTGCGGCTGATAAACCTGTATTCGTCATCATCAGCATCGTACACCTCGCCTCGAAGCTCCAGATTTTTGCCTATCTTGCAAATTTCGTCAAGCAGGTCGTACACGGAAAGCTCATCTATTTCTATACCTATATCAACGTTAGAAAATGATATTGACGTGTCAGCGCCGTCCGACTTCGAATCAAAGTCATCATCATATTCTATCTGCTCGTCGTCAAATTCAAAAAAGTCGTCGAGTGCGCCTGCCTCAAGTGCCGAAACGAATTTCTTTATATCCGACCTTGCGCCCTCGATATTTATATCAAAATAAAGTTCCTCGTAAAGAGTCATATATTTTCTCCTTATTTTTTATATGAGTATAACACAGCAGAGCGCTAATTGTCAACATATTAAGGGAAAGTTTGCTTTTGTTTTTACGACTTTTTATAACTTCCCGCCGTGTTGACAATTATATTTTAAAATGATAAAATAATCATATAATAAATAGTAAAAAACGGAGTAAAAAATGAAAAAATACGGATTTTGTGAGCTTTCTGAAAAACAGCTTCCCGATATCGGTGCTGTGGCTGTTGAATATAGACACGAGCGCTCGGGTGCGAGGCTTCTTCATCTTGACAGAAAAGATGAAAACAAGACCTTTATGATTGCTTTTAAAACACCGCCCACCGACAGCACGGGAGTTTTTCATATAATTGTGCATTCGGTGCTTTGCGGCTCGAAAAAATACCCGCTCAAGGACCCCTTTGTGGAGCTTCTTAAGGGCTCGCTCAATACCTTTCTTAACGCTATGACTTATCCCGATAAGACGGTTTATCCCGTGTCGTCTATGAATGACAGGGACTTTTTGAACCTCGTATCGGTTTATATGGATGCGGTTTTTCACCCCGCCTTTCTCGAATGTGAGAATATATTCAGGCAAGAGGGGCACAGGCTTGAGCTTACGGAGGGCGGAGCTTCTGAAAACGGTGTCGTGCTGAACGAGATGCTCGGAGCATATTCCTCACCCGAGGAGATAGAGTCCGAGCAGATTATGGCTATGCTTTATCCAAATAGCCCGTATTCATATTCGTCGGGCGGCGCTCCCGAAAGCATTGTGGAGCTTACCTATTCTGATTTTATCGACGTATACAAAAAGCATTATACACCGAGCAATGCTTATATCGTGCTTGACGGTGACGTGAAGCTTGATGAGGTTTTGCCGCTTCTTGACTCATATCTATCCGAGTACGAATATAAAGAAAGCGACGTGAGCATAGAGGTTGCCCGTGGAGCGCTCGGAATAAAAAGACAGCTTCCTTATCCTGTTGCTGTTGGTGAAAACGTAGAAAACAAAGCAAGAATGACGCTTGGTATGCGCACCTTCGCCTCGTGTGAGCGTGAAAAAAATCTTGCCCTTGCGGTAATACGGGGCGCACTTTCCGCATCGCAGAATTCACCGTTTTGCAGGGCGGTGCTTGACAGCGGACTTTGCGAGGACGTTTACGTCACGCCGACAGAGGAGCTTTCGGAGTGCAGTATGTCGGTGAGCTTTATAAACGTCAAGGACGGTGAGTGCGACAGTCTTCTTTCTCTTGCGCTTTCCGAGCTTAAGAGATATTCCGAGTGCGGAATAGATAAAGAGGCGCTTCGCTCCTCGCTCTCCTCGCTCGAATTTGCCACAAGAGAGAAGAATTACGGCTCATATCCTGCGGGTGTAATTTATGCGCTCGGAGTAATGGAGAGCTGGCTTTATTCGCCTGATGCGACAGCGGCGCTTTCGTACAGCGACGTGTTCAAAAGTCTGCGTGATAAGATAGAGGGCGACTATTACGAGCAGCTTCTTGCACAAATACTGCCCGAAGAAAAGGATGCAACCGTCCTTATACTCACACCTGATGCCGAGTGTGCTGAGCGCAATATTCGTGAAGCCTCGGATAGATGCCAAAGAATATACAACGGTATGACAGAGGCGGAAAAGGAAAAGCTTAAAGCCGACGGTGAGGACTTCAATCGTTGGCAGAGCCGTACGGACACCAAGGAGGAGCTTGAATGTCTGCCAAAGCTATCGCTTTCTGATATAGACCCCTCGCCAAAGCTCGTGTCATCAAAAAGAGTCGGCAGAGCCTATCCTGCGACTGTGTTTGATATAGAAACCTCGGGAATAAATTATATAAACGCATTCTTTGACGTTTCGGATTTGAGCCCTGACGAGTGTACCGACCTTGCCGTGCTTGCTTCGGCACTTACCAAAATGCCTACCGATTTGCATGATGAGGGCGAGCTGTTTTCTTATATAAAAGGAAAGCTTGGATTTATCAGCTTTTCACCCGTTGCTTCAATTCATTATAGCGGTGAGTGTATAAACACTCTTAAGCTTTCGCTCGGTGTGCTTTCGGAAAACGCAGAGTATGCAGCTCCTATAATAGGTGAGGTGTGCCTGACCTCCCGTTTCTCGTCGGATATACTTTCCACGCTTCTTAAGCGAATGAGCATATATATGAAAGAGAGTATAAGTGCTGACGGTACGAATTTTGCAATTGACAGGGTGCAGGCGGCATTCTCCGTGCCAAGCGCAGTAAGCGACTGCTATTCGGGCTATGAAGCGTATCGGAGAATATCCGAATATGCCGCTGATGAGAAAAGCATTCGGACACTTGCCAAAAGGCTATCGGAGCTTGCAGGGCGCATATTCGTTAAAGAGCGCATAAGGCTTTTCGGTGCGGGTGAGAGGGCAGAAGCTATTATAGCCGATATTTATGAAAGTCTTCCTGCGGGTGCGGGTGCTGTTAAATTTGAATATAAAACGCTCCCCGCTGTATGCGAGGGTGTAGAAATCCCAACACGTACTGCCTTTACCGCCCTGGGATTCCCGATGTCAAAGCAGGGTTCAAGTGCGGCTTACGACGTCGTAAAAACTATGTTGAACTATGAATATCTGTGGAACGAAATAAGAGCTGTTGGCGGAGCGTATGGAGCAGGGGGAGTGCTTCGGGAGAGCTTTGGCGCATTTTACTCCTACCGTGACCCGAGTCCCGAAAGAAGTCTTGAAAAATACCTTGACGTACCCGAATTTCTCGAAAGCTTCGCTGAAAATATAACGGCGGAAGAGCTGGAAAAGTATATTATAGGTACGTTTTCCACGACTGACGGTGTAAAGAGCGCCAGAGTGAGCTTTGACCTTGAATGTGTGAGAGCGTTGCGAGGCATAACCTACAAAAGACGTGCAAAGCGCCGCCTTGAAATGCTGAACACCGATAAAAATGATATTTTGAGCTTTGCAAAAATGCTGAAGCGACGTCTGAAATCTTCTGTGAGCTGTACTGTTGCATCTCACGAGCAGCTTTCGGATATGGGCGATAAAGTGCAGGTTATTAAGAAAATCCTGTGATTTTGCAGGATAACCAAAAATTTCCCCCATAATACGCAAAAATGGCAAAAGTGGGGAGCGGATACCCATAAAATCGGCATAAAACGCAATAAATTGTCGCACACACAATGGTTTGGCGCTCAAAACAATCAGAAAGTGGGGATAGGCAGATTTCTTCCTCAAAGATAGAGGCTAAACGGTGATAGAATAAAAAACAATAAAAAATGAGGAAATCGTGGGCTTTCAGCCTCGATTTCCTCAAATTTTTACATAATGTTAGAGGGGTACTGTGTTTTCACAATACCCCTCGTTTTTATTCGGTTATGTCTGAATGGACAGCCCCGATTTTATTGAATTGTCAAGAAGCTGAATTAGTTGTTCTCGTAGAACTCAACGAGCTTCTTAAGTCTTTCGTATTTAGCCTTTGCAGTTTCTTCAGCCTTTGCGAAGAGCTCTTCAGCACGAGCAGGGAATGCCTGAGCAAGTCTTGTATAACGAGCTTCTCCTGTGATGAAGTCCTGATAGTTTCCTGTGGGCTCCTTGGAGTCGAGGATGAAGGGATTCTTGCCCTCTGCCTTGAGTGCAGGGTTGAATCTGAACATGTGCCAGTAGCCTGTCTCAACAGCCTTCTTCATCTCTGCCTGGCAGTTAGCCATACCGCCCTTGATAGAGTGCATCTCACAAGGAGCGTAGCCGATGATGATAGAGGGTCCGGGATATGCTTCAGCCTCAGCGATAGCCTTGAGAGTCTGGTTCATATCTGCGCCCATAGCGATCTGTGCAACGTAAACGTAGCCGTAGGACATTGCGATTTCTGCAAGGTTCTTCTTGCCGATTACCTTACCTGCTGCTGCGAACTGTGCAACCTGACCGATGTTGGAAGCCTTGGAAGCCTGTCCACCGGTGTTGGAGTAAACCTCGGTATCGAATACCATGATGTTTACGTCCTCGCCGGATGCGATAACGTGGTCAAGACCGCCGAAGCCGATATCGTATGCCCAACCGTCTCCACCGAAGATCCAAACTGCCTTCTTGGAGAGGTACTTCTTCTCAGCGAGAATTGCGGGAGCAACGGGGCATCCAGCCTTTGCTGCAGCCTCAAGCTCTACTACAAGAGCC